>JAWPMN010000001.1:3440000-4040000 GCA_033344895.1 Alphaproteobacteria bacterium
ACGGGGCCGTTCCAGATCACTTCGCCCTTGTAGAGCATGGCCATGCGATCGGCGATGCGCCGAGCGCTGGGCATGTCATGGGTGATGGAAATCGCCGTCGCGCCGACCTCCTTCACGCATTTGACGATCAGGTTGTCGATCACATGGCCCATGATCGGGTCCAGACCGGTTGTCGGTTCGTCGAAGAAGATGATGTCCGGGTTGCCGGCGATGGCGCGGGCCAGGCCGACGCGCTTGCGCATGCCGCCGGACAGCTCGGCCGGTGACAGGGCGCCGACATCCGCCCCCAGACCGACCTGCGACAGCTTCTCGATGGCAATTTCCTTCGCTGCCTTGCGCTTCATGCGCTGGCCCTGGATAAGGCCGAAGGCGACGTTCTCCCAGACTGAAAGGCTGTCGAAGAGGGCCGCGTTCTGGAACAGCATGCCGATCTTGGCATTGACCGCCTCGCGCTCCGAACTGGACAGGTTCACCGTCGGCTGACCGTCGATCTCGATCTCGCCTTCATCCGGACTCAACAGGCCCAGAATGCATTTCAGCATGACCGATTTGCCCGTGCCGGATCCGCCGATGATTACCACGGATTCCTGCGGCATGACATCCAGCGAGAAACCCTGAAGAACATGCTTGGCGCCGAAGCGCTTATGCACGTTGGTCAGCCGGATCTTCGGCACTGTGGCGTTGGCATCGGTCATGTCGCGAAGAACATTTCGGTGATCAGGTAGTTGGCGATCAGGATCAGAATCGACGCGCTGACCACGGCATTGGTGGTCGCCGCCCCCACGCCCTGCGCGCCGCCGCGGCTGTGCAAGCCATGATAGCAGCCCATCAGTGCGACCAGAAAACCGAAGACCGCCGCCTTGACCAGCCCGGAAATCACGTCCTGCGCCTGCAGGAAATTCCAGGTGTTGATCAGGTAGGTCTGTTCGTTGAAGCCCAGCTTGTAGACGCTGACCACGAAACCGCCGAAGACGCCCATGATGTCGCCGATCAGGACCAGAAGCGGCAGCATCGTAACCCCGGCCATCAGGCGCGGCGCGATCAGATACTTCATCGGGTTCGTCGACAGGGTTTCCAGCGCATCGACCTGTTCCGTCACGCGCATGGTCCCGAGTTCGGCTGCCATGGCGGCGCCGATCCGGCCGGCGATCATCAGACCGGCCAGAACCGGCGACAGCTCCCGGCAGATCGACAGAACCACGACGGACGGGATCGCGCCTTCCGCGGAAAATCGGGCGAAACCGGTATAGCTCTGCAGCGCGAGCACCATACCGGCAAACAGCGTGGTCAGGCCGACGACAGGCAGCGAATAGTAGCCGATGTCGATCATCTGGCGTGCGATCAGCCGGGGGTAGATCGGCGGCCGGACGCAGTGGCTAACACCGCTGAGCGCAAAGACGGTCAGGCGACCGGTTGCCGAGAGGAAGCGAAGGCAGGCGGCGCCGATGACGCGAAGCGGATTCACGCAGCGCCTCCAATATAGTGCCGGGCGTAACGCGGGCCCAGAGAGGTCAGGATCTCGTATCCGATCGTGCCGGCCTGGTCCGCCACTGCGTCCACATCCTGATGCGGTCCGATCAGGGAGACGCTGTCGCCCGGCCCGATATGGGGCAGGGCAGAGACATCCAACGTGATTAGATCCATGGAAACCCTACCGACCACCGGCACTTCCACCTCTCCCACAAAGGCTTTGGCGGTGTTGCTTAGGGAGCGCAGATATCCGTCGGCGTAGCCAACCGCAAGAGTGGCGATGCGCGTCGGTCCTTCGACCCGATGCGAGGCACCGTATCCGACGCTCTCAGAAGCGTCAATCTGACGGACCTGAAGGATCCGGGAGTCCAAAGATATCACCGGGCGCATGGGGTTTGGACCATCCGTATTGGGTCGCACGCCGTAGAGGCAGACACCGGGCCGGATCCAGTCGAAATGCCAGTCCGGTCCCAGGAACGTGGCGCTGGAGGCCGCCAGCATTGCGCCTTCCGACGGTTTGGGCAGGCGTGCGGCCAGATCGGCGAAACGCAGCTGCTGTTCACGGTTCATGGGGTGAACCGGTGTGTCGGCGCAGGCCATATGGGACATCAGAAAGCGCAGGCCGATCCCGGACAGCCGGTCCGGCTCGGCAATCAAGGTCTCCGCTTCGCGACGGTCCAGACCCGTTCGGCTCATGCCGGTGTCGCAATGCAGTGTGGCCGACAACGGTGTCTCCAGACGTCGGCAATGGTCCCGCCACAAGTCGATCTGTCCCAGATCGTTGAGACTGGGCCACAGATCGTTGTCGCTGTAGACGGCTTCCTGCCCCGGCATCAGACCGTTCATGACGCAGATTCGGGGACGCGGCTTCCGGTCGGCGAAGATGTCAGCCAGTTCCAGGCCCGCATCCAGGTGAGCGACAAAGAATGTATCGCACCCGGCCGCCGCCAGCGTCCGCGCGACCGGCGCCAGGCCCAACCCGTAGCCGTCCGCCTTGACCACCGCAGCCGCCCGTTTGTGCACCGTCCTGTCGCGCAGAATCCGCCAGTTCTCGGCGATGGCGTCGAGATCGACGGTCAACGTCGTCGGACTGTGGGCAAACCCGGTCGATTGCGTCATTCAGGAATCCAAAGTTGGACAAAGGATTGTTCGGCACCGTTCTTGTCGGTTTCGGCGCCGCGGTGCAAGTGTCATTGCACAGGCGGCAGGGATCGGTGCGGTCAGGGTACTCGAACCATCGCGTCCCATCCGGCCATCGCGCAGTCGGCCACGGCGTTCAGGGCAGTGCGGTCCGCGCCGTCGCGGGCCTGGATCGACATGCCGTGCTGAAGGGTCGTCACGAAGAGGGCCAGGGCGCGACAGTCGGCGTTTTCGGGCAGTTCGCCGTCTGCCTTTGCGCGTTCGAAGCGGTTCTGCAGAAGATCGATATTGGCCGTGCGCAACGCTTTCAACTCGTCGCAGATCTCAGGATGGGGGCTTTCGCTCTGCAGGGCGGACAGCACGATCATGCAGCCACGCGGTTCTGCGTGGCAGGTAAAGGCCTCCGCAGTAGCCCGGAGGACGGCGTCTACCGCTTCACGGGCCGTCGGTGCCGTCTCTACGCCGGTCCAGATCCCGGAACCCTCGGTCGTGCTGTAGAGCTGCAATGCCGATCGAAACAATGCCTCCTTGTCGCCGAAAGCCGCGTAGAGGCTGGGCGGAGTCAGGTCCATGGCCTTTGTCAATTCCGCCATGGAGGCCCCCTGGTAGCCACGGGTCCAAAAAACGTCCATCGCCCGGCGAAGCGCCTGATCCTTGTCGAAGCCCCTTGGTCTGCCTCTTCCCGCCATCAGAATCCTTTCTGTAACGATCAATAAATAAATCGATTGACAGTGTGAGGCAAGAGCGGCACGAAATATGTATCGATCATTACAGAAAAGGAGTTGCGATCATGTCGGACCTTATGGACAAGCGGGCGCTGGTCACCGGTGGCGGACGGGGCATCGGCGCAGCCATTGCGCGGAAACTGGCGGCGGACGGGGCGCAGGTGGCCCTGACGTATTCGGCGTCCGCCCAAAAGGCCGATGCTGTCGTACGGTCGATCGTCGAGGCCGGCGGGGTGGCGAGCGCCATCTGGGCGGACAACCGGGACGATGCGTCGGTCACGGCGGCGGTCGAGGAAGCAGCATCGCGGATGGGCGGGTTGGATATCCTGGTCTGCAATGCAGGGGTTTTTGAGGTCGGCCCGCTGCAGGACCTTGGGTTGGACAGCTACGACAGCACGATGACCGTCAATGTGCGGGCGGTCTATGCGGCAATGCTGGCGGCCGATCGGGTCTTGGCAGAGGGCGGGCGCGTCGTCCTCATCGGCAGCAATCTGGCCAAGCATGTCCCTGGCCCGGGTATCGCGCTGTATGCGATGAGCAAATCGGCCCTCATCGGTCTCGCCAAGGGTCTGTCCCGGGACTTCGGTCCGCGCGGGATCACCATAAACGTGGTGCATCCTGGCTCTACCGATACCGACATGAACCCCGCCGACGGCGAGTTTGCGGATATGCAGCGCTCGATCATGTCGATCGGTCGATACAATGAGCCCGCCGAAGTGGCGAGCCTCGTTGCCTGGCTGGCCGGGCCCGATGCGGGAACCGTGACCGGTGCCGAATTCACCATCGACAGTGGCGTCAACGCATGACCGAATATCCGCCTCTGTCCGGTTCAGGGCAGGTTCCGATGGCGGGCAGGCGGGCGGTGGCGGCATTCGCCGCCGCCGCCGGGGCCGTCGTGCTGACGGAATTCATCGCCGTCGGCCTGCTTCCCGCCCTTGCAAGGGATTTTGATATATCCCTGTCGCGCGCGGGCTGGCTGGTTTCGGCCTTCGCCCTTTCCGCGGCACTGCTTGGGCCGGCCCTGACCCTCGGAATGGGCCGTATCAGGCCGCGGACCGGACTGGCCCTAGGGCTTGTGCTTTATGGCGGGGCAGGGGGGATCGCCGCCCTCATTCAGGACTTTCATGTCTTTCTTGCGGTTCGGATCGTGCAGGGGGCTCTCCTCACCTATTTCATCAGCGCGGCAAGCAAGACGGCGATGGACCTGTCGCCGCCGGAGCGCGCCGCACGCGCGGTCGGCCATGTGAATGTCGGGACAATCCTCGGGGCCATGGCCGCAACGCCCCTGGGACTTTGGGGGGCGGACGCCCTCGGCTGGCAGGCCATCTACCTGGCGCTCGGCGGCGCGGCGGTTCTGTCCGCATTCCCGGTACTGGCAACGGTTCCGCGTATCCTGGGACCTGTCAGGGCGGCAATTTCAGGCGAAGTGTCGATCCTTCGAACCGGGCCTGTGCTGGCCCATTTGGCCCTGTCCCTCATGACATTCGCGGCCATGTTTTCGGCCTACAGTTTCATCGCGCCAGTTCTTTCCAAAGGGCTTGGTGCGTCGGCCGGTCCCGTTTCCGTTGTGCTGATCGGTATCGGCGCGGCGGGCCTGATCGGTAACGCCCTCGCGTCGAAGGAGGCGGACCGCGATCCGGACCGGGCGACCCTGGGCACGCTGGCCGTGCTTGCCCTGTCCGGTTCGGCGCTTGTGTTGCTGGGCTGGAACCCGGTCGCGGACTTTCTCATGCTAACGGCTTGGGGCGCAGCACATGCCGCCGCCTTCGTTGCCTGCCAGGTCCGCGTCATGGTTCAGGCACCGCAGGCCGCCGCCTTTGCCGGGTCTTTGAACATTGCCGTCTGCAATGTCGGGATCGGAATAGGGGCCGTCCTTGGCGGCTGGGTACTGGAAGCGGCCGGAACTGCATGGCTGGGCCCAGCCATGGCGGCGGTAGCGCTGCCCGCGATCCTGCTGAACGGATGGCTCATGCGGGCACAAGGGCGCCGGATTGCCGACCGAGCGGGGGCACCCTAGTCTCATTCCCTGGATAGTTTCGGGGGAAAGCACATGTTCCGATCCGCCTGCGCCGGACTGGCGATGCTGACATTGACGGCCATGCCGGCATCGGCCTGCCCCTTGGCGCTGGTGCTGGCGCTCGACGTATCCTCCAGTGTCGATGATCAGGAACACCGACTGCAGTCGGAGGGGTTGGCTCGCGCGCTGACCGACCCGACCGTGATGGAAGCGATCCTGTCACAAGGGGGAATCTGGCTTTCGGCGTTCGAATGGTCCGGTCGCCGCAACCAGCGCATTCTGATTGACT
This sequence comes from Alphaproteobacteria bacterium, assembly GCA_033344895.1. Classification (NCBI taxonomy): domain Bacteria; kingdom Pseudomonadati; phylum Pseudomonadota; class Alphaproteobacteria; species Alphaproteobacteria bacterium. Next base: position 3,445,642 of record JAWPMN010000001.1, read on the forward strand.
GGACGCATCTGAACTCGCTGCAAGTGATCGGGCAGGCCGCGGCGCGCATTCGTGACGCTCAGCGCAGCACCAATGAATTCCCAACGGCTCTTGGCTATGCGTTGGGGTTTGCCTCGGTCTATCTGAAGAAGTCGCCGCCGGGCTGCATTCGTCGGGTCATCGATGTCGCGGGCGACGGCGTCAACAATGAAGGCTTTGCGCCGTCCAACGCCTACAATGCCTTCGACTTCCGAGGAGTCACCGTCAATGGCCTGGTCATCAAGGGGGCCGACCCGGATCCGGAGGAGTTTTACCGCGAACAGGTGATGTTCGGACCAGGCTCCTTCGTGGAGATCGCCGACGGCTATGGCGATTACGCCGCCGCGATGCGCCGCAAGCTGATCCGAGAAGTGTTGGGCGCCAGCCTGGCCGAGGCACCGCTGGACTGAGTTTCATCAGTCTCAGAAAATGTCATTCGACTGTCATTCGGCGTTTACGGTTTATCAACCGACTCCCGACAAATTCGTAGTGCCAGTTACGAAAAGCCGGAGCGGAATGCATGTCACTTCAGGAAATCGATGCGTCAACATCCTGCATGATGGTAGAGGCCTTCATCGAAACCGCGCAGGAAACGGTGAGCCGCTCCGGGTCCCGGTTGCAGGCCCTGCGCGAAGGCGTGGTGGCCGCCAGCATGGTGCTGAGCGCCTTTACCGGCATGCCGGACGAGGAGGCGCGGGAGGCGGCGCGCGTCTGGGCACAGTCGAATCGGGAACTGGAGTTCTAACGCGCCGGTTCGGCGGATCGGTCGTCAGTAGGCCTCATGCGCCTTGTCCAGATCGTCGAACAGGGTCAGTTCGCCCTGGAAGAACAGTTCGACGATACCGACCGGGCCATGTCGCTGCTTGGCGATGACCAGTTCGGCGATATTGCGCTTTTCCGCCAGCATCTGTTCGTGGCGCAGCCGGCGTTCCTCGAACTTTTCCGGGGCTTCGTTCGGACGCTGCTCCGGATATTCCTTTTCCAGATAGTATTCCGGACGGTAGACGAAGCTGACCACGTCCGCGTCCTGCTCGATCGAGCCTGATTCACGAAGGTCGGCGAGCTGCGGGCGTTTGTCTTCGCGGTTTTCGACCTGACGCGACAACTGGGAGAGGGCGAGGACCGGAACTTCCAGATCCTTGGCCAGGGTTTTCAGGCCACGGGTGATTTCCGAGACCTCCTGCACACGGTTATCCATGCGCTTGTCCGGCGGCCCCTGAAGCAGCTGAAGATAGTCGACGACGACGAGGTGCAAGCCGTGCTGGCGCTTCACCCTCCGCGCCCGTTGGCGCAACCCGGTGATCGACAGGGCCGGCGTATCGTCGATATAGAGCGGAATCCGCCCCAGTTCCTGGCTGGCGACGACCACGCGCTCGAATTCCTCCTGCTGGATATCGCCGCGCCGGATCTTGTCCGAGGGCACGCCGGCGCAGGTGGAGATCAGTCGGCCGGCCAGCTGTTCGGCACTCATTTCCAGCGAGAAGAACAGGACGACGCCGCCTTCCTCGATCTCGCGTCCGTCCTCGGTCACGATCTTCTTGTACGCCGCTGCCGCGTTATAGGCGATGTTGGTTGCCAGCGCCGTCTTGCCCATAGCGGGGCGCCCGGCAAGGATCAGCAGATCCGACTTGTGCAAACCACCGAGACGCTCATCGACGTCGCGCAGGCCGGTCGTGATCCCGACGATATGGCTGTCGCGCTTGAACGCCTGCTCCGCCATTTCCAGCGCACGCTTGGCGGCCACATCCATGCTGGTGACGGACCGATCAACTTCGCCGGTGGAGGCCAGGTCGTAGAGCCGCTGTTCGGCCTTTTCGATCTGCTTGTTGGCGGTGAAGTCGATGTCGTGATTGTCATAGGCATCGTTGACGATATCTTCACCCAGACCGATCAATTCCCGCTTCAGGTGCAGGTCGTGGATGGTGCGCGCATACTCCGCCGCGTTCAGGACGGTGACGACGTTTGTCGCCAATTCGTAGAGATATTCCGTGCCACCTGCCTCTCGCAGGATGTCGTCGCTGTCGGCGATATGGCTCAGCGTCGCCGGACTGGCGACCTGACCCTTGTCGATCAGCTTCTTGATGTGTTCGTAAAGGCGCTGGTGTTCCGGCACATAGAAATGCACGGCGCGCAGGAGATCCGCCGCCGGCTCATAGGCGCGGTTGTTGCGCAGGATTGCACCCAGCAGCGCCTGCTCCACCTCCGCGTTGAAGGGGGGCTGGCGGAAGGCCTTTTGCTGGCCGTCCTGATTGGTGCGGTCGCCATGCAGGGGGCGCACATTGTTTGAGCCGCCGGGGCTCTCAGCAGGATCGATTGTCATTCTCGGACCATACGCCGAGTCGGCCATCTTGGCACGGAGAACGGGTGTGAACCGACCCTGTGAATTAGGTGGATATCGGGGGCAGCCGCCTCCTGTGCGGCCTCCCTCAGGCGGTCAGGGCGGTGAACTCCCGGCGGGTTTCCGCCGCTGCGCTGTCCAGTCGTCGTACCAGATCGGATACCCTGTCCTCGTTGGATTCGAACTCCAGTTCCTTGCAGACCCGGGTCAAGGTCGTGAAGCCCAGATTGGCGCACATGCCTTTTACGGTATGGGCGATCTTGCTGCGCTCCTCCGCAGAATGGGGCGCGCGCAAGGTCTCGATCGATTCATAGACCTGATCGATGGCGCGCAGGCCGAGATCTTCGAGTTTTTCCGCCGGCATGATGCCCTTGAGGGAGCCGATCGTCGCGATATCCAGAACCGGCTCGTCAAGGTCGTTCTGGGGCGATGCCACCGCAGGCGCCGACACGGTAATGCCGGAGGAGGGGGCGGAAAGGCTATCGGCAAGTGGTGAGGCGCTGTCGTGGAAGGGGGGCGACGGCGGAACGTGTTCCGGCGCGACCTGCCGCGGATCCGTGTCTTTCCCGGGCATTTTGGGGTTCGGCCTTTCGGGACAGAGTTGCAACAGACGGGTTTTCAGTTTCGCCCAGTCGACTGGTTTCGACACGACCTCATTCATGCCGCCCGCCAGGTATTCGTCACGCTGTTCCTTGAACGCGTTGGCGGTCATGCCGATGATCGGCAGTTCGTGCCCGAATTCGCGCGCTTTCCTGGTTGCCGTCAGGCCATCCATTTCCGGCATCTGAACGTCCATCAGGACGACGTCGAACGTGTATCGTTCCAGGGCCTCGAGGGCCTTGCGGCCGTCATAGGCTTCGCTGACCAGACACCCCCATTTGCTCAACATGTCGGACGCGATCACCCGGTTGATCTCGACATCGTCGACGACCAGGACCTGGAGGCCGTTCAGGGAAGCACTGTCCAGGTCCGTTCCGGACATGACATGGGCCATCGAAAGCACATCCTCGACCTTCGCCTTGCGAAGAGGCAGCGTCAGCCGAAAGGTGGACCCGACGCCGGGTTGGCTGGTTACAGTCAGATTGCCACCCATGGCCTGTGCCAGTTTCGCGCTGATCGAGAGGCCGAGACCGGAGCCGCCGAAACGGCGCGACGTCGATCCGTCCGCCTGCGCAAAGGGCTCGAAGATCGCCTTCACCTTGTCCTCCGGAATCCCAATTCCGGTATCGGACACTTCAATGATCAGGTTCTTTGTGGCGCCGAGGCGCGCCTTGTCCAGGCAGGCCTGGACCCGAACCGATCCACTGTCGGTGAACTTCAGGGCATTGCCGATCAGGTTGTTCAGTATCTGCCGAATGCGTTCCGGATCGCCATGCAGGGCCAAGTCGTCCTCCAGATCGATCGTGACGCTGTATTCCAGATTCTTCTGCTCCGCGAGCATTGAGTACATCGATGCGAAGTCGCTCAGGACCTGGGTCGGCAGGAACGCGATATCCTCCAGTTGAATGCCGCCGCTTTCGATCCGGGAGAAGTCGAGAACATCGTTGATGACGGCCAGCAGGGCATCGCCGGAAGATTGGGCCATCCTCGCGTAGCGGGCCTGGTCCGGTGTCAGGTCCGACTGCGCCAGGAACGAGAGGCTTCCCAGAAGTCCGTTCAGCGGTGTGCGCAGTTCATGACTGGTGGTCGCGATGAAGGAGGTCTTGGCGCGGCTGAGATCCTCCGCCGCCTGACGGGACCTGGCCTCGCGTTCGAAAGCCCGCGTCAGGATTTTGCGAGCATCTTCCATCCGGCGCAGCATGTCACCGATTTCATCGCTTCGATCCGTCTCGATCGGGTCCGAATGGCCGGGTTTGAGCTTTTCCACGGCCCCGCCGATTTCGTCGACGGCAACCAGAACGGTGCGTCGCAGGATGACTGCGGAAACGATGACGATTACGGCCACGAAGAAGATGCTGACCGCAACGATTAGGCCGGTGGTCTCGATGAGAGCGGAGCGCCGGTCGCCCAGTTCCGACTGCAGTCGTTCGATCTGTGTGAACAGCGCATTGCGGTTCGAACTCAGTCGACCGACCAGCGCCTTCTTGGCAGCCGGGCTAAGGCTCGTCTGAGTGTCATTCAGGCGCTGGACAGCCCGGTCAATTGCGCTTAGCCGGCCCCGGATCTCGTTCTGGAACCCTTCACTGATGTCCAACTGCATGAACAACTGGTCCAACCGATCGTCCAACCGGTCCAGCAGCCTGTTCCATTGTTTCGCGGTTCGCTGATTCGGGCTTTGCAGAATTTCGGACGCAAGCTCGTCCACGTAGCGAAGGTCGGAAAGGGTCTCATTCACGCCGCGGAGACGCTCGTCATAATCGCTCTGCCTCAGAAGCGCGAAGGCATTCACGGTGACAAGGACGGCAATCGCGGCCATTGCTAGCCAACCCAGCCAAACCGCCCTTGTCCGAAGCTTCATCGTGACAGATCCTTTCCCCGGCGGATCAGTAGACCACCCGAACCGCCTGCGGTGCCACACTATGGAGCGGGTCGGGCCTTAGGAAGTCCAGAACGTTCGGGGCCGGCCCTTCCGACAGATCGTTCTCGATCCGCCATGCCATTTCCGCCTCTATTGCACTGATTAGGTCCTGCGGGATGACGAGTGCAAGTGAGTGCTGCGGCCAGATGTCTTCCAAAGATCCGGCATCCATTGCCAGACGCTCCGCAAGTGCCTGCTTTGCTTCGTCCGGGTTCTCCCGTGCGAAGTTTTCGGCCTTGTGGAGTCCTTCCAGAAAGCCGGTCAGGGTCTCGGCCGTTTCCTCCGACAACGCGCATTTGCCGTGGAGTGTGAAGTAGTAATACTGGTCCGCCTGATCCGGGTAGTCGGTGGCGATTTCACCAAGAGCCTTCCGGATATTGGTCACATGAGGCTCCCAGGTCATGGCGGCATCCACCTTGCCGTCGGAAATCAATTCCACGATTTCCTGCGGTCGGGCGCTAACCAGGGTTACGCTGTCTATATCGACATCCGACAGGATCAGATACTGGGACAGGAAGAACTGACCGATCCCGTTCGGCGTCACGGCGATGCTGGCGCCGCGCAGGTCCGACGGGGCCGGCCCGATCTTGTCGCTGCGCGAGATGAGGCGCGTCGTGCGGGATGCTGAAATCGTTCCGTAAAGGCAGAGGTCCCGGTCGGTCAGGATCTTGCTGGCAAAGGCGAATTCGGAACTGGTGCCGAAGGTCAGGCTGCCATCGGCAACCCGATTGGCCGCTACCACGCCGGACCCCACTTCTTCCAGTTCGATGTTCAGGCCGTCCAGATATCCCTTGGCATCCGCGAGCCAGACCAACATGCCCGTTTTCGAGGTTCCGATGCGTACGGGCTCTGCCGCGCCGGCAGCGCCCGTCAGGGCCGCAAGGCCAAGGATCGCGGCGGCAGAAAGGGTCTTCAGCGCCAAGGCGATGATGCGCATGACAACCATGGGTAAAACCTCCCGACTTTTAGGGTCGCCCGATACACGCAAACCCTAGCCGCCAATGATTAACAACCGATAAATCGAATCCGGTTCGAATTTTTTGCAATTATCCCTTGTTTTGCATCCGTTTGACGAATTGAATCGACGAACCGTAAATGGCTCGTGCAAGTCGTAGCCGGATCAGGGCATGCGAGATGGAGTGATCAATGACCGGGGTGCGGGCATCCAAGCATGATTAGTGGCGATAGCATGACGGCCGTGGTTGTCGAGGATAACGACGAGAGTTTCGAGGTCTTGCGCTCCATCCTCGAAAGCCTGGGGTATACCGTACGACGTGCCCCGCATGAGGGGCCGCAGTTTCACGCCGAGGCGCGGGAAATTGCCAAGGCGGATCTGATTGTCCTGGATATCATTCTCAGCGAATCGATCGACGGGTTCGAGGTCGTACGGTCCCTGGTCGCCAATGAATTCAAGGGGGCCCTGATCGTCGCGTCCGCCAATGCCCCGAACTATATCGAATCGCTGGTTCAGGTCGCGGCAGGGAACGGCATTCGGGTCATTACCGGTCTGCAAAAACCCTATCGGCGGAATACCATCGCCAAGGTGCTTGCGCAGGATTGAGGGGCTGGAAACGACGGACCGGCCCACCGTCTGGAATGAACCGGTCCTGCGCATTAGCGCTGCCGTAACGGATCGGATCAGATCTCGCGGAACTGACGTTTAAGATCATAGTCTTCCGAGGTCACCGTGCGTTCGAGGTCCGCCGCGCGCCGTTCCAGATCTCTGAACTTCTTGCGCAACGCCTCGAATTTCAGGCTTTCCGGAAGCCCCTCGTCTTCTCGCGGACGGGGATCGGACGTTTGAGGTTGCGGCTCCTGGACTGGACTCGCGTTGGCCGCGGGCACGTCTTCCTTGCGCTTCAGCAACAGAAATCCGAGGCCGTACAGGGCAATGGCAGCCGGCGGGTTCATGAATAGGAAGATCACGGCGGCAACGCGCACGGTGATGGGCCGCAGTCCGAAAGTATGGGCCAGGCCGGCGCAGACACCTGCGATCTTTCCATATTCGGGGTCCCGGTGAAGGGCCTGCAGTTTGTCGTGCAGTTTCCGGCCGAAGCCGCCGCGCGATCCGCGCGACTGCGCGGTTCCGTCAGTGTGTGGGCGGGATTTCCGATGGGGGCAGGTCATGTTTCTATCTCGTCTCGTCGCGGTCAGTTCGGATCGGTTCAACTCAACTCTTTACTGCGGGGCCCGGCGCCGTGTGCGGTCTGCGCCGGGGCGGTCGGCGTCATCGACGACATGTTCCAGCGTATCCAGTCGCTCCTCCAAACGGGACGCCAGTCGCCACAGGGCCTGGAAATCCTCCTCCGACGCGACATGGCGCCGTTTCTGTTCCCGCCACTTGGTGATGTAGTGGAATATCAGCCACATGGGCAGCACCACGCCGATCAGCAAGACGGTCGGTACGAAGAAGACAATCCAGATATCCATGGCGAAAGGCCGAGCCCTGTCGAAGTGTGGTGAGCATCTGACGCTCTGTGTCGCGATTATGCCAAACCGGCCCGCAGTTTGAAGGACGGCTTATCCCTTTTTCTTCATATTGGCCTTCATCGCTTCGAGTTCACCCTCGATTTCCTGTTCCGCCTCCAGATCGGCGAAGGCGCTGTTCAGATCTTCGCGCCGGCCCAGATCGAATCCTTCCGCCTCGCCCTCGATGTCGTCGATACGCCGTTCCAGGCTTTCATAGCGGGCAAGGGCGTCGTCGACGCGGCCGTCGTAAAGGGTACGGCGCATCTGGACGCGGTTACGGGCTGACGTGTGACGGATCTCGATCGACTTGCGTCGCGCCTTTGCCTCGTCGAGTTTTGCCTGCAGCCGTGCAAGGTCGTCGTCGTATTTCTCCAGACTTTCCTCGACGGATTTCAACTCGCGCTTCAACTGCTCGACATGATCCCCCAGTCGCTTTTTCGCCAGTAGGGCGGCTTTGGCCAGGTCTTCGCGGTCCCGGCTGAGGGCATATTCGGCCTTCTTGCCCCAGTCCTCCATGTCGCCTTCAGCCTCGTCCAGCCGTCGGACAATGGTCTTCTTGTCGGCAATCATGCGCACCGCGCTGGAGCGGACCTCGACCAGTGTGTCTTCCATCTCCTGGATCATCAGCCGCGCCATTTTCTCTGGGTCCTCGGCCCGATCCAGCAGCGTGTTGATGTTGGCATTCAGGATGTCGGTCATTCGGGAAAAGATACCCATCGGGGCAAACTCCTTCGCTGTCTCAAAACCCCGCCGGCCAGGCCGTCGGGCACTGCTCCGGTAATGGCAAGCGGCATGCCAGAATGAAAAACCCGTAAAAACAACAGGTTAAGAATGTTTGATGCAATTACTGTATCCATAATATATATGTATGAATGACATATATGATGAAATAGATCATGGAAAACGCAGATACCATCATTGGTGCCGACCCGGCCTTCGTCGCAGCATTGGATCATGTTTCGGAACTGGCCAAGCTGAACCGTCCCGTTCTGGTCATGGGAGAGCGCGGTTCCGGCAAGGAACTGATCGCAGCGCGCCTGCATTACCTGTCGCGCCGTTGGGACGGTCCCTATATCCGTGCCAACTGCGCTGCGTTCACGGAGAATCTTCTCGAGAGCGAACTGTTCGGTCACGAAGCGGGCGCATTCACCGGCGCGCAGAGAATGCGGGCCGGCCTGTTGGAACGCGCGGATGGCGGATCCTTGTTGCTGGACGAAATCGGCCTGGCGGGTCCGGCGGTTCAGGAAAAGCTGCTGCGCGCGGTCGAATACGGTGAGTTTGAGCGGCTGGGCGGTACCAGAACGCTGTCGACTGACATCCGGTTCATCGGCGCCACCAACGAGGACTTGCGAGACGCGGTCGAGAAGGGCGCCTTCCGCGCGGATTTGCTGGACCGCCTGTCGTTCGATGTGGTCGCGGTACCGCCGCTGCGTCGGCGACCGCTGGATATTCCGATACTGGCCGAGTATTTCGCGCGCGGCATGGCTCGGGATCTGGGGTGGCACTCCTTCCCCGGCTTCACCAGGGCGGCGGAGAAGGCCATGGAGACCTATGACTGGCCCGGCAATGTTCGCGAGATGCGCAACGTGGTGGAGCGCTCTGTCTTTCGGCACGGCGACCCCGAAACCGCGATCGATCGCATAGTCATCGATGTCTTTCCGTCAGATGGGGAGGGCAAACCCGCGGAGTGCGTACCGGAAGCCCGGGGATTTGACCAAACCGTCGGTGAGGTGGAGCGCAGGCTGATACGGGATGCCCTCACCGCGGAATCCGGTAACCAGGCGGCGGCGGCCCGTCGCCTCGATATGGATTATCTTCGGTTTCGCCGGATGGCGAAGAAACACGGTGTCATCGGCTAGCCGGATCCAACGACTCCAGGCCCTTCCGCATCAGCGCATTCAGCATTTCGCGTTCATCGGGGCTGAATGAGGCCACCAACCGTGCCTGTGTGGCCGCGTGGTCTTCCAGGGCGACATCGATCGTGGACCTGCCTTGCTCTGTCAGCGCGATAACGGCACCGCGCCCGTCCTGTGGATTGCGTCGGCGCTCCACCAGGCCCGCCTTGATGAGTTGATCGATACGATTGGTCATGGTTCCGCTGGTGACCATGGTCGCCTCGATCAGCTCTCCGGGGGAGAGGGCGTAGGGCGGCCCGGACCGTCTCAGGGTCGCCAGGACGTCGAATCCCGCTCCGTTCAGCCCGTGTGCCGCAAAGGTCTGGGCCATTTCCTGCCCCAGAAACTGTGCATAGCGCCGGATGCGCCCGATCAGTGCCATGGGGGCCGTATCCATGTGCGGTTTCTCGCGCCGCCACTGTTCCCGAATGCCGTCGATCTTATCCATGACATCAGTGTCCACGAAAATACCTTGACGTCAAGATAAATGATGTTATCTCGACGTCAAGATAGTTGGCTTGAGGGCTGATTGAACGACTGCATGATTGGAAAGACAGATGAAGATTGTTGTCCTGGGGGCAAATGGTGAGGTCGGAAGCCGGATTGTCGGGGAGGCCCTGGCACGCGGTCATGAGGTGACGGCGGCAGTACGAAGTCCGGACCGGGCACAAGCCGTAGCGCCTGAAGCGCATGTGGTCGGCGTGAACGCGGAGGACGCGGAGGCTGTCGCGGAAGCGATCACAGGGCACGACCTCGTAGTAACCGCCCTGAGGCCGGCAGAAGGCCGGGAGGAGGATCTGATCGTCCTGACACGGTCAGTGCTGGACGCGGCGAATTCAGTTTCTCTCCCCACCATTGTCGTTGGCGGCGCCGCGCGTCTGAGCTTGCCGGAGGACCCGGCAAACACGGTCCTGACTGCGCCGGGGTTCCTGCCGTCGGAGGTTCGGCCCATCGCAATTGCCTGCCAGCACCAGTTTGAACTGGTCACGGCCCGAACGACAGGCGCATGGTCCTATATCAGCCCGCCGGCGATGCTGTCGCCGGGCCGTCGCACCGGCCGATACCGAACCGGAACCGATACACTGATCGTCGATGAAGAGGGGCAATCGGCAATCTCCATGGAGGATTTTGCCGTCGCCATTCTGGATGAAGCGGAATCGCCGAAACACCAGCGGGCAGCCTTCACCGTCGGGTACTGACCCGGAGGTGGCAGACAAGGAATTGGTGGCAAAAGAAAAGGCGCGGGGAAGGTTCCCCGCGCCTGATCTCTTGGACTTGCCGGCTGGCGAAGATCAGTCGTCAGACTTTTCTTCGCTGCCTTCGTCTTCCAGAACATCGGCAGCATCGTCGAGAATCTTCTCGGCGGTCTGATCGTCGACCAGTTCGGCCGCCGCCGCGGCGACTTCCGCCGCCTGGCGTTCGGCTTCCTCAGCCATGTCCTGTGCCGCACGCTCGGCTTCGGTCACGACGACGGCTTCACCGCGGGCGTGGCGTTCGGCCTGGGCCTCCGCTTCTTCCAGCGACTGAGCGACGTTGACGTGAACCGTGACGATCACTTCCGGGTGCAACTGAATACGGAAGTCGAAGATTCCGATCGTCTTGACCGGACGCTCCATCATCACCTGACCGCGGCCGATCTTGATGCCTTCGGCCGAAACGGCGTCGGAGATGTCGCGGGCGTTCACCGAACCATAGAGCTGACCCGTGTCGGACGCGGCACGGATCAGGACGACCGTCAGGCCTTCCAGGTCCTTGGCGACGCGTTCGGCTTCGGACTTGCGCTCCAGGTTGCGGGCTTCGAGTTCCGCGCGCTGCGCTTCGAACCGGCGACGGTTGGCCTCGGTGGCACGGACCGCCTTGTTCTGCGGCAGCAGGTAGTTACGGGCATAGCCCGGCTTGACGGCGACTTCGTCGCCCATCTGGCCCAGCTTTTCCACCCGTTCGAGAAGGATGATCTGCATGATTTAGCCCTCCCTTAGCGGATCACGTAGGGGATGAGGCCCAGGAAACGGGCGCGCTTGATGGCACGGGCCAGGGCACGCTGTTTCTTGGCGCTCACGGCGGTGATGCGCGACGGGACGATCTTGCCGCGCTCGGAAACGAAGCGCTGCAGGGTTTTGACGTCCTTGTAGTCGATCTCGGGCGCATTCGGGCCGGAGAACGGGCAAGTTTTCTTGCGGCGGAAGAAAGGCCGCCGAGCGGGTCGCATAGCCATGTTTTAGCCCTCCGAGCTGTCGTTGCCGTCACGCTGCGGGCGGTCGCCCCGCGGGCCGCGGTCACCACGCGGACCGCGATCGTCGCGATCCCGGCCGCGACCACCACGATCCCGGTCACGCTCGTCGCGGCGCGCCAGAACCACGGACGGTTCTTCCGGCAGGTCTTCCGTGCGGACCGTCATGTAACGCAGCACGTCGTCGTGCAGACGCATGCGGCGTTCCATTTCATGGACCGCTTCGGCCTTGGCTTCGTAGTTCAGCAGAACGTAGTGGCCCTTGCGGTTCTTCTTGATCCGGTAGGCCAGGCCCCGCAGGCCCCAGTATTCGCGGCGGGCAATGCGGCCGCCGTCTTCGGTCAGGATTTCCTGAGCCATGTCGGTGATGCTCTCGACCTGTGCCGCCGAGACATCCTGCCGTGCAATGAGCACGGTTTCGTAGTTCGCCATCGATGTCACTCCCTCTGGCTGTTTCACGGTCCGGCGCAGTGGTCGTTCCCGGAAATCCGGGGACGGCTCTGCCGCCCGGCCCTAGCCGACTTCTTAATCCGATGCCTCTCGGCGCCGGAAAAATCGGCAAGGAGTATCGCCCCGGACCGGAAATCCCGTCCCGAGACGCGCGGCTTATAGGGTATGGCCTGACGCCATGCAAGCCGAATAGTGCGGTTTCCCGCGGAAAAGCTACGTTTTCTGTCCGGGGTGAGAATCGTCGATTCGTCGCGCCGACCTGTTGCGGACGACGTTGGTAAGTTGGGAAACAACAAAGTGGAGGTGTGTATTTGATCGCCTCAAATCGAATTAGATAAAAACCGGTTAATAGTACATTTTTTATTTGAAGCGATTCGCGAATCGCCCGATTCTCCAACCTAACAAGGAGATGACGCGATGAACGATCCGAACGAAATGAAGGCGGTGATGGCGGACCTGATCGCCCGGGAGTTGAAACGGCTCTCGGTGCTGGCGGATCTTGTGGTCTACACGCTGTACGACCCGGATCAGCCGGATGATCCGATCGACTACGTGCTGCACGATCGCGCGGAAATCGGCGATATCGACCTGGATGTCTCCTTCGAATTCGAAGGTGTCGCGCTTTGGTACATCTGCCGCCGGGACGGAGATGCCTTCAGCGCGAAGAAAATCCTTATCCAGATTCGCGATGGCCGGTTCGTTCACGGGCAGGTCGGCGATTTCGACGGTTTTTGGGACGAGTTCCCGCAATATGTGGCCGAAGACCGGTGGATTCGCTCCGCGGTTCTGAAAGGCGGCGTGAACGACGACGTGCAACCGGGTCGCGAGAGACCGGCAGCGGCCGCCGCGGAATAAATCAGCAAATCGACGAGTTTCACCCTGGCAAGGGATGGGCGCCCCGGACCGAGAGATCGGCCGGGGCGTCGGTTTTTCGGCGGTTTCGGATTTTGAGTTCAATGCAAGGTCGAGTATTGTGAAATTCCCTCTCTCGTTAACCGTATGAGAGGAATTTGGACGTATATCTTCTGCGTTGCGGCGGGGTGGGGTCGCTGGAACAGCCATCAGTCGGGCTTGTACGGAGGCATATGCGGTACTTTGGGGTAGGGGCCCAGTCGGGTCGAACACAGAAAACCCTGATCATTAAACTGATCACGGTCTTTCTATCCATTCAGGTTGTGCTGCTTGCGCTTTTTGGCGTCACCATCACGGTGATTGACGGGACGCGCGCCTATACTGCAGGCAGTGAATACTATGCCATCGGTCAAAAGTCGGCGGCATACTCCCTGCTGCGCTATGCCATAAGCGAAGATCCTGCTGAGTATGAGCGGTACCAGTACTACATGGATATTCCCTTGGGAGATGGCGCCGCGCTGGAGGCCATGCAGAAAGAGGACCTGGATTGGAACGCTGCGAGTGAAGGCATGTTGCGCGGGCGCAATCATGAATCCGACATTCCCATTCTGATCCTGATGTTCAGATTGGCGGGCGAGACGGCCCTGATGCGTCCGGCCGTTGAAATCTGGCAGGAAGCGGATCAGAAAATTCAGCAGCTGGATGCCGCGGGACAGCGTTTGCACAACGCGATAGCAAAGGGTGAGGGGACGGCGGTAAAGGCGGCCATTCTGGAAGATGTCCATAGTCTCGATCAGAGCCTTACCGAGCTGGAATTCGATTTTGCCGCGGCGGTCGGTGCAATCGCACTTCAGGTCAAGACCCTAGCGGTCGCGGCGATTTTGGCGTTGTCGGTGGTCCTGTGGGGAATCGCGATTACCGTCGGCCTGAGAATTGCCATGAATGCGGACCGCAGTGAGGCTGCTGTGATTCAAAGCAATGCGCGATTCCAGGACATTGCCGATACGGCAGCGGACTGGATCTGGGAAACGGACGCCGACGGGCGATTCACCTTCGTGTCCCAGAATGTCGAATACCTGCTCCAGGTCGATCGGGAGGCGGTCCTCGGCGCCCAACAGAACCATGTTCTGTCCGGAGCCGGAGTCACCGCCGGCATCGATGCCTTGTCTGACGCCTATGAGAAGCGTGAGCCCTTTCGGGACCTAAAGATTTCACGGAAATCACCGGAGGGGGACTACCGGCATTTTGCTCTGCGGGGCAAGCCGGTCTTCGATGACAATGGCGCGTTCAGCGGCTTTCGCGGCACCGGAACGGACATCACGCAGCAGGTGGAATCGGAACGGACGATCATGCGTGCCGCCGTTGCCGCCAATGAAGCGAACCAGGCCAAGACGATGTTTCTGGCCAATATGAGCCACGAGTTGCGAACTCCCCTGAATGCCGTCATCGGCTTCTCGGAAGCCATGGAACGGCAGCTCTTTGGGGCGCTGAACGACAATTACGTAGAATATGCGGGCATCGTCCGGCGTAGCGGGGAGCACCTGCTTGGCATGCTGAGCGACCTCCTCGACGTTTCCCGAATTTCACAGGGCGCCATCAAGCTGGAAAGCGAGTCCGTCGATATCCGCTCCATCATTGCAGATTCCGTGCGGGATGCGCTGTCGGCTCATGGCAATCATGAGCGGGAAATAGACATTCAGTCCGGACGCAGCGTTCCGATACTGATCGCCGACAAGATGCGCATGCGCCAGATCGTCACCAACCTGCTGACCAATGCGCTCAAGTTCTCGGAGCCGCCCAGCCCTGTCAGGGTGAAGGTTTCGCACAATGAACGCGGGGTAACGATAGAGGTCGCCGATCAGGGAATCGGGATCAGCGCGCGCGACATCGATCGTGTCATGCAGCCATTTACCCAGGCCGAGTCCGGTATGGAGCGGAAACGCCAGGGGGCCGGGCTGGGACTGCCCCTCGTCAAGCAACTGGTCGAGTTGCACGGCGGGACGTTCAGTCTGCAGTCCGAACTCGGCAAGGGCACAGTAGCCCTGGTGTTCATTCCGGCGGCCCGCGTCGTTTCCTGACGACCGCTGCGCGGCGCGGCGGCGTCAGAAGAGTTCTGTGATGCGGTGTCGGTGGGCAGTCCGGGGGCCGGTCCGTGAGCGGGCGCCGTCAGAGGCGGGAGGCCATTTCCTGATCGATCTTGCCGGTACGCCAGTCTTCCAGCGCTTCGACAAGTTTGCGCTGACGTGAACTGAAATCGCGCCAGTTCGTGAGTTCGTTCTCCAAGTCCTCGACGACCTCGCGCGGGACCAGCGGCGTATTTTTGAGCGCCAGATCGATCGCCTTGAAGACATCCTCGTCGTTGTCAGCCGCCAGCGCGGCTTCGAACAGCGAACAGATCGGCTGCCAGCCATCCAGGGCGAGCGCGGCATTCAGTTTGGCCTCTTCACATTCGGCCAGGGCCTTGTCGAGACGTTTCAGGCTGGACTGAAGATTGTTTGCGCGACGTTCCACGCGGGCCAGTTCCTTAGCCGCGATGCCAAGGAATTGCTGGAACGGAAAGATCAGGTCGCCCAGGACTGTCTTGAACAGTTCGGGCAGATCGTCCTGTCGGTCCTCGAGGTCACTGAGTACATTCCCCAGGCGATTGCGTTGACGGATGAGCCAGCCTTGCAGGCTGTCATCTGCCGAATCGACCTGCACCGCAGGGGCGATAGCGATGGCAAACTTCTCCAGCCGCTCCATCGCTTCCTCGACACTGCAGCCGATGGTCGCCGCAAGATGCTCGAACATCACCTTGTTGAACTTGTTCTGGATGGCGGCGGTTTCCGGGTCACTCTTCGACGCGTTCATCAGAAGACGGTATGTATTCACCGTCATCTTCTTCAGTTGCGCTTGCCCGTAGGCCTCCCCTGTCAGCCGCATCAACTGGACGACAAGGCGCAGATAGGTCTGTGCCTCGACCGTCCTGTCGATTTCCGCCTCGGTCGGATGGTCGTCGCGTCGGCGTTGGGCCAAGGACTGGCCGAATCGCGGGATGCGCTTCAGCAGGCTTGCGCGAATATCTGCCGGGCTGATCAACGGTTTCAAAGGAGAAACCGGGGCCTGCACGATGTCATCGACGAACTCGATTTCGTCTTCGGCCAGGTTGCCAAACGCATCCTTTACTTGCGTCAGCGGCAGAACCATCGACGCTTCCTTTTTCCCGGAAAATCCGGGAATCAGAACCATCCAGTCCTTGGGATCGCTGGATCCGTTGTCGAGGCGCAGCCGCCCGAAATTCATGTTGGCGGTTTTGAAACCGGCCCAGACGCCGCGCTGTTCATAGGTTGCCGGAAGATCCGCCATGATAAAACCCGCCCATTAAACCTGCGCCATATTTCTACTATCCTTATCCTGAATGTTTGGTTAACGGTGCCATCGTAGGGAAGGGCGCTGAAATGCCCGCCGCTTGACACCGGAACGTTGCCGATTATGACTGCGCCGAAGAAAATCACGGTCCTTAGCGGGCTAACCGTTCGATCCGGGGAAGGGAGACGTTTATGAGCCGCGCATTTGTATTTCCAGGACAGGGCAGTCAGGCGATCGGCATGGGCGGCGAACTCGCCGAGGCCTTCACCGTCGCGCGAGAAGTCTTCGAGGAAGTCGACGATGCCCTGGGGCAGAACCTCTTCAAGCTGATGCAGGAAGGGCCGGAGGGCGATCTGACCCTGACCGAGAATGCGCAGCCGGCTCTCATGGCAGTAAGCCTCGCCGTGGTTCGGGTCCTCGAAAGCGAAGGCGGCAGAACTCTTGGCGACATGGCCGATTGCGTCGCCGGGCATAGCCTGGGGGAATATTCGGCTCTGGCGGCGTCCCGGGCGCTGGAACTTGCCGACACGGCCCGGCTGCTGAAACTGCGGGGCCAGGCCATGCAGGCGGCCGTGCCGGTCGGGGAAGGTGCCATGGCGGCGCTGCTGGGCCTGGATCTGGAGCAAGCCGAGGCCGTTGCGGCTGAGGCTGCCCAGGGCGAAATCTGTGCCGCGGCAAATGACAATGCCCCGGGACAGGTTGTAATCTCCGGCGCGGCGAGTGCCGTCGAGCGCGCTCTGGAAATTGCCAAGGAGAAGGGCGCGAAGCGCGCGGTTCTGCTGCCGGTTTCGGCGCCGTTTCACTGCGAGTTGATGGCGCCGGCCGCCGACAAGATGGGGCGCGCCCTGGCGGAAACCATCATTCAGCCGCCCGCTGTTCCGCTGATTGCCAATGTCACGGCAGCGCGCACCGTCGACCCCGATGCCATCCGGCGTCAGCTGGTGGAGCAGGTGTGCGGTCGTGTCCGCTGGCGCGAAAGCGTGCTGGCGATGAAGGAGCTGGGGATCGACACGTTGGTTGAAGTCGGATCCGGCAAGGTTCTGTCCGGTCTGGCCAAGCGAATTGACCGCGACCTCAGCGGCGTCGCGATCAACGGCCCGGCCGATGTCGAGGCGTTTCTGTCGTCGCTTTGATCAAGGCGGTATAACGAAATTCACGAATTTTCTGGGAGATAATCGGTCATGTTCGATCTGACGGGAAAATGTGCCCTGGTCACCGGCGCTACCGGCGGCATTGGCGGCGAAATCGCCAAGGCGCTGCATGCGGCCGGGGCGACTGTCGGCCTGAGCGGGACGCGGGCGGAACGGCTGGAAGCCGTCGCGGCGGATCTGGGCGATCGCGCCCATGTGCTGCCGGCCAATCTGTCGGATCCGGAAGGACCCGACGCGCTTGCCAAGGCCGCCGAAGAGGCGATGGGGGCCGTCGATATCGTTGTGAACAATGCCGGTCTGACGCGCGACAATCTCGCCATGCGGATGAAGGATGACGAGTGGGATCAGGTTCTGGCCGTCAATCTGACCGCCTCCTTCCGTCTGTCCCGGGCCTGCCTGCGCGGGATGATGAAGAAGCGTTGGGGCCGGATCATCGGCATTACCTCAATCGTCGGTGTTACCGGCAATCCGGGGCAGGCCAATTATGCGGCGTCCAAGGCGGGGATGATCGGCATGTCGAAATCGCTGGCCCAGGAAGTCGCCAGTCGCGGCATCACCGTCAACTGCGTGGCGCCTGGATTCATCGAAACGGCGATGACGGATGCACTGGCCGACAAGCAGAAGGAAGGCCTGCTGTCCGCGATTCCCGCGGGCCGTATGGGCACACCGGAGGAAATCGCCGCCGCGACCCTCTTCTTGGCAGCCCCGGAATCGGCTTATATCACCGGTCAGACGCTGCACGTGAATGGCGGCATGGCAATGATCTGATTTGGCCGCTCAGCCCGGAAATCCGGGACAAAATGGGTGGTCATTTAAGTGACACGATAGGCTGGTCTCTCCAGTTGAAGTGTGATAGGCAGGCGCCGTCGCGCTGGAGACCGGCGCAAAAATCGGGTTTGAAACTGAGGTCGGCCGGGTCTTCCTGGCCGCGGCAGACAAGGGAAAGACAGATATGAGCGACGTTGCGGAGCGTGTGAAAAGCATTGTGGTCGAGCATCTTGGTGTTGATGCCGAAAAGGTTACCGACAATGCCAGCTTCATCGACGATCTGGGCGCGGACAGCCTCGACACGGTCGAGCTCGTGATGGCGTTCGAAGAAGAATTCAACTGCGAGATCCCGGACGACGCGGCTGAGAAGATCGCGACCGTCAAGGATGCGATCGATTTCATCGCCGCGAACAAGTAACACAGCGCGTGTTTCGGGCGGCCCGTTCAGGGCCGCTCGCCGCGTATCTGCCGCGCCGTA
The DNA here is from genome assembly GCA_033344895.1 of Alphaproteobacteria bacterium. Lineage (NCBI taxonomy): Bacteria > Pseudomonadati > Pseudomonadota > Alphaproteobacteria > Alphaproteobacteria bacterium. The sequence goes on from JAWPMN010000001.1 coordinate 3,464,157, forward strand.
TGTCGGCGCAGCGCCCGCTGCGGCACGGTCCCCAGGCAGTCGTCTTTCGATAGTGACGGCTGTGGCGGGGTCGCGACGTCTTGCGGGCTTTTTTGTGTCCTGTGCATCGTAGTGGGACCGACAGTTTAAGGATGGGACGATCATGAGACGCGTAGTCGTGACGGGTCTGGGCGCAGTGACGCCGCTGGGTGTCGGAGTCGACACGGTTTGGGAACGGCTGATTGCCGGTCAATCCGGTATTCGGGCCGTCGAGAGTTTCGACGTATCGGACCTGCCAGCCAAAATCGCCGGCGAAATCCCCAAGGGCAGCAAGTCCGAAGGGGCGTTTGACGCCGAGGAATGGGTCGAGAAAAAAGACCTGAAGAAGATGGACACGTTCATCGCCTATGCGCTGGCCGCGTCCCAGCAGGCGGTGGAAGACGCCGGACTGACCTCCAAGGACCAGAACGAACTGGATCGCACCGGGGTCATGATCGGCTCCGGCATCGGCGGCCTCGGCGGCATTGCCGAAGGCAGCAAGATTCTTGACGATCGCGGTCCGCGCCGTCTCAGCCCGTTCTTCATTCCGGCCAACCTGATCAACCTGGCCAGCGGCTATGTGTCGATCGTCCATGGCTTCCGCGGCCCGAATCACGCGGTGGTTACGGCCTGCGCGACGGGGACGCATGCCATCGGAGATGCCGCACGCTTGATCATGTTCGGCGACGCCGACGTGATGGTCGCGGGCGGGACTGAATCCGCGGTTTGTCGCATCGGTGTTGCCGGATTCGCCGCAGCGCGCGCCTTGTCGACCGGGTTCAACGACACGCCGGAACGCGCGTCGCGTCCCTGGGACAAGGACCGCGATGGATTCGTCATGGGCGAGGGCGCGGGCATCGTGGTCCTGGAAGAACTGGAACATGCCAAGGCGCGCGGTGCGAAGATCTATGCGGAAGTCCTGGGCTACGGTCTGTCGGGCGACGCCTATCACATGACCGCACCGGCGGAAGATGGCTCTGGCGGATATCGGGCCATGGAGAACGCGTTCCGCAATGCCGGTATCGCCCGGGAAGAGATCGATTACGTCAACGCCCACGGCACGTCGACGCCGCTGGGGGATGAAATCGAACTGGGTGCGGTAAAGCGGCTGTTCGGGGACCATGCCTACAAGCTGGCGATGTCGTCCACGAAATCTGCGATTGGCCATCTGTTGGGCGCGGCCGGGGCGGTGGAGGCGATCTTCTCCGTCAAGACGATCGAGACCGGCAAGATTCCGCCGACGCTGAACCTCGACAACCCGTCGGAGGGCTGCGATCTGAACCTGGTGGCCCACACGTCCCAGACGCGGGAGGTCAACTACGCCCTGTCGAACAGTTTCGGCTTCGGCGGCACCAATGCCAGCGTGATCTTCGGCCCGTCCCCGTCGTGATCCGACGGGGCGCCTGCCTTCCAAACCAAGTAGGCGGACGCTCGACACCGTGACCGACCAGCATTCCGAAGACTCCCACAACAAGGGGCAGAGCCCGGAACAGAAGGATGCGCCGCCGCGCAGAAGTTCGGCGGCGCGTATTCTTCGTCGTGCCCTTGTTGCGTTCCTGCTTCTGGTTCTGCTGACCGGCGGCGGCGCGGCGTGGCTGTTCAAATGGGCGCAGGATGTCCATCGCCAGGCCGGGCCGCTGGCACAGGATACGGTGGTCGTGATCGAGCCGGGATCGGGCCTGCAGCGGATTGCCCGCGAACTCGAACAGGCGGGTGTCATCGACCATCCCGAAGTGTTCATCGCCATGCTGCGCTATTCCGGGGAGCACACCCGCCTCAAGGCCGGGGAATATCGATTCGAAGCCGGCGCGAGCCAGCAGGAGGTTGCCGGCAAGCTGATTGACCACGATGTCCTGGCCCATTTCCTGACGATACCGGAAGGGCTGACCGTGGCCGAGATCCTGGAAATCGTGGCCGGAGCCGATGGTGTGACCGGCGCCATGCCGCCGGCGCCGCCGGAAGGCAGCCTGCTTCCGGAAACCTATCAGTACCGGCGGGGGGACAGCCGCGCGGATATCCTTGCCCGCATGCAGGCGGCAATGGATGAAACCCTTCAGCAATTGTGGGAAAACAGAGCGGAGAATCTGCCGATTTCCAGCCCCGAGGAAGCCGTCATTCTGGCATCCATCGTGGAGAAGGAAACCGGCGTCGCCTCCGAACGGGCCCGGGTTGCCGCTGTTTTCGTCAACCGGCTGCGCCGGGGCATGCGCCTGCAATCGGACCCAACGGTGGTCTATGCCCTGACCGGAGGCCAGGCGCCCCTTGGGCGGGCCCTGACACGGCAGGACTGGAAGGTGGAGCACCCCTACAACACCTATCGCGTCGAAGGACTGCCCCCCGGACCGATCTCCAACCCCGGACGCGACGCGCTGCAAGCGACGCTGAATCCTGTGGAGTCGAAAGAGCTGTATTTTGTCGCCGACGGGACCGGCGGTCATGCCTTCGCCGAGACCCTCGCCCAGCACAACCGCAATGTGGCGAAATGGCGAAAAATCCGCAGTCAGACCGACTAGCTTTCTATCGCCATAGGGGTATCCTTTAGGGCTGTTTGGCAAATCCCTTGCCATGAATTCTGCTACTTGCTTGAATTGTCTCGTGGAAACAGGGTGCAATTCAGCGCTGCACTTCTTGTTTGCGGCGCGGTGCGGTCTTCGTAAGGGGAGCGTTCGACGTGCTGCTACATCTGCTGCTCAAATATCTCATACAATCCGGATCGCTTGAGCTGGAACGCCCCGATGGCGTGGTCCATCGTTATGGTGACGGCACCGGCCAACCGGTTCGGATCAAGTTCCACGATTCCCGGGCGATGAACCGGGCGGCGCTGTGGCCGCGCCTGCGGATCGGCGAGGCCTATGTCGACGGGACGATGACCATCGAACAGGGCAATCTGCACGACTTCCTCTACGTCGTTGGCCGCAACCTGGCGGCGCAGCAGGATGGCCTGCCGCAGCGGGTCAGCCGTTTCTGTCAGAACCTTCTCAATCTTGTCGAAACCTACAACCCCATCGGCAGGGCGCAGAAAAATGTCGCCCACCATTACGACCTGAATGGCGAGTTCTTCGGGCTGTTTCTCGATTCCGACAAGCAGTATTCCTGCGCCTATTTCGAGACGCCGGAAACCGACTTGGAATCCGCGCAGATCGCCAAGAAGGCCCATATCGCGAAGAAGCTGCGAATCGAACCCGGCATGAAGGTACTCGACATCGGGTCCGGCTGGGGTGGGCTGGGGCTTTATCTGGCACAGAATTATGATTGTGACGTCACCGGTGTGACCTTGTCGGTCGAACAGCACAAGGTGTCGAACGAACGTGCCCGGGAGGCCGGTATCTCCGACCGCGTCCGGTTCGAGTTGAAGGACTACCGCCTGCTGGAAGACCGCTACGACCGGATCGTTTCGGTCGGCATGTTCGAACATGTCGGCCCCCGGCATTACGATGAATACTTCGCGAAGGTGAAGGCGCTCCTGAAGGATGACGGCATTGCGATGATCCATACGATCGGACGCATGGGCACGCCGGAACCGATCAGCCCGTGGATGCGCCGGTATATCTTCCCTGGTGCCTATCTGCCGACCCTGACGGAGATCACCAGACCGATCGAAAGACAGTGGCTCTGGCTGACCGACTTCGAGGTCTGGCGCGAACACTATGCGGACACGCTGCTACGCTGGCATGAGCGGTTTCAGGCAAACCGGGACAAGGTCCTTGCGCTCTATGACGAGAAATTCTGCCGAATGTGGGAGTTGTACCTGTTGGGGTGTGAGATGAGTTTCCGGATTCAGGAACTCTGTGTGTTCCAGGTTCAACTCGCGCGCAAGATCGACGCCGTGCCGAGAACCCGTGCCTACCTATACCGTAATTGACGGTCCGGTTTGGAGGGGGCGTTATGCAGGATCATCCTTACAGGAAGGAACTGCTGGACCGGGCAATGTCCTTTTATGACCGATTGTTCGATCTGACGCGGACGGTGGTGGTTCTGAACCTGGCCGTAGGGGTCTTGTCGTCGTTCCTCTTCGGACAGAATGGCATCGATAACTGGTCCGGACTCACCAAGGGTATCATTTTTCTAGCGATTGTTTTCTTCGGGGTCGTTTTCAACCTGGGCGCATGGTGCGCGCATTCCTTTCTGTATCTGACGATACGGCGCATCCTTCGGGAGGTCAGGGAAATCGAGGTTAAAGATGAAGCCAAACTCATTCCCCGATTCACCCGTCTGATTGATGCGGATTCGTTATATCGGGACGCGGAGTGGTCCGACCGCCCGCGCTATTCGCAACTTTGCCGGTCGGGTGTCGGGATGCTTCGGGCTGGGTTCTGTATTCTGAGCTACGAGATATCCAGTCGTGCCCAGGATGCTCAGCGGGCCTCGGACGAAGCGGTTCAAATGCTGCACGACCATGCATTCCTTTTTGAGAAAGTCTTTTTCCTGGTGTGCGTCGTAATCTGGGGATTGATTGCTTGCGCCGTTCTCTTCGGTTGAACCGCCGCGACGGAGTAACGAAACCCGATTAAGGTGGTATGTCGCATTCGGAGAATTGGAATATGAAATGTTTACCCTTGGCCGCCGCGGCGCTTCTGTCGGTCGCCGGACCGGTTCATGCGCAAAGCTTCATTGTAGTTGGTGATTTGCCCTACAATTCCGCTCAAGACGAGGCTTTTCAGGAAACAATCGCCCCGGCGATCACCGCGGCGGATATTCCCTTTGTGATTCATGTCGGCGACATCAAGGGCAGTAAGGAGATCTGCTCCGATGGGCTGCTGACCGCGCGACGAGACGCGATCTATGCGCTGAAGCCGGGGCGGGTCTTCTATACGCCGGGCGACAATGAATGGACGGATTGCGATCGCGATTCCTCCGGCATCGCGATGCGGGAGTATGATCGCCTGGATCGTCTCCGCCAGCTCTTTTTCGAGCCACCGCCGGAGGCACCGAATGAGTTGGATGTCGTGCGCCAGGGCGGCTATCCGGAAAATGCCCGATGGCGCCATGACGATGTGATCTTCGTGACCCTGCATGTGGTCGGCACCAACAACGGTCGGAAGCAGATCCTGCTCGATGACGTCCAAGAGGCTCTTGCGCGGGTGGAGGCCCGCGATACGGCGAATGCGCAATGGCTGGAGGCAGCTGTGTCCTACGCGCAGGAAACCGGTGCCGCCGCGCTGGTCGTTGCTGCGCAAGCGGATCTGACAGAGCCCTGGGGGCGCGGAAGGTGTAGCGTGCAGAACCCGCAGGAATGCGACGCCTTTGCGGATCTTCGGGAACGGCTGCGGCAGGCGGCGGCGCGTTTCGGCAAGCCCATGCTCTATATTCACGGTGACACCGACCCCTATTGCCTGGATGCCGGTTTTGGCGGGGAAAAGGCTACGAATCTCTGGCGTCTGAACGCTGCGGGGGATTATGCGGTAATCGACGCGGTTACGGTCACCGTGTCACCCCAGGAGGCAATGCCGTTCAAGGCCGTGACGCTGCTGGGCGGGCTGTCGCCGACGACCGGTTGCTGATCCCGCGATATGCGGCCCTTTCCGACCGTGTGGAAAGCGGCGTCTTGGCTACAGCCAGTCCGTTTCGAAGGGGTAGGATGACATCCGTTCGACGCCGGTCTCGGTTATGATGACCTGTTCTTCCAGCTTCACGCCCTCACGGCCGCCTTCGACGCCGATGAAGCTTTCCACGCAAATCACCATGCCGGGCTCGAACAGGCCGTCATAGCCTTTCGCCGCGAAGTCGGCGCGATGCTTGATCGATGGGTATTCGTCGGCCAGCCCGACACCGTGCATGCAACTGGCATAGCGGTTGGACAGATATTCCTCCGGGATCTCCCAGGCATCCATCGTGACGTCGTGGAAGCTTCGGCCCGGGGCCAGAATGGCGATGTTGTGCTCAATCTGCTCATGAGCCTTGGCATAGAGGCGGCGTTGTTCATCGGTCGGCTTCGCGCCGCAGATCCAGGCGCGGGAGATGTCCGAGCAATAGCCGTAGGGGCCGACAAGGTCGGTGTCGAAACTGACCATATCCCCGCGCTCGATGGGTCGCATGGAACATTCGCGGAACCAGGGGTTGGTTCGGGGACCGGACGAGAGGAGGCGGGTTTCGATCCATTCGCCGCCCATCCGAATGTTCACTTCGTGCAGTTTGGCCCACAACGCGTTTTCGGTGATGCCGGGCTCCAGAATATCGCGCATCTCCCGGATACCCTGCTCGCAGGCCTCCATTGACTTTCGCATCAGGGCCAGTTCCTCCGGCGATTTCACGCAACGCGCCAGTTCCGCCAGGCCTTCCCCTTCGTGCAGGCTCAACTGCTGCTCTCGCAGGGCCTCGGTCGGCATCATCGACAGGTGATCGATCGCGATCCGGCGGTTCCCGCCGCCATGTTTCTGCACCAGGTCTGCGATCTGATCCGCGAAGAGACGGGCCCGGTCAGGGCCGCGATGGGCCACCGTGAAAAAATAGAACGAAGGGATCGTACGGTATTCGTCGACGCCGGGCAGATCCTCGGCCAGGTGCGGATGGTTGGCGTAATCGAACAGGACGACGGGCCCGTCGGTACAGACGAAGACGCAGCGCGTCTCGTAATGTGCGCACCAGACCTGCATGTTGGTGGCGTCGGTGGCATAGCGGGTATTCAACTGATTGAAGAACAGGCCGCCGGCGAAATCGCCCTCGCGCAGTTTCGCTCTCAGCCGTTCCAGCCGATAGCCGCGAACCACATTCAGGTCGACAGGCGCGTCCGAGTATTCCATGGCGCCATGCTGACGGGCCTTTTGTCGAAGCCCCCCGACTGCGTTCAACCCCATCGCACTGCCTCCCGAAATACTCCGCCCGGACGAATGACCGTTCCAGATTTCGGCATTTGGCGGGGCAGGGGTCCCCCGGAAGCGACACTAATGGTTCGGAAACGACATTCCTGCCGCGATCACGCCGACCGGCCGCGTTTGCGGGCATACATTGCCTCGTCGGCGCGTTCGAACAAGGTGTCGGCGCGATCCTTCGGTCCATAGGGAACGGACCCGAAAGAGGCGCGGATCGGAATCTGAATACCGTGCCAGGGGACGCTGGCGTAGTTCAGCAATCGGTCCAGACTGCGAACACGCTTCCTGGCGCCTTCGGGGGTGGATTCCGTCAGAATGATCGCAAACTCATCGCCGCCGATCCGGGCCACGGAATCCGTATCTCGGACATGCCGGGACAAGATCGACCCAACCGCGGAAAGCACAAGATCGCCCGCCGCGTGGCCGTGGGTGTCGTTAATGGTCTTGAAACCGTCCAGATCGACAATGACCAACACCCCCTTTTCGCCGAAGCGTCGGGTTCGCGCCAAGGCGCCTTCCATCGCAATTTCAAACCCGCGACGATTGAGCAGCCCAGTGACCTCGTCCGTTCGGGCCTGGTGTTCCAGCACCGCAATCCGGCGCTGGGCGTCAGACAATTCGGCGCGGGCTTCCATCGCCATGCTGAGCGCATCCTCCAGCAGCCGTCGATAGTTGCGGGCCTCTGCCAGATCGTCCGGCAGGTCGCTGGTCAGATCCCGGACCAAAGCCGCTGTCGGGATATCCCCGCCACTCACAGCAACCAAGGCACCTTTGTTCAGAACTTCGGTCATCATCCCAATCCTCTCCCGTCACGCGGTGTCGTTCTGCCTTCGAAATGGCAAGGGGCGTGCCAGATGGCAGAATCCCGGAGTCCTGCGGGTTTTCCTGGTTAACAACGTGTTAACATATTGTTAACCGGGGATTTTCTGCAGCGGAGTCGGAATCGGATTCCTAGTATCGCTACGCGGATTGGAGGAAAGTCCGCAACCCTGGCATCAATTGTTCCGGGGCTTCTTCCTGGACGAAATGGCCGCAATCGATCGAGATCGTTCGGATGTCATCGGCGAAGACGCGCCAATCCTGGTCCGGGTCGGATTTCGTATAGCCACGCCCATAGGGCACCAGCAAAGGGCAGGCGAGCTTTCGTCCTGCCTCCCGATCCGCGCGGTCGGCATCGAGGTCCAGTCCGGCGCCCGCGCGATAATCAGCCGCTGCACCGGCCTGGACTGCCGGATTCCGATAGGCCGCCAGATAGCGTTGCACTGCCTGGGGTTCCAAGGGCTTCTCGGCCCATTGCTCGATCAGGTGTCCGATCAGGACGTCGGAAGCGCCATGCAGAATGGCTTCGACCAATGGTGCAGGTTGGGCAAGGAGCGGCCAGTGGAAGGCCTTGTTTGCCGATTGGTAGGTCATGGCCTCCCAGATAATGACCGTTGGGACAGTGTCGATGGAGACGAGCCCGGCCACGGCTTCGGGGAAGTCCAGGGCCAGGCGATAGGCGGCCCGGGCACCGCGATCATGGCCGAGCAGCAGAAACCGTTCGTGGCCGAGATCGGCCATCAGGTGCATGAGAGTGCGTGCCACCGAACGGCGGTCGAAGGGGGCGCCGCTTTCCATGGCGGCGGGGCCGGGGGATGCGCCGTAGCCGGGAAGGTCGGGCACGATAACCCGATACTGGTCTGTGAGGGCCGGGGCAATGTAGCGAAAGGTGTGCCCGGTCTGCGGGAAGCCGTGCAGCATGAGCAAGGGGCGGCCGCAACCGGCGCTCCGCACCAGCATGGGTCCATGGTCGGTCTCAATCATTTCCCGCTGAAAATCGTTCCACGATGTTGTGCTGGGCATGGCTGTCTCCATTGGCACCGGTTTAAATGGTGCCGTAGACTATCAGTGTGGAACCAGTTATACTAGTGCCAAAATGATGTGAGGTTTCCTGATGATCTCCGAGATGGATTTCCATACCGACACGGGGCGGCGGTGTCTGGACCTGGCCGCAACGCTGGGTGATCGCTTCGGCTCCCCACTCGAGCGCCTGGTAGAACCGGAGTCGCTGGCCGAATGGTTTGCATCGGTCGCGGGGAGTCCGTTGCCGGCGAAGGTGACGTCCGAGGATCTTGCCACCGTACGGAACCTCAGGGACAGCATCGGGCGTGTCGCGGATGCGCTGTATGACAATCAGGCGCCCGACGTAAACGACATCGCGCGCATCAACGACCATGCGGCGACCTTCCCGTCACCGCCGCGCCTGGCGTTGGATGGTCGAAGTGTGATGGCGTCGGAAGACACGACACTGGAGGCCGTGCTGGGCGAAATCGCGCGCGACGCGATCGACCTGCTGAGCGGTCCCGACTTCGCCAAGGTGAAGCGCTGTGCAGCGGAGGATTGTTCGGTCCTGTTCGTCGACTACTCGCGACCGGGCAAGCGACGCTGGTGCAGCATGTCGCGATGCGGCAATCGGGCGAAGAAGCGGGCCTACAATGCGCGCCAAAAGCCGTCCGACGATTGATCCCTGAGGGTCAGAACGTCTCCACCCATGGGCGCAGTTCGACTTCCCAGGTCCAGGCGCTGCGGTGTTGCCGGTGCAGGTTCAGATAGGATCTGGCTATCGCATCCGGAGACAGGAAGCGGTCGTCGTCGGAGGAGCGGCTGTCGCTGGCGATGGCGCCATCAATGACGAAGTGTCCGACATGGATGCCCTTGGGCTGCAGTTCGCGGGCCATGGATTGGCACAGGCCGCGCAATCCGAACTTGCCCATCGCGAAGGTGGAGGAGTTGGCATAGCCCTTCACGCTGGCCGAAGCGCCGGTAAACAGGATCGATCCACTGCCGCGCGGCAGCATGCGTCGTGCCGCCTCCCGTCCGACAACGAAACCGCCGAAACAGGTAATCTCGATCGCTTCTTTGACCTCGGCAGGGTCCAGTTCGTGAACGCCGCCGCGCACCCGTTTCGACGGGTTGAAGACGACGAGGTCGGGTATGCGGGGCAGGGCGTCGAACACGGCTGCCACTGCCGCGGGGTCGGTGGCGTCGCAGCGATGGGCCGTCGCCCCGGTCTCATCGCACAGGCCGGTGAGCTTATCCGGATCGCGCGCCGCGAGATGCACCGCCATGCCGTCCTGCGCGCATAGCCGTGCCAGGGACGCGCTCAGCCCCGATCCGGCACCTACGATCAAGGCGGTTTCCTGTTGGTCGGTCATGGGCGGCATCCTTTCGCGCAAGGGAGAGTGTGACCCTCTGATAGCTGGGGTCACTGCTTCCCGGCGCAAGGCCTAATCATCCGGCCGATCCGGTTTCCGCTCGGAAGTGAATGGCCAGTTCCTCCATGGCCCGGAAATAGGGGGCGGGCCCGAAGCTGACGCGACCAACGCCCAGGTCGGCAAGAGCGGCAAGGTCCGGTGCGTCGCCCATTTTCAGCACATTGACCGGCAGCGGACTGGCGTCGCAGATTTCCCGAATGCCATCGGGGTCGACGAGGCCCGGCACAAAGAAGCCACTGGCCCCGGCATCCGCATAGGCTTGTGCGCGTGCCTTTGCCTCCGGGATCATGTCGGGGTGTCGGCCTTTGTCCTTCTGCCGCAGAAACAGGTCCGTTCGGGCATTCAGGAAGGCAGGCAGTCCCATGGCGTCAGCGGCTTTCCGAAGGGCTGAAATCCGCGCGGCCTGCCGCTCGATGGGGTATAGCCCGTTGCCTCCGACCACCTGGTCTTCGAAGTTGACGCCGATAACGCCTGTCTCCAGCAAGGCCGAAAAGTTCGCCGCGACCGGTTCCGGTTCTTCGGCATAGCCGCCTTCGAAATCGATGGTCACCGGAACGTCGACCGCAGCCGCGATACGGCGCGCGATCCCGAAAAGCGTCTCAAGCGGAAGTGCCTCGCCGTCCGGGTAGCCCTGCGCAGCCGCCACAGACCAGCTTCCGGTCGCCACGGCTGGGGCGCCGGCATCGACAACCGCCTTCGCGCTTCCGGCATCCCAGATATTGTAAAGGATGACAGGGCGGCCCTTTACATGCAGGGCCTGAAACTGACGCGCCTTATCCACTTGCGACACGGTGTGGTTCCTTTCCCGGGAGAGTGCATCAAGCGCACCGACCTTGCATGGATGGCTGCTATCGCGCGATGTGCCTGAGGATCACACGTTCAGACATTATCCCGCGCGGATATTCAACCGAAATCAGACGACCCGGCTGGGGAGCGGACGGCCGGAGAAATGCGCAGCCAGATTGTCCAGGCATCGAAACCCCATGTCGTTGCGGGTCTCGACAGTGGCCGATCCGATATGGGGCAGCAGAAACGCGTTGGGCAGGTCCAGGTACCGTGGGTCCAGCTTCGGTTCGCCGGTAAAGACATCCAGGCCGGCGGCAAAGACCTTGCCGGACTTCAGGGCCTCGATCAGATCGTCATCCACCACGACCGGCCCGCGCGCGGTGTTGGCGACAACCGCGCCATCCGGCAGCAGGGCGATCCGCTCGGCATTCAGCCAGTGGTGCGTTTCGGGCGTCAACGGGCAGGTTAGGGCCAGGAAGTCGCATTGCGGCAGCATCTCCGCTGCATCCGCATAAAATGCGGCACCCTGGTCGTCGGGTGACTTCAGGCGGCGGCGGTTGTGGTACATCACCGACATCCCGAAGCCCTGCGCGCGGCGGGCAACCGCCTGGCCGATCCGCCCCATGCCGACGATACCGAGGCGCTTCCCGGACATGTGCACGCCCAGCATGTCACGCGGAGCCCAGCGGCCCCAACGCCCCTGGCGCAGAACGCGTTCCGAATCCTGCGCCATCCGTGCCGCGCCCAGCAAACACAGAATCGTGGTGTCGGCCGTTGCGTCGGTCAGCACATCGGGCGTGTTGGTGACGATCAGCCCCCGTGCTTTCGCGGCCTCCAGGTCGATATGGTCGCAGCCGACGGAAAAGGTCGCGAGAATCTCCACGCTTTCGGGCAGCCGCGCGATGGTGTCCGCGTCCATCCTTTCGGTCGGGCTGCAGATAATCGCCCGGCAGTCGTCGGCCGCATTGATTACGGCGTCGCTGTCCAGAGGCTGGTCCTCCGCATTGGAAACGGCGTCGAACTCGGCATGGAAACGGGTTTCGACGGCTTCGGGCATCAGACGGGTGGCCAGCACTCTCGGTCGAACGGACATCAGGAAACTCCCCAGACAAAATGACATTGGCGCGCAGCTTATGCCGACGCCGCAGCGCGGAACATGTACGGCAGCGACAGGAATGCCAACATATTGACTGGATTCAAGGAGCTTCGTATCGTTGCCCCACTGGGGCATGCGATCGCCCCGTGAGGCGTCAGCCCAAGAGTCGCGTCCTGTGAACCCTGAATGGAAGGGAGGACGTGTTATGGCGTCTCCGACTGAAATTACAGCAGCCCAATTGTCCAAACTCATCGGCCTGCCGAATTGTCCGGCGCTGATTGATATCCGAATAGACGAAGATTTCGCGGCGCGCCCGCGCCTCATGCCCGGAGCGAGACGGCGCCGTCACACGGATGTCCAATCGTGGCTGTCCGACTATGCGGGGCGGAAATGTGTCGTCATCTGTCACAAGGGTAAGAAACTCAGCCAGGGCGTCGCGGCCCTGATGCGCACGGAAGGCATCGAGGCGGAGACTCTGGAGGGCGGAGCCGTCGCCTGGATCGAGGCCGGCCTGCCGACGATCAACCCGGCATGTCTTCCGGATCGCGATGCCAGGGGAAGAACGCTGTGGGTCACCCGGGCGCGGCCCAAGGTCGATCGGGTCGCTTGTCCCTGGCTGATCCGCCGGTTCGTCGATCCGGACGCGGCCTTCCTGTTCGTATCCCCGGCGGAGGTCATGGATGTCGCGGACCGGTTTTCGGCCGAGCCGTTCGACCTGGAAGGCGTATTCTGGAGCCATCGCGGCGAGGAATGCACCTTCGATACGATGCTGCGAGAGTTTGAACTGGTGCATCCGGCGCTGCAGCATCTTGCCGTCATCGTCCGCGGTGCGGATACCGCCCGTCCGGACCTCGCCCCGGAGTGTGCAGGTCTGCTGGCGGCGTCGCTTGGACTGTCCCGAATGTACAGGGACGACCTGCAGCAGCTGGACGCCGCATTGGGGGTCTATGACGCGTTCTACCGCTGGTGCCGCGACGCCACGGACGAAGGTCATGACTGGCCCATGCGGACGGGAGGCGGCAAATGACGCAGATCGCAACGTCCGATCGGATCGGAACTGTCGAGAACTCGGCGCCGGCTTTCGGAGAGGCCGCCCGGATGTGGTTCAGGATCGGCTGTCTGTCTTTTGGCGGACCGGCCGGACAGATAGCTCTGATGCACAGGGAAGTGGTGGAAATGCGGCGGTGTATCGACGAGCGTCGCTTCCTACACGCGCTCAATTTCTGTTCCCTGCTCCCCGGGCCGGAGGCACAGCAGCTTGCCACCTATCTTGGCTGGTTGATTCATGGCGCGCGCGGCGGATGGATCGCGGGCCTTGCCTTCATCCTGCCCGGCGCTGTCCTGATGCTGGGCCTTTCGTTGGTTTTCGTACTGTACGGCGAGGTCGGGTTCGTATCGGCGCTGTTCTTCGGACTGACCTGTGCGGTGGTCGCCGTTGTGGCGCATGCGGTCGTCCGGATTGCGCGGCGCGCCCTGATCGGTCCCTTGCCGTGGGCGCTGGCGGTCAGTGCCTTCGTGGCATTGTTCGCCTTTGATGTGCCCTTTCCGATCGTTGTGCTGGCGGCGGCCCTGATCGGGATGGCGGGACCCGGGCTCTTCGCAGGGGGAGGGCACGGCAGCGCAGACAACGGCGAAGAAAGCCTGCTGGACCGACTCGCGCTCGGGGATCCGGGCCGTGCCGACAGGCATGCGGCATCCGCCCGGCGTTCTGGGCTGCTGGCGTTGCTGTTATGGGCTTTACCGGTTCTGGCGTTGATCCCGATCGGCGGCCTCTATGCCGATGTGGCGGTCTTCTTCTCGAAAATGGCCGTGGTCACCTTCGGCGGCGCCTACGCGGTCCTGAGCTATGTCGCCCAGCAGGCTGTCGAAACTTTCGGATGGCTGACTCCGGACCAGATGCTGTCGGGGCTCGGCCTGGCGGAGACCACGCCCGGACCTCTGATCCTGGTGCTGGAATTTGTCGGATTTCTGGCTGGCCACGGCAGCTGTGGCGTCACCGGCGGAATTCTGGCGGCCGGTTTGACCCTATGGGTAACCTTTGCGCCCTGTTTTGCCTTTGTCTTTCTGGGCGCACCCTATGTCGAATCCGCTTTGCGCAAGCCACGACTTGCAGGGGCATTGGCCGGTATCACTGCGGCGGTCGTCGGGGTGGTCGCAAACATGGCCCTGTGGTTCGGATTGAGGGTCGGATTTTCCGAAATGCAAGTTCCGGCATGGGCGCCCTCAGGACTTGAACTGCCGGTGGTTCAGAGTGTCGATCCAGCGGCGGTGGCAATATTCCTGATCGCTGCGCTGCTGCTCTTTTCCGGCCGGATCGGGGTGGTCGGGTTGCTGGCAATCTGTTCGGGGCTTGGGCTCGTGGCCCGGGTGGTGTTCTGACGGTTCAGTGTATGAGAAGCGGCCTCAATGCCAGCCGCGGCCCTTCTTCAGGATATCCTTACCCATCTTGGCGCGGACGGCGTCGATGGCTCGTTCGACCTTGGCGCGCTTGCCGGCGTCCGGATCGGCGAGATCGAGCGGGTCCGCCTGGGTAGGGTCGGTCAGTTCCGACGCTCCGATCCCGATCAGACGGAAGGCCCGACCATTGGCCTCCTTCTCCAGTATCGGAGCCGCGGTGCGATAGAGGGTTTCGGCCAATTGTGTCGGATCCGGCAGGGTGCGGGATCGGGTCACCGTACGGAATTCCTTGGTCTTCAGTTTCAGTGTCACGGTTCTTCCGGCGAATTCCTTTGCCTTCAATCGCCGGGACACCTTCTCGCAGAGCGGCCATAGTTCGGCCTTCAGGGCTTCGGGATCCGCAATGTCGGTGTTGAAAGTGGTTTCGGAGGAGATGGATTTGGTTTCACCCTCCGGCGAGACGGATCGGTCGTCCTCGCCCCGTGCGAAATGATACAGGCGTTTTCCCATGGCGCCATAGCGGGCCATGAGGTCGATCTTCTCGAATTTGTGCAGGTCGCCGATTGTCGCGATGCCATCCGCTTCCAGCTTGGTTCGAAGTGCCTTGCCGACACCCCAGATCAGGCCGACGGGCTTTTGCGCCAGAAAGGAAACGGCTTCGTCACGACCGATCACGGCAAATCCTCGGGGCTTGTCGAGATCGGAGGCAATCTTCGCCAGCGACTTGTTATAGCTCAGGCCGATGGAAGCGGTGACGCCGACCTCGGTCTCGATTCGCTTCACCAGCCAGGCCAGGGTCGCGGCGGGGCTGCGCCCGTGTAGCCGCTCGGTCCCGGACAGGTCCAGGAACGCCTCGTCAATGGACAGCGGTTCGACCAGGGGGGTGGCTTCCAGCATCAGGGCCCGTACCTCGCGGCCCGCCGCGGCGTATTTCTCCATATTCGGTTTGATGACGACGGCATTCGGGCAGGCTTTCAGCGCCTTGAACATCGGCATGGCCGACCGGACGCCATAAATGCGCGCGACATAGCAGGCGGCAGAGACGACACCACGCGTCGCGCCGCCGACAATTACCGGCTTGTCCGCCAGACTGGGGTCGTCGCGCTTCTCCACCGAGGCATAGAAGGCATCGCAGTCGATATGCGCGATCGACAGTCGATCCAGCTCTGGATGGTCTATGACGCGGGTCGAGCGGCAATGCGGGCACCGTGTCGGCAGGACATCGTCCACCTCGAACCGGCCGGATTTCAGACAGTCGCGGCACAACTGGGTGCGGGCGGTCATTTTCGGTCTGTCATGCCCGGCCAAAGCCAGGCCGCCCCGCGCACGCCGCTGTCTGTGCCATGCCGGTTTCGCAGCAGCTTCGTTTCGACGCTGTCGGAAAAGACGTATCGCGACCAGCGGGCGGGGACACTGTCGTACAGTCCCTTGATTTGCGAAAGACCGCCGCCCAGAACGATGGCCTCCGGGTCGAAAACATTGATCACATGCGCCAGGGCCCGCGCCAGGCGGTCTGAATAACGGGCGAGGGAGGCGACGCGGCTGGGTTTCTCACCGGCTGCAATCGATTCGGCGGTCAGGTCCTCGCCGGTGTCGCTCCTGTGATGCGCGCTGAGGCCCGGCCCGCTGAGGAATGTCTCGATGCAGCCGTCCTTGCCGCAATAGCAGCCATGCATCGGGTCCGTCGCCGGGTTTCTCCAGGGCAGCGGATTGTGGCCCCATTCGCCGGCAATTCCGTTCGGGCCACGAATCAGTTTTCCATTCACCGCTAGGCCGCCGCCCACCCCGGTGCCCAAAATTACGCCGAAAATCGTGCTGAAGCCTTGCCCGGCGCCGTCGACGGCTTCGGACAGGGTGAAGCAGTCGGCATCATTGGCAACCCGAACCGGCCGACCGGTCAGGCTTTCGATATCCTGGTCCAGTGGCTTTCCGATCAGCCAGGTGGAATTGGCGTTCTTCACAAGACCTGTCGTGCCGGAGACTGTGCCGGGAATGCCGATGCCGATGGGCAGATCGCGGCGGTCCGGCCCGGCCAAGTCGTTCGACAATTCCCGTATCGCGTTAAGGGTCGCGCCGTAGTCGCCGCGCGGGCTTTCGCGTCTAAGGTGGGTCTCGACCTCACCGGCGTCGTTCATCAGGACGCCGGAAATCTTCGTGCCGCCCAGATCGATCCCGATGCGCACCCTGTTCTCCTCAACCATCTTGGGGCTCGAAAACCGTCGCCACCCCTGTCATTATGATATAGAACGAAGCAGGCGTCGCGTCTTTGCCGATTTGTCATGAAAGGCAGAGTCGCGCAATCGTGGGATTCGCAGCACATAGGGTGCTGCAGATTAGTATGTAGGTACCGGCAGAGGGGGCCAAATGGCGAAGACGGTTTTGATCGTTGAGGATAACGAACTCAACATGAAGCTGTTTCACGATTTGCTGGATTCGAAGGGCTACGAAATTCTGCAAACGCGGGACGGTATGGAGGCCCTGAAAATCGCACGCAGCGACAAGCCGGATCTGATTCTGATGGACATCCAATTGCCCGAAGTTTCAGGCCTGGAAGTGACCAAGTGGATCAAGGAAGACGACGATCTTCGGCACATTCCGGTGATCGCCGTCACGGCATTTGCGATGAAGGGTGATGAGGAAAAGATCCTCGAAGGCGGCTGCGAGGCGTATATCGCCAAGCCGATCTCGGTGGCGAATTTCCTGTCCACGGTGGAAAAGTTCCTGTCGTAGGACCGACCTGGATCTCTGAAAGGACTAGCAGCGTATGACCGCTCGCGTACTTGTGGTCGACGATCTTCGTCCCAACGTCAAATTGTTGGAGGCGAAGCTGACCAGTGAGTATTTCGAGGTCATTACCGCGCGCGAAGGGCAGACGGCCCTGGAGATGGCGAAGCATGACCAGCCGGATATCATCCTGCTGGACGTGATGATGCCCGGCATGGACGGGTTCGAGGTCTGCGAGCGTCTGAAGCAGGATCCGACGACCATGCATATCCCCGTCGTCATGGTGACGGCGCTTTCCGATTCCGCCGATCGCGTGAGAGGGCTGGAGGCTGGTGCCGACGATTTCCTGACCAAGCCCGTCAATGATGGCGCGCTATTCGCGCGGGTGCGGTCGCTTGTGCGCCTGAAAATGCTGATGGACGAATGGCGGATGCGTGAACAGACATCCGGCCAGTTGGGCGTCATGCGCGACGAGAAACCGATCCATAAGGTCGATGCCACGAATGCCCGGGTGCTTGTGGTCGAAGACAATCGGATCGACGCCCAGAAAGTCGTGGACGCGCTCGCACGGGATAATGCCTCCACGGATATCGCCGCAACGGTGGAGGAGGCGAACGAACGTCTTCGCATGGGCAGCTACGAACTGGTCGTCGTGAGTCTGCGCCTGAAATCGGGCGATGCCCTGCGCTATTGCAGCCACGTGCGGGCAAGCGATGCCAATCGCCATACACCGTTGCTGCTTACGGTCGAGGAGGACGATACGGAGCGATTGGCCAAGGCGCTGGACATCGGTATCAACGATTATCTGATCAAGCCGATCGAAAAACAGGAATTGTTGGCCCGGGTGAGAACCCAGATCCGCCGGCAGCGCTATCAGGAACGACTGCGCGACAATTACGAACGCAGTCTGGCCATGGCCCTGACCGACAGTCTGACCGGTCTCTATAACCGCCGGTATCTGACCGCGCATCTCGGGGGGCTTGTTGACCGGGTCCGGGCCAGTGGCAAGCCGCTGGCGATCATGATGTTCGACATCGACTATTTCAAACAGGTCAACGACACCTACGGACATGCGGCCGGGGATGAGGTCCTGATCGAACTTAGTCGGCGGATTGGCCAGAATGTCCGCTCCATCGATACAATCGCGCGGTTCGGAGGCGAAGAGTTTGTCGTCGTGATGCCGGATGCCGACTATCAGGTTGCCGGCGTTGTCGCAGAGCGTCTCCGCAAGAGTGTGTGCGCGACCCCCATGCAGACCCGCGACGGGCCGGAAGGGGGGCTGGGCGTGTCGATTTCGGTCGGGGTGGCGATGTTCGATTTCGACACGGATACGGTCGACAGCGTCATTCACAAGGCCGACCAGGCACTCTATGAGGCCAAGCGCGGCGGCCGGAACTGTTGCATCGGCAATCTGGGTGAGTCGTTCGAGCGTATCGGCGGCGGCCCCTTGCCGGCGGCTTCCTCGGACGCCGCCGAGTAGCGATCCCGTTACCGCACCAGCTTCGTCAGGTCCGGCAGGTGGCTGAGGCCATCGTCGGAAACCCCCATGTCCCTGAGTTTTCCTGCCAGCAGCAGATGGGTATAGCCGTGAACCGCGGACCAGATAGTCACGCGGAGCTGGTAATCGTCGCACGGGTCTGAACCGTCGGGCAGGAACGGCGCGACGATCTCGCCGAGCTGTTCGAAGGCGCGGCCGCTGGCTTCGCGATAGTCCGCGTTGTCGTAATCCAGGTCGGCCCCGCCGAACATCAGCTTGAAAAGTCCGGGATGGCGCAGGGCAAAGGTGACATATCCCGCCCCGGCGGCCTGAAGGCGTAGCTTCGGATCCGGCTCGGCCGTGTCACGGAACTCGGCAAGGGTCGTGTGAAATCGGGAAAAGGCGACCGCGGCCAGCGCGGTCCGCAGCCCCTTGACGTTCCCGAAATGGTGGGCGGGGGCGGCATGGGAAACGCCCGCACGTGCCGCACAGGCCCTCAGGCTCAGGGCGTCCCAGCCGACCTCATCCAGGATTTCGATCCCGGCTTCGATCAGTGCTTCTTTCAAATTTCCGTGATGATAGTCGCGTTTTCCAGCCATGGCCGGATTGTAACTTGACACCGTCAAGAAACAAGCTCTATATATCCTGACGGTGTCAAGATTTGAGTGTGGATCAATCACCGATTCCGGAAGGAGAGGGCACGATGACTGAGGGCATGAACGAGGCAGTCGGCTTGTTCGGGTTGGATTGGGAAACATGGTTCTCGATCGGTGGCAGTCTGGCAGCCTTGGGCTGGCTCATACTGGCGCTCGCGCCCCGGCGCTGGCCGCTGCTGAATGCGGTCCCCGCCCTTCTGCTGCCGGCGGTGCTGAGTGTCGGATACAGCGTTCTCGTCCTCCTCTATTTCGGTCGGTCGGAAGGGGGGGTCGACACGCTCGCCGCCGTGGCGACGTTGTTCGAATCGCCGCCACTCCTGCTGGCAGGCTGGATTCACTACCTGGCGTTCGACCTGTTCATCGGGGCCTGGATCGCGCGGCGCGCGGACAGTGTCGGGCTACACCGTGTCCTGCAGGTGCCGATTCTGTTTGCGACCTTCATGTTGGGGCCGCTTGGTCTGCTGGTCTACCTGATCCTGGAGCAGGGCATGAAGCAGTTCCGGCGCCCCAAATCCCTGGCGGAAGCCTGATCGATGACGGATGCGACCTGTGAGGCTGAAAGGTCCGCCGGTCGGACGGGGGCTCGACCCGCTGAAAGCCTACTCTGGCAATCCGGTGTGGCGATCCTCGTCCTTGTGCCTCTGACCCTGGCGGCGCTGGCGGGGGAGGAACGGCTGCTCAACGGCATAAATCTCTGGATGAAGCCGCTGAAATTCCAGCTTTCGGTTGCCCTGCATCTCGGAACGCTGGCCCTGCTGCTGCGACTAGTCGCCGTGGAACGGCAAGACAGGGGATGGGTAAGGGCGGCCGTCCGGGCATGCGTGGTGTCGGCCATATTCGAGGTGGTTTACATCACCCTTCAGGCCGGCCGGGGTCGCCATTCGCATTTCAACGATTCAACCATGCTCGAACAGGTGCTCTACGGTGTAATGGGCGCGGGCGCCGTCACGCTGGTCGTAACAGCGGCCCTGATCGGTGTCCTGATCTGGCGCTGTCCGAGGGTCGGCCTCGGGCCAGGGTTACGCTGGGGCGCGTCTTGGGGGCTGATCCTCGGCAGCGTGGCGACCTTTGTCGTGGCTGGCTATATGAGCAATGCCGGCGGCCATTGGGTCGGTGGCGCACCTTCGGATACGGCGGGCCTTCCGATTTTTGGTTGGGCACGCGACGGCGGGGATCTTCGGGTGCCCCATTTCTTTGCCACGCACTTGATGCAGGTGCTGCCGCTTGTCGGCCTGGCAGCCGACCGATGGTCGTCGCGCCCGGTTACGACGGTCTGTCTGACCGCCGCAGCGGGCGTGACGATTACCGTTGCGACCTTTTTCCAGGCTCTCGCCGGGCAGCCGTTCCTTGGCTGAGGACCGGCAAGTCGGGCGATCAGGCCCCGGGCGTTGCGCCGGCGTCCAGAACGTACCCCGTCTGTTTGGGCGGAATGCG
Source organism: Alphaproteobacteria bacterium (assembly GCA_033344895.1). NCBI lineage: Bacteria > Pseudomonadati > Pseudomonadota > Alphaproteobacteria > Alphaproteobacteria bacterium. The sequence goes on from JAWPMN010000001.1 coordinate 3,484,808, forward strand.
CTCCATCGCCTCACGCTTCTCGTCAGTCCATTCCGCGATCAGGATCAGTTCCACCGGATCCGTACCTTCCGCTTCAACGGATTCCGGAACCAGGAGTCCGACCTCGCTGACATAGAAGGTGTGATCGCCGAAAGCCTCGGAAAGTTGGCCATAGGCATCGCTGCCGTCTTCAATAGGATCGGCTCCGGTCTGCTGTTTCACAGCAGCCAGCTGGGTGGCATTCAGCTTCATGGGAAATTCGACCTTTCGGGTCTTCGGTTCGGACCGGGTGCCGCGCCTTTCAGAGTGCTCTGCTTCGGTCCTTGGTTCAGGCGATACGCCGACACCGCACATCAAGTATTGCAGAATCGGCCTCGCGCATCAATTTATCCCATTGGGGGAAATACTGATTTGATCCGTTCCCAGGGAGACGCCCGGTGCTGAACGATGACCCCCCCGGTATGCCCGGTGACACCGATTCCGGCGTTTCCCAGCATTCTGATCTGGCATGGCTTGCCGATACGCTGATGGGCGCGGGAATGATCCGTGGGCGGGAGGACCTGCTTCGTGGCGGATCAAGACCGGATGCGAAGACATTCTATCTGACGCACCGCCCGGCCGCAGGCCCGTCCGGAACCGAAGCGGGGCAGGGTATTGTCGTGCGGTTTCATGGAGGGGCGCACGCGACGGCACCGGAATGGCCCGGCGAGGCAGCCTTCTTCGAATCGCTGCCCAGGGTCGATCTGCCGGTCCAGGGCGAGACGGTGGTGTTCCGGGATCGGGCGGCGGCGCGGGCCTGCACCGTAACGCCCGATCTGCGCGCCACCCATTTTCGGGCATGGGACTCTGCGGGCGACATCGACGCCGCGCGCACGGCCTTGATTGCTTCGGTAGCACGCGTCCATGGCGTGTGGTGGCCGTCCCGGGATCTACGTCAAAAGGCCGGTACCGCACCCTTCGGCCTTGAGGCCCTGATGCAGCGTGATCGACGGATCGTTGCCCGTGCCGCGGCAGCGGTTGCCCGAATGTCGCATATCCGGGCCGATGTCCTGAATTGGATGGAGGCCACGCTGGACGCGGCTGCGACGTCCAAGCAGGCACGCCTGTCGGCCGGAAGCCCACTGACACGCGTTCACGGCAGCCCGTCGCTAGGGGCCTTGTGGCTGCCGCGCAAGACAAGCAGCGTGCCGGTGATCCTGACGGACTGGGATGACTGGCGTATCGACCTCTGGGCCGGCGATATCGCGCGGCTGCTGCTGGATGACACGTCCGGGCGGCTATCGCTGGAAAAGGTTCTTTCAGTCTATACCGACACCCTGGCGGAGCTGAATATCGATAACCATTCCCGCGCTGAGATGCTGCAGGACATCCGCGCCTGCATGCCGTTCGAGATGGCGGTTGCCATTGTCCAAGGCCGGGCTACAGCATCGAGAACCGCGCACTGGCGGATGCTGATCGACAACTTCGTCTGACTCAGCCGGCTCAGTTCCGGCTGGCCTCCGCGCTACAGCATCGAGAACCGCGCACTGGCGGATGCTGATCGACAACTTCGTCTGACTCAGCCGGCTCAGTTCCGGCTGGCCTCCGCTCCGGTCAGTTTGCGGCGCAGCCAACCGGATGCGATATCCATGGTGATGACCACGATCAGGGTCATCGTGATGAGGTACATCACGTTTTCCCAATCCTTGTGAGTCTGCATGGCCTGAACCAGCTTCAGCCCGATTCCACCGGCCCCCAGGGCACCGATGACGGTCGCAGAACGGATGTTCGATTCCAAATAGTAGAGCGTCTGCGACACGAAGACGGGCAGGATCTGAGGGATTACCCCGAAGCGATAGCGCTGTGATGCGGTGGCACCGGTGGAGCGCACGCCTTCGACCTGCTTGTTGTCGATATTCTCGATCGCCTCGGAAAACAGTTTGCCCAATGTCCCGGTATCGGTGAAGGCGATTGCCATCGATCCCGTCAGCGGGCCCAGACCGAAGGCCCGGATGAAGATCAGCGACCAGATGATCTGGTCGATGCCGCGCAGGAAATCGAACAGCCGACGCAGCGCCATGCGGCCTGCGAAGAAGGGATTGAAATTGGCCGCGGCCAGGAAACCGAGCGGAAGTCCGACACCGGCCGCCACGAAGGTTCCCAGAAGTGCCATAAGAAGCGTTTCCAGCAGCGCGATGAACATCTCGTTATGCTGCCAGTCAGGATTCCGCCAGAATTGCAGGAAGATGTATTCGTGGTTCGCCAGCTCCGGCGTGATCCGCTCGTCGGACATCGCAATGTCCCACACTTCGCCAAGGCCCTTGCCGGCCAGCGGCGACTTCGGGCCGAACCAGAAGAACTCCCAGCCGAAGAAGTACCTTTCAGCGAGGATCTGGGACCGGGTCGCGCGGATGCGCTTATAGAAATCCGGGGCGTATTCGAATTTGGTCGTGGCGAAGGACGCGCCTTGGGGAACGATGCCCAGATCCTCGAGCTCCGCCAATGTCAGGAGGCCGGCGGCCGGGTCGGCACCGACCGGCAGGAAACGGTAGTATCGATCATCGACCAGGATGGACCGGTAGCCGTTTACGGTGACACCTTCATCCGTCGTGCGGACTTCGTAAACCGCACCATCCGGCGCCGTGTAGTCCAGAAACCCCTTGCCGAACAGCGCAACATGGCCGTCGCCCAGATCCACACGGGTGACATTGCCCTGACGGCTGATCCAGGCCGGGCCTTCCCAGTCCTCGCCTTTCGCAGATTCGGTGTCGCGGTTGCCTTCGACGGTAATCGAGAGCGCGTCGCGGCGTTGCGAGTGTTCGATCTGATATTTGTAATGAAAGCTGTCGCGCGACAGGATCAGGCTGCGGTCGGCATCGGCGGAGCCGAAAACCTTGCCCATGTCGAAGGAAAACCACGCATAGATCAAATAGATCAGGGCCAGGGCAATAAGGCCCAGCGGTGCCAGCGATGCGCGCCTATGCGACTTGAGAACAGTGGTAAAGCCGGCGGACAGGCGGTTGGTATCGGCGGTGCTGATCGACATGATCTGCGTCCCTCAAGCCATCTGGAATGTGCCGCCGACCAGGTGCTGGCGAATGCGGCTGGATATCTGGTCGATCACCACGATGGTGACGAACAGCAGGGTGAACAGGGCGGAAATGTCAGCGCCGGCGCCCCAGGATATTGCGGTCTTGAACTCCTGACCGATACCGCCTGCGCCGACGAAACCGAGAATGGCCGACGCGCGGATGTTGATCTCGAACCGCAGCAGCGCGTAGCTGCAGTAATTGGGCAGGACCTGCGGCAGGACGCCGAAGCGCATACGTTGCAGCCAGGTCGCGCCGGTCGCCTGCAGACCTTCGAGCGGCTTGTTGTCGATGTTCTCGTTCACTTCCGAGAACAGTTTCCCGAGCGCACCGGCGGTGTGAAACGTCACTGCGATCATCGCCGGGATGGGCGAAGCACCCAGTAGGTAGATCAGGAACAGGGCCAGGATCAGTTCGGGGAAGGCGCGGGAAATGTCCATTGCGCGCCGCGCGACGGGGACCAGCGGACCAAAGATGCCGAGGTTCCGCGACGAACAGAACGCCAGGACCATTGCCAGGACGGCGCCGACCAGAGTTGCGACGCCGGCCATGTTGACCGTTTCGATCAGCGCCGGGAAATGGTCGACCAGCAGGCCGGCCCAGCGATCCGCCTCCAGCGAATCCATGACGATCTCGTAGGGGTAGTCGAAGAACTTGGCCAGACCCTGCCAGAAACCGCCTGAGTTCAGATCATCGGCGATATAGAAGCCGCCAAAGAAGACAATGAAAGAGGCGCCGAGGAACAATGCCGTATAAAGGCGTCGCCTGCGCTCCATCTCCGAGAAATGGGATTGAAGCTCCCCGATGCTGAGGGCGTGATCGCTCATTGTCCATTATCCGCAAATTGGATCGGTGCTGGAAGAAGCGGCGGCGCCGCCGGAAATCCGGCGACGCCGCGCAATGTCAGAACGCTTAGTTGTCGATCTTCGCCTTGCGGGCTTCGATGACCGACACATAGGCCTTGTGCGTGATCGGGGCCAGGCCCAGCGCGTCGCCGGCCAGCACACCGTAGGCGCAATCCGAGTCCATCGACGGCAGGCTCGCCAGAAGGCCGGTCAGCTTGACCTTCACGTCCTCCGGCAGGTCCTTGCGGACGACGAACGGGCCCTCCGGAATGACGTCCGAGCGCCAGATTTCACGGATCTCGGTCATATCGACCAGACCGGCATCGGTCGCCTTGCGCAGCGCGCCGGAATTGAAGCCTTCTTCCCAGGCGCCCAGACCATCGGCCCAGGTGACACCGGCATCGTAATCACCGTTGAAGACCCCGACGATGGTCTGCTCGTGACCGCCGGCGAATTTCACGTCACCGAAATACTCACCCGGCTTCATCGAATAGCCCTTCTGCGGGATTTCAATCGACGGGATCAGATAGCCGGACGTCGAGTTCGGGTCGCCGAAGGCGAAGACCTTGCTCTTCATGTCGTCCAGGTTCGAGATTCCGCTGTCGACCCGGGCAAAGCCGATCGAATAATAGCCGTAGGAACCGTCGGTGTTGACCTTGACGAGGATCGGTTCGACCGCATCGGGATTGGACAGATAGACCGCCGCGTAGCCCGAGGCGCCCAGCCAGGCGAGATCAAGATTGCCGCCGAGCAGGCCCTCAATGACGCCGGAATAGTCGGCCGGCGCAAAGACCGAGGCTTCGACACCCAGCAGGTCTTCCACCTTTTCCTCCAGGCACGAATAGGCCTTCAGGCGGTCATTGGCGTTTTCGCCGCCCAGGATGCCGATACGCAGTTCGGAAATCTCCTCCGCGCCGACACTGCCGGCGAAGCTCATAACAGCGGCGGTCGTAACGGCAGCCGCGATCTTGGTGAGTTTCATGTTCTACCCTTCCAGAAAATCGTTTGATCGAATGGGCGGAGGACCCCCCGCCGCCCCGCGTGTACGAGCCCGTCTGATCTCCGGCACATGCTCAGAGATTGACGACATTCCCCGCCACCACCGGCTCGTCGTCATCGGCAGCAGGGGATTTCTTGTCCGCTTCGGAATTGATTGAGGTAGAGGTCGCGGCCTCGTTGAATTCTTCGCCGGCGCCATAGATTTCGCGAGCCTGATCGGTTGTCAGCGCGTCCGGCCCACCATCGAACACGACCTTGCCCTGGCTCATTCCGACGATGCGCTCGCAATAGGTCCGTGCGGTATCCAGGGTGTGTAGATTGCAGACGACGGTAATGCCGTCCTCCTTGTTGATGCGCTTCAGCGCATCCATGACCAGCTTGGCGTTGAGTGGATCCAGCGACGCGATCGGCTCGTCGGCCAGGATCAGTTTGGGTTTTTGGACCAGGGCACGGGCGATGGCGACGCGCTGCTGTTGGCCGCCGGACAGCGTCCCGGCCTGCTGCAGGGCAGTCTGCTCGATACCCAGCCGCTGAAGGGCCAGCAGCGCCTCCAGTCGTTCCGTCTCGCTGAACAGCTTGAAGACGCTGCGCAGGGTGCCGACATGGTTGAGGCGACCCAGCATTACATTCGTCAGCACATCCAGGCGCGGCACCAGATTGAATTGCTGGAAGATCATGGCGCAGCTCGCCTGCCAGTCGCGCAGGGCCCCGCCCGACAGGTTGCTCACCTCATTGCCGCGAAACAGGATCCTGCCCTGGCTCGGCGTCGCCAGCCGGTTGATCAGGCGCAGGACGGTCGACTTCCCCGCACCGGAGCGCCCGATGATCCCGACCATGGCGCCTTCCTCGATTGACAGGCTGACCGAGTCCACGGCGCACAAGCTGCCGAACTGTTTTGTAAGTGACTTGATTTCGAGCATCTTTCCCTCGTCACCGGATATGCGAAATTCAGCCGATCCGGTAAGGTCGACCTTGTAGTCCGTTAAGGTGGCTTCCCCCGCGCAGCAGCGGACCGCCGCCTGCGCCGACCCTGATTACCCCGCCTGCGTTGCAGCCGCGTGCAGATGCGGTGTCAGATTTGTGAAAGGGTTGATCGAAGGTCTATTGGGCGGTTGCCGCCGTCAGCGGAGTTCTGTAAGGGAAAACCATGATGCAGAGACCCAATCCCCTTAAGCTGAACAAGCTGCAGGCCCGGACACTCGTTCTTGCCCAGGTTATCGCGCGCCAGCCCGACGGAGGCATTGCCGATCCGGGGACCGGTGACGTGCGTTTGGCAAAGATTCCCCATGCTCATGGCGACCATGTGCATGTCGGCCCGTTCGTGGTTTCGGCGCGGGACGCCAGCGGGTTCTCCAATCCTTCGGTCTGGGCGGCCCTGGCGCGCAAGGGGCTGGTGCGCAGTGCGAACATGCACGCGATTGCGCTGACCCCGGAAGGTCAGGCCTATGACACGGGACTTGGCGACCGGTTCCTTGAGGAATCCGATCACTGATCCTTCCTTGCCGGTTGGCGATCACGACACCGATCACTAAGCTTCGTCGCACCTTCATTCGCTGATACGGGACGTGCGATGACCATCGAACTGTACACTTGGGGAACGCCGAACGGCCGCAAGGTTTCGATCCTGCTGGAGGAACTGGCGCTGGCGTATTCCGTGCACCCGGTCAATATCGGCAAGGACGAACAGTTCGCGCCCGACTTCCTGAAGATCAGCCCCAACAACAAGATCCCCGCGATCGTCGACCCGGACGGACCGGGCGGGGCACCGATTTCCGTGTTCGAAACCGGGGCGATCCTGACCTATCTGGCAGAGAAGACCGGCAGTGACCTCTGGCCGAAGGATTTGCGGCAGCGCACAAGGGTCAATGAATGGCTGATGTTCCAGATGGGCGGCGTCGGCCCGATGTTTGGCCAGGCCAATCACTTCCTGCATTTCAATCCCGGCAAGTCGGACTATGCCGAGCAGCGCTATCGCAATGAGGCCCATCGACTCTACGGCGTTCTTGACCGGCGTCTGGCGGAGCGACCCTTCCTCGCGGGCGACGCCTATTCCATTGCAGACATTGCGACCTACCCGTGGGTGGCCCGTCGGGAATGGCATCAGATTGAATTGAAGACACTCCCGAATGTCTGGCGCTGGTTCACCGATCTGGGACAGCGTGAGGCCGTGAAGAAAGGAATGTCAGTACCCTGACAGGGAATGGTCGAGGGCCGCTTGCGGCCCCTCGACTCCTGGTTCAAGCTTCGGCCCCAAGCCCAGTTTGCCAGGAGCGTACCGCATGTCCGACGAGATCGACTTCAAACCTGTTTCGGGAACCGTTCTGCCGCGATTTGCGGGCATTCCGACCTTCATGCGTCTGCCGCATCTGCTGCCGGAACAGGCGGATGCCGTCGACATCGGAATCACGGGCGTCCCCTGGGACGGCGGCACGACCAACCGGGCGGGGGCCCGACACGGGCCGCGCCAGATGCGCGACATGTCGACCATGATGCGCAACTGTCATCACGTCCATGGCATCATGCCGTTCGACCTCGCCAATTGCGCCGATCTCGGTGACAGCCCGGTCAATCCGATCCAGCTCGAGGACACTCTGGGCCGGGTCGAGGAGCATTTTCGAAAGATCCATGAGAAGGGCATCCTGCCGCTGACGGCGGGCGGGGATCATCTGATCTCCCTGCCGATCATGCGCGCCATCGCGGACACGGCGAACCCTCTGGGCATGGTGCATTTCGATGCCCATACCGACACCTGGGACCGCTACTTCGGCGGAGCAAAGTACACGCACGGCACACCGTTCCGCCGCGCCATCGAGGAAGGCCTTCTGGATCCCAGGAGAACAATCCAGATCGGCATTCGCGGAGGACTCTACCATCCCAAAGACAAGGAATGGGGATTGGCGCAGGGCATTCGCGTCGTCGAGATCGAGGAGTATTTCGACCTTGGCCCCGACAAGGTCGCGGAACTGGCGCGTGAGGTTGTCGGGGGCGGTCCGGCCTATGTCTCCTTCGATGTCGACGGTATGGATCCGGTCTATGCTCCGGGGACCGGCACGCCGGAAATAGGCGGCTATTCGACCCATGAGGCTCAGCGCATGGTGCGCGGACTGCGTGGCCTGGATATCGTCGGGGCAGACGTCGTCGAAGTCGCGCCGCCTTTCGATCCGTCCGGTGCCACGGCACTGGCGGGCGTTACCATCATGTGGGAAATCCTCTGTCTGATGGCGGAAAAGGTATCGCAGCGCAAAGCCGCATGACGCCGGGGCAGGGCTGAGCCCTTGGACATTCTGTGGACACTCGACTGGGGGATCGTCGCGATACTGGCCGCTGTCGCGGGCGTGGCGCGGGGCCTGTCGGGATTCGGGATCGGACTGATCATGATGCCGATCGGCGGCGCGTTGCTGACGCCGGCTTTCATGGTGCCGGTCCTGGCCATTCTCGATACTCCGGCCTCCCTCTATCTGGTTGCGGAGGCGTGGCGCCGTATCGATCGGCGTGACGTGCTGACCCTGGCGGTTGCGGCGATCGTCTGTATGCCGATCGGCATCTGGGTCCTGACCTATGTCGAGGCGGATGTCGTCGCGATCAGTGCCAATGCCGTAGCGCTGGCGACGGCGGTCGCCTTGCTGGCCGGGCTCACGCTGGGTGGTCGTCCTTCGCGGAGACGCAGCCTGGCGATGGGCGCGCTTTCCGGCATGTTGCAGGGGGCTGCTGCACTGCCCGGTCCGCCGATCATCCTCGGCTGGGTGGCTGCCCAGGTTCCGGGACCGATGCTGCGGGCGAACATCATTGCCTATTTCGCGATCATCGATGCCCTGGTGGTTCCGATGTTCTGGACTGCCGGACTGTTTACCGCCGACGTGCTTTGGTTCGGCGCAAGCCTGCTGCCGATCTATCTCTGCGGAGTCTGGCTGGGGCGACATGCCTTCGGGTATGTGTCGGAGAAGGTCTTTCGGCGGGTTGTACTGGGACTTGTCATTCTCGGCGCGCTGGGCGGCATCCTTGTCGCGCTGACAAACGGGGTGGCAGGGTAACGCACTGCGGAAAAACGCTTTGTTTACAGAACACCTGCCCTGTGTTGTCCTAGTTATTCAAGAAAACGAAGGATGGAAGATCACCCCGTATGCAGCCCTTTGCAATCGCCGGCGTTCAGATGCATGTCGGCGCTTATACCGAGAACGTTTCTGCCATCCGCCAACGCCTTGATCTGACGGTCGCCCGGTTTCCCTGGGTTCAAATGGTCCTGTTCTCGGAACTGGCGCCCTACGGGCCGCTGCCGCAGCATGCCCAGGATTTGCCCGGCCCGACGGAAGAGGCGTTTCAGGAAATGGCCCGCGCGCATGGGGTCTGGCTGATTCCAGGTTCCGTCTTCGAGCGTGTCGGCGACAAAATCTATAACACCGCAATTGTCATCAATCCGGAAGGGGAAGTCGTCGGGCGTTATCGCAAGATGTTTCCCTTCCGCCCGTATGAGGATGGCGTCGAGGCTGGGACGGAGTTTCTGATCTTCGATGTGCCGGAGGTCGGGCGGTTCGGCCTGTCGATCTGTTACGATATCTGGTTCCCGGAGACGACACGGACACTGACGGCGCAGGGCGTCGAGGTCCTGCTGCACCCGGTGCTGACCGGCACCGTAGACCGGGATGTGGAACTGTCGATCGCGCGGGCATCCGCCGCCATGTTCCAGTGCTACATTTTCGACATCAACGGACTGGGTGCCGGCGGTTGCGGGCGATCCTGCGTCGTCGATCCATCGGGGCTGGTCCTGTACCAGGCGGCCGGCCAGGAGGAGATCATTCCGATCGAAGTCGACCTCGACCTCGTCCGGCGGCAGCGCGAAACCGGCCTCAAGGGGCTGGGGCAGACTCTCAAGAGTTTCCGTGACCGCGATGTCGAATTCGGGATTTACGACCGGAACAATCCGGCCAATGCCTATCTGAACAGCCTTGGACCGCTGGAGATGCCGAAGCGCGGGTCCCGCGCCGGACTGGATGTCCGTCCAGGCACTTTGGAAACGAACCCGCCGGAAGCTTACGGCGAAGCCGCGGGGGCCGGCGGTCCCCGTCTGCATACGGTGGACCTGATTCATGGAGTAAACAGAACCGGGACAACATGAGCCAGAACAAGAAAAAGTCCGCCACGAGCGGCGAACAGGGGAGCGGGGGACAAAAGGGCGATCTAACGGCCCATTACTCCGCATCGCAGCTGCGAAACGACAGCTGGAGCAAATTGAAGAACGCCACCGCGCGGCTTGCCATGGCGGAAAGGCGGGCACCGGGCGACCCATTGCATCGGGTTGTCGAGGACCTGCTGGCGCGGTTGGAGCCCATCGAAAGCTATTGGGCGTTTCCGGGGCGGGTCACGTTTGAGCGTCTGAAAGCGATGTTCGACGAGGGAGAATTCACCTCCCTGGCGCATACGGTCGCGCGGACGACCAGGGCCCTGATGTCCGACAGTTACCGCAGCCGTCACGTTCATGTCCTGCCGACGGATGAGGACGAGGACGAGGAGGACCGGTCCGATACCGCGGACGAGCGGGCGCGGGCCAGACCCTATTTCGAGGTGATGATCGTCGACGATCTGTCGCCGCATCAGGAATACACGCTGAAACGGTCATTGCGCGACAAGCGCCGGGCGGAGGATTCCTTCGTCTATGAAAGCGTGGTCGTCGGCAGTTTCGAAGACGCGCTGATCGGTGTCCTGTTCAATTACAACATCCAGGCCGTCGTGATTCGGTACGGCTTCCCGTATCCGTCGCGCCATGGCCTGCCGATGTTGACCCGGTATCTGAACCGGCTGGGCGACGAGAGTTTCGAGGACCTGCCGCCGGAAGAATACGGTGTTTCCCTGGCCTATGCCGTCGGGAAGCTGCGCCCGGAGCTGGATATCTACATGGTTACGGACCAATCGGTGGAGGATATCGCCGGTCGGGTCTGCGAAAACTGCCGCAGGGTCTTCTACAATCAGGAAGACTACATGGAACTGCACCTGAATATCCTCAGGGGGGTGAACGCGCGCTACAAGACGCCGTTCTTCACCGCGTTGAAGGAGTATTCCAAGCAGCCGACTGGCGTGTTCCACGCCATGCCGATCAGCCGCGGCAAGTCCATCGCCAAGTCCCACTGGATCAAGGACATGGGCGATTTCTACGGCATGAACATCTTCCTGGCCGAGACGTCGGCTACGTCGGGCGGGCTTGATTCGCTGCTCGACCCGCACGGGCCCATCAAGCAGGCACAGGAAGTTGCGGCCCGGGCTTTTGGTGCGCGGCACACCTTCTTCGCCACCAACGGTACATCGACCTGTAACAAGATCGTCGTACAGGCGCTGGTGAAGCCGGACGACATCGTGCTGGTGGATCGGGACTGCCACAAGTCGCACCATTACGGCATGGTTCTGGCCGGGGCGCAGGTCGTCTATCTGGACAGCTATCCGCTGAATGAGTTCTCGATGTACGGCGCGGTGCCGCTGCGCGAGATCAAGCATCAGCTCCTAACCCTGAAACGGGCCGGTAAGCTCGACCGGGTCAAGATGCTGCTGCTGACCAACTGCACCTTCGACGGCATCGTCTACAATGTCGAACGGGTGATGGAGGAATGTCTGGCGATCAAGCCGGATCTTGTCTTCCTGTGGGACGAGGCGTGGTTTGGTTTCGCCCGGTTCGGTCCGACATACCGGCTGCGAACCGCCATGCACAATGCCGGCATGCTGCGGGAACGCTATCAGACCGGGGAGTACCGCGCCGAATACGAGGCCTGGAAGAAGGAATTCGACAAGGCCGATCCTGAGAAGGACGGTACCTGGCTGGACCGGCGACTGATGCCGGATCCGGACAAGGTGCGGGTGCGGGTCTATGCCTGCCAGTCCACGCACAAGACCCTGACCAGCCTGCGTCAGGGGTCGATGATCCATATCCACGATCAGGACTACAAGGCGAAGGTGGAGGAGGCCTTTCACGAGGCCTACATGACCCATACCTCGACCTCGCCGAACTATCAGATCGTGGCGTCCCTGGATGTCGGCCGCCGCCAGGTCGAACTGGAAGGTTTCGAACTGGTTCAGAAACAGGTCGAAATGGCGATGGTCCTGCGCGAGAAGGTCGCGACCCATCCGCTGCTCAGCAAATATTTCAGGGTTCTGACGCCGCATGACATGATCCCGGACACTTATCGGGAGAGCGGGATCGAGGCTTACTATCAGGCCGGCAAGGGCTGGAACGACATCTGGGAGGCCTGGGCTAAGGACGAGTTCGCGCTGGACGCGACCCGGATCACGCTGCTGATCGGCAAGACCGGGCTGGACGGCGACACGTTCAAGAACAAGGAGTTGATGGACAAGTACGGGATCCAGATCAACAAGACGTCCCGGAACACCGTTCTGTTCATGACGAATATCGGCACCACGCGATCCTCCGTCGCCTATCTGATCGAGGTGCTGGTCAAGATTGCGACCGATCTGGACGAACGGATGGACGATTCGTCACCGGTTGAGCGGAAACTGCACGAGAAGCAGGTGACGTCCCTGCTTGAGGATCTGCCGCCACAGCCTGATTTCAGCCGTTTCCACGATGCGTTCCGGGCCAAGGGAACACAGAAGGGGCAGGGCGCCGATACGCCGGAGGGCGATATCCGAACGGCCTACTTCCTCGCCTATGACGACGAGAATTGCGAGTATCTCAGTCTCGACGACGGATCCCTGGATGGGGAAATGGCCAAGGGGCGGGAGGTCGTGTCCTCTACTTTCATCATCCCTTATCCGCCCGGCTTCCCGATTCTTGTGCCGGGCCAGGTCGTCAGCGAGGAAATCCTGAAATTCATGCGGGCGTTGGACGTGAAGGAAATCCACGGATACCGCCCGGAACTGGGACTGCGCGTATTTACCGAAAAGGCGCTTAAAGCCGCCGCGAAGAAGTGAACAGGACAGAAGAACAGGGGGTAAAAACCATGGCGAAGAAAGCTGCATCGCGTAAGGCCACAAAGAAGGCAGCCAAGGAACCCAAGAAGGCTGCTGCCCGGAAGTCAGCCGCAAAGAAGGCTGCTTCCAAGAAGGTAGCTGCCAAGGCGACCGCGAAGAAGGCGTCACCGAAGAAGACCGCCGTTCGAAAGGCGGCGGCCCGGAAAAGTGGCAAGCAGAAGGTGCTGCGCGGCATGTCCGATATCCGGCGCTTCTTCCATCGGAACGAAACGCCGATCGTCTTCATCAGCGCGACAAACTTCAACCTGCTCGGCATGGATGAGTGGGTGCGGAACTTCAAGTATATCAACTACATAGATTGCTTTGACGGTCGCCATCCCAATGTCATCGTGCCGTCCGAAGCGCCGCATGCAGAGTTCCAGTCCATTGAGGACATCAACAACTACCTGCTGCAGCACAAAGAGGTGCTGGACTTCGTCAGGTCGATGGGGAAGGACCCGAAGTCGGTTTTCCTGATGTTCGACGAGGAAACGGAGAAGCTGGCCAAGAAGGCCAAGATGGATGTCTGGTTCCCGAAGGCCAGCCTGCGCACCAGGGTCGACAACAAAATCGAAACCGTGCGCATCGGCGACAAGGCGGGGGTACCGTCCGTCCCCAACGTTCTTTCCGAGATCACCAGTTACGATCACCTGCGCGAGGTCTCCAAGGCTCTGGGCCCGGATCTGGTGCTGCAATCGGCATTCGGCGATTCCGGACACACGACCTTCTTCATCTCGAACGAGAAGGACTTCAAGAAACACGAGGCCGAGATTGTCGGTCAGGGTGAGATCAAGGTGATGAAGCGGATCAACTGCCGCGGCTCCGCGATCGAGGCCTGCACGACCAAGCAGGGCACCATCGTCGGCCCCCTGATGACCGAGTTGGTCGGCTTCAAGGAGCTGACGCCTTACAAGGGCGGCTGGTGTGGCAACGAGATCTTCGATGAGAGCTTCACACCGGAGATTCGCCAGAAGGCCCGCGACTATACGTTCAAGTTCGGGGAGCAACTGCGCAAGGAAGGCTATCGCGGCTATTTCGAACTGGACTTCCTGATCGATATGGACACGAACGAGATGTATCTCGGCGAATTGAACCCGCGTATCACCGGGGCATCGTCCATGACGAATCACGCGGCCTTCGCCCATGCCGATGCGCCGCTCTTCCTGTTCCATTTGCTCGAGTTTTCCGGGGTTCCGTTCGAGCTGGACATCCAGGCGTTGAATGATCGCTGGGCTGATCCGGACAATATCGACAGTTGGTCCCAATATGTCATGAAACATACCGAGGATTCGGTGGACATCATCACCGAAGCCCCTGAGAGTGGCATCTACCACATGAACCCGGACGGCAGTATCGAATACAGCCGCTTCGACTATCACCGACGTGCGGTGGCCAGCGAGAACGAAGCCTTCTTCCTGCGGATCTCCGGTCCGGGGGATTACCGTTATGAAGGCGCGGATCTCGGCATCCTGGTGACGCGCGGAAGGCTGATGACGGACAATTTCAAGCTCAATAAACGGGCCAAGAAATGGATCGATGGGATGCGCTCGAAGTTTATCGGCCGGAGCCTTCAGCCGGTTCCGCAGGCTGGGGCGTACAAGATCCTGTAAGCCGCGATCTCGGTGCCGTCTTCCTGCCACTGCCGGAGGAAGACGGCCCCTATCGCGCGACGGCCGATGGGGCATTGGACGGGACGCAGATGGACCTGACATTCCAATCCTTCTCGGAGGCGGCGCCTGGCCCGAAGTGGCAGGCGCTCTTCCAGAAGTATTGGCCGGCCTATCGTGCCTGGTACATGTCCGACGGTCTGGAACAGCGCCCGACATGGTTGGCCTGCAAGGAGGCGCTGGATGCCCATATGCCGCGCCTTGTGCCGACCTACGAGGCCCTGTGCGATCTGGCGGGCGGCAAGGATCTGCCCTCGCGCTTCCTGTCGTTGTGGAAGCCGCCGGCCTACATTTCCGGCTGCAGTCAGGTGGTCTGGTTTGGCGACGGGCCGAAGCTGATCCGCAATTACGATTACAGCCCGGCGCTGATGGATGGCGTCATCATGGAAAGCGCCTGGAACGGGACCCGGGTCATCGCCATGACGGACTGTCTCTGGGGCGTGCTGGACGGCATAAACGAGAAAGGGCTGGCGGTCAGCCTGACCTTTGGCGGCCGCCGTACGGTCGGGGACGGATTCGGGATTCCGGTCATATTGCGCAATATTCTGGAATTCTGCGAGACAGCGGAAGAGGCCGGCGAAATGCTGGCCGAGATCCCGACGCATATGGCCTACAATGTCACCGCCGTAGACCGGACAGGCCGTTTCCGCACCGCCTATCTGTCGCCGGGCAGCCGGCCCATCATCAAGTCCGTGCCTTACGCCACCAACCATCAGGGGCGGATCGAATGGCACGATCATGCCCGGGCGACGGCGACGCTGGAGAGAGAACAGTTTCTGCGTTTCCGCCTGGAGGACGACAGTCTGACTTTCCCGAAACTGGTCGAGGCCTTCCGGCGTCCGCCGCTCTATACCAATGCCTATGCCAGCGGCTTCGGGACGATCTATACTGCTGTCTACGACCCCGTCGCCGGCACCGCGCATTATCTCTTCCCGGACGGGACCGTGAAGCGGTTCGGGTTCGGAGAGGTCGGTGAAACCGCCTGGCATGTTCCTATCGACGGCAGCGGCGCCCCCGAAATCCGGGGCATGGACTGGGGCTGAACTAGACATCGGGCTCTGTGCAGTTCTTGTCACCGTGCTCCTGCGAAAGCAGGAGCCTTCGCAAAGCGGCCCTTGGGAATACGGTATTTCGAAGGTTCCTGCTTTCGCAGGAACACGATATGAGTTGTGTCCTGGGTGGTGGTCTGCTCGGCATTTCCGGCTGGGACCGAATGGGCGTTCTGTAGAGATATTACATTTGGTCCGGTCGCTTCTCCGGCAGCCCCGACATGAGGCGCGTGCCGAGACCGCTGGGCAGGGCACGGGACAGCCAGCCGACCAGACGCATCGGCCAGGGAAAGGATATCTTCGCCTGGCCATTTTCCAGCCCGCGCCGAACGATCCGGGCGGCACGATCCGCCTCCATGAAGAAGGGCATCGTGAAGTCGTTCCGGTCGGTAATGCGACTTCGGACGAAGCCGGGACAGATCACGCAGACGACAATCCCGCTGCCACGCAGGCGGCCGCGCAGCCCCTCCCCATAGGCCAGAACAGCGGCCTTCGAGGCGGAATAGGCCGGCGCGCTGGGAAAACCGCGGTTGCCGGCAATCGAACTGACCAGGGCCAGAGTGCCCGATCCGCGGGCCGTCATGCGGTCCAGAGCCGGATGGATTGTGTTCAGCACGCCGCCCAGATTGACATCGAAGATCTTCCGGTCGGCGTCCTCGCTGCCGCCGCCGGAAACGCCCGCATTCGCAATGGCGACGTCGATCGGTCCGCCGCTATCCGCTGCTTCGATCCAGGCACGCATGGCGGTGCGGTCCGTGACATCCAGGACGCTCGCCTCGACGATGGCTCTGGCCGCACGGCAATCATTCGCTACAGCGTCCAGACGTGCCCTATCCCGGCCACACAGAATCAATCGAACGCCCGAAGCAGCATATTCCCGGGCAAGGGCGGCGCCGATGCCGCTGGATGCGCCGGTGATCAGGATGGTCTTCATGGTCCTAGAATGCGGGCCTGCGCCGCAGCCGGCAAGGCTTCCCAATTCCGGCGCGGCATGCCAAATAAGGCGCAACGAATTGGGGGATTCTGCCATGACCGCTTGCAGCATGACCGGCTTCGCCAGAGGCGAGGGGGCCGATGACCGGGTTCGCTGGACCTGGGAGGCGCGCAGCGTCAACGGCAAGTCGCTGGATGCCCGGCTGCGCATTCCATCGGGCTGGGAGCGTCTGGACCCGACCGTCCGCAAATTCCTGCAGGCAACCTTCAAGCGGGGCAACTTCTCGATCAATCTGGATGTTCGACCGGTTGGCGGCCGGTCGTCGGTCCGGGTCAACGAGGGGCTGCTCGACGATCTGATCGCCCGTTGCGAAGCCTATGGCGAACGGCCCCGGCTGGACGCTCTTCTTGCGGTACGCGGCGTGGTCGAGGCAGCGGAAGAGGATGCCGGTGACCTGTCCGGCGATGACGAGCGCATCGCGCAGATCGAGGCAACCCTGGTCGAGACCCTGAACCGGCTGGCAGAAGCACGTGCGGAAGAAGGTAGCCGCATCGCCAGTGTCCTGCGCGACCATCTGGGTGAGATCGAAACGCTGGTGGAGGAAGCCGAAAGCTGTGCCGAGGCGACGCCCCAGGCGATCCGCGATCGCATCGCCGCGCAACTGGACGAACTGCTGCCGAATGACGGAGCGCTGCCCTCGGATCGTCTGGCCCAGGAGGCCGCCGCCCTGGCGGTCAAGGCGGATGTCCGCGAGGAACTGGACCGATTGAAGGCGCATATCGAGGCAGCCCGCGATCTGCTGCGCGAAGGCACGGGAATCGGACGGCGTTTCGACTTCCTGTGTCAGGAATTCAATCGCGAGGCCAATACTCTGGCGTCGAAATCGGCGGCGCTGGACCTGACCCGAATCGGACTAAACCTCAAAGCCTGTATCGACCGACTGCGCGAGCAGGTTCAGAATCTCGAGTGAAAACATGGCATTGGGCGGTTCTTCCGACGATCTCTTTTCCATTCGCCGGCGTGGCCTCATGCTGGTGCTGTCTTCGCCGTCCGGCGCCGGCAAATCCACCATCTCCCGGGCGATCCTGGAGAGCGACCCGAACATCGCCATGTCGGTGTCGGTGACGACCCGTCCGAAACGGCCGGGCGAGATCGAGGGCAAGCATTATCACTTCATCGACAAGACCGAATTCGATCTGATGGTCAATCGCGGCCAGTTGCTGGAGCACGCCAAGGTCTTCGACAATTACTACGGAACGCCCCGGCAGCCGGTCATGGCTGCCCTGCAGGAAGGGCGCGACGTGTTGTTCGATATCGACTGGCAGGGCACGCAGCAGCTTGAGGAAAGCGCGCTGGAGGATCTGGTGCGGGTCTTCATTCTGCCCCCGTCATCGCATGAGCTTGAGCGGCGCCTGACCAAGCGGGCACAGGACACGGCGGAGGTCATTGCGGGCCGCATGGCCAAGGCCGCCGATGAAATGAGCCATTACACGGAATATGACTGGGTCATCGTGAACCGTGACATCGACGAAAGCGTCGAGAACGTCCGATCCATCCTGCGGTCCGAGCGCCTGAAACGGAAACGTCAGGTCGGGCTGGGCGAGTTCGTGAAGGGCCTGCGCGCCGGCTGACGTCAGTCCGCCAGGGTTTCGCGTACCCAGTCGTGGAAGCCCTTCACCCAGTGTTCCTCCGGCATCAGGACGCCGTGTTCGTACTTGCGGGATCTCAGACCCAGCTGATTGAGTTCCGATGCATCGCCGTCCTGCTGCATGACCAGAATTCCGAAATCGGTGACCCGTTTCATGTCCTCCGGCGACATGCCGTCGAGCGTCGCCTGCGGGAACAGCCATTCGGCGACGATTTCCGTCTCTTCCGGGCCGGTCGGCAGGACCCGAACGGTGCGCATGTAATCCCGATGCGCCGCGATAAAGACCGATGGTAGGCTGACGAAGTAGCTTTGCCCGCGCTGCAGTTCAGCTTCGGTCAGCCGGTCGAACGTGGCGCCGACCTGCCTTCCGTCCATCGTCCAGCTTTCGCCGCCGGTTCGCAATCCGCCGGCAAAGCGCGGATCCTTGTCCTCCGCATGATCCTGCCAATGCGGGTCGTCGCGAACGGCGGAAATCCGGCGACCGTATATGGGCACCAGGTCGCAAAGCTCCGGATGAATGTTGGGGCAATGCAGGCACTCGTTGAAGTTCTCCCAGAAGACCTTCCAGTTGCACGCCATCCTCTTGCGCCAGACATGCCCGATCTTCAGCTCTTCCATCGGCCAATGATCGATCCGGTCGCTGCCGCGCTCAAACCCTTCTTCCAGGTTCGGCGGGTCGTCCGCCAGGCAGGCAAAGACACAGCCGCGCCATTCCTGCACCGCAACGGGATAGAGCGGGTAGTCCGCCTTGTCGAAATCCGGTGCGACCGCGTGGGACGTGGTCGCGATCAGCCGCCCATCCAGGCCATAGGCCCATTGATGGTAGGGGCAGCGGATCGACCGCCCCGCCAGACGTCCCTGTTCCTCGACGCACAGTGCCGATCCCCGATGACGGCAGGTATTGTGAAATCCGCGCAGGGTCCCGTCTTCGTCGCGGACCAGGAAAATTCCCTGATTTCCGATCGTGAAACGTCGGAAGCTGCGCGATTCCGCTAGGGCGTCACTGTGGCACAGGAATATCCACCGACTGTAGAAGATCCGCTCCAGTTCCACCCGGTAGATTTCCGGATCCCGGTAATTCCGACCTGGGAGGGTCGGATGGGCTTCCTTAAGTCCGTCGAAATCTTCGCTGCCCGACAGGACACGGCGGTTTGGTGTGCTGGGCTTCTGATGCAGGGACATTGGCGCGGTCTTTCGCGATCGGCAGGGGATATTGTCGGCTCTTGAGACAGGATAGACCGACGCCTTTCCGGTGCAGGAGCGAAAAATATTCGCCGGTCCTGCAACAGAATTGACCGAAAACCGGGGCTGGCTTTGTCTGCCCGCCGCGACGCGGTTACCGATACTCTGAGTCCGGATTCGCCGTATCGTCCGGTGGCGTACCGGAGCGCTTGATGACGGCATGGTGGTCCAGCGGTTCGCTTTCGACGATCAATTGGGTCCGGTCGCTTGCGAAATGCGTGATGCCGTATTCGATGGCCCGTCCATCCATGTCGACATTGATGCTCTCGGTCTGAAGTACCGGCCGGGTGGGCGGCTGGTGAAGGTGGGCCGCAATCTGCCGCGTCGGCATAATTGCGGTAATTCGTGTCGAGAACCTTTTGTAGTCGCTGACGCCGCAGGCCTTCAGGGATTCCGTAATGGAGAGGGTCTGACGGAAGACTGGAATGATCTCCGCAAATCGCTTTGCCGGGAAATAGTGCGTGGCGACGCCGATCGGCCGGCCGTCGGCTTCGCTGACCGCTTCGATCAGGGCGACGGGGGCGCCCTTCCGGATACCAAGATTGCGCGACACAGTGGCGTCGGCGCGTATCTGCTCCGCCCGCAGCAGCGTCTTGCTCGGCAGGCGATTAGATTCGGACACATTCTGGGTAAAGCGCGTACGCTCGCCGATCGGGTACTCGACAAGATCACTCTGCACGAAGGTGCCGCGCCCCTGTTCGATGCGCACCTTACCCATCTCCTGGAGGAAGGACATGGACCGCCGCACGGTATGGCGGTTCACCGCGAAGCGGCGTGACAGTTCGTTTTCTGTCGGCAGGCGGTCTCCAGGCTCATAGATGCCCTGGTCGATCTCGGATTCCAGTGTTCCGGCAATCTGACGCCAGATCGGCTCGCCATCGATCGAATACACGTTTGAAACTCCCTGTCGGTCTTACGTCACATTTAATTAACGGCCCGCACCGCACTCCCGGCTTGCGCTCGGCAGTCAAACTCTGCAAAGTGAGTTCATCTAGACGTCTATATGAATATTTGACGCGAGTCTAGACCTTTGGACGGTTTGTCGAGTAACGGCGAAGGGCTGCGAATTCATGTCGAACACAGAAGGCAACGAGTCACAGTCGGCGCGGCAGCGCTGGATGGGGGCGCTGGCGACTGCGCCATCCCGGCGATTGGCGGAGTTGTGGGATGACCTGCAGGAGGTGCCAGAATACGAGCTCCTCCGGGCGCCGGAATCCGGCCTGATCATGACGAGGGGCCGAGTGGGGGGCGCCGGAGCGCCCTTCAATATCGGTGAAATGACGGTTACCCGGTGCTCCGTCCGGCTGAAGGACGGAACGGTCGGCCACGCGTATCTTGCGGGTCGAGACCGCAAGAAGGCGCAGCAGGCGGCGGTCCTGGACGCCATGCTTCAGCAGCCGGACAAGGCCGGGGACCTTCGCAGGAAAATCATCGAACCGCTACTGGCGGAGCGGGCCGACAGGGATCGCTGTCGGGCCGCCAAGGTCGCGGCAACGAAGGTCGACTTTTTCACCATGGTACGCGGAGAGGACTGACGCGATGACCGTCATGGAGCTATCACCCGGATTTGCAGACCCGGTTCGCGAATCCGCCCTGGCGTTTCGGGCCATGCTGGATGCAATGTCGAATCCTGGGCGGGTGGTTGAACTGCCGATACTGGCGTCACCGCCAGATCGGTTCAGTTCGGCTGCCACCGTCGTGGCGCTCAGCCTGCTGGATGCCGATACACCGGTCTGGATCGATCCGGAGCTTCGGTCCGAGGCGGTCGAATCCTACCTTCGCTTTCACGCCGGTTGCCCGATCGTGGAACGCGCCGATCAATGCCGCTTCGCCTTTCTGACGGCATCCGGTGTGCCGCTGGCGACCGAAACCTTGCCGATCGGTACCCCGGAATACCCGGACCGATCCGCGACGGCGGTTGTCCTGTGCAATTCCCTGGCGGGCGGAGAGGTACGGACGTTGCGCGGACCGGGAATAGCGAACCGCACGGACTTTGCGCCTACTGGCTTGTCGACGGATGGTTGGCAGGCCCTCAGCCGCAATGCAGCCCTGTTCCCGCTGGGCATTGATACGATTTTCGTTTCCGGGAATGCGGTCGCGGCATTGCCCCGCAGCACGCGGATCTCGGGCGGGGAGGGCTGAGCCATGTATGTTGCGGTGAAGGGCGGCGAACGTGCCATCGACAATGCGCATGAATTGCTCGCCGAAGATAGGCGGGGCGATCCGTCGGTCGCGGAACTCAGCATTGTCCAGATCCGGGAGCAGATGAAACTCGCGGTCGATCGCGTGATGACCGAAGGCTCCGTCTATGACCGTGATCTGGCGGCGCTGGCGATCAAGCAGGCGCGGGGGGATCTGATCGAGGCGGCGTTCCTGATCCGGGCCTATCGGACCACGCTGGCCCGGTTCGGCAGCAGCGAGCCGGTGGAGACCGGGAAGATGAAGATCGACCGGCGCATCTCCGCCACCTTCAAGGACATTCCCGGCGGGCAGATTCTGGGGCCGACTTTCGACTACACGCACCGTCTGCTGGATTTCAAACTGGCGGCAGATGGTGGCGAGACTGTGACCGCACAGCCCGCCGAACCGCAGCAGGAGCCGACCCCGCATGTGTTGGACCTGCTTGCCTCCGAGGGTTTGGTCGAAACGCCTGATCCTGCCAATGCGGACACCGAGCCCGCCGATATCACGCGCGAGCCGCCGGAATATCCGATGGGGCGCGATGCGCGGCTTCAGAGCCTGGCGCGGGGGGATGAGGGATACCTGCTGGCCCTGGCCTATTCGACACAGCGCGGCTACGGCCGCACGCATCCCTTTGCCGGCGAAATCCGGGTCGGACGGGTGTCGGTTGAGTTCGTGCCGGAAGAATTGGGCTTTCCGATCGAAATTGGTGAGATCGAACTGACCGAGTGCAACATGATCAACCAGTTCGCGGGCTCCAAGACTGCCCCCCCACAGTTCACGCGTGGCTACGGGGTCGCTCTGGGCCATGGCGAGCGCAAGTCCATGGCCATGGCGCTGGTCGACCGCAGCCTGCGGGCGGGCGAACTGGGCGAGGAACGCAACGCGCCGGCCCAGGACGAGGAGTTTGTCCTGTCCCATTGCGACAACGTCCAGGCGACGGGCTTCGTCGAACACCTGAAACTACCGCATTACGTCGATTTTCAGTCCGAACTGGAACTGGTTCGTCGCATGCGGATGGAGGCGGCGGAATGATGACCGATACCAACACCGATACCAACACCGATACCGAGCAGCAGTACAATTTCGCCTATCTGGACGAACAGACGAAACGGATGATCCGGCGCGCCCTGCTCAAGGCCGTTGCCGTGCCGGGATACCAGGTGCCCTTCGCGGGGCGTGAGATGCCCATGCCCTATGGCTGGGGCACCGGCGGCATTCAGGTTACGGCTGCGATCCTGAAACAGGACGACACGCTGAAGGTGATCGATCAGGGCGCGGACGATACGACCAATGCCGTCTCGATCCGGAAATTCTTCAAGCGGGTGGCGAATGTCGCGACCACCGAGAAGACCCGCGAGGCGTCTATCATCCAAACCCGCCACCGCATTCCGGAGGCCCAGTTGGAAGAGGGGCAGATTCTCGTTTTTCAGGTCCCGATCCCAGAGCCGCTCCGCTTTCTTGAGCCGCGTGAGACGGAGACCCGCAAGATGCATGCGCTTGAAGAGTACGGCCTGATGCATGTGAAACTGTATGAGGATATCGCGCGGCACGGCCATATCGCGACAACCTATGCCTACCCGGTAAAGGTCGCCGGTCGCTACATCATGGATCCGTCCCCGACGCCGAAATTCGATAATCCGAAGATGGATCGGACGCCGGCACTGCAACTCTTCGGCGCCGGTCGGGAGAAGCGCATTTACGCCATCCCGCCCTATACCGATGTCGTCAGTCTGGACTTCGAGGATCACCCCTTCGAGGTTCAGAAATGGGATCGGCCCTGCGCCCTGTGCGGGGCGACCGACAGTTTCTTGGATGAGGTCATCATGGACGATCAAGGCACGCGGATGTTCGTGTGTTCCGATACGGATCATTGCACGGAACGGCGGGAAGACGGCCATGCCGGCCCGGCACGGGAGGCGGCGGAATGAGTGCAGAGCAAACCCTGCTGTCGGTTGACGGGCTGGAAAAGCACTATGGTGCGCATCTTGGCTGCGCGGAAGTGTCGTTCGACCTCTTTCCGGGCGAGGTCATCGGAATTGTCGGGGAGTCCGGGTCGGGCAAGACCACACTGCTGAACTGCCTTGCCGGTCGCCTGGTGCCGGATTCGGGGCGTGTCCTCTACACGGACCGGACGGGTACGGTGCTGGACGTGCATGGCGTGTCGGAATCGCAACGGCGCCTCCTGATGCGGACGGACTGGGCCTTCGTTCACCAGAACCCGCGGGACGGCCTGCGCATGGGGGTCAGCGCCGGCGGCAATGTCGGTGAGCGGCTGATGGCCGTCGGCGCCCGGCATTATGGCACGATCCGAAGCCAGGCCATCGATTGGCTGGAGAAGACAGAGGTCGATACGGGGCGCGTCGATGATCGTCCGGACACGTTTTCCGGCGGCATGCAGCAGCGCCTTCAGATTGCGCGCAACCTCGTGACAGGGCCTCGACTGG
Organism: Alphaproteobacteria bacterium; assembly: GCA_033344895.1. Classification (NCBI taxonomy): domain Bacteria; kingdom Pseudomonadati; phylum Pseudomonadota; class Alphaproteobacteria; species Alphaproteobacteria bacterium. Next base: position 3,508,817 of record JAWPMN010000001.1, read on the forward strand.
TCTTCATGGATGAGCCGACCGGCGGGCTGGACGTGTCCGTTCAGGCGCGTCTTCTCGATCTGTTGCGCCGCCTAGTCTCGGAAATGGGCCTGAGTGCGATCGTTGTCACCCATGACCTGGCGGTGGCCCGGCTGCTGTCGCATCGGTTGATGGTGATGCGGCGCGGCCATGTCGTGGAACAGGGACTGACCGATCAGGTCCTCGACGATCCGCAGCACGCATACACGCAATTGCTGGTTTCCTCCGTCCTGCAGCCCTAGGAGCGGCCTGACATGTCGAATGAAATGATCCGCCTTGCCAACGTTGCGAAGTCCTTCACGCTGCACAACCAGGAGGGGGCTTCCCTTCCGGTCTTTGCGAACCTGTCCCTGTCGGTGTCCGCAGGGGAGTGCGTCGCACTGGCGGGACCTTCCGGAAAGGGAAAGTCTACGCTGATGCGTATGATCTACGGGAACTATCTGTGCCCAGCCGGGTCGATCGAGATTCGGCGTGACGGGGAATGGATTGACGTAGCAGCGGCCGATCCGCGTGGCATTCTCGATCTGCGGCGTTGGACATTGGGCTATATCAGCCAGTTTCTGCGCGTCGTTCCGCGGGTGTCCACGCTGGACGTCGTTGCCGAACCGCTGGTGTCCCGCGGAGTTTCCGCAGACGAGGCCGCAGAGAGGGCGGCGGCCATCCTGTCCCGTCTGAATCTGCCGGAATCGCTGTGGCATCTGGCACCAGCCACCTTTTCCGGAGGCGAGCAGCAACGTGTGAACATTGCCAGGGGCTTTGTCGCGCCGTACCCGGTGATGCTGCTGGACGAGCCGACGGCGTCGCTGGACCAGACCAATCGTGAAGCCGTTCTGGAACTGATACGGGAAGCCAAGTCGAACGGTTCCGCCCTGATTGGCATCTTTCATGATGCTGAAACACGAAATGCCGTATGTGACCGGGAATTCGAAATCGGCGCCTTTGCCGCTGCAGCCTGAGGAGCAATCAATCCACCATGCCGATCGACGATTTGTATGAGGTAAGCGACCTTTCCGACGAAGCCGGTCATGACGACCGAAGCGGCGGCGACGAAGCAATTTTTGCCAATGCCCGCCTGATCCTGACAGACCGCGTACAACTCGGAAACGTCACGGTTCAGGACGGCAGGATCGTGGAAATCGGCGATGGCGATTTCGTTCCCCGTGGGGCGGGCGCGACCGTGATCGATTGCAACGGCGATTATCTGATGCCGGGCATGGTCGAACTGCATACGGACAATATCGAGAAACATCTGCTGCCGCGGCCGGGCGCAATGTGGCCGTCATTGCCGGCGGCCGTGGCCCATGACATGCAGGTTATCGCCGCTGGTATCACGACCGTGTATGACAGCGTGGCCGTTGGCGCCTTTGACGAGGCAGGCCTGCGGCTCAGGGCGTTGCAGTCGATCTGCGACGCCTTGGAGGAAGGGGAGCGCCATGCCCTGTTCAAGGCACGCCACAAGATCCATCTGCGTTGTGAAGTGGCCTTCGGCGGCGTGGAGGAGTTGCTGCCACCGCTGATCCGGCGCCCCCTGGTTGGTCTGCTGTCGGTCATGGACCATACTCCGGGACAGCGGCAGTTCGTCAATGAAGCGAAGTATGTCGAATACTATCAGGGCAAACACGGCTTCACCGATGCCGAAATGGCTGCCTATATCGTCGACCGCAAGCGTGACCAGGTGCTGCACAGCGCGCGGAACCGTCGATATGTCGTCGATCTGGCGCAGGCCCATGGTCATGCCCTGGCCAGCCATGACGACGCAACGCCGGACCATGTTCAGGAGGCGGTTCAGGACAAGATGACGATTGCCGAGTTTCCAACGACGGTGGCGGCGGCCAGAGCGTCCCACGAGAATGGGCTCGCGGTCCTGATGGGGGCGCCCAACTTGGTGCGGGGCGGATCGCATTCCGGCAATGTGGCGGCCGCGGAACTGGCGGCGCTGGGATATCTGGACATCCTTTCCAGCGACTATGTGCCCGCCAGCCTGATTCATGCGGCATTTCTGTTGGCCGACCAGATTGATGGCATTGATCTGCCTCACGCGGTTGCGACGGTTACTGCCAACCCGGCGCGGGCGGCAGGTCTTGAGGACCGGGGGATAATTGCGGCCGGCCGGATCGCGGACCTCGTCCGGGTTCGGGCGACCGACCATCATCCGATCATTCGCGGCGTATGGCGCGGCGGTGAACGGGTCGCCTGATCCGATGCCGGGATGCTTCATCGGGGTCGTCGGTCCGTCGGGGGCAGGCAAGGACAGCCTGATCGATGCGGCGAGACGCCATTTCCGGGACGACGGGCCCGTTGTTTTTGCCCGTCGCGTCATCACTCGTCCTGCCGGGGCGGGCGGCGAGGATCACGTCGCCCTCGGGGCCGATGCGTTCGAGGATGCGGCTGCGGCCGGTGCCTTTGCGCTGCATTGGCAGGCGCACGGTCTGCGCTACGGCATCCCGATCGAGGTCGATGCCGCGATTGCCAGGGGGGCAGCCGCCGTCGCCAATCTGTCCCGCAGTGTCATCGACGACGTGCGCCGCCGGTATGTGAACCGACGCATCATTGTCGTCACGGCGGATACGAATGTTCTGGCACGCCGTCTTGCCGCGAGGGGGCGCGAGTCGGCCGAGGATATTGCGCAACGCCTGCGCAGGGCGCCGTATGGATTGCCATCGGGCGAGGACGTCGTCGTGATTGGCAACAATGGTAGCCTTGAAGCTGCGGAATCCGCCTTCATCGAGGCCATTCAGGGCGTACTCTGAAGCGGGAAGCGATCGACGATCCGGAACGGGCTGCCGTCGTCCGGTTCGCCGTAGATGCAGAGGTCGCGAAGGCTCAATGGGGCGGCCAGCACCGGGTTCAGCCGCTCCTTCAGCGCCGGTTCGATCCGACGGCTTGCCGCGTCGTCGACACGGCCGGTCAGCGTCACATGAAACCGGAAATCCTCCAGCACATAGGGATAGCCCCATCGCAGCAGATTGCGGTCCTGACGGTCGCTCAGCCCCGCCGAGCGACGACGCGCGAGTTCCGCTTCTGACGGTGGTGTTCGAAACCGGTCCAATTCCGTAATGCAGGCCGCCGCAATTCTGTCGAGGACCGGATCCGGGCGGGCAGGGCAGACAGCAAAGAACCCGCTCAGTCTTCTCAGGACTGGATTGGCGCATTCCAGCGTCGGAAGGTGCGCTGCCAGCGCTTCAACCGCCAGCGCCAGATCCGCGTAAGTTTGGTCCTTTGAAAGGCGAAACGGCGGTTTCAGTGTGCCGTGAAGCGCATAGCGTCGCGGGGCCCTGGTCAACGCCGCATGTGCCGCCAGATCGAAGCCGGGAAGCGGCCGGCAGGGAACCTCCTTGCCTGTTTCCGGGTCCGTGCCGAACCATTCCAGGCCGAAGGCATGCAATGGCTCTCCGGGTCTGGGGCCGAAGTAAATCGCATACCGAGAGAATGTCATGGGGCGTGATACCTGTTTCACAACGGGAGTCGAACGGGAGAAAAATTCACGCAATCAGCCCTAAAAATCAGGGCTTTGTCCAGACCAGCGAATCAAGTTTCTCAAAAACTTCCCCAAACATCGTGCTTCGATTCATTGATTCGAATGAGAAGGCGCGCAATACTCTCCCAAATGCTTGAAAAAGCGCTTGGGGGAGTGGTTATGGTCAAGCTGAGTGGGGTTGTCGCGGGATTGGGTTTTGCCGTCGGTCTGGCATTTTCTGTCGGATCGGTTCAGGCGCAGACCTTGCCGCAGTTTTCGGATTCCAAACATCTGGGCGTGCAGACCTGCGCCGGGTCGACCTGTCACGGTGCCGTTCAGCCATGGCCGAACTCTTCCGTGCTGCAGAACGAGGCCATAACTTGGGCCAAACACGATCCGCATGCCGGCGCCTACGATACGTTGGGCGGAGAGCGTGCGCAGCGTATTGCTGCCAATCTGGGCATTGGGGATGCGCGGCAGGCAAAGATCTGTCTCGATTGTCATACCAACAATGTGCCGCAGTCGAGGCGTGCGAAGAACTTCGTGCTGTCTGACGGTATCACCTGCGAAGCCTGCCATGGCGGGGCGGAGAATTGGCTTGGTACGCATATCGCCGGGGTCGGAGGCCATGCGGACAATCTGGCCGCCGGGATGTATCCGACGGACCAGCCGGTTGCCCGGGCGAAACTCTGTCTCAGCTGTCACTACGGTACGAAGGACAAGTTCGTTACCCACCGGATCATGGGCGCGGGACATCCGCGGCTGTCTTTCGAACTGGATACCTACACCTTTGCGCAGCCCGCCCATTTCCGGGTCGATTCCGACTATCGCCAGCGCAAGACCTGGACCAACGGGGTGAAGACCTGGGCGATCGGTCAGGCTGTTGCCGCACAGGAAATCCTGTCCGCGTTGACCGATCCGGGCCGAAACCAGGACGGGATTTTCCCGGAACTGGTCTTCTTCGACTGTCATGCCTGCCATCACCCGATGTCGAACCTGCGCTGGCAGCCGCGCGATAGCGTGGGGCTTGGTCCGGGCGTGCCGCGCCTGAACGACGGCAACCTGATCATGCTGCGCGTCGTTGCCGGCGTCATCGACCCCGGACTGGGGGAGAAAATCGAGATGCAGACACTCGCCCTGCACCAGGCCTCGAGCCAGGGGCATGAGGCCACGCTGGCTGCCGCCGACGCATTGAAGGGCACGATGGACGGGCTGATTCAGAAAGTGGCCGCACACGGCTTTGGTGGCGATCAGATGGAGCGTGTTCTGGACGCCCTGATCGCGGTCGGCCTGGAAGGCGAGTTCGTCGACTATATCGCAGCGGAACAGGCGACCTACGCTATCGGAACGGTGATTGCGGCGCTGGAATCGTCCGGGAAGCTGAAGGGCGATGCCCTGGAGCGGGCGAATGCGGCACTGGAAGGCGCCTACAAGGCGGTAGAGCACGATGAAAGCTTCAAGCCGGCGGAGTATCTGGCGGCGATTGAGGGCGTGCGCTCAGCAGTGCAGTAGGGTAACAAGGACCGCTTTTGGGGAGAAGAGCGCAACTTGTTCGTTAAAGTCCCGGTAATCTTTCGATACGAAGATGGCGGGGCGAAGCATCGTGAGAGTTGCGGACCGGTGGCGTGACGGGCAGGCGCCGAACGGGTCCGGGGGAAAGTAGGTGAATGCCAATGCGTCGGTTTGGACCCTTTGTCGACAGGGTGTTCTTGGGGGCGGTTGCGGCCGTCCTGCTGGGATTCGGCACGCCATCCTTTGTGTCGGCCGAAGAGCCGAACCCACCCGTTCAGACGGCGGACGCTGCGCCTTTGCTGGCGGAGGACCTGCCCAATTACGAATACTATGCCAGATTCGCACCGAAATTCGACGGTTCAGATCTGCCCCGTGAATATCAGACCCAGTGGGACCGGATGGTGCTGGGCGAAGGCGGGGCGGCCGATCCGCATATCGACGTCCTGAAGGAATCGCCATTTCCGTCCGCGGCGCTGTGCGGCCGTTGCCATCCGCGGATTTTCACGGAATGGGCATCGTCGAACCACGCCTATGCGTCGATCTCGCCGATGTTTCACAAGTTCGAACAGGCCATCAACCTGCTGAGTTCCGGAACGATCGGGAGCTTCTGTGTCCGGTGCCATCAGCAGGTCGGAACCCAGCAGGGCGAACCCCGAGAACTGCCCCTATGGGAACGTTCCCTTGTCGCCCGGGAAGGCATCACCTGCGTGACCTGCCACCGGGTGAATGATTCCTTCGGCAAGGTGAATGGGGAGCGGCACATTCAGCCGGGAACCATCTTTGAACCGGTCTACAATTCCGGCAACGCGCCGGGGCTGGCCGAAGTCCTTGGTGACACGGACTACTACAAGGTCGCGACCGATCCGGCCCAGGAAGGGTATCCGATCCATGTCGCCGCCGAAGTCTTCGAGACGATCGGCGAATCCGAATTCTGCGTGTCGTGCCATCAGGTCGCCGTGAATCTGGGCATCAAGCTGGAGGTCGTGTGGGATCAGTATCGCGACAGCCCCGCCCATGATCAGGGAATTACCTGTCAGGAATGCCATATGGGCAAGGTTCCGGGCGAAGCGAAGGGCTATGACACCTGGCCCGTTGCCATCGTCAACGGCCGTGTCGTCGGTGATCCGAACCGCCGGCATTCGAACCACGCCTTCTACGGACCGGGCTATCCGATCGCCCATCCTGGCATTTTCCCCTTCAATCCGCGCAGCCTGAAATGGTCGATCAAGGAATGGCTGACCTTCGACTATCGGGCGCCCTGGGGCGAACCCGGCTGGGAGGATCAGGTGGCGTCGGGCGCAATCGCCGCGCCGGCTTTCCCCGAGGTCTGGTCGACGCGGGAATCCCGTGAGGAAGCGCGCTACATCATCGGGCAGAATCAGAACCTGCTGGAAGACAAGAAGCTGGACCGTCTGGCGGTGATGGAGAATGGCAGCCGCATCGACGGTCCGTTCTTCGATGACGGGCCGCCGGAAGTCGGCAAGGACTTCTCCTTCCGGTACCGGGTCACCAATGTCGATCTGGGACACAATCTGCCCTCGGGGTCGCTGGGCGCGCAGCCGGAGATCTGGTTGAACGTCGTGCTGATCGGCCCGGATGGGGAGCGCGTCTTTGAATCCGGATATGTCGACAAGTACGGCGATATGGTCGACCTGCATTCGCTGGAACTGGCCGAAGGGACGATCGAACACGACGATCAGCTGTTCAATCTGCAGACCAAATTCCTGACGACCAACCTGAAGGGAACCGATCGGGAAATGTATCTGCCGGTCAATTTCGACGTGGACCAGTTGCCCTTCCTGCGTCCCGCGAATGTGCCGACCACCGTGCTGAATCATCCGCCCTTCGTGCGCATGGAAGGTCGGTCGATCCCGCCGCTGGGCTATCGCGACGCCGAATATACCGTGCCGTCGGAACTGATGACCAAGCCGGGGACCTACAAGTTGCAGGTTCGGATGCGCAGCCGCGCGGAGCCGATCTATTTCATGAAGTTTGTCGGCGCGACGGTCGATATGGAACGCAACATCAACGCCTGGATGATCGATATTCATCCCTATGCGGTCGAGTTTGAGGTCGAATGATATGAAGCGCATCTCGACCCTGACCACGGTCCTGGCGGCCGTTGCCCTGACCCTGAGCGCCACCGCGCAGGCCCAGGTGCTGCGCCGGGATGCGGCCCCGCCGGATACGGTGCTGGAGGAACGTGACGGCAGTCCGAAGCACAAGCCCCATCAGGCGCCGCCGGAAATGGATTCCTCCGTTCGCAAGGCGGAGTTCGACCGCGACCAGTTCGGCCCGGATCCCAGCTATCCGGATGCCGAGTACAATGTCGAGGAGCAGATCAAGATCTATGGCGGCAAGACGGCTTTCGATGGGCCGCGTCCGGTCGTCGAACTGGGCTTCCCGCAATATGACGAGGGCGTCTTCGGATCCGGCCACGACATCGTCGGCCGCAAGAATCTCGTACGACCGCAATTGCTGGTCTATGGCGACTGGCGGACAGCCGTCGCTTTCAATGACAACGGCAACAATGAAGTGGGACAGATCGCAACACGACTGAATCTGGATGTCGATCTGAAGATCACCGCGACGGAGCGCATTCATCTGTTCATGCGTCCGCTCGATCAGGGCGGCAAGTTCAGTCGCCACGAATTCTTCGGGGACGATCACCAGGAAAGCGATCTTGTCGTCGATGGTAATATCGAAACCCTGTTCTTCGAAGGTGACTGGGGTGCCATTCAGGGCGGTCTGACCGATGAATGGTCCAGCTACGACCTGCCGTTCGCCTTCGGCCTGATGCCCTTGTTCTATCAGAACGGCATCTGGGTTGACGATGCATTCACTGGGGCAGCCTTCGCCATTCCCGCCAAGAACTCGCCCATGCTGGATATTTCCAACATGGATTTCAGTTTCTTTGCCGGATTCGACAAGGTGTCGACCGCCGGTCTGCAGGATGCGGACGGGGCGCTGGCCGATCATGCCGGGCGGGTCTATGGCGCCGCGACCTTCATCGAGACCCGCGAAGGCTATCTTGAGGCCGGGCTGGGCTATGTCGACGATCAGCGCGACAGTCCGACGCTCAGCAATTTTGACTTCTACAGCGCGACCGCCGCCTGGACCAGACGCTATGGCGGCTGGCTTTCCAACTCCGTTCGCGGATACTGGAACTTCGGCCAGGATCCGGTGAACAACCTGACGCAGACGGCCGATGGTTTCGCGCTGCTGGTTGAGAATTCACTGGTTACGCACAAGCCGTCGACCCTGATCCCCTACGGCAACTTCTTTCTGGGCGTCGACCGTCCGCAGCCCCTTGCCCGTGCAAATGATGGCTTGCTGAAGAATACCGGGATTGCGTTCGAAACAGACGCACTGACCGGCTTCCCGAAGCTCGATTCGACCGCACAGGACGCGTTTGGCGGCGCGATCGGTATCGAATACCTGTTTGATCTGTCGCGACAGTTCGTGGTCGAAGCGGCGACGGTCCAGCCTTTCGGTGGCCAGTCGGACACCATCCTGGGGGATCAGTACGCGGCGAGCATCCGCTATCAGCATAACCTGGATGACCGCTGGCTGGTTCGCACCGATGCCATTCGCGGCTGGCTGGACAATGCGGACGACCTGTTCGGGGTCCGCCTGGAACTCCGACGCAAGTTCTGAACTCGGTCCCCTTTGGCGACGGGCCCTTGAGCGCGGATCTGCGGCATGCGGGCCGCGAGGGAATCCAGGTTGCCGGATCCGACAGGCCTCAGATAGTCGGGCGGAAACACTTGCGACGGCCCGACCTGTGCTGACTGACTTCGAACAGAACGGCTCGAGCTTCGTATCCTGAACGCGTTTGCGGTCGACCTGATCCAAATGGTAGTCAGAGATCGTGCTGCGGGATCGGGGCTCTGGGAACGCTAGGTTCTGCGCTCATTCCCAGTTCAGTGAGGCGCTGGTAGACGGCTGATCGGGCATCATGTCTTCGCGATGGAACCCATGGCAGTCCGTGCAGGCGGTCCGTGTCTTGCCGCTGGCGAATTCTCCCCCGTGACAGTCCTGGCAGACCGCGATGGAGGGCAGAAGGACGTCTCGGGAACTGTCGCTTTCCGGCGCGGCATGACAGGTCGTGCAGGAGCGGTCCTCGTGGGCCTTATGGGTGAAGTAACCCTTGGGCAGCCAGCGGGTCGTCAGATGGACAGGCGCGACGGTCCAGTCCCGAAGGCCGTCGCCCTTGTCGATCTCGTGACACTGACCGCACAGGCCGCGACCATAGCGTCCGTCCAGCACTTCCGATGCCTTTGAGTCGGCCCATTGCAGGGCTTCCTGGCGTTCGTCCTCCGTCATTTCGGATCCGACGATGCGGCGCACCACGGCGGGGGCGTCGGTTTCTTCGGCCTTGTAACCGCCGCGCAGGGCGAGGGCAGCATAGGTATCTTCGACGAACAGTTTCGCGACCGCGACATCGCCGTGGGGCATGACGCGTTCCGGTGCGCTGGGCTCGAACTGCAGTCGGTGGCAACTCGCGCAGGCGGTTTCGAAGCGCACGGGCAGCATGGCAACCCCACCGGTTTCCGGTTGGTGGCAATCGCCGCAGGTCAGTTGCACGCGCCCTTCGCCTTCCGGACTGCGCATGCCTTTCTCCTGCAGGTGTTTGGCGTGCGGGAACTTCAGGTTCGACCGATCGACAGGCCCTGGCTGCGATCCGATTTCCAGACGCTCAAAGGTCATTGGGGCGTGGCTCTTGACCACGGTCGGATGGAATTCCGGATGGCTTTCGAAACCGCCGACATCCTTCAGGCGGCTGCTCGCCGCGACGGTCGACAATTCGCTGTGACAGTCGGTACAGAAGGATTCGCCTGAAATCGTCAGATCGTTTCCATCCGTATGTTCCTTGTGACAACTGCCGCAACGCTGTCCGTCCAGAGACGCAACGGGGAACAGTGTCGCGTCGGCGTGATGGCCGGCATCGTCGTGGCAGGCGGTGCAGACAGTGTTGTCGACTTGCTCGAAGGCGTTCACGTGACAGGTCTCGCACTGGTCCCCGAAATGGGCATGGACACCGGAAACAGGCCCGGAAAGCCAGATCTCGTCAGCCTTGGCCAGAAGCGCCTTCATGCCGCCCCCGCGTGTTTCGGAAGTCATCGGGTCGACGCCACCGGTCTTGCTGAAATGCGATGCGACCGGCGCGGCAATGCCGATTCCGACGGCAACAAGGAACATCAGCCAGGCCCATCCCCGGATACCCAGCCCGACACGCGCCGTCTCGGTATTCGATCTCTCCTTCAGGGCGGCAAGGTCGTCGCCGAGCGGCCGGGCGTATTCGAGCGAGAAAGCGGCATCGACGCCGTCCTGCGCCTCAAGGAGGACCAGATCGTAGGGGCCCAGATGGACGGAATCGCCGGGTTTCAAGGAAGCCGCAGAGGTCAGCCGTTCATTGGCCTGGAAATCGATACTGCCCAGGGATTCCAGAAACAGCCCCCCGGGCCGTTCGGTCATTTCGGCGTGGTGCAGCAAGATGCGCGGATCGGCCAGATGAATCTCGCAATCGGCACCGCGACCGAACCGAATGCTCGGGGCCTCAATGATCTCGTCCCGTTGGGCGTAGCCGCCTGAACGGGTCTTCTTGAGCATATGACGAACGAGGACCTTCATGTCGATCTCCGCTCCTTACCAGTAAAAGAACACGGCGAGGACATGGGCGCTCAGCGTGCCCAGAAGACCAACTGCCAACGGAACGTGGAAGAACAGCCAGATGCGCAGGACGGCCTGGATCTGGACATCGCGGCGCGCCCGGCGCAGCAGGTTCGATTTCCGGACCAGAAGCGCGATCACCTTGCCGATATTCGGGTCATCGACGCCGGTCTCCGCATATTTGGATTCCATGAGGGACTGCGCCTTGGCGGTCGGGCAGGCGGGGTCGCGCCCGGACAGTTTCCGAAAAATCCCGCCGCCGATGCAGGTTTCCCGCGATGCCTTCAACAGAGCTTCGCTGACTTCCTGCGGCAGGTGTCGGCTGGCCTCCCGGATTTCCTGATCCAGTTCCGCGATCTGCGTCATCATGCCGGTCAGTGTCAGGCCGGCCCGGTTTGCCGTCATCAGCCGCGGATAGCGGGCATAGACGTAGATGCCGAAAATACCGCTCGCGACCGTCAGCAGCACCAGTGCATAGGCGGCCGTGTGAATGTTCCAGCCAACCTGGAAACCGCTGTGCAGCGTGGTCAGAACCACCAGGGCCAGGCCCAGATAGACATGTGCGGACAGCCATGCCTTGAGGCGGGTCGCGCCAAGGGCATACTGCCGCTTCCGCACGCCGTACCAGGCCAGCCAGAGGACGATTGCGGCGGAAATCCCGCCCAGTGTGTACCCCAGCCAGGTCCCGCCATTCGGCGCGCCAAGCGGTCGATGCCAGATGTATGCGACGATTGCCCCGACGATCAGCAGCAGCGTCAGCTTGAAGTATTTCAGGCCGCGATGGACCAGGAAGCTTTCATGAACGGCAGGGTCGCTCATCGGTCCAGCTCCCCGCGATGTTCCATTACGAAGCTCATGAAGTCCGCCGGCTTGACGCGGACTGCGGCACCGGTGGGACAGGCCCGGACGCAGGCGGCACCGCCCGATATATCCTTGCACATGTCGCATTTGACCGCTGTCTTCCGCGCATCCGCCGGTGCCTTGGCCCGGTAGGATTTGTCCTCGCCCGGTCCGTGGCCGGCGCCGAACAGCAGCCAGGACAACAATCCCGGTTTTCGGGGCGGCTCCGGCGCCATCTGGATGACGTCGTAGGGACAGTAGCGCTGGCAGTTGCCGCAGCCGATACAGTCGTCGGTGATATAGACCTCGCCCTCCTTGTCGCGTTTCACCGCATCGGGAGGACAATCCGCCATGCAATGCGGATGTTCGCAGTGACGGCAACTTGTCGGCACGTGGACATGGGCAAAGGTCGGACCCGCCTCGCGATCCAGGCGGGAAATGCCGCCATGGGTTTCCGCGCAGGCCTTCTCGCAATTATCGCAACCGACACACAAGGATTCATCGATCAGCAGGACATCCGTCGCCTCACCGATTCCTTCGCCCATAAGGAACTCGATGATGCTGCCGGCTTCCGGCTTCTCGAGCATCTTTTCGGTCTCCACGACGCGCTCGCCGTAACGGTCCTGTACTTCCGCCTTCAGGGCTGGATGCTCCGCCATGAGCTTCCGGAAGGCTTCACCGTCGATCTTGATCGTCTCGCAGTCGACGGCCGCCTTGATGCTGGCGATGCGGGGCATGTTCGACATCAGCGCCATTTCGCCGATGTAGTTGCCGGCGGCCCGGTAGGCGAGGGCGACCTCGCGACCGGCGATGCGCTTCGATACCAGGACAGAGCCCTTGCGGATCAGATGGATCGCATCGCCCTCTTCCCCTTCCTCGAACAGCAACTGGCCCTTCTTGTAGGATTCCAGCGACGCCGATTTGGCGAGTTCGCGGATCGCCGACCGATCAAGGGAACTGGCGATATAAGCCTGAATCTGACGAACGACGGCTTCCTGATCCATGGTCTGTCGCAGGCTCGGTACCGAGGCGCGCAGTTTCAGCATCGTGCGCCGCGGCGTCTCGATCAGAATGGTGTCGTCGGCATTCGAGGTAATGGTGGCGGAGCGCGGCCGTCCTGCAATCAGGCCCATCTCGCCGAAAAAGGCGCCCTGTTCCAGCACGACGTAGTTGGAAGGATCGTTCTCGTCGATGTGAATGCGGACCGATCCCTGGAAGATCGTGTAGACGCTGTTGGAATAGTCGCCACGTTCGAAGACGGTTTGGCCGGTCTTCGGGGCCGTTACGGCGGATTCGACGATCATCTCCCGCAGCATCAGCGGGTTCAGTTCCGCGAAGATGGGCAGGCGTTCACGTGTTTCGGCCAGAAAGGTATCGGTGTCATATCCCTGAACCGATTTCAGGCGTTCCCGTATGAGCGGTTCGTCGGCCGGGTCCAATGTATTCCCGCGGATATACTCGATGACCTCGTAACCCTGGTTGATCGCCTGCTTGATCAGTGGATAGCCACCCAGCGCACCGACAATATAGAGGCCGGGAACATTCGATTCATAGGTCTTGCTGACCTCCGGCAGGGCATTGCGGGCATCGGATGGGAAAGCCACGCCGCAGGCTTCGACGAACCTGCGGGGCGGGGCGGCGCCCAACCGCGCAATGACCCTGTCGCACTCAACGGTGATCTCGCCGTCCGGAGTTTCGAAGGTCATGCTGCCCGGTGCGCATCGGACGGAGTCCGAATTGTAGATCGGTAGAATCCGGCCGCGCTCTATCTCCGCCAGAATGGCCGCCTCGTTCGCCTCCTTGGCGCGGGAGAATTCATCGCCGCGGTTCGCAATATAGACGGTGTTGTGCGTGCAGAGCCCGAGCGCGTTCTCGATGGCTGCGTCGCCGGCGCCTATCACGATGATGGTCTCGTGCTCATATTCGTCGGGGTCATCCAACTGGTATTGGATATGCGTGGCCGATTCCGAGCCGGGGATGCGCAGGGTGTTGAGGTTGCCCTGAAGCCCGATTGCCAGAACGACATTGTCCGCCAGAATGGCCGCGCCGTCTTTCAGCGTCAGCTCGAATGCGCCCCGTTCGCCGGTAATGGCCGTGACTTCCGAATTGTATCGGATGTTGACTTTGTGCTTTTCCAGGTCGGCATTCCAGGTTTCCAGCACCTGTTCGCGGCTGCCCATCGAAAACTCGATCTCCGCCCGCAGGGGCAGGACGTCCGGCGTTGCCATGACGTGCTTGCCCTTCTGGAACTTGAAGATCGTGTCGGAAGCATGGTCGGACTTTTCCAGCACGACATGCGACATGCCGCTGGCCGCAGCCCGGCAGCCGGCACTCAGACCGGCCGGTCCGGATCCAACGATCACCACTTCGAACTTGGCGTCACTATCCCCCACAGGTACGCTCCCCCTAACCACTACTATGCGTCCCGCCGTGATTGGCAGTGTAGGACAGCTGGCAGGGCATCGGTAGCCCTAATTGGTCAAAATTTAAGGACACTTGCGCGCGCGTATATCGGAATACCGATTTTGAAATAGCATAGGGAAATTGGGGAGATTCCTATGGGACCGTTCAAGAGCCGCACAATTACTTCAGTTCTTGCGCTTTTACTTTCCGCTTGTGCGCAACAGGTGGCGACACCGACGGTCGGCTCAGTCGAGACGGCAAAAATGCCGGGAATAGAGGGGGCGCGCAATTCGGCCGTCGCCCCGGCGCCTTATCCTGACACGCTGCCTCAATTGCCGCTCCCGACGGAGCGCAGCGCGCTTTTCATGGCGGGTGACACGAACGCGCTCGAACTGCCGGTCGATGCGCCGCTGGCGGAAGCCTATCGCGCCTATTTTGCGGGCGAGGGAGAGGCCGCGTTGGCCGCCCTGGGGGAAGCCGGGGCTGAATCTCCTTTGAAACGCTTCCACATTTCCGCACAGACGGTTCGTACCCTGATCATGATGGGACGGGCGGCGGCGGCGGAAGTTGCCTCTGAGGAAACCGCGGCATTGGAACGCGCGGTACTGGGGACGAATGTCAATGCGCTGGCGCTGCGCGCGGAAGCACGACTGTGGCTCGGCGACTATGATGCAGCGGAAGCGGATGCGCTCGCGGTAGCCGGGGCGCTGCAGCACTGGGTGCTGCCGCACAGTTTTGCCGGGCCGCCGACAAACATGGCCGAAATCGTCCTGCTGACCACGGCGCAACTCAGGGCCTATACGGTCCTGGCCGGGCTGTATGTCCTGCAGGGTGAAGCCGAAAGCGCTGTGCCCTGGGCGGAATCTGCCGAGCGCGGCTACAACACGGTTCACACCGTAGCCGCGGATTCTCTCTATGGAATCTATTTCAAGTCCTATCCGGAAAGCTATTACGGGCGGGCCTTCAACACCCTGTTCCTGGGATCGGCGCGCGCCATCTCCCAGGGCGACTATGGGGCCGGTGCCGAAGACTTTGATGCCGCGCGGCGGTATTTCGATGCCATCGGGTATCGGGCCGGGGCGGTTTCGGCCGCAGCACTGGAATCCTGGACGCTCTATGTCCTGGATCAGGATCGGGGCAGGGCGCTGTCAGTGTCGGAGGAGGCCGTTCAACTGGCGACGGACTCGGGCTTCCCGGACTTCATCTGGCGCATATCGGCGCTGCGCGGGGAGATGCTGATCGACGAAGGCAGGGCGGCGGATGCGGAAGCGGCATTTCGCCGGGCGGATGCGTCTGTCGACCTGGTCACCGGCGCCTTGTCGACGGATCGGGCAAAGCTGCGCTACGGCGTCGGCAAGGAGACGATTGCCCGGCGCCTGGTCCAGTTCGACCTGTTGTCCGGGGATCTCAACCGGTTGTTCACCGACATGGAGCGGGCGCGGGCACGCGCCTTTGTCGACATGCTGGCCGACCGGCCTGTGGCACCTGGTCGGGGCGGGGATATCGCCCAGCGCATCCTGGAACTGGATGACGAAATTCGACGGGCCCGGGTCCGGTCGATGGCGCCGCGTTCGGAAGCGGCCGATATCCAGGACCACATCGATCGACTGCTTGCTGAACGAAGGGACGCGGTTGATCGACTGCGTCGCATCGATGCCGATCTTGCGGATGTACATGCTGCACGGACGGCCGGTCTGGAAGACGTGCGCCGCCGGCTGGGGCCGGACGAGGCCCTGGTCTATGCCTTGCCGGTGGAGGCCGACACCCCGGTTCGTTTCCTGATTGCCGACGCTTCCGGCGCGCGCATTGCCGAGACGGGAATCTCGGGCACCGATCTGCGCAAGGTTCTGGTGCAGTTCCGGGAGGCGGTCCGACTGGGGAGGGCGCCGACACAGCGTCGGCTGGCCATGCAGTTGCAACAGCGACTGATGGTGGACGTCTGGAAGCCGTCCGGTCGCATCTATGTGGTGCCGAGCGGCGACCTGTTCTTCCTGCCTTGGGGGGCGATGCCCGATGTCGGTCAGGTCGTGGTGTTGCCGAATGGGGGATGGCTGCTGCGGGACAGTTCGAGGGCGACGTCCGGCAGCGTCGGCCTGGTCGGCGACCCGCAGTTCGGCGGGAAACTGCCCCAACTGGCCGGTGCTAGACAGGAAGTTCTGGATCTCGCGGGCCTGTTCCAGGCGGAGCCTTTGGTCGGCGATGCCGCGACGGTTGCCGCCCTGCGCCGGACGGTCGGGGATGGGGTGCGCCTGCTTCATCTTGCGACACACGGCACGTTCGATGCGCAGGCGCCGCTGAAATCGACATTGTACCTGTCCGATGGGACCGGGCCTGATCCTGTGACGGCGGCGGACCTGTTCGAAAATCCCCTGTCGGCGGAACTGGTCGTTCTCTCGGCCTGCGAGACAGGCATGGGGGAGGCAATCGCCGGCGACGATTTCCTCGGGCTGGTGCGAAGCTTCTACCTGGGGGGGGCGTCGACCGTGGTGAATTCCCTGTGGCCGATATCGGACGAGGGTACGCGAATCTTCATGACCGTCTTTCACGGTGAGGTCATCAAGTCCGGGGACCCGTCGGCGGCCTGGCTGGCGGCACGGGATCATCTGCGCGACGAAGGATACCCGCCGTCGGTCTATGGCGCCTTTGTGGTCGGTGGCGCTGTGAACTGATCGGCTTGGTCAGACCCGGTCGAAACGGACCGGAAAACGCTCCCGGATTCTGGCATCGACATCCGCCGGGATATGCGACGGTTTGTGTGTGGCCAGGATTTCGGCGGTCTTCTTGACCGCGCGCTCGACGATGCTGGTAGATCCCTGCTCGACCCATTCCTTCGGACTCGTTCGGTCCCCGACTGTCGGATAGACGTAGTCCTTCTGCATCCGGCCGATCGTCTGGTCGTGTCCCAGATAGTGTCCCGGCCCGTTCAGGCAGACCTGCTTGATGGTTTCGATCGACAGGGAATCCTCATCCGTTTCGATGCCGCGTACGGTGCGCAGGGAGGCGCCGATCGCATCGTTGTCGATGATCACGCTTTCCAGACAGAAGCCCAGAAGGCTGGCATGCATGCCGGCGGATTCGTAGACTAGGTTGGCGCCCGAATTTCCAACCAGGGCGTAGTTGTAGCCCTTTTCGTACCCTGCCTGGGCATCGGGGATTTTCGAATCCGCCATGCCGGCGCAGACACCGCCGGTGAGATCGTAGAAATTGGCCATCTGGGCGCAGGCGGACATCAGCAATGCCTGTTCGCCGCTGCCGCCCGACATGGCACCGGTTCGGAGGTCCGAAACAAAGGGCCAGGTGCCGAAGATGCACGGGTGGCCGGGTTTGATGGAATTGACATAGACGAGGCCCGCCAACACTTCCGCGACCTCCTGCACGACGGCGCCGGCAAGCGAGGCCGGGCTGGTCGCGCCGGCCTGGCCGGCCGCGAGCAGCAGGATCGGCATGCCGCCATGTACGGCCGCCTCAAGGCAGCGGCAGGCATCCTCCGCGAATTTCATCGGGGGGACCACGAAACAGTTGGACATGCTCACGAACGGCCGTGCGCGCCACTTGTCCTCCCCGCCGGCGATCATGTGCAGCGCCTGAAGTGAGGCCTCGAAATGTTCGGGCAGGACCCAACTGCTGCCGACATGTTTCGAAGTGCCGGAGACCGAGGCGTAGCAGGTGTTGAAATCCATTTCGAACGCGTCCGGCAGGTCGCGGCAGACGATGGAGCGCTGGTAGAAGTGGATGTGATCCATCCTGTCGACGACGCGGGCGATGTTGTAGAGATCGGCTGTAGTCGATTCCCGATACTTACCGGTAATCGGATCGACCATGTGAACCGCCGCCCCTGCCGTCCCGAAATACACCTTCTGCCCCCAGGGCTCCATGTCGTGTCGGGGGTCCTGACCATGCAGCACGAAGCGCCGTGCCGCGATCGACAACGTGTCCTCCACCAGGGCGCGGGGAATACACAGGCGCCCGCGCTCGTTCAGGAATCCGCCCCGCGCCGTTACTGCCTCTATGCAGGTCGGAATGGCATCCGCCAGTCCCACGGTTTCCAGGATTTCCAGGGCCGCGTGATGGATACGCAGGATATCCTCGTCACTCAAAACCTTGTAGCGTCCGCTTTCCATGCCGGGGCGAACCGGGCGGATGTCTTCCGCCAGCGGCGCTGCCCGAAGGGCCTGCCGCGCCAGGCGCCCGCCGCGTCGCCGACCGGTGCCGTGATCCGCGGTCGATCCGTGCCCGGAGCTTGGCGTGCCGGCCGCTGCAGTTTCTGCCGGGGACTGGACCGTGGACGACATGGGCGAACTCCTTCTCGCAGGCCGCGTTTCATCCCGATCAGATTACGGGTGCATCGTTCGGCTCGACAAACGCGATATTTTCAAATATCGGTCAACTGAATTCACTTGAGGGACTTCTGATCCGACAATTGCATCATGTTGCGGTGCGGGATTCTCTTGAGGTAAATGACGATGGATGCATGTGTTCGGGGAAGGTGAGTGTTGAGTGAGACTCAAGACAGCATTCAGCGGCGACGGCGGATGCCATCGCTGAGTGCGCTGAGGGCGTTCGAGGCGGCCGCCCGCCATGGCAGTTTCCGGTCCGCAGCGGACGAACTGAACGTCACGCATTCGGCGATCAGCCATCAGGTCAAGGCGCTGGAGGAGAATTTGGGCGTGCCCTTGTTTTCGCGCGGGGGACGTGCTGTGCGTTTGACGGAAGAGGGGCGCATCCTGTTTCCGGTCCTGCGCGAAGCGTTCGACAGCATCGTTGCGGGAACCGATCTGCTGCGCCGGCGACAGAGCGGCGGAACCTTGACGGTACAGGTCTATGTGACCTTGGCGGTACGGTGGCTGCTGCCACGGTTGCATGGCTTCGCGAAGGCCCATAATGAGGTGCAGGTCGCGCTCGCCACCTCCTACACCGATTGGGATTTCGCGCGCGGTGAGGTTGATGCCGCGATCCTGTTCGTGGAACACCGGCATGCCGATCTGGACTACACACCTCTGGGCAAGGCCCAACTGTTTCCGGTCTGCGCGCCATCACTGCTGAAATCCGGTCCACCCCTGAGGGAGGCATCGGATTTGCGCGCCCATAGGTTGTTGAACGTCTATCCCGCCAAACATGATTGGCCGGACTGGCTTGCCGCGGCGGGCGTGACGGATCTGCAGCCGGATCTGGCCGGACCGCGGTTCGACAGCTATCTGCTGGCCCTTGAGGAGGCGGCGGCAGGTGGTGGTGTGTCTCTGACCACACAAGCCTTCGTCGCGGACGACCTGAAGCGTGGACGGCTGGTCGTGCCCTTCGATTTGAAGGTGGAAAGCCGGGCGCCCTGGTATCTGGTCTGCGCCAAGGAAAGGCGCAACGAACCGCGGATCGTCAAGTTCCGTAACTGGCTTCTGGAGACTCTTGAGAACGAGCCGGAGGGGTCGGGCTTCGAGTAGCGACCCGGTATCAAATCCGGACTCGCATGAGGGCTTTCTATCCGGTATGAAAGAGACGCCCAGAAGGGCAGGAGCGAGAGAATTCGAATAACCATCGGATAGAGGGGCTTCGAACGGGGGGCGGCGTTCGCCGAGTCTCCGGGGGCACATACTGGATACGGATGACGGGTTTCGAGACGGGAGCGCGGGGACGCTCCGGCCTTAAGCAAAAATTTATGCGCCTATTCCGTGAGCGCGAACTGATCCTCCGATCGGAGGGGAAAGTCCGCTATCTGCGGCTGAAACCGATTCCTCAGATATTGATGTCCGGCACGGCTCTGGCACTGACCATGTGGCTGGTGGGCGCGAATGGTATTGCCTGGATTCAGGAACTCCGGATAGAGCGTAAGGAAGCCGAAATTACCGAAGCACGCGTCGCCTATGAACGTCTGCGCGGTGAATTGTCCATCTATCAGGATCGCATTGCCGGGTTGGCGAAGGATATCCTGGCTCGCAGCGGCAGCGACGATCCCGCAGTGGGGAGCGTGAATCTCGACGAACTGACCGCCGTTACCGCCGGGATCGAGGGGGCCTTCGACCGCATCAACCGGGACCTTGATCTGACCGAAGCGGATCGTCGACGGATCATTCAAAGCCGCGACTCGCTTCATGACCGCATCGCAGAACTGGAACAAGCGCTGACGGAAGCGCGCTTGCGGGTGGCAACGCTCGAAACCGATGTTCGGAATCGCGACCAGAAACTGGAAGCGGAGCAGGCCGAGATAGCGGCCTTGACGGAAAGTCGGGACAGTTGGCGCAGCAAGGCGCAGACCCTCGATTCTGATCTGTCCGATGCACGGGATCATATTGCCAGTCTGGAAAGCGAACTGGAACTTACCGTTGCGGCCCTCACTGAGGAGCGGTCCCGCGTTGAGGACCTTGCAGACATTCGCACGCGCCTGACCCGTCAGGTCGATTCACTGGAGTCCGGGCTTGGTATGGCCGAGATCCGCGGCGAACGTCTTGCGTCGAATGTCGCGCAGCTCACGGAGAATCTTAAGTCCCTCGAAAGCGAACGTCTGGCCATGGCGGGCGAGCGCGAGGCGCTGACCTCCGATCTGGCGATCGTCGAGGCGGAGTTGAACCTGCACCAGACGGCGACGGAGCGGTCGCGAGAGCGGCTGGAGGCCGTGATTGTCCAACTGGCCGAACTGACGGATGGGGAAGTCGGGGTCGAAACGGACGTCAGCGGAGCGCTACAGGCACTGGAGGCGCAGATCGGTGATTTGGCGGCCGAATTGCGTTCCGCGCGCAACAATGCCGCCGACATGGAAACCGCGATAGGCGATGTCGTTGTCGGCCTGGCGCGGGTCGCCGGCGATTCGCCAACCCGTCTGGACATGGTCGAGGCGCCGGAGGCGAAGGTTTCCCTGACGCACGAACTCCTGAACGCCGTTGCCAGCGTCCAGGAAGATCAGCACGAGTTGATCCTGCGCCTGACCGAGGAGGCCGATAGCGGCATCAGCCGCAATGAATCGATCCTCAAGATGGCCGGCCTCGATGTCGATGCCGTCCTCCGGCTCTCCGGATACGAGGCGGGCGTGGGCGGACCTCTGGAGGCCTTGCCGGAAGATATTGCGCCGGCCGCGGGCGATGCGTCCGCGCCGCCATCGGGCGCCAGCGTTCTCGCGAGCGATATCGAGGTCCTGGAAAGCCGTCTGTCGCGCATGGCCGCGCTCAATGAGCTGATGCGCTGTGTGCCACTCATCTCGCCGGTCGACAATTTCCAGATGACGTCGCCGTTCGGCATCCGCAAGGATCCGATCACAGGACAGTCTGCGATGCATAAGGGTATCGATATCGGCGGCTGGGCTGGCATAAAGGTGCATGCCTCGGCACCGGGCGTGGTGACCTTCGCCGGTCGCAATGCCGGCTATGGCTATATGGTCGAAATCGATCATGGCTGTGGCATAAAGACGGTTTATGCGCATCTGAAGCGGGTGAAGGTCAAGAAGGGCGACACGGTAGAGCACCGGATGGTCGTCGGAACCCTGGGGAGTACCGGACGCAGCACCGGGCCCCATGTCCATTTCGAGATCATCGTCGACGGCAAGGAAGTCGACCCCGAGAAGTTCATCGAAGCAGGCCGCCATGTTCACAAAATCTAAGCCGTCCAAACCGGCTGGTTCCGATGGCAGCGGTGCCTCGGTAAAGCCTGCCAAGTCCGGCCCGCCGTCTATCGTGGCCGCCGACATGCGGGTTCTGGGCGACCTGGAGTCCGAAGGCGATGTCCAGATCGACGGCCGGGTCGATGGGGATTTGCGTATCCGCACCGTGACGGTCGGTCAGGGAGCGACGGTCAACGGCGCGATCTATGGCGATACGATCCGCATTGCGGGGACGGTCAATGGTGAAATCCGCGGCGGCAGTGTGCTACTGGCCGATACGGCGCGTGTCGTCGGGGATATTCATCACAAGACGCTGTCGATCGAGGCCGGTGCATTTCTCCAGGGCCTGTGCAAGCGGGACGGCGAGGAAGTGACGCCCGAGGCGGATTCAACTTCAAAATCGAAACAGGGCAACGGCCAGTCGAAAACACCGGCCTGAGGCCCGAATCCGACCTGGCGGACTAGTTTGTTTTGGGGGCAGCGCCGGGTTAACGCGTCCAGCTGTCGTCTGGTGCGCGGCGCCATGCCGAAAGCACGCGATCCGCGCCGGAACGGTCGATCCGTTCGAAATAATCCATGATCTTGATATAGGCGGAGCTCTGCCGGTATTTCTCGGGCTCACCGCCGCCTTGCAGGCAGGCCAGAAGATCACCGAAATTCTTACGGTCGAAGCCAACCGCCTTGCAGGCGATCGCGATCGCCTCCGGCCCGGAATCGTAGAGCACGCGGGTCGCTCCCTGTTCCGTCAGATCGGTGACTTCCTGAAACAGCTCTTCAAAGCGAAAGAGGTCGTTCTGTTCCAGTGCCCCGACAAGAAGGCGCGGATGCGGCTTGAAACCCAGTCCACCGCCTGCTCCCGGGCCATCGGGCTGTTCCAGCGGTGAATAGAAATCATCCTGCTCCAGGGCTTCGGCCACGGCCTGATCGACCACTGCTTCCATGTCGAGATCCAGCGTTTCGCCGCTGGCGACGATCTTCTCTTCCAGCGCCTTACGCATGGTGAAGCCGACGAATTCATACATCTTGCGGGCCTGTGCCGCGCTGAGATCGCGCCGTTGAACCAGCGCACCCTGTAGGGACTCGTCTTCCTTGGACAGATTGACGACGTCTTCCATCGTGCGTTCAGAAAACTGCGCGCCGTGATTGCTGAGCGCCGCGGCAATCACGGATGAATTTTCCGTGCGCACAAGGGTGTCCGTTACTTTCGGCGGGATGATCTCCCGCTCCGTTACCGCCAGTTGATGGGCTTCGGCCTTGCTCATGATCATGTTGATCAGGTCGTCGTCCTGAAGCACCACACTGCGCACGATCACCGGACGCGCGACCTCGATCACATCATTGGCCAGGCGCACGATGAGATCGTGCGGGGCATCCCGCTGGTCGGCCAGCCTGTTGGACAGCGCTGCGCGCACCTGGGTTTCGACGTCCCGGATCAGGGCGGAAATGATGTCATAGGCGAGTGTTTTTTCCGTATTCGACAACTCGCGCCCGGTCTTCAGGCACAATTCACCGATCGCCTCGGCCAAAGCAGAGCGATCTTCTCGCCGCGAGCTTCGCGCGACGTCCATGAGTTGTTCTACCGGAATGTTTCTCATTCCGCACCTCATTGAGGCGGGCGCCCTTCCAGCGGATTCTTCGACGCAGGAAAGCCGTTCCATTAACCCCGTTGCGCGTACCCCGCGCTGATTGCCGCCCACCCCATCGTACGGCGTGCGGTATGATAGGATAACGCGATTCTGCGAGCAAGAAGGATAATTTAGGCGATATTTCGGTGTTGCTTTCTGCATTTCAAGTAATGCCCGCTAAAAGCGGCTTTCGCTTTAAACAGGCCTTGCCGCGCATTATGGTCTGCGCAGGCGAATGGAGTATGCTCATGTTCCCGACACTGTTTTTCAAGCTGAAGGCTGCCGGCCTTCCAGTCAGCCTACGCGAGTATCTGAGCCTCATGGAGGGCTTGGAGAAGGACGTATGCGGTCGTGACCCGGAGCAGTTCTACTATTTCTCGCGTGCCGCCTTGGTAAAGGACGAACGCTATCTGGACAGGTTCGACCGCGTTTTCTCCGAGGTCTTTCGCGGGGTTCTGTCGGAAGGGGGCACCGAGGCGGTGGACCTGCCAACGGAATGGCTGATGAAGCTCGCGGAAAAGCACCTGACCGACGAAGAAAAGGCGATGGTCGAGGCCTTGGGCGGGTTCGAAAAGTTGATGGAGACCCTGAAGAAGCGCCTGGAGGAACAGGAAAAGCGTCACCAGGGTGGCAACAAATGGATCGGAACCGCCGGGACCAGCCCGTTCGGCGCCTATGGGTACAATCCGGAAGGCGTGCGCATCGGTCAGGAGGAAAGCCGTCATCGACGTGCGGTCAAGGTCTGGGACAAGCGGGAGTTCCGGAACCTGGACACGGATGAGCCGCTGTCCAACCGCAACATGAAGGTGGCGTTGCGGCGGCTTCGACGGTTTGCGCGCACCGGCTCACAATTCGAATTGGATATGGACGACACCATCCGGCACACGGCGGACAATGGTGGCTATGTCGATATCCGCTGGCAGCGCGAGAAGCACAATGCGGTGAAGATCGTTGCTCTGTATGATGTGGGCGGCAGTATGGATGACCATATCCTGCAGAGCAAAAAGCTGTTCGACGCCATGGAGACCGAATTCAAGCATCTGATTTCGTTGTATTTCCACAACTGCGTTTACGAAAATGTCTATACCGACATGCGCAATCGCTATCAGCATCGGCTGTCGACTTGGGATGTCTTGCGTACATATTCCCGGGATTACCGGCTGATCTTCGTCGGGGACGCGACCATGTCGCCCTATGAGATCGTCTATCCCGGCGGAAGCGTGGAGCATTGGAACGAAGAGGCAGGCAAGGTCTGGCTGCAGCGTCTGCTGGACCACTTCGACAAGTCTGTCTGGCTCAATCCGCAACCGCAGAAGAGCTGGGGGTATCACCAGTCAATCCAGCTGATCCGGGATCAGATGGAAGGCCGCATGTTCCCCATGACCGTGCAGGGGCTGGACGATGCGATGCGCGCGCTCAGTTGAGCCAAGCAGAGGCTTGGAACTCTTGGACAAAACGTGCCATATAGCAGGTATGAAACCATTCCGATCCGCTTTGAGCCTGTCACTCCTCGTGCTGCTTTCGGCTTGTGCCGATCCGCCCTCCATGACGACGTCTTCCGCAACCAGGCAGTCGGATAGCCCGGTCGTTTCGCTCTGCTATTCCGGGCAGACAACGACGCGGGCGGAACTGGCGGATATGGCCATGGGCTACTGCCCGAAGGGGACGACGGGCCTTGAGGTCTGGGACCACGACACGTTCTGGAACGATTGCCCGATCAGCAAGAAGAACCGCGTCACCTATCGCTGTCTGGGTGGCTGAACGTCACTACTTGCCGCGCAGGGCATGGACCGATGCGCCGTCGCCGGATTCCTCAGTCGCACCCTGTTCGGTTTCCGTCTGAAGTCGCTCGGCCTCCCGGCGCAGTCGACCGAAACTTCTGAAAGAAACCGGAATGGTCGCAAGATAGGCGACGCCGACGATGGTCAGGGTCTCCCAGGGCGCGCTGGCCAGCCCGGCGACAAAGATGCCCACAATGACCATGAACGGCAGCACCCAGCGTGGGGCCAGCTTGAACTTCTTGAACGAAAAGGTCGGCACCTCGCTGACCATCAGCAGCGCTATGCCCACCATCCAGAGGCCCGCAGCCCAGGCCGGGATGGAGGCTGTGTCGCCGAGCACGAATCCCAGCGGCAGGGGCAGCAGCCCGATCGCGGCGCCGGCCGGCGCGGGTATGCCCTGAAAGTAGTTGTATGCATAGGGCGGCAGCTTATCGAGCCGGCTGTTGAAGCGGGCAAGGCGTAGGCCGCAGCAAACCGCGAAGAACAGGGCGATCCCCCATCCCGGGCCGCCCAGTTCGCTGAGGCCCCAGAGCCAGAGGATCAGGGCGGGGGATACGCCGAACGCCACGAAGTCGCTGAGCGAGTCCAACTGGGCGCCAAAGTCGCTGGTCGCGCGCAGCAGGCGTGCCATGCGCCCGTCCAGCGCATCCAGAATGGCGGCGACCAGAATGGCGGCCACGGCGAATTCCCATCGGGATTCCAGCGCATAGCGCACCCCGGTCAATCCGGCGCAGGTCGACGCGACCGTGATCATGTTGGGAATCAGCCGCGCGACTGTCGTGCCGTTCAAGCGGGCCGGCCGGCCGGTATTGCGTCGGCGCTTCAGCATGCTTTCCAGTCTCCAGTTTTCGTTACGGTCAGCGCGTAGCGCCGTCCCGCGGGCCTTCCTTGCCCTTGGTGCCGCCCATATCCGCCAGCACCGTTTCGCCGGCGATGGCGCGTTGTCCTTCAACCGCCATCGGCACGACATTCGGCGGAAGGTATACGTCAACACGGCTGCCGAAGCGAATCATGCCGATCCGCTGGCCGGCCTGCACATCGTCACCGGTTTCCACATCCGCCAGGATCCGCCGTGCTACCAGGCCGGCAATCTGGACGACGGCCAATTCCTTTCCGCCGGGCGTCTCGATGCGGAAGGCCTGTCGTTCATTGTCGGTGCTGGCCTTGTCGAGGGACGCATTCAGAAACTTGCCCGGGCGATATTCCATCTTGGTAATCGTGCCATCTACCGGTGCCCGGTTCACGTGAACGTCGAAGACATTCATGAACACACAGATGCGCCAGACCGGTTTTGCCGGCATTTCCAGTTCCGGCGGCGGCTCTGCCTTGGAGACGCTTTGAACCAGCCCGTCCGCCGGGCTGATCACAAGGCCCGTCCGCGTCGGCGTCACCCGTGGTGGATCGCGGAAGAAATAGATGCACCAAGCCGTCAGTACAATTCCGGCGAACCAAAGCGGGCTCCACAGAAAGCCCACGCCGAAACCAAGAAGGGCGCACAACGTGATGAAGGGATAACCCTCCCGATGGATCGGGACCAATACGGTGTCCAACGCGTTCTTCATCTGCGATTCCTCACGTCCAGTGCGACAGGCGGATATGTTGGGCGCTGTCCTACACGGTCCGACCGTGTGACGCTACCCTATCCAAACTGGGTAATCCTAACCCGGTTTGCCATGTCTATTGTTTCGGAATTTCGAATACCTGCCCAGGGTAGATAAGGTCCGGGTCGCGAATCTGGTCGCTATTGGCGTCATAGATCACGGTATAGGCCAACCCTTCACCCAGGGTTCGGCGCGCGATCCGCCAGAGGCTGTTGCCCGGCTGTACCACGATGAAGGCGTCGCCGCTCAGATCGGTCAGCGGGGCGGCCCGGCTGAACGGGATCTCCAGACGCGCCACGACGCCCGACTCCCGCACCGCGTCCAAACGCATGGTGTAAACGCCTGGGGCAACTTCCTTTTCCGGATTGACGCGCCACGTTCCGTCATCCTGAACAGGGCCCGATCCGATCGGGGCGTTGTCGAGATAGGCAATGACCAGCGAAGAGGCAGGGCCTTTTCCGGCAATCGAAATGTTGCCGGACGGGTCGTAGTCGATGGTCTCGACGCTCAGCGCACCGTCCGCGGATTTCACGCCGGACGGCTCCGCCGTTGTTGCGCCCGGTGCGGGTGCATTGGCGGTCGCCGACGCGGCCGGTGCCTTTTCGCTGTCTGCGGGCGGGGCCTGAATCAGCTCAGCGCCCGGCTTTTCGTCGGGGATCAGAACGACCAGAGGTTCCTGCGGCGTCTCGCTCTGCGTTTCGCGTCCGGCCACGTCATGCCCGGGCTTCGGAACGACCAGAACAACGGTTCCCTTGCCCATGATGATGGTGCCGTCCGCCAGTTCCGCCCGCAGCTTCAATTCATGCGGGCCGGGCGGCAGCGGGCTGCTGGGCAGATAGACCCACTCGCCACGGTCATCCGCGGCAACCGTGCCGAGATCTGTCCCCCCGTCCAGCACGGTCACGTCCGCTCCGGGCTCGGCCCGGCCTGCGATCACGGCATCGCCGTTGGGGTCGATCCGGACAACGTCGAAGGTCGGCGGAATCGGTTGATGTGCCGGCTGCTCCTGTTCCGTAGCTGCCGGATTTTCAACTGTGGCGGCGGTCGTTTCAGCGGGGGGAGGGTCTTGAGTGTCGGCGGTCGATTCGGCGGCCGAGTCCGTTGCGGAAGCCGGCGCATCGTCCTGCGTCCCGGTTTCGGCGGGCTGCGGTGTCGTCGTCGCAGCAGGGGCGGATTCCGCTTCGCTACCGGGCGGCGGCGGCGCCTCGACCTGGCTCTGGTTCTCTCCGTCGATGGCTTCAGGCACCTGTTCGGGATTGCTCAGCCAGTTCAACAGAAGGGCCAAGAGCAGTATCACACCCCCAATGATGCCGATCCAGATCGTTCGGTTCACGCTTGCCCCCGCTTCTCCCGTGCCCAATCCTTGGACATCTCCTTGGCCGGACTTTACTTGCCGAATGCCCCGGGTGCAATTCCGTCAAGAAATTCCGAAGCCTGAATGGATTTCCGGCGACTTTAACCGAGATTCGCCTTTCACCGCTGGGCCTCAAATTTTATGCTCCCCGGAAGTGCGGCATGCAGGCCGTGAACGACCAGTTCAGATAGGGAGTAGGGTTGCGGTGCAGTCCCGTGTTCGATCGGTTTGCGTCTATTGCGGATCCAGCCACGGCGTTCGGCCGTCTTTTGATGAGGCGGCGACCCGTCTGGGGCAACAACTCGCAGCGGCGGGGATCCGTCTGGTGTACGGTGGCGGTGCCGTGGGATTGATGGGGGTCGTCGCTCAATCGGTTCTGGATTCAGGCGGGCAGGTCACCGGAATCATCCCCGACTTTCTCGACCGGGCGGAAGTCGGGAAGACCGACCTGACAGAATTGATCAAGACTGAAACCATGCATGACCGCAAGGCCATCATGGCCGAGCGATCCGACGGATTTGTCGTCCTGCCCGGCGGTCTCGGTACGCTGGACGAGACCTTCGAAATCCTGACCTGGAAGCAGCTGCAGCTGCATAACAAGCCGATCGTGCTGGTCAATGTCGAGGGCTATTGGGATCACTTCGTCCATCTGGTCGAACATCAGGTGCGCGAGGGCTTCGTGCGGGAACGGTATCTGCAGTTCTTCCGTGTCGTGGACACCGTTGAGGAAGTCGTACCGGCCCTCCTTGAAGATGCCGCCGCCGCGATGGATCAATCCGACCGGCTGGACAGGGCGTAGGGGAAACGGCATCGGGTCATGGGAAACGACTGACCGATATCGTGAATCATGATTAATGCCTCACTGAAAGTGTGATTTTGTCCTGAAAGGCGTGTTCGCGTGAAACTTACCGGGACCTACCGCAAGCTGGTTAAGGATACGACGATCAACGACACCACGTTGCTGTCGACGGATTACCTGAACCACTACAATGAGCTGGTCATGATGCTCGAAATGGTCTCCGACATGCCGGACATGTTGGAGGAAGTCGAGACGTGGCAGCCGAAGACGTATCAGCAGCATTTCAAGGACAGCGCCTTTCAACACAAGGACCTGGCCGTCTGGGCCTATGAACATGCACCGGACGAATACCGTGAGCCGATGGATGACTGCATCGCGCGGATGGATTCGGACATCTCCACCGGTCTGCCGGAGTTGCGCGTGCTGGCGGACAGCGGCGACGAGGAGCGCCTGAAGGGCGAAGCAGCCATCCTGACCACCCGGCTACGGGGATGGATCGACACGATGAGTGCGCTGATCAACGGTGCGCTCGACGCCGACGGCTATCAGGCCCGACTCCAGGCCGAGGGGCCGTCGGAAGCGACGACAACGGTCATGGATCAATCCTCCATCGACGCCTTGTTCGATTAGGTCTGGAGATCGGGCCGAAACGGGCCGTGCCAAGTCGCCGCGTGTGGATTGCGGGTTGGGAAGGTGTCTTGTATTGTCCGCGCCGAACGAGCCTAGGGGCCGTCGCGGGCGCTTTTTTCCCACCTTGCGCGCCGTTGCCGGACCTCCACACCTGACGAAAAAGGGGAGCCCCGAACCCATGTCGAAGATTAAGGTCGCCAATCCGGTCGTCGAACTCGACGGCGATGAGATGACCCGCATCATCTGGGATTTCATCAAGACCAAGCTGATCCTGCCCTATCTGGACATCGATCTGAAATACTACGATCTCGGGGTCGAGAAGCGCGACGAGACGGACGATCAGATCACGATCGACGCCGCCAACGCGATCAAGGAGCACCGGGTCGGCGTCAAATGCGCGACGATCACGCCGGATGAAGCCCGTGTCGAGGAGTTCGGCCTGAAGAAGATGTGGCGTTCGCCGAACGGTACGATCCGGAACATTCTGGACGGCACCGTCTTCCGCGAGCCGATCGTCTGCAAGAACGTGCCGCGCCTGGTGACGAACTGGTCCAAGCCGATCGTTGTCGCCCGCCATGCCTTCGGCGACCAATACCGCGCGACGGATTTCCTGATCCCGGGTGCCGGTCTGCTGTCGATCACCTTCACGCCGGAAGATCCGGACGGGGAAACCATTCGCCACCAGGTCTTCAAATTCGAAGGCGCTGGCATCGCCATGGGCATGTACAACCTGGATGATTCGATCCGCGGTTTCGCCCGTGCCTGCATGAACTACGGTCTGCTGCGCAAATACCCGGTTTACCTGTCGACCAAGAACACGATCCTGAAAGCCTATGATGGCCGCTTCAAGGATCTCTTCCAGGAAGTCTACGAGACCGAATTCGAAGAGACCTTCAAGAAGGCCGGCATCTGGTATGAACACCGCTTGATCGACGACATGGTCGCATTCGCGATGAAATCGTCGGGCGACTTCGTCTGGGCCGCCAAGAACTACGACGGCGACGTCCAGTCCGATTCCGTGGCGCAGGGCTTCGGCTCTCTGGGCCTGATGACGTCGGTTCTGATGACGCCGGACGGCAACACGGTCGAGGCCGAGGCCGCCCATGGCACGGTGACCCGTCACTACCGCCAGCATCAGCAGGGCAAGGAGACGTCGACCAACCCGATCGCGTCGATCTTCGCCTGGACCCGCGGCCTGAAGTATCGCGGCAAGTTCGACGACACGCCGGACGTCATCCGTTTTGCCGAGACCTTGGAATCGGTCTGCATCGAGACGGTCGAAAGCGGTCATATGACCAAGGATCTGGCGCTGCTGATCGGCGAGAACCAGAAATGGCTCACCACCAACCAGTTCCTCGACAAGATCGACGAGAACCTGAAGGACGCCATGGACCGCTGGTAAGGCCGGCGGTTCCATGTCCCTGAGGGACGAACTGACATTCAGGGACGCGCGGCCGGAGGATCTGGCCGCCGTCCTTTTTCATTTGGACGACGACAGTTCAAACGCGCGCCGCACCGCACCGCCGGACCCGTCCGATCCGGGACACATTGCGGCCCTGGCCGAGGTCACGGCCGACCCCAACAACCGGGTGGTCGTCGTCGAGCGGCAAGGGGTGGTGATCGGCACGTTTCAGCTTACGGTGATCCCGGGAGTCAGCCTGAAGGCAAGGCGTCGCCTGCAGGTGGAGGCCGTACGTGTTCGCGCGGACAACCGCGGCCTGGGAATTGGACGGATCATGATGGAATGGGCGTCCGCATACGGTCGCGAGAGAGAATGCGTGCTGATTCAGTTGACCACCGACCGCAGCCGGGACGGACGGGCCCGGGCCTTCTATGAAAGCCTGGGGTTCAAGGCATCCCATGACGGCATGAAAATGCGCTTGGACCGGTAGTCTCAGCGATTCCGGGGCAGGGGGTGTTTCGCCGCGATATCGGTGCCGCGGACATTTTCGCGCCAGAACGCATATAGCCCGCTGCCGAGAATCAACAGAATGCCCAGTGTCGCCTGAAGGTCCGGCCAGTCGCCGAATACCACGATGCTCCAGAAAACCGCCAGCGGCAGCGCGATGTATTCGAATGGCGCGGCCGCGGTTGCCTCGGCAAGGCGATATCCCTGCGAGATCAGATAGGCGCCGCAGGCGCTCAGCGAACCCACGGCAAGCATGATCCAAAGATCGCTGCTTTCCGGCCATGTCCAGGCCCGCAGCAGGAATGTCAGACTGGGGTCTTCGATGCCCTCGGCAAAGCGCCCGTCGCCGATGCCCAGGCCGATCGTGCTGCAGACCACCAGGAAGGTTGCCTGAATGTAAAAGGCCATGGTCGACGCCTTTTCCGTCACGCCGAGCTTTCGCGCCATGATCTGCATGCTGGCATAGGCGAGGGCCGCGACGATGGGGGCGAGGGCGGCGTACTGGAACGCCGCCGTACCGGGCCGGATGATGATCACCACGCCGATGAGTCCGACAATCACCGCCAGCCAGCGTCGCAGTCCGACTTTTTCGCCCAGAAAGGGGACGGAGAGCGCGGTGATGAACAGTGGTGCTACGAAGAAGATCGCCGTTGCCTCACCCAGGGACATGGTCGCGATGCCGGTGAAGAAGGCCATGTTCGCGATGAACACACATAGCCCGCGCAGCAGGTGCAGTGGCATGCGCTTGCTGAGCAGGTTGCGATAGCCGCCTTCCAACGGAACGAAGATCAGCAGAATGACGCTCAATGCGACACAGGCACGGATGAAGACAATCTGGTGCAGCGGGTAGCCGTCACTCAGCGACTTGATCATCATGTCGGCGGTCGAGAAGGTCAGCCCGGCCGCGATGACGCAGAGAATGCCCAGAGTGGCGGGATTGCGCAGAGCTGCTGTCATGTCGATCCCGCCTTCTCGGTCATCGGAAAAAGAAGCTGATGCCTTCGGCCTCGAAGGTGTCGATCACTTCCGGGAGCTCCTGGCAACGCCGCGCGTGGGCCAGCAGGTTGGGACGTACCGAGGGCGGATCCGGGATCTTGAACTGTTCCGCCCATCCGGCGAGCATGAACAGGAAGATGTCGGCGCAGGTCGGTGAGTTGCCGACCAGCCAGTCCCCCGACTTCGCCAGTTCCCGGTCCACGATTGCCAGATGGCCGCCGACCCGGTCCGCGGCGCGGCTTTTGACGGCGGTGATCTGCTCGGAGGTCTCGGCGTAGCGGCGGGCATAGGCCGAAACCATCAGGTCTGCCTGGATCGTGTTGGTCGAGAATGTCAGCCAGTCGATCGTCAGGGCGCGGGCCGTCGTTCCGATCTGGGGCAACAGGCCGGATGCCGGATAGGTCTCGGCGACATACTGGCAGATCGCAGCCGATTCCCGGATGACGAACCCGTCCGCGCTGGGGTCACCCACGGCCAGGGTCGGCACGCGTGCATGGGGGTTCAGCGCCAGATAGGCCGGGTCGGTCAGGCCGCCCCGGTTCCGTTCGACCAGGGAAAGCTGAAAGTCGGCACCAGCCTTGCGCAGACAGATATGCGGGGCGAGGGAGGCGTTGTCGGGATAATAGTAAAGTGTAAGGGACATGGTCCTGCTCGATTTAGGGGAAAAATCCCAGCCCCGACACTAGTCGTGACTGTCCGGAATTGCGATGCCTCACTTGATCCGATTTGCCACAACAGACAAGACCGTGGCGACCGTAAGGCGGTGAAGTTGACTTACCCCCGGGGTTTGGCTGTATTGGCGCGCATCGAATTCACATGGCGAGAGGCAGCATGACAGACGGCGAAACGGTGATCCTGACCCGGCGCGGTCCGATCGGACATATTCTTCTGAACCGGCCGAAGGCGCTCAATGCGATTACCTTCGAGATGGTGATTGCCGTCGCCGATGCCCTGTCCGACTGGGAGAAGGACGACGCGGTTCGCGCGGTGATCATCGAAGGGGCGGGGGACCGCGCGTTCTGTGCCGGCGGCGATGTTATCGCGGTCAGCAAGGCCGGTCAGGAGCAAACGGATCTGTGCCGCGACTTCTTTCAGGCGGAATATCGGCTGAACCGCACGATCCACCTGTTCGAAAAGCCCTACATCGCCTTTCTGGACGGCATCACGATGGGCGGCGGCGTGGGCCTTTCGGTCCATGGCAAGCACCGGATCGTGACCGAAAAAACGCTGTTCGCCATGCCGGAAACCGCAATCGGCCTGTTCCCGGATGTGGGCGGCAGCCACTTCCTGTCCCGCTGCCCGGGTGAAACGGGGACTTATCTCGGCCTGACCGGAGCGCGGTTGGGGGCGGCGGACATGATGGCCGTCGGCCTGGCAGACAGCCACATGCCGTCGGACTCGCGGGACGCCTTCTTTGCCGCGCTTGAAGCAGCGGACTGGAGTGGACGCGACGCCGATTCCGTGGTCAGCGAAATCACCGGGCAATTCGCGACCCCGGCCGGCGAAACGACGATCGAGACGATCCGCGCCGATCTGGACCGGCTCTTCGCCGGGGACGATCTGGAAGAGATTGTGGCCCGGTTGAGCGCGGATACCGGGGAGTTTGCCGCGAAAGCGGCGGCGCTGCTCGACGGGAAGTCGCCGACAATGTTGAAAGTTTCGCTGAAGCAACTGCGGTTGGGCGCGATGCAGGATTTCGACGCCAATATGGTCATGGAGTACCGTATCGTTCGCCGCGCCCTGCAGCCTGGCGCTGATTTCCATGAGGGCGTTCGCGCGTTGCTGATCGACAAGGACAAGGCACCGAAATGGAATCCGGCGCGTCTGGAGGATGTTTCGGACGCGATGGTGCATTCCCATTTCGAGGCGCCGCCGGAAGGGGATCTGGTTCTCGACCCGGAGTGAGACCATCCAACAGGCACATTTTTTCCATAACAAAATGAACCGACAGGGAGACTAGAGACATGAAGATCGGGTTTATCGGCGTAGGCAATATGGGCGGTCCGATGGCACGAAATCTGGTGGCCGCCGGTCATACGGTTACTGTGTTCGATCTGGATCCCGCCCATGTGGAAAGCGTGACACAGGTCGGCGCGACCGGTGCGGACAGCGCCGCGGCAGCGGTTGCCGGCGCTGAAGCGGTCGTCACCATGCTGCCGGCAGGCCCACATGTTCGTGATGTCTACGAAAACTCTGTTCTGCCGAATGCGCCGGCAGGTGCCCTGTTGATCGATTGTTCGACGATAGACGTGGAGACCGCGCGCGCCGTCGCCGATCTGGCCGTGGAAAAGGGGTTCGCCATGGTCGATGCCCCGGTTTCCGGCGGTGTCGGCGGTGCGGAAGCCGGTACGCTGACATTCATGGTCGGCGGGCCGGACAAGGCGTTCGCAACCGCCAAGCCGGTGCTGGAGAAGATGGGCAAGTCCATCGTTCATTGTGGCGGCGCCGGGAACGGTCAGGCCGCAAAGATCTGCAATAACATGATGCTGGGCATCCAGATGATCTCGGTTGCGGAGGCATTCGTGCTGGCGGAGAAGCTGGGACTGGATCACCAGAAACTGTACGACGTGTCGTCCAAGGCTTCGGGGCAGTGCTGGTCGCTGACGACCTATTGCCCGGTGCCCGGCCCCGTTCCGACGTCGCCGGCCAACCGTGACTATCAGCCGGGTTTTGCCTCGGCGATGATGGTCAAGGACCTGAAGTTGAGCCAGGGAGCCGCAGAAACCTTCCAGGCGAAAACCGCGCTCGGCCAGCGCGCTATGGAGATGTATCAGCAGTTTACCGATTCGGGTAACGGCGATGTCGACTTCTCCGGAATCATCAAAATGGTCCGGGATGGTTAACGCGGAAAATCGATGCTGGACAAAGCTTTAGCCGGTCGACTAAGTTTCCGACTAGGCGATAGGGAGGATTCGGTGTAACACCGATGTCGCATTGGCGGTCGGAGAAAACCGGCCGCTTTCAGCACGGGTCAAACTAGTAAAGAGATGTGCCGGTGAAGGAGGAATATCTCAGCGTCATCCGACTGATCGAGCGTCTGCACCGCCAGTTTCTGGAAGTGGTGAAGGGCGAGATCGACCGGCTGGGCATTCGAGACATCAACAACATTCAGGCGCTCATCCTTTACAATATCGGGGAGGACGAGCTGACCGTGGGTGAGTTGACGCACCGCGGCTATTACCTCGGTTCCAACGTCTCCTATAATGTGAGGAAGATGGTCGAAAACGGCTATCTGATCCAGGAACGCTCCACCCATGATCGCCGTTCGATCCGCGTCCGCCTGTCCGAAAAGGGCATGGATGTCCGCAACAAGGTCAACGACGTGATCGACGAACAGCAGGCGAAGCTGGGCGAGACCGGCATCAACGCCGAACAGCTGCAGTTTACCGCGACCGTTCTGAACCGGATTGAGCGATTCCTGCTGCATACACACGGTTACGGCCCGGTACGCTGACCGGCAGTCTTTGACATCCTGATCGGTACTAAATGGTGTTAGGGCGGACCTTGCGCCCGGGTTAGCCGCGCGTGGCCTCCCGGCGTGCCAGGAAGGCCAGCCGCTCGAACAGGTGGACGTCCTGCTCGTTCTTAAGCAGGGCACCATGCAGGGGCGGAATAGCCTTGCCCGGATCGGTTTCGCGAAGAATTTCGGGGTCGATTTCTTCCACTAGCAGCAACTTGATCCAGTCCAGAAGCTCAGAGGTCGACGGGCGCTTCTTCAGGCCGGGGACTTCTCTAATCTGGAAGAAGAGGGTCAGCGCCTCATTCAGCAGGCGCTTCTTGATGTCCGGGAAATGCACCTGGACGATCTGCTCCATGGTTTCCGGATCGGGAAAGCGGATGAAGTGGAAAAAGCAGCGGCGCAGGAAGGCGTCCGGCAGCTCTTTCTCATTGTTTGACGTGATGATCACGATCGGGCGCTTTTCGGCGCGGATGACTTCTTTCGTCTCGTAGACGTGAAACTCCATCCGGTCCAGTTCCAGCAGCAGGTCGTTCGGGAATTCGATATCGGCCTTGTCGATCTCATCGATCAGCAGCACCGGCGCCGGATCGGTCGTGAAGGCCTCCCACAGCTTGCCCCGGACGATATAGTTGCGGATGTCGTGCACCCGTTCGTCACCAAGCTGGCTGTCGCGCAGGCGGCTCACCGCGTCATACTCGTAGAGGCCCTGCTGCGCCTTTGTCGTCGACTTGATATGCCATTCGATGATGGGGCGCCCCAGCCCTACGGCCACCTCTCGCGCTAGCTGTGTCTTGCCCGTTCCGGGCTCACCCTTCACCAGAAGCGGGCGTTCCAGAGCGACCGCGGCGTTGACTGCGACGGCCAAGTCTTCGGAAGCGACATAGTTGGAGGTACCGGTAAAGCGCATGGTTATCTTTCGTCTGATTTGGAGAAGCCAAGGCGAAGAGAGCAGGAGATTAGGGTTGTCATCGAGCCGGATCAAGCGATCCGGGGATGATGTCGCTTCCCGAAAGCCCGGATTGTTCCCGGACCGGGGAACCCGTCAGTCCAAATTCCACTCGTAGCATCGAAAACTTTTGTCCCGCCGGCATTGACGAGACGGGGGATGCGGGTGAAAGGGGAAGCCGGTTGATATGGAACGGGGGATCATATGGCGGAAACAGCGCGGAAAGATGCTCATATTGCGCCGAACGGCTATTCCTTGCCCCGTACGGCACCGCCTGTCGCGGTTTCCGGCCTGATACTGTCCATGTCGCTGATCGCCATCGGTGGCGGTCTGATCTTTGCGTATATTCCGATCCGCCTGGGTGAACTGGGCTTCGGCCCATCGGCCGCCGGATGGATTCTGACATCCATGGCGGCAGGCGGTTTCATCGGCTGTCTGGGCACAGGCCCGATCGTGAAGCGTGTCGGCCACGCCCGGGCCTACATGACGTTGGCGGCATTGCTGATCCTGAGCCACCTGACCCTGGCTCTGACGGTCGATCCCGTTCTATGGATGGCGGCCCGTGCCGGCTATGGGCTGGCCGCGACCGGGCTGTTCATCATTTCGCAGAGTTGGCTGAACGATGCCTGTCCGAACGAATGGCGCGGGCGCGTCATGGCCATTTTCTACATGGCCTATGTCCTGTGCATCGGCTTCGGTGGCTTCCTGATCACTTTCGTCGACACCGACGGCGGCTATGGTCCACAGCTGGCGATCGTGTTTGTGACCCTGGCAATCCTGCCGGTCGGCCTTACCAACCTGAAGGCGCCGCTGCCCCCAGAATATGTGACGGTATCCTTTCGCGGCGCCTGGCGGATTTCCCCAGTCGGTCTGGTGGGGCTGCTGGCGGTGGGCGGTCTGACGATGCTGGTGCAGGGATTCGCGCCGATCTACGCCCATGCCATCGGGTATGCGAAGGACGAGATCGGCCTGATGCTGTTTCTGATGCAGTTCGGGATGATAGCGGTGCAGATGCCGCTGGGCGCCCTCAGCGACCGCATGGATCGACGCAAGGTTCTGATCGTGGCCTGTATCCTGGTCCTGATTTTCGCGGGGATCAGTTCGCAGGTCGGCGAAATCAGCCTGTGGGTCCTGATCGTGCTGTTCGGTGTCTGGGCCGGCGCGACGGAGACGATCTACGCCGTGGCCAATGCCCATGCCAATGACCGTGCCGAGCCGCAATACTATGTCGCGCTGTCGATGACGATGCTGTTCGCGTGGTCGCTGTCCGGCTTCGTTCTGCCCGGCGCGGCGTCCATCCTGACGGACCTGTATGGAGCCAAGGCGTTCATGTATGTCGCCATGGCGATCGCGCTGGCATATGGCCTGTTCGTGACCTACCGGATGACCAGGCGAGAAGGGGTGCCGATCGAGGATCAGGAATCCTATGAACCACGTGCGGCGCAGGTCGCCTACTCGCCGGAACTCTATGCCCCGGTTACCGAAGACGACGTGGATCAGGAAATCCCACGCTAGGAGGGTCAGGCCCGCAACGCCGGGGTGCCCTGGAAGGCCGCCGATCGCTCCAGAACGTCCGCCGCCCGCAGCACGGTCTCCTCATCAAAGGCACGGCCCAGAAGCTGCAGACCCAGGGGCAGGCCATTGGCGTCGAAACCGGCAGGCACGGAGATACCCGGGATCCCCGCCAGATTGGCTGGGACGGTAAAGACGTCATTCAGATACATCTGGATCGGATCATCCTGCCGCTCATCCACGCCGAAGGCCGCCGACGGCGTCGCCGGCGTCAGCAGCACGTCGCAGGTCTCCCATGCCTTGCGGAAGTCCTCGGCGATGCGGGTACGCACCTTCTGAGCCTTCAGGTAATAGGCATCGTAATAGCCTGCCGACAGGACATAAGTGCCGATCAGGACGCGGCGCTGGACTTCCTCGCCGAAGCCTTCGCCCCTCGTGTTGGCGTACATCTCGTCAAGAGTGTCGCCGGGCACGCGAAGACCGAAACGCACGCCGTCATAGCGCGCCAGGTTCGACGATGCCTCGGCCGGGGCGACGATGTAATAGGCGGGCAGGGCGTAGCGCGTATGCGGCAGGCTGACCTCGACGATCTCCGCCCCGGCTTCGCGCATCCACGCAATACCCTGGGTCCACAGGGCTTCGATTTCGGACGGCATGCCGTCGATCCGGTATTCCTTCGGCACGCCGACGCGCAGACCCTTTATGTTGCCGGTCAGCGCCGCCTCGAAATCGGGGACATCGGCACGGGCGCTGGTCGAATCCTTGGGGTCGTGTCCGGCCATCGTGCCCAGCATGATCGACGCATCGCGAACAGTGCGGGTGAACGGTCCGGCCTGGTCCAGCGAACTGGCAAAGGCGATGATGCCCCAGCGGCTGCAGCGGCCATAGGTCGGCTTGATGCCGACGGTACCGGTCAGCGCGGCGGGTTGGCGAATGGAGCCACCGGTATCCGTGCCGACCGTGGCCAGCGCGGAGCGTGCGGCCACCGCGGCTGCGGACCCGCCGGATGACCCGCCGGGCACAAGCCGCTTGTCCGGGTTCCCGTCCTCCTGCCATGGGTTGATGGCCGGGCCGTAATGGCTGGTCGTATTGGACGACCCCATGGCGAACTCATCGAGGTTCGTCTTGCCCAGCATGACGGCGCCGGCATCCCACAGCTTCGACGAAACAGTGGATTCATAGGTCGGTTTGAAACCATCCAGAATATGCGACGCGGCCGTGGTCAGGACGCCGTCGGTGCAGTACAGATCCTTCACGCCCAGCGGTATGCCCTCGAGCGCTCCGGCCTCACCCTTGGCGAGACGGCCATCGCTGGCGGCCGCCATTTCACGCGCCTTGTCGGCTGTCTCCGTAATGTAGGCGTTCAGCGACCGCGTCTTCTCCATCGCGCCGATATAGGCGTCGGTCAGTTCGACGGCGGAGAAATCCTTGGCACGCAGCCCGTCGCGGGCCTCACTGAGCGTAAGGTCGAGAAGATCGGTCATCGCCCTTGTGTCCTTATTCGACGACTTTGGGAACGGTGTAGAAATGGCCCTGCGGGTCGGGGGCATTGGCGACGACCTTGTCCGGATAGCCGCCGTCCGTGACTTCGTCTTCGCGCCATTGCGCGGCCATGTCCACGGCGGATGCCATCGGCGTCACGCCATCGGTGTCGACTTCACCCAGTTGTTCGACCCAGGCGACAATGGCATCCAGTTCCTGGGCCAGCGGTGCCAGCCGGTTCTCGCCTACATTGATGCGGGCCAGATGGGCGACTTTCGCGACGGTCTTCGGGTCCAATGCCATGATCTTCGGCTCCCGGTGAGTTTTGGGCTGAATCGGCGCGGAAGCTATCACCGGCACCGCCGCCCGGCAAGCCGGGTTGCGGGCGTTCCGCCTTGCGCCGCGCGGCGCCGGGACCTATGACGGAACCATGATCCTGGACACCGTACTTGACCTGCCTTCCGGAGTGGCGCTGCTGGGCCTCGACCTGGGCGAAAAGACCATCGGAATTGCCATTGGCGATCCCGCCGGCAGTATTGCGTCCCCGCTGGAAACCATCCGACGTGCCAAGTTCACGAAGGATGCTGAACGAATTGAAGCAATCGTGGCGGAACGTCGAATCGGTGGCCTGGTGATCGGGTTGCCGGTCAATATGGATGGCAGCGAAGGGCCGCGTTGCCAGTCCTCCCGTCAGTTTGCGCGGAACTTGATATCGCTGCGCGGCTTTGACCGCCCAATAGCCTTCTGGGATGAGCGGCTGTCGACCACGGCGGTCGAGCGGGTTCTGATTGATCAGGCCGACATGACGCGGGCACGGCGGGGCGATGTGGTCGACAAGATGGCCGCATCCTTCATCCTGCAGGGGGCGTTGGACGCCCGGCGACTAGCCCGCTAGGGCCTGCTGGAACAATGTCGGGTCGACATTGCCGCCGGAAATAATGGCGACCACAGGGCCATCCCCCGCCGGCAGTTTACCCGTCAGAATTGCTGCCAGTGCCACCGCGCCGCCAGGTTCGGCCACAAGCTTCAGGTCCAGGAAGGCGGCTTTCATCGCTGCCATGGCCTCGTCATCCGTCACGACCAGACCGCCATCCAGCAGGCGTTTGTTCAGGGCGAAGGTAATCGTTCCCGGGCTGGGGGACAGCAAGGCGTCGCAGATCGACCGGGCCGCCGGGTCGACGCGCTCCGGCTGGCCGGATTCAAGCGACCGGGCAGTGTCATCAAATCCAGCCGGCTCCGCGGCGAAGACTTTCAGATCGGGGAGGCGGGTCTTGAGTGCCAGGGCGGTACCGGACAGCAATCCGCCGCCGCCGCAGGGCGAAACGACCGCCTCGGCCTCCACGCCCAGTTCCGAGAGTTGATCGGCGATTTCCAACCCGATTGTGCCCTGACCGGAAATGATGAATGGGTCGTCATAGGGACGAACCAGGGCCGCACCGCGCTCCTGCGCGATGCTTTCGGCGATGGCCGTGCGGTCCTCCGTGAAGCGATCATAAAGATGAATCTCCGCACCCCATGCGGCGGTGTTCGCGCGTTTGATCGCCGGCGCGTCGGACGGCATGACGATCAGGGCCGGAATGCCGGCATAGCGCGCCGCGGCTGCGACTCCCTGTGCGTGATTGCCGCTGGAATAGGCGACGACGCCGCCTTTGCGCGCGTCGTCCGTCAGGCTCCGAATCTTGTTGCTGGCGCCCCGGAATTTGAAGGAACCGGTCCGTTGCAGACATTCCGGCTTTACCAGGATGCGCCGCCCGACCCGGTCGTTCAGCAGGGGCGATTCCAGCAGGGGCGTTCGGATCGCAACGCCGTTCAGGCGTCCCGCGGCGGCCAGAATATCGTCAAATTCGGGGGCGTCGTCAGCGGAGGGTGGCGAGAAAGGCATGAATGGCACTCCGGGCTTCCGGTTCGTCCAGGGTCGGAGCGTGGCCCCGACCGGCAATGAGGGTCTGCCGCAGGTCGGGTTTGACGTCCTTCATCCTGCGGAAGCACTCCTCACTCAGCAGGGACGACAGTTCGCCGCGAAAGGCAAGCGTGGGAATGGGCCGAAGCGCCCTGTACATCGACCAAAGGTCGGGGAGGGCGCCGGCGCGGCGCATGGGGTCGGCAATGCGCGGATCCCAGTCGGCCTGAACGGTCCCATCCGTTTCTTCCCGGAAGCAGCCTTCCGCCGCCCGGCGCCAGCCTTCTTCGTCCAGATTGAGATCCGGCAGCATCGTCCTGACCGCGTCCACGGCGGCGTCCCAATCGGCGTAACCGCGGGCATCGGCGATATAGTCGGCAATCCGCGCGACCCCGTCGGTCGGCAGGTCCGGACCGCTGTCGTTCAGGACGGCGCCGGCCAGAACGGTCGGCATGGCGATTGCCATCCCCATTGCCAGAAATCCACCCAGGGATGTTCCGACGACCACGATCCTGTGAAGATTGAGGGCGCAAAGCACGTTCCGGATGTCGTCGATATAGACGGACGGAGTGTAACTGGCGGCATCGAGGGGCCGTCCGGATCGTCCCCGGCCGCGATAGTCCAGTGCGATTACGCGATGTCCGTCCGCCGCCAGCGCAGTGGCCAGGCGCGAAAAATCCCGCG
The DNA here is from genome assembly GCA_033344895.1 of Alphaproteobacteria bacterium. NCBI lineage: Bacteria > Pseudomonadati > Pseudomonadota > Alphaproteobacteria > Alphaproteobacteria bacterium. Next base: position 3,550,981 of record JAWPMN010000001.1, read on the forward strand.
AGGTCCGCGTGACGCCGGGCAGGCACAGGATCGTTGGACCATGTGGGGTTCCGGCAGGCAGGGTTTCCGCAAAATGAAGACGCGTGCCGTCGCGCGCCGTCACATAGCTCATGCCCCGACAATGTCCGGCAGCGTCGTCAGGTCGGGCAACACGGCCGCCGGTTCGCCGGGCAGACGTTCCAGCGGGCGATCGAAACGGTTGATCCACGCAACCTGAAAACCGAAATGGGCTGCACTGAACGCGTCCCAGCCATTGGACGACATGAAGGCGACGGATGACCTGTCCTGCAGGCCGAAACGTGTCAGGACCAACTGATAAATTCTGGGGTCCGGCTTGAAGATGCCGACGTCCTCCACGGACAGAACGGCATCCAGATCGGCGCGGATGCCGGCGCTGTCGACGGCCCCGTCCAGCATATCCATCGACCCGTTGGACAGAATTGCCGTCTTGAGCCCCGCCTTCTTCAGACGCTTCAGCATGGACGGTACTTCAGGGTAGGCCGCCAGCTTGAAATAGAGATCCAGCAGTTTGCGCCGCAACTCCTTCTCCCCGGACAGGCCGCATTCGTCCATAGCGAAATCCAGCCCGTCCTGTGTGACCTCCCAGAACGACTTGTAGCTCGGGACCAGGCTGCGCAGCCAGGTATATTCCAACTGCTTCTGGCGCCAGATGGCGGACAAACGGTCCGCCTCCGGGCCGATTTCCCCTTTCAGTTCCGCCGCAGCGGCATGCACGTCGAACAGTGTGCCGTATGCGTCAAAGACGCAGACCTCTATGCCTTGGAAACTCGTCATGTCAGCCTTTCCGGATCTTCAGCCGATTTCCGCGCGGAAGGTGATGGGCATGGACCGGCCCGTTGCGCGTTGGCGGTAGACGTTGATGTTCTCGATCACGCGCTGGACGTAGTTGCGCGTTTCGCTAAAAGGAATGGATTCCATCCAGTCGATGGTGTCCTCGAAACTCATGTCCCGCGGGTCGCCAAATCGACGTATCCACGTTGTGACCCGATGCGGGCCGGCATTGTAGCCGGCCAGGGCCATGGGCAGGACGCCGTCGAACTTCTCCAGGAGATCCTTCAGATAGGCACTGCCCAGTCGCACATTGTAGTTGATATCGGTGGTCAGGTCGGCCTGGCGGTATTTGATCTTCTCCCAACCGGAAACGCTGCGCGCGGTGGCGGGCATCAACTGCATCAGCCCCATGGCACCGGCCCGGCTGATGGCACCGATATCAAACCCGCTTTCCTGCCGGATCAGGCCGTGAACGATCGTCAGGTCGGCGATGCGGCTGTCCGTCAATGGCAATTCGGGATAGCCGCCCAGGGTGACCACCTCGCTCTTGATGGCCTGACGGGCGGTGAAAACCGCCAGATCCAGACGACCGATATCCGTGGACAGGTCCGCCAGAAGTCGGAAATGGGACGGGTCGCGATACGTGCGCGCCAGATGCCATACCAGGGCCCGAACCGTCTCGTCCGCGCCGATCTGTGACAGATGACGGATGACCTGCGCCAGTTCGGTGGATTCGAATGTATCGCGCTCGACCGGCGTTATGAAGGGTTCGTTGGGCAGGGTGGGGCGCAGGTCGATCGGCAGTTTCATCGCCGCAAGCTGGCCGTAGAAGCTGGAGGTATGATGTGCCGCGACGGCGTACCATTGCTGAGCGATTTCGGCCTTTCCGGCCGCTTCCGCCGCACGACCGGCCCAATAGGCCGCACGGGAGCGGCTGACCGGATAACCGACATTGCCATACATGTCCCGAAAATGCGGGAACGCCTTTTCGGGATCGTTCAGATGGCGCAGCGCGACCCAGCCCGCGAACCATTCCGCCTCGGCAAAATCCGCGCCGTCCGGCACACGGTGCTGACTGGCGATGTCGTATGCGCGCTGCGGCTGACCGTCTTCCAGCAGGTCGCGCGCAATGACCGCACGCTCGTGCCACCAGCGCTCCGGATAGGCCTTCTGCATGTCCGGCCAGGCCATCAATTCGATTGCGTCTTCTTGGCGGCCCTTGAGGCGTCGCCAGCGCAGTCTTTCGAAAATCAGGCCGGGATGATCCTGCAACGTCGGTGGCACGCGATTGATGGCGGCATCGACACCCCCCGCGCGACGGGCGAGGCGGATGCGGGCGTCGGCCAATTGCCGATATGCGTCGGGCACGCGATGGGCCTGGCGTTCGGCGGCAGCGTAGTTCTGCTCCCAGATCAACCGATCCAGGCGATAGATCTCATCGTCCATCGGGATGAGTTTGCGGTATTCGGATCGAAAAGCATGTTCGTCGCTGGCGCTCATGTCGAGTTCCCGCCAGGCACGGATCGCCTCCGCCGAGAGCTGCGCGTGCAGGCCGGCACGCTTCAAGGCCGCGGCATAGAGTAGAAACCCTTTGCCCGTCTTTGGCGGATGATCGCGAAACCAGCTCAGGATCACCGTGTCCGGCAGGGCGTCGCTCATCGCCTGTTCCGCGCGCAGCTCCAGCCGCTCCTGGCGCGGCCAGCCGGGATTTTCCGCGATGAATTCGACGATTTCCTCGAAGCTGGCGTCGGATGCATCGCTTTGCAGATACAGCCAGCGGATCGCCTTGGCCGGCAGGCGGTCCGTCGGCCGCTCTGCATGCTTCAGGGCGATATCCCACCGCCCGCGATCCACGGCACGGAAGGCGATTTCGTATTCCTTCAGATCCTGCGGAGAAAGCGGGGCGGACTGCAGGTCCGGCGGTGCTGCGAAAAGACAGGAAACAAAGAGCATCACGGCCGCAATAGGGCCGCATCCGCGTCGCGCTGGGCGCAGGGTGGTCATTCTCGCTCGCTCCGTTTACGCGCTGGGCGTCGGTCGTTGCGCCGGACCGTAGGTCCTGCGATCGGCGGTCGGCGCATTGTCGCGCGGATCGCTCCCCCATGTAGGACCGTCGTCAGTATCGTGTGCTTCGCAACTACGCGCAACAGGGGAACATAACACTTTTGCCCGGTTTCTCGCTTGTTGCGGCGTACGGGCCTGTGGTAACACCCCCGCTCGCTTCGGGCGCGGAATCCGCAGTCCGGTTTTCGATTGATGTGGGAGAGTATGGAAATGCCTGCGATGTTTCGCGGATCGATGACGGCGCTGATCACGCCGATGCATGATGACGGATCGGTCGACGAAGCCGCTTTCCAGAAATTCGTGCAATGGCAGATCGATGAAGGCACGGACGGGGTCATTCCCGTCGGAACGACGGGTGAATCGCCGACCCTGTCCCATGCGGAGCATGAGCGTGTCATCGACATGACCATCGAGGTCGCGAAGGGCACGGTGCCGGTTATCGCCGGGACCGGGTCGAACAACACCCAGGAAGCGATCAGCCTGACCCGTCACGCCAAGGAAGCAGGCGCGGATGCCGCCCTGGTGGTGACACCCTATTACAACAAGCCGACCCAGGACGGCCTCTACGCGCATTTCGCGGCGATCGCGTCGGCGGTTGATATCCCGATCATGATCTACAATATCCCGGGCCGTAGCGTGATCGACATGTCCGTGGCGACCATGGCGCGCTTGGCGAAGGATTTTGACACCATCGTCGGCGTCAAGGATGCGTCCAATGATCTGGCCCGTCCGCTGCTGACACGCGTCGCGATCGGAGAGGATTTCTGCCAGCTTTCCGGCGAAGATGCCACGATCGCCGCGTTCCTGGGGCAGGGCGGTCATGGCTGCATCTCCGTTTCGTCCAATGTGGCGCCGAAATTGTGCGCCCAGTTGCACGACGCCTGGCAGCAGAAGGACTGGGACGCGTTCGAGAAGGCACGGGATACGCTGGCACCGATCCACACGGCAATGTTCTGTCAGGCCTCTCCGGCGCCGGCCAAATACGGTGCCAGCCTGCTGGGTATGAGTGGTGAGACGGTCCGGCTGCCGCTGGTGTCTGCGACGGACGATACGAAGGCTCAGGTACGAAAGGCGATGGAAAGCGCGGGCCTGCTGTAAGGCGGGGGCGCGGACCGATGCAACGGTATCCCGATGGCGAAGGAAAAGAAAAAGACCATGATGTCGACCGGCACCATCGCGGTGAACCGGCGCGCACGTCATGACTATGCCATCGAGGAGGAGTTTGAGGCCGGGATCGTTCTGACAGGGACGGAGGTCAAGTCTCTGCGGATGGGCACAGTGAATTTGTCGGATTCCTATGCCGCGCCGAAGGGCGATACCGTCCTGCTGCACAACCTCTATATCGGCGAGTATCCGCACGCGCCGCCCCGGGCGCAGCATGAACCGAAACGCATTCGCCCGCTGCTGTTGCACAAGCGGGAGATTGCGCGGCTGACCGGGGCGGTTCAGCGGGATGGGCTGACGCTCGTGCCGATGCGGATGTATTTCAACAATCGCGGCATTGCGAAACTTGCGCTGGGCCTCGGCCGAGGCAAAAAGCAGGTCGATAAGCGTCAGGACATCAAGAAGCGCGACTGGGACCGCCGCAAGGCTGCCATCCTCCGGCGCGAAGGCTAGAGCCGCAATCGAATTCCGGGGGGAGGGGCCATCATGTACGGCGTTCTGCTGTGTCTGCTTTCCGCCGGCCTCCTGGGCATTCAGATCCCGCTTGCCAAGCTGTCCTATGATGCCGGCGCCGACGCGTTCTTGTTCGCCTGTGCCCGCTCCGTCCTGATATCCGGCCTATTCATTGCCCTCGCCCTGATGCAGGGGGTGTCCCTGGCCTTGCCGCGCCGCGCGCTGCCGATGCTGGCAATCATTACTGCCGGGACGACGGCGATTTCCTATGGCTATCTGGGCGCCATCGACCGCATTCCGGCCAGTCTCGCTGCCATGGTCTTCTACCTCTATCCGCTCTTCGTACTGCTGGTCGGCGCCATGCGGGAGCGACGCCTGCCAGGTCCGCGCCGCACGGCAATTCTGGTCCTTGCCTTCGTCGGGCTGGGCTTCGTCTTCGGACCGTCCTTTCAAGATCTGGACGGCATCGGCGTCGCGATGGGCGTCCTCGCGGCCCTTGGTGCCACAGCCTATTTCACCTTTGTGCCGTCGACGGCGGCGGTGATCACATCCTACTCGATGCTGGCATGGTCCAATCTGATCGTGGCCGTGCTGTTCATCCCGCCCGTTCTATCCGGCGATCTTGGGCTGCCGACCGGTCAGACAGGCTGGATGGCGTTCCTGGTCGGTGCGGCGGTCTATGCGGCCGGGCTGGGGCTGACCTTCCCCGCAATCGGCCGGGCCGGCTCGGTCAAGGCGGCGATGCTGTACAATTTTGAACCGGTCGTGATCATCGTCGTATCCGCGCTGCTGCTGGGGGAATGGTTGACGCCGATACAGTATGGCGGTGTCGCGGCGGTGCTGGTGGCGCTGGTGTTTGCCAGTGCGCGAAGCGCGGAAGACCAGCCCGGACTTTCGTGAATTGGGCGCACCGAACCGGTTCGGTGGGCCGATCCGATCAGGAGTTTGCCAGACGCAGCAGGTTCGGGATCGGCGCGGTGATGCGACGAACCTCGATTAGGGTGTCCGACTGCTTTGCCCCCTTCTTCGCTTCGGCGATGGTCTCGATCATCGTGTCGGAGGTAACCTCGACGGCATCCTCGGTCACGTGAACGACCGCCGCGCAGCAGCTCAGCAGTGCATAGCGGCGCCAGTGACCGTGACGATCCCGCGCCTCGATGGCGCCGGCCTCTCGGTGCTCCGCCGAATAGAAGCTTTCCACGTCGTGTCTGAAACGCGTCAGGATGCGGTCGATCATTTGAGTCACGGCATCCTCATCCAGGTCCCTGAATCCGGCGAAGAAATCGTCGCCACCGATATGACCCAGGAATGTGCCCGGAACGGTGCGTGTCTCGTCGCGAAGAAGGTCCGAGAAGAGGGTGATGGCCCGATCGCCCTGACGGAAGCCATAGGTATCGTTGAACGGCTTGAAGTCGTTGAAGTCGAAGTAGACGACGCTCCATGAACCGCTGCGCTGTTCCAACCCGGAGGCGATGTAATCCACGACCGAATTGTTCCCGGGCAGCTTGCTCAACGGGTTCTGGTCGCGGGCCAGTTTCAGATTCTTCTCATTGATGATCCGCAGCAGGGCATCGGCGGTCAGGAACCCGACATACTGAAAATTCTCGGTGATCAGTATTCCGTCATTGTGGTTGCCGATCGCATAGGTCTCCAGAATCTTCTCGGCCTCGGTATTGATGTCCGCGATCGGACAGCGCGACAGGAAATCCTTCAGGGTCTTGCCGAAGGCCTTGTTCTGCAACAGATCCCGACCGTACTGAAGATAGATGAAATCCTTAAGGTCGCCTTCCCGCACGAGCCCGAGGGGCCGGCCGTCCTCACCGAGGATGGGAAAGACCGACTGGTTCTTGTGGACCCGGAAGGATTCGAAAACGGCGGTCATCGGGTCGTTGATGGATACCGAAATCAGCGGTTCGATGTAGTCGCGGATCAGGAACTTGTCGGTATCGCGCTGACGCCGGTCGCGGCTGTTCGTCTCCGGAACGATTTCGTACAGGGTCGACAGGCTGTCATGTTCCGTCGTCGGTCGGGCGATGAAGAACCCCTGTACAAGGTCGCAGCCGATACTCTTGCAGGCCAGAAACTCCCGTTCGGTCTCAACGCCTTCCGCCAGGACCGTGATGCCCAGCACATGGGCCAGGTTGACTATGGATGAGACGAAAAGGCGCTTCTTCGAATCGTCGGCGATGCCGTTGATGAAGAACCGGTCGATCTTGATGTAGTCCGGCTGATGCTCGTAGAGCATCTGCATTTCCGAAAAACCGCGGCCGAAATCGTCGATTGCGAGCTGGTAATTGTGCTCGCGGCAGGTCCGCAAGGTGTCGGACAAGTGCCGGGCAGAGGCGTTGTCGTATTTTTCGGAGAGTTCCAGCACCAGGTTTTCCGGTGGCATCCTGTAGCGGCCGAGGATCTTCCCGGTCTGATGCGGGTGGTAGTCCTGACTTTCGAAGATGCGGCCGTCGATGTTGTAGAACAGCTTCGCGCCGCGGCAGGCCTCGCTGCGTGCAAACTGGGAAATCGCGACCTGGCGCAGAATCATATCGACGCGGTGGAGGATCCCCGCATTCCAGGCATAGTCGAAGAAATCCGGAATGCTGTTGAAACCGAGCTTGTCGACATTCCGGATCAGCGCTTCGAACCCGAAGCAGTGGCCGGTATGAATGTTCACGATCGGCTGGAACGCGAATGTCGCGGCGCGTTCGATCGCCTCAAGAAAGGCGGAACTGCGGGACTTCGTATCGAAGGTCGACATCACCCAACACAACTCATGCGGTTTCGTGTCAGGTGAAGATAGCGTCAATTTCTAAACAGTTGCTTACCAAATGCCCCTGCCGCGAAATCTTCACGGAACTGAAAACATTCAAAAAATCACTAGGAACAAAGCTCTAACGCAATGCGCGGTACCCTGATAGATCGAATGGGGCCGTGCCATTGCCGCCGGTCCAGTCGTCGGCTGCACGTAGGGCTGAGATTGCGGACAAAGTCAACCCAAGGTGGTTGTGGCCGAAATTGAAATAGGCTCTATCCGTAATCGGCGACGGTCCCAGATAGGGCAGGGAATCCGGTGTCGAGGGTCGACGCCCCATCCAGCGGTCGCGGATCGTGGTGTCTAGGCCGGGCAACATGCGGCCTGCTTCTGCCACGAGCCGCTCCAGTCGGCGGTAGTCGGGCGGCGCGTTGGCGTCGGTGAACTCGGACTGGGTCGTCAGGCGCATGCCGTGTTCCATCGGGCAGAGGACCATGCTGTTCTCAACCCAGAAGGTAGGCCGGTTCAGGCCCTTTTCCGGGATTTCGAACATGGCGTGATAGCCGCGCTCTGCGACCAGCATCGGCGCGGCGCCGAGCTGCCGCGCAAACTTCCTCGAATAGGCGCCGGCACAGATCATGACGCGATCGGGGTGGTGGATGGCCTGATCCGTCGTCACCACGACACGGCCATCCGCCTGAACCGACAGGTCGATTGCCTCCTGCTGCAGGATTTCGGCCCCAAGCCCACGCGCGGTATCGGCGACGATCTCGCAGAGCCGGCGGGGATTGCGCACGAACAGCCCGTCCGGCTGCCACATGGCGCGGACAAAAAACTTGGCGAGATTGGGCTCCATCTGGCGGAGTTCGTCCTGAGACAAGATTTCCAGCGGTGCTCCACGTCGTTTCAGGAAGTCCCGTTCCGGAGCATGATCGCGGAACCCTTCCTCGCTGGAATACACCTTCAGCCAGCCGACATCGCGCAGCAGCGATTCCGCCGGTGTGCCGCGAACCAGATTCTTCCAGGCCGGTGCGGCGTCACGGGTGAGGGCGTAGAGAGCGATGGAGTTTTCTTCCGCCCGTTTCGCGGAACATTCACGCAGAAACTGCAGGAACCAAGGCAGGTTCCTGATCGCCTGGCCGGGTTTCAGGGTGAGCGGGCCCAGCGGGTCGAACAGCATCTTTGGCACGGCAAAGGGCAGGCCCGGTTGAGCCAGAGGGGATGCGGAAGGCACGATGCCGCCGGCATTGCCATGGCTGGCACCGGAGCCGGGGCCCTTCCGATCAAGCAGGGTAACCTTAAAGCCGCGACGGGCGAAGGTCAGGGCCGCGGTCGAACCGACGAGGCCGGCCCCGAGGATCAGGATGGATTCTCCGGGGTGCGCCGGACGATGGTCGGTCATGTTGCTCTGCTGTGGCCTTGGTGATAGGAGGCAAGACGTTACCGGTTCCATCCCGACGAGAAAAGAGGACCCGTTCATGGACAGCGGAAGTCACGCACACGGAGCCGATCCGCGCAACGAAACCGTGAAAATCTACGTCAACGGCCGCATCGTGCCGCGTGCTGAAGCCGTCGTTTCGGTGTTCGATTCGGGGTTTCTGCTGGGCGATGGGGTTTGGGAAGGGATACGGCTTCACAACGGATCGCTGGCCTTCATCGACCGCCATCTGGAGCGGTTGTATGAGGGCGCGAAGGCGATCGACCTGAATATTGGGATGACGCCGGATGCGCTGCATCAGGCCATCCTGGAAACCTGTCGCGCCAATGACATGGACAGTGGCGTCCATATCCGGCTGGTCGTCAGCCGCGGGATGAAGACCACGCCCTATCAGAGCCCGCGCGCCAATGTCGGTGGCGCGACGGTGGTGATCATTCCTGAATGGAAGTCGCCCAACCCGGAGGTCCTGAAGACCGGACTTCGGCTGCATACGGTCCATGTCCATCGCGGCGCGCCGGACGTGCAGGACCCGGCCTGGAATTCGCTCAGCAAGCTGAACTGCATTTCGGCCTGCATCCAGGCGGAAAAGGCCGGGGCTGACGAGGCGCTGATGCTGGATCCTCAGGGCTTTGTGGCGACGTGCAACTCAACGCATTTCTTCATCGTCCGGAAGGGAGAGGTCTATACGTCCTCCGGGCTCTACTGCCTCGCCGGGATCACACGCGGCAATGTCCTGGCCGCTGCGCGTGAAATCGGCGTGCCCGCCCACGAGACCACCTTTCCGCTGACGAAGGTGTACTCCGCCGACGAAGCCTTCGTGACCGGGACCTTTGCCGGCCTGATCCCCGTGCGGGAGGTCGACGGGCGGCAGATCGGAGACGGCAGGCCGGGGCCGATCACGGAGAAGCTGCGGGACGCGTATTACCGCCTCGTCGAGCGATCCTGCCCGCCGAAATCGGTAGCCGTATGAACGGTCCCGTCCGCATTGCCATGTGGTCGGGGCCCCGCAACATCTCGACGGCGATGATGCGCAGTTTCGAGAACCGCGCTGATTGTGCGGTCAGCGACGAGCCTTTCTACGGCTGCTATCTGAAACGGACCGGGATCGACCACCCGATGGCGGCACAGGTCATCGCGGCCATGGATTGCGATTTCGACAGTGTCGCAGGGACCCTGCAGGGGACCGCGCCTGGCGGCGCCCCGATCTGGTATCAGAAGCACATGAGCCACCACATGCTGCCGGACGATGACCTGTCCTGGTCGGACGGTATGGCGCATTGCTTCCTGATCCGACAGCCGGAGGCCATGGTGGCCTCCTATGCCAAGAAGCGGGAGACCCCGGTGCCGGCGGATTTCGGATTCGATCGGCAATGCGAGCTGTTTGAACTTGTAGCGGACCGAACAGGCACGCCGCCGCCCGTCCTGGACGCCGCTGATGTCCTGCGCGACCCGCGTGGCGCCCTGACGGCCCTGTGCGCGGCGGTCGGGATCGCTTTCGATGAAGCGATGTTGTCCTGGCCGCCCGGTCGGCGTGACAGCGACGGGGTATGGGCCGACGTCTGGTATGCGAATGTCGAAGCATCCACCGGGTTTCTGCCGTACGATCCGTCTCCGGTGGACCTGTCGCCGGCACTGCGGGATGTCGCCAATGCCTGCCGGCCGGCCTATGAACGAATGGCCGCCCACCGCCTGGTGAAGAGGTGATCCGATGCGACTGGCCCTGATGCAGAGCGCCCCCGTTTCCAGCCTGGCCGAGGGATATGCGCGTCTGGAGAAGGAGGCGGTGAAGGCGGCGGCGCGTGGCGCCGATCTGCTGATCACGCCGGAAATGTTTCTGACCGGCTATAATATCGGGGCCGACGCAGTCCGGCGGGCCGCTGAAGAAGTGGATCGAGACCGGCTTTCGTCCATCGCGCGGACCTCCGGGATCGGCCTGCTGGTCGGGCTGCCGGAAAAGGCCGGCGATGCAGTCTATAATGCGTGCTTCCTGTTCAACGCCGCCGGTGACACCGTCGCGTCCTATCGAAAGACCCATCTGTTCGGTGACCTGGATCACGATCAGTTTTCGGCGGGGGACAGGTTGCCGACGGTCTTCGACCTGGCCGGCTGGAAGCTCGGTCTTGCGATCTGTTACGACATCGAGTTCCCGGAAGTTGCCCGCCATCTCGCCCTGAACGGGGCGGAGGCGATCCTGGTGCCGACCGCGAATATGGAGCCGTTCGAGTCTGTTTGCACCCGGCTGGTTCCGGCCCGGGCGGAGGAGAACGCCGTCTATGTCGCCTATGTCAATCAGGCCGGGCCGGAAGGAGAACTGACCTATTGCGGGCTGTCCTGCGTTTCCGGTCCCGATGGCGAGGATGTCGTACGGGCTGGCAAGGGACAGGAGACGGTTCTGGCCGATCTGGACCGAAATCGACTGGACCGTGCCCGCCGCGCACAGACACATCTGCGGGACCGCCGTTCCGACCTCTATTAGGATCTCAATCATGTCCGACTCCCCTGTTACCATCTACGGGCCCGACTTTCCGTTCGAATTCGACGACTGGATCAAGCATCCGTCGGGCCTGGGCCGCCTGCCGGCGGAGAAGCACGGCGCGAAAGTGGCGATCATCGGTGCCGGCCTGTCCGGCCTGGTCGCGGGCTATGAACTGATGCGCATGGGCGCGCATCCGATCCTGTTCGAAAGCGGTCAACTGGGCGGACGCCTCAGATCACAGCCATTCGAGGGGGCGGACGACATTGTCGCCGAACTGGGCGGAATGCGTTTCCCAGTGTCCGGTACAGGGTTCTATCACTACGCGGACATGCTGGGGCTTGAGAGCCGTCCCTTCCCGAACCCGCTGACCCCGGCATCCGGGTCGACCGTGATCGATCTGGAGGGCGAGACACATTACGCCGAAAGCCTGGCCGATCTGCCGGATCTGTTTCGCGAGGTGGCCGCCGCCTATGACGCGGCGCTGGAAGAGGGGGCGAACTTCACGGCCCTCAAGACCGCGATCAAGGCGCGGGACAAGGCGCGGATCAAGGAAATCTGGGACCCGCTGGTCCGCGATTGGGACGAGCGCACCTTTTATGATTTCGTCGCCTCATCGCCGGCATTCCAGGAGCTGAGCTTCCGCCATCGGGAGGTGTTCGGCCAGGTCGGATTCGGTACAGGCGGTTGGGATTCTGACTTCCCGAACTCCATGCTCGAGATTCTCAGGGTCAACGTAACCGATTGCGATACCGACCAGCGTTTCTTTGTCGGCGGGGTAGAGCGCCTGCCACAGGGGCTGTGGCGTCGCGACTGCGATACCGGCATTCACTGGCCGGCGGGAACCAGCCTGCAGTCGCTCAACGCCGGCGCGCCGAGACCCGGCGCGACCCGAATCAGGCGGCAGGAAGACGGTAAGCTGGCCGTTACGGACCGTTGGGGGCGGGAGGAGGCGTTCGATGCCGTGGTCGCGACCTGCCAGAGCTGGCTACTGACTACGGCGATCGAGACAGAGGAGCGGCTTTTCAGCCAGAAGCTCTGGATGGCGCTGGACCGGACCCGCTACATGCAGTCGTCCAAGACCTTCGTCATGGTCGACCGGCCGTTCTGGAACGACCGCGATCCGGAAACGGGCCGCCACTTGATGTCGATGACCCTTACGGACCGGCTGACGCGGGGAACCTATCTCTTCGACAACGGTCCCGACCGGCCAGGGGTAATCTGCCTGACCTATTCCTGGATGTCGGACGCGCTGAAGATGCTGCCGCTGCCGGTGGAACGGCGTGTCGAACTGGCCCTGTCGGCACTAGAGAAGGTCTATCCGAAGCTGGACCTGCCATCGCATATCATCGGCGATCCGATTACCGTCAGTTGGGAAGACGACCCCAACTTCCTCGGCGCGTTCAAGGGCGCGCTGCCGGGGCATTACCGGTATAATCACCGCATGTACGGCCATTTCATGCAAAAGGAACTTCCGCCGGACGAGCGCGGAATCTTCCTGGCCGGGGATGACATCAGTTGGACCCCTGCCTGGGCGGAAGGCGCGATACAGACGGCATTGAATGCGGTCTGGGGCGTCATGACCCATCTCGGCGGTGAAGCGCCGAAGGACAATCCCGGACCGGGAGAGGCCTATCCGGAATGGGGTCCGCTGAACCTCGGTGACTGAGGCGGCGCTTCCGCAGGGCGAATGACCGGGCGGCAAAACATCTAATCCGGCATCCGGCTTGTGAGCTTGGCCGGCCGGTGCAACTGTTCTGATCCGCGCTAACAGGTGAAACGTATCATGCGACAGCCGTCTGCGACCCTGGCCGCAAGCTTTTCCAATGCAGGGCATTTCCTGTTCCACTATTTCGCCGCGATGTATTTCACCATCGTCCTGGCGATCGAGCGGGACTGGAGCCAGACCTATGAAGTGCTTATGGAACTTTGGTTCCCGGCTTCATTGCTGATCGGGCTAGCAGCGCTGCCGGCGGGGCGTCTGGCTGACCGCTGGTCCAGCCCGGGCATGCTGATCGTGATGTTCATCGGCATGGGGGTGGCGACCTTCGCCTGCGGTTTTGCCGAAACTGATACTGGCCTGATGATTTTCCTGGCCGGGTTGGGACTTTTCGGGGCGATCTATCATCCGGTGGGCATTCCATGGGTGATCAAGACCAGCCAGGGCAAGCCCGGCATGCGGCTGGCGGTGAACGGCATTTTCGGCGGTCTTGGTGCCGCGGGGGCCGCTATGGGCACCGGCTGGCTTATCGAGTTGTTCGGTTGGCGCGGAGCCTTTGCGATCCCCGGCGTGATCTGTACCGCGTTGGGCGTGGCGATGCTGTATGCCCTGATGACAGAACGGATTGCCGAAGGGGCGAAGGTGGCCAGTGACCGGAAGGGCGATGCTGGCGCGGCGGGCAACCTGAAGGCCGTCGCGGTCATGCTGATCCCGATGTTCATGCTGGGCCTGATCTACAACACCGTCCAGAATGCGATGCCGAAACTGTTCGAGGAACGCATGGTCGATCTGCTGGGCGGCGAAATCGGCCTGGTCGGCACCGCCGTCGGTGCGGTCTATGCCATCGGTGCGGTGATGCAGCTCGTCGGCGGCCTGTTGGCGGATCGGTACCGGCTGAAGACCATCTATGTCGGGCTGTGGCTGCTGCAAGCGCCGCTTCTGTTCGTTCTGGCGGAATTTGGCGGGCTGCCGCTGGGGCTGGCCGCGGTCGGCCTTGCGATGGCGGGGACGGCAATCCTGCCAACGGAAAACTTGATGCTGTCGCGCTTCGCCCCGGCGGAACATCAGGGCGTCGTCTTCGGGATCAAGTTCGTTGTCTCCTTCGGGGCGGCCCCGCTGGGGTTGTTCCTGATCACAGAAACGCGATCGGCAACCGGGGAGTTCACGCCGCTGCTGATTGCCTATGCCGTGGCCGCGGCCGCCGTGGTCCTGGTCGCCATGGCTCTGCCGCGCAGTCGCGACTATGCCGCGTCGGCCCAACCGGCGGCGGCGGAGTAGGGACATGATCACCGTCAAAAGGCTGGATCATTTCGTGATGACCGTACGAGACGTGGAGGCAACCTGTCGCTTTTATGAGCGGGTGCTTGGCATGACCTGGGAGACGTTCGGACCGAGCAACCAACGTGTCGCACTGAAATTCGGCGACCAGAAGATCAATCTCCATCCGGAAACCGGGAACGATATCGGATATTTGGCACGGGTTGCTCAGCCGGGAACCGAGGATCTGTGCTTTATCACCGAAGATGCCCCGGAGGATGTGATTGCGCATCTGAAGGCCTGCGGCGTTACGCCGTTGGACCCGGAACCGGTCGCGCGTACCGGTGCGCTAGGGCCGATCCGCTCTGTCTACTTCCGCGATCCGGACGGCAATCTGATCGAGGTTTCGTCCTACAGCGGCTCCTGATCGCGGCGTAAGGTGCCGTCCGAATCCGCGACCCGGTAGAAGCAGGTGCGGAAACCGACATGGCAGCAGCCGCCATCGCCCTGAGGCCGGACCCGGATCAGGATCGTGTCCTGATCGCAGTCGACCTGCAATTCGACGATTTTCTGCACCTGCCCGGATGTTGCGCCCTTGTGCCACAATTCGCCCCGGCTGCGGGACCAGTAATGCGCTTCGCCGGTTGCAAGGGTCCGCTCCAGAGCCTCCGCATTCATGTAGGCGAGCATCAGGACCTCGCCGCTGTCGGCATCCGTGGCGACGGCAGGCAACAGGCCATCGGCGTCGAATTTCGGGGCCAGCCTGGTGCCGCTCTCGATCTCTTCGCGGCTCAGGGTCGTGCGGTCGGTCAGGGGCATGAATGTCTCTCCGGCTCGTCGGGAGGAAGGTCTTACACGAAAGTCCCGGGCAGGGAAAAGGGCTCTGCCGGCAGGCCGGACTTAAAATGCGCCACGCCGGCTGCGCGGGTCCAGTCCAGTCCGCCCATGTCCAGATGTTGAATGTCTGATTCCACGAGTGCCTGTAACCCGTTCCACAGCAACAGATTATGGGCGTGGTTGTTTCGTCCTTCCGGGCTGGTCCAGCCGACCTGATAGGTCGCGGCACGGCCGTGCAGCACAAACAGGATTCCGGCCACGCTGTCGCCGCCATCGCCTGGAAACGCTTCCAGGCACAACAGATCTTCCTCACGAATGGCTGCCAACATCGCACCCGACGGGCCGCTATAGCGTCGTTGCCTGCGATGCCGGTCGTAACGGGCAAGCAACGGCCGCGGGTCGTCCACCCTCCGGACGGTCAGGCCGGACCGTTCGGCACGGCACAACTGGTTGCGGAAGTTCTGCCGCATGCCTGCGCGAATTGCGGACAGGGGCTGGGACAGGTCCAGCCAGGCGGTGTGGTAGGCTGCCATTGCGGGATGGAAGCCCGCATTTTGCATCAACCCCTGGGCGGCCGGGCCGTCCGGCAGTTCCGGCATGAATGAATACCGACGCAATCGTTTTAGGGGATAGTCGCGGGATGCCAGGACCATGGCCGCCAGGCGATCTTCTGGCATCACCGGTTGATGGAACAGGGGGCCGCGGATCAGTTTCCCCAGCGTGAAGGTGCCCAGCTTGCGTTCCTCGAAGATCTGCATCAGCCCGACCGGGCGGCCGTTCTTGAGGATATAGGCCCGGCGCACTGCGGTACGGTCGACGGCGGCACTGGCTGCCCCCCAGGACCAGCTTTGAAAGGCCGTGCTGCGTCCGCATTTTTCCAGACGCCGGCGCCATTCCTCCTCACGGGGGCTTTCCCAATCCAGCTGGATCGTGCTCATTTAGAGGCGTCTTCCAAACCGGAAACAGGGCAGGGACATGGGCGAAAGCAAACGCCGGAAGCAATCTGGAATCGAGGCCGCTCCAGCGCGGGGCCGCGTGGTCGGCGGGTTCAGGATCACCGCCCGGGGAGTCACCTTATTCCTGCTCGCCATGATCCTGCTGGACGTCCTGTTCTATGCGGTATTCCGCTTCGGCTTCGACAGCTGCTACGCGCTGCTCTGTCTGTTCGACTAGATCGCCCGCTTCTTCGCCGTTACCACACGGGTGTTGAACCCGTTCCAGCCCAGTTCGCCGGACAGGCGGGCATACTCGATCTTGGGACAACGGTTCATCACGACGCGCAAGCCTGCGGCCTCCGCCCTCGCGGCGGCTTCATGATTGATCACGCCCAACTGCATCCATATCACTTTGGGCGGCGTAGCCAGGGACAGGGCTTCGTCGACGACGGGTCCGACCTGATCGGACCGTCGAAAGACCTGTACTAGATCGACCGGCTCGGGAAGGTTGGTAAGGCTTGCCACGATGGTTTCCCCCATCAGATCCTCTCCGGCAGACCGCGGATTGATCGGGATCACGCGATACCCCTTCTGGATCATGTATTTCATCGCGAAATAGCTCGGCCGGTTCCAGTTGGTGCTGGCCCCGACCATGCCGAAAACCCGGCATTCGCGCAGAATGTCGCGAATATAGGCGTCGGTGTAGAAATCGGCCGAATGATCGAAATCGGCATTCGCGGCATTCATGATCGGGGTGACCCTATTCGTGTTTCCAAAGCGGCGGACGCTTGTCGATGAAGGCGGCGATACCTTCCTGGGAATCGGCGTAGCCCAGATTGTCGACCATCACGCCGCCGGTATAGGCATAGGCTTCTTCCAGTGTCATGTCGATCTGCCGGTGGAAGGCTTCCTTGCCCGTTTTCAGTACCTTATGGGACTTGGATGCTATCAGGTCGGCGAGGCCCTTCGTCTCCCTGTCGAGATCCGATTCCGACACGGCGCGATTGATCAGGCCCGTTTCGACGGCCCGTTCCGCCGTGATCAACTCCCCGGTCAACAGCATTTCCATCGCCTGCTTGCGGTGCACCGCCCGGCTCAAAGCGACCATGGGGGTTGAACAGAAAAGCCCGATATTCACACCGGGTGTGCCGAAACGCGCCGTCTCCGCAGCCACGGCCAGGTCGCAGGTCGCAACCAACTGGCAGCCGGCGGCTGTGGCAATGCCGTGAGTCTTGGCGATGACCGGCTGCCGCAGCTTCGTTACCGCCAGCATCATGGCGGAACAGGTCTTGAACGTCCGCTCGCGAAAGGCCGTATCGGGGTTGGCCTGAATTTCCTTCAGGTCGTGCCCGGCGCAGAATCCGCGGCCGGATCCCTCGATAACCACCACGGCGATGGACGGATCGCGATCCAGGGCGGCCAGTTCCTCCAGCACGGCCTCCATCAGACCGATGGAAAGGGCGTTATAGGCGGTCGGTCGGTTGAGTGTGAGGGTCGCAACGGCTCCGTCGTCACGGCGTAGAACCATCGGATCAGGCGTTTCGGACTGGGCGTCTGCGGTGACGGACATGGGCGGCTCCCGGTGGCATGAATTCCTGAACGGATGGCGGAATCATCTCCGAAATGCCGTGCTTGTTCAAGGCGCGCCCGGTTGCTAGCTAGAATGCGTCGTCATCAAGGGAGTGACCGGGAAATGCCGTCAGAAATGCTGCCGCGCGCGGAACTGGACCGCATCCTCGCAACCGAAGCGCCGTTCTCGGAACACTACGGTTTCGTGGTTGAGGATTATTCGGCAGGGACCGCACGTGTCAGGCTGCCCTATGACGATCGGCACATCCGGCCTGGCGGGACGATCAGCGGGCCGTCCATGTTCGCCCTGGCGGATTTCGCGATGTACATCGCGGTGATGGGAGCGATCGGACCGCAGGCCCTGGCGGTCACGACCAATATGAGCATCGATTTCCTGCGCAAACCGGCGGAAGCGGACCTGATTGCCGAGGTCGAGCTTCTGAAGCTTGGCAAGCGTCTGGCCGTCGGCCGGATCGACATCCGGGCCGAAGGCGATTCCGAGCTCTGCGCCCATGTGACCGGAACCTATTCCATCCCGCCGCGCTGATTTTTCGAAGCGGCTGACGTCGAAAACGCGATTTTTTGCGCCAAAACATGCACTTTTTAAGCGGTATTATGATACCCAAAACGTAACATATTGTTTTTGCTTGCATAATCCGTCAGTAGTGTCGAAAAGAGGCGTTGACGAAGGGCAAACGGCGATATATTACCCCGCGGTCTCCGGCGGAAGCTGGAAGCAAGGACAACGGCGCGTGGCGGGTTTCCGACGCGAGCGCCCTGAAAATGGCAGGCTGATATGATGAAAACCTACACGATGAAGCCGGCGGAGGTCGAAAAGACCTGGTACATCGTCGACGCCGAGGATCTGGTCCTGGGTCGCATGGCTTCGGAAATCGCGAAAATTCTGCGCGGCAAACACAAGGCGGGCTACACCCCCCATGTCGATTGCGGCGATAACGTGATCGTCGTCAATGCGGACAAGGTCAAACTGACCGGCCGCAAGCTGACCGACAAGAACTACTACTGGCACACCGGCTATCCGGGCGGCATCAAGAGCCGCACGGCCGGTCAGATCCTCACCGGCCGCTTCCCGGAGCGTGTGGTGGAGAAGGCTGTGGAACGCATGGTTCCGCGTGGCCCGCTGGGTCGCCAGCAGATGAAGAACCTGCGCGTTTACGCCGGTACGGAGCACCCGCACGAGGCGCAGCAGCCCGTCGCGCTGGACCTCGCCGCGCGCAACCCGAAGAATAAGCGGAGCCGCTAATTATGGCCGAAGAACAGCAAACCCTGAACGATCTGTCCAAGCTGGGCGAAGCCACCGGCGCCGTTGCGGCCGCCGCGGCGACCGCCACCGATGCCGCCCCGGCCGAGCCGAAGAAGGACGAATTCGGTCGCGCCTATGCCACGGGCCGTCGCAAGAACGCCATCGCGCGCGTCTGGATCAAGCCGGGCACGGGCAAGGTCACGATCAACGGCAAGGACCAGGAAACCTATTTCGGTCGTCCGGTTCTGCGCATGATCCTGCGTCAGCCGTTCGAGCAGGCCGACCGCGTCGATCAGTTCGACGTTCTGTGCACGGTCACCGGCGGTGGTCTGTCCGGTCAGGCCGGCGCGCTGCGCCACGGCATCAGCCGCGCCCTGGTCAACTTCGAGCCGGGCCTGCGCGGCGCGCTGAAGTCGGCCGGCTTCCTGACCCGCGACAGCCGTAAGGTCGAGCGTAAGAAATACGGTCGCGCCAAGGCCCGCCGCAGCTTCCAGTTCTCGAAGCGCTAAGCGGACCCTCGTGGTCGAGTTCAAGAGCGGCGCCTCCGATCGGAGGCGCCGTTTCTTTTGTCGGAGGCAATGATGTTCGAACCGTGCGATTGCGGAAGCGGCGAGACCTATGTCGCATGCTGCGGGCGCCTTCACTCGGGCACCCCGGCACGCACCGCGGAAGAGCTGATGCGATCCCGCTACACGGCGTTCTGCCGGGGCAATGCCACCTATTTGCTGCGGAGCTGGGCCGCGGAGACACGTCCCCCCTCGCTGGATCTCGACGCGTCCCAGGAGTGGACGGGCCTCACCATCGACCGGCATGAAGCCACCGGCCCCGACAGTGCCATCGTCCGCTTCACGGCCCGCTGGCGCCAAGGCACGCAGAAGGGCCGTCTGACCGAAACCAGCCGCTTCCGACGGGAAGGGCAGGGCTGGGTCTATGTGGACGGCGTGATCGCGCCGCCGCCAGGTCGGGGACGATAACCGTTTCCTTCGGCCGGGCAGGGCGACAGTCAGACTTCATTCGCCGGTTGCTGGATGGGGTCGATGACGAGAACCAGCCGGGTCTCGCCGGTACCGCCGATCGGCGGAGACCGGTGCATCAGCCTGGGGCGCGATTTCCCACCCCACTGATTGCCGCGAAAAATCATCGGCGACCCGGTCGGTGCATTCAGAACGTGTTCCGGCTCTTGGCCTGCCCTTGCCACGCCATACTGGGTGCCGCGACCTCGATACGTGCAGATCAGACGGGCCGGAACGGAATCGACGTGAAACTTGCAGCAGGCATCCGTGTCGATGACGTCGAAGCGCAGGCGCAGATAGGGCGCACCCATCAACTGCGCGAACATCGTGACAAGCGCGGCGGCATCATCGATGAGCCTGTTCCGCTCCGCATCAACCGGCGTCTTGCTGGCCTCACATGCCGCGACCAGGACGTCGGATACTTCCGCAGGACGGAAGATTGCCCGCGCTGACGGGAGCGACCGGGGTGCCAGCCGGTCGATCCAGGTCTGAAACCCGGGCAGCGGTGTCCGCCGCCACATCACCGCTTCGACATCGGTGTCATGGATCATGCGCAGATTCCGCGGCGCGTGAACGATCCTGACTTCGCGGCATCCCGGGTTGTCGATGGTGAGACCGTCGGGCGTCATGCCGCTTCTTCCTGCCGGCGCCATTCCGGAAACGGATCCGGCAATTCCGACAATCCTTCCCAGCCGGTGGACTGGGCATCCTCCAGCAGACAGGCGTCGAGCCGACGCTCCAATTCTATGCGGTCCATGTGGGCGCCGATGAAGACGATTTCCTGCCGGCGGTCGCCCCACGGCTCCTGCCAGTGTCTGGCGATATAGGCGCGCCCGTCCTCATGGCCCGGCCAGCGGCTTTCGGGGACGGTGGCCCACCAATTGCCGAGCGGCGAAATTGTCGACAGGGTGCCGGCAAGGGAGAACTCGGCGACCCAGTCGGGTCGGGTCGCAATCCAGAAATGACCCTTCGCGCGAATGACACCGGGGAGGGGACCATTCAACAGGTCATGGATCCGGGTGGGGTCGAACGGCGCGCGGGCTCGGTAGACAAAGGAGGTCACGCCATAGGTGTCGGATTCCGGCACGTGGTTCTCAAAGCCATAGAGCTCCTTCGCCCACATCGGATGTTCGTGCGCCTTCTGGAAATCGAACAGGCCTGTCGCCAGGACGGCGTCGGTCGGCACATTGGAATGGTTGGTTTCGATGATTCGTGCGTCGGCATTCAGGCCGCGAATGATCTTGCGGGCCGCGTCCAGATCGCTTGGTCGGGCGTCCGAAACCTTGTTCAGGACGACGACATCGGCGAATTCGATCTGGTCGGTCAGCAGGTGAACAAGCGATCGGTCGTCTTCTTCCCCCAGTGTCTCGCCACGGTCCTTCAGGAAATCGCAACTGGAGTAATCGCGCAGCAGATTTGCGGCGTCGACCACCGTGACCATCGTGTCCAGACGGGCGATATCGGACAGGCTCCTGCCGTCCTCGTCGCGGAACTCGAAAGTCGCAGCGACGGGCAAGGGCTCCGAAATGCCTGTAGATTCAATCAGCAGGTAATCGAACCGACCCTCTTCGGCCAGACGCCGAACTTCATTCAGGAGGTCGTCTCGCAGCGTGCAGCAGATGCAGCCGTTCGACATTTCGACCAACGTCTCGTCTGTTCTGGACAATTCGGTATCTGCGCGTACGAGATCGGCATCGATATTGACCTCAGACATGTCGTTGACGATGACCGCAACCCGGCGACCTTCGCGGTTGTTCAGGATCCGGTTGAGCAGGGTTGTCTTCCCGGCGCCGAGAAATCCTGAAAGCACGGTAACGGGTAGCAGTCGACCATTCCGGGTCATCGAATTGCCTCCTTGGATCAGTGAGATGTCTGCGGTTCTGGGTTCAGTTCCGACGGCCCGTCCTGGGATGTTCCCTTCACAACCGCACCGTTATCGCAATGTTATATCATAACATTCGTTGTGCAAGCGTCGTGGCGCGATTTTTCGCCTCCGTCTGCGGTGGGGGGAATGGCCGATTGAAGCGGCAATGAAAAATAGCTTGCCAACTGGCGAACTATCGAGCAATAGTTCGCCACATGGAAACCTATTCTCAAACACTCAATCACGCGTTTCACGCCCTCTCCGATCCGACGCGGCGGTATGTCGTGGCTCAGTTGAGCCGTGGACCCGCTTCCATAAAGGAGCTCGCGGAACCGTTTGATATGGGGCTGCCGTCCTTCCTGAAGCACATAAAGGTGCTTGAGACCTCGGGCCTCATCACATCGGAAAAATCCGGACGGGTTAGGACCTGCACGCTCAACAGGGACCAGTTGGCGGCTGCGGAGAAGTGGTTCACCCAGCAACGCGCGAACTGGGAAAGCCGGTATGAGAATCTTGAAACCCTACTGACAGGCATGAACGGATACGACAATGAGACCTGAATTGCAGTTTGATTTCATCGTGGACAGCAGTGCGAGCACCCTCACCATCAAGCGGGAGTTCGCCGCCAGTAAACAGTTGCTTTGGGACTGCCACACAAAAAGTCATTTGCTGGACCGGTGGTTCGCGCCCAAGCCCTTCACGACGAAAACCAAGTCGATGAATTTCCGTGAAGGCGGGCATTGGCTCTATGCGATGGTCGATCCGGGCGGACAGGAATACTGGGGCCGGATGGATTACCAGACGATCAGTCCGACGGATGGTTACACGTTGCTCGACGGGTTCTGCGACGAGACTGGCACGCTGAACCCCGATCTGCCGCGGGCAAGCTGGGACGTCGCCTTCACCGCCTTGCCGGGGCGGACGCTTGTTACAACGATCGTGACCTATGCCAGCCGCGAAGCGCTGCAGCAGGTCATCGGCATGGGGATGCAGGACGGCATGACGTCGACAATGGAGCGACTGGACGAACTTCTCCTGACCCTGGACGCATAGAAGCCTTCGGCGCGCTCATGAGGCAGACCGGGGTTGGGTTCCCATTCGGAGAGACCGAATGAGGGTCCGGCCCCTTCGCCGCGCCCCCGCCTCAAATCGGCTTCTATCAGGCGTGTTCAGTAGGGAGATGACAGGCGCCTTTCTATCCGGTCCCAGACTTGTCGCACTGCTTCTACGATCACCAGATAGGCAGTTGCGGCATAGAAATAGACCTCAAAGTCATAGGTGCGTGAGAAGATCAATCGCGTCTGTCCCATCAGGTCGTAGACAGTGATCACGGATGCGATTGCCGATCCCTTAACAGCAAAAATCAGTTCATTTCCAAACGGCCTCAACGACAACCTGGCAGCCTGGGGCAGGATTATTTTTCGGAATGCGATGGTTTTCCGCAGACCCAATGAGGCCGCGCCTTCCCATTGTCCCTTTGGTACCGCAGCAATAGCCCCTCTGTAGATTTCGAACTGATAGGCGGAACTATTGATGATAAAGACGATCGCGGCCGCAAAGAACGGATCTCGAAACAGCCACCAGAGGCCGATTTCCTCCAGGAGCGGACGGAGGTCGCCAGCCCCGTAGTAAATCAGGAACAGTTGCAGCAGAAGCGGCGTTCCCCGCACCGCATAGCTGTAACAGAACAGGCCGACAGCGACCCTTTTTCCGCCGAAGAGATGCCAGATGGCCAGGGGCAGCGCGATCAGCGCGCCGCCGATGATGGCACATGCCGTTAAAGCCAGCGTGACGAGCAAGCCCGACACCAACCGATCCAGATAGCCTGCTAGAATCGGCCAGTTGGTCTGCGTCAGCGCCGCGACCGCCAGGCCTATGAGTAAGCTGTTGCGCGCCCAAACATATGCCCGCGGGGGCCTTGCGCCGCCGAGGCGCGAGGTTGGAGGGGCATGACCCTTCCGCATCAGGGGGCCGCCGATCCAAACCCGCGATCGGACCAGGACCGAACATGTCCGATCCCGATGGAAGAGAGTACAGCCAGCGACAGGTAGAGTACAAAGGCAACGCAGTAGAAGAACACCGGCTCCACCTCCGAACTCGCGGCAAGCTTGGATTGTCGCAGCAGATCATTCAGCGCGATGATGGAGATCAGTGAGGTGTCCTTCAGGAGGTTCTGCCAAAGGTTTGACAATCCTGGTAACGAAAGGCGCAGCATCTGCGGCCCGGTAATCAGCAGGAATATCTGAAACCGATGCAGCCCGAGTGTCCGGCCTGCCTCACCTTGCCCGGGAGGCAATGCCGCAAAAGCGGCCAGAAAGACTTCAGAGGAAAACGCACCGAAGACCAGGGCAAGGGCAATCAATCCGGCCGCAAACGGGTGTAGTTCCATGGGGCCGAAATCGAGGGACTGACTCAGTGCATTTATCAGGCTCTGGCCGCCATAGTAGATGAGAAACACCGTTAACAGCTCCGGTAGACTTCGGAACGCCGTCGTGAAGCCGATCGCAACATCGCAGGCCAACCAGTTGGACGAACGCCGCATTGCCGCAATTCCGAGACCGGTCAGCATTCCCAGGGGCAGGGTGCAGAGTGCAAGCGCAACCGTGAGGCATAAGCCTGAGACCAACTCGTCTCCCCAACCGGCGCTTCCCCAGGCCAGCAACTCCATCACCCTGTCCCTCCGGCGATCGCCCCGACCTCAATCCCCATAGATGTCGATATCGAAGTACCGGTCATTGATCTCCTTGTAGGTTCCGTCTGCGCGGATCTTCATGATCGCGGCGTCGAACCGCTCCCGCAGAGCGTCATTACCCTTGGCGACCGCTATCGACACGTCCGCGCCATAGACCTCAGGGTCAGGCGGCAGTGCACCAAGCAGCTTGCAGCAGGCGCCATCTTCCGTTTTGAGAAATTCGGAAAGCTCAATCACATCGCCGATCGCCGCGTCGATTCGACCCGAGATCAGATCCGCCCTGATCTCGGCCGGGGTCGGATAGAGGCGAAGGTCGGATTCGACCAAATGCGCCTCGACATAGGCCGCGTCAGCCGTGGACGCGCCGGCACCGATTGTCTTGCCGGCGAGCGCTTCTGCGCTCGGTGCCGCAATGGTACTGTCCTTGGTGACTAGGATTCCGGGCTTGGTCGTATAGTATCTGGCCGTGAAATCGACACTTTTCCGTCGTTCCGGGGTGGCGGCCATCGAGGCGATGACAGCATCGTACTTTCCGGCCATCAGACCCGGAATGATGCCTTCCCAGTCTTGAACGACCAGTTCACATTCCGCGTTCATGGCGGTGCAAAGTGCCTTGGCGATCTCGATATCAAACCCCTGAAGTTTTCCTTCGCTGTCGATCGAACTGAACGGGGGATAGGTTCCGTCGTTCGCTATCCGGATAACTTCCGCGTTCGCCGATCCCGCTGTGACGAGCGTCAGGACGACGGCCACGCTGCTAGTCTTCAACCGCTTTATTAGTGACATGAGCACCCCTCCTTGAATTTGTGGAGGACAGTGGACCCATTCGGGAAGTTTCGCGCAAAGGAGTATCCTGCAAGGCTGCAGTGAGGAGAACTCACAGTCCTATCCTGATTGTTGCGCCTCTCGGCACACCGTCAGAAGGCAAATGAGCTCCTGAAGAATCTGGCAGCCTGCCAAAGAGGTTATCTCGGCATGATCGTAAGGTGTTGATATCTCCACAAGATCGATCCCGACTACGGTCAGTGGCCGGTCCTTGCACCGTGCCCCGAGGCTGCGCAGAAGGCGCAGTATCATTAATGTGGATGGGCCGCCGGGAACCGGCGTACCTGTGCCCGGAGCGCAACTCGGGTCCAGGCAATCGATGTCGAATGTGATGTAGACACGCCTGTTCCGCAGTCGTTCATGGATGAGGTCGGCGATTGCTCCAGGCGGCTCGGACATCAGCCGATCCGGCGCGATGTTGAGACCCCCATCCCCGCTGCTTGCAGTGCGAACGCCAACCCGAACGGTTGAGGCATCGTCGATGGCTCCGCGCGCGAGTGCATGTCCGAACATTGTGCCGTGCTGGGTATCCGGGCCTTCGGTCGTATCGGTATGGGCATCAAACTGAAGCAAGGCGATCGGGGTGTCGCTTTCGTCGGGCACAAGACCGTCCAGGGCGGCCGCGGTGACGTGATGATCGCCGCCAAGGCCAATCGGCACGACATCCTTTGCCGCGCAGTCGCGGTAGAATTGCGTCGCGGCCGTCCGGAAGCTTTTCAGATTTCCGTACTCGAACTCGATGTCGCCAAAATCTGCGACCTTCAAACGGTCGAAGGGATCGAATCCCCACGGCCAGCATTCGCCCCAGGCAAGCTGCGCGCTGCTTTCTCGGATAGACCGCGGCCCGAACCTGGCACCAGCACGGTTCGAGACGGCCAGGTCCATCGGTAACCCAATTACTGCGGCGTCTACAGTCCTGAGGTCCTGCCCGGGGGGCTGTCGAAAGAATGTAAGGGGGCCTGAGAAACTATTGATCATGATTCCAATGTTCCCTTGGTGGTAAGTTTTTACTACTACTCAAGTCAGCTTGCCGCCAATTGGCAACAGACCGCGATTTCTGGATAAATGCTCAGCCTTAACATGAGAAATAGTCATGAAAGAACGCCCGATACCGTCCCTGAATGCCCTTCGCAGCTTTGACGCAACCGCACGGCATTTCAGTCAAACAAAGGCCGCGGATGAGCTTTGCGTGACGCCTTCGGCCGTCTCCAAACAGATCGCGCTTCTGGAGGAGTATTTCGGTTTCGCTCTGTTCGAGCGTGAGCAGAGAGGTATCCGGCTTACGGAGAGGGGCGCGAAATGTGCACGCGTGACAACGCAGGCCTTCAGCCAGCTATCGCGCGAGCTTCAGAAAATCATGCAGCCGACGGAAGCCCCGCTTCGAATATTGTGCGATCTCGACTTCGCGCAGTTGTGGCTTCTGCCCCGGCTAGACCGGTTTCGCCGCGCCCATTCCGGCGTGACTTTGGACATCTCCGTGGAAGTCGATGCCGTGGAAGCTTCGGCCGACCACGATTGCGTTCTGTTCTGGGGACAACGGTCGTGGGGCAGCAGCATCATGATCGAGCCGGTTTTCCTGAACTCGGTGTTTCTCGTCGCCGCTCCGGAAAGCGAGGCGAAACACCGCTTTCTCACATCTCCATCCGAACTGCGCGATTCAGACTTGATCAACGACCGTACGCCGGGATGGTGGGAGCGGTTCTGCGTTGAGAGTGGATTAAGCCATCTCAACCCGCACAACGCGCCTACCTATCCGACGACCGCCATGTGCATGGAGGCGTGCGCTCTGGGGTTCGGGTTGGCTGTGGCGGATGAAGTGACGTCACGCAGCTACCTTGAGCAGGGGCGGGTTGAGATCTTGGCGGATCTCAAAATACAGACCTCGGATGCCTACTATGCCGCTTGGCGCTACGAAGCCGGCAAGGACAGCCGAATCGACACGTTTCGAAACTGGATCCTTGAGGAGGCTGAACTGCATCGCCGCTGGATGATAGGCGCTTGGGACCACCATTTCGCGGGCGCTTCAGGGGCCGATTAACCTGAATCGGTAGCGCCGACTGCGAAGAGGGCACCTCGCGTTTCAGCCGGCGCGTTCCGCATGCCTCAGGTGGCGGTGGCCATCTGGCCGGTCTCATATGTCTCAAGACAGTCATCCCGGACCGGGGTGACCGGGGTCAGGTCCCTGTGGTGCTTGTAGTCGGGGCGCTTGTATGAGGTCAGGGCGTTGGCGACCGGATTGACGATCAGGGAGAAGATGCCCCGGTCCCAGGGCGACATGTTGTTGGGCGAACCGTGGATCAGCGTGTCGTGGAAGATCAGGACCGTGCCGGGACCGCCCTTGGCCGACACGATGGTCGACTTCGAGATCGTTTCGCGGACCCGGTCGATATCCGTCACCCAAAGTGGATAGCTGGTGGTTCTGTCGTCCAGCCATGCAGCATGCTCCGGGCCCTTGTGGGAGCCGGGGACGAAATAGAGCGGACCATTGAACTCGTTCACCTCATCCAGGAGGATGTGCAGGTTGATCGCCTCGGGGCGCGGGACGCCGTCCTCGCCGTGATGGGTCGCGAAATCGGTGTGCCACTGCCAGATCTCGCCGGAGAAGGCGGCCTTCACATTGACCTTCACCTGTTGAATGTAGAACGGCTGCCCGAGGATCTGCCGCGCCGGTTCGATCAGGCGGGGGTGACGCGCCAGATCCGCGAAAAGCGGATCGCGCAGGTGCAGCCCCATCGCGGTCCGGACCGCCCCCGACCCGCGTTCGATGACGTTCGCCTCGCAGGTTTCCGCGAAAAGGCGGGGCAGGCGGGAGCGGATCGTGGCGACCTCCCGGACGGAGAAGACATCCGGCAGGACGAGGAAACCGTCCTGGTTCAGTTGTGCACGCTGTTCGTTTGAGAGCTTCACGCCGCGGTTCCCTGATTGGCATTCCCTTGGATCGATGATTGACGCGGACGCCGTCGCGGACAATGAGTATTATCTGACCAATGGTATGGAAAAACTAAACGATGAAACGCGCGTTGCCGCCCCTGAGGGCGGTCCAGTATTTCGAGCGGGCGGCGGAGCGGGAGAATTTTTCTTCCGCGGCTGAGGATTTGTCCGTCTCGAAGGGATCCATCAGTCAGCAGGTCCGGCTGCTTGAGGCCTATCTGGGCGTACAACTGTTTAGAAAATCCGGCCGCAGAGTTGCGCTGACCGATGCCGGCCGCCGCTACCACTCGGCGGTGCGTAACGCCTTGAACATCCTGGAGGCGGAAACCGAACGGACCGTCGGGTCGCGCCAGCGCGCGACGCTTCGGATCACGGCGCTTCCCGCCTTCGCGTCGGTCTGGCTGGTCCCGCGCCTGGACGAATTTCAGAGACTCTATCCCCATCTCGATATCGAAATCTCGGCCGATGCGGAGATCGTCGATTTCAACCGGTCGGACGCGCAGGTCGGCATTCGCTATGGCGGGCCCCGTTCGGCGGACCTCAACATCCGCTCCCTGGGTACGGATACGCTGGTGCCGGTCTGCGCGCCGTCCTATCGCGACCGGATGGCGCTGGCTGAGCCCGGGGACCTGAACCGGTGCCGGTTGCTGCATGACACCTATTGGCGGGACGATTGGCGCCGCTGGCTCGCCGCAGCCAACGCGGAAGAATGCGGCGGGCGGGACAGCCAGTTCTACACCCATTACAGCATGGCCATCGATGCCGCGCGGGCTGGAGCCGGTGTTGCAATGGGCCACGAGATGCTGATCGAAGGACCTCTGACGCGGGGCGATCTGGTGCGCGTCTTTGATTTGAGGATACCGGCGGAAGAGGCCTATTCTGTGGTGATCCCGGAGCGGGCACGCCATCTGGACTATGTTCGAAAGTTCCGGGATTGGCTGCTGGCGGCGGTGGTCGGGCAGGGCGATACCTGACCGGTGTTTCCGGGATCCGCCTTATTTCCTTGAATATTGCGTTTGAACCACTATTTTAGGGACACGTTTT
Source organism: Alphaproteobacteria bacterium (assembly GCA_033344895.1). NCBI lineage: Bacteria > Pseudomonadati > Pseudomonadota > Alphaproteobacteria > Alphaproteobacteria bacterium. The sequence goes on from JAWPMN010000001.1 coordinate 3,580,062, forward strand.
GAAGTCGCTTTAGTGATCATGATTATCCGCTAGCCGGACGACCAAGTTTCCTTCTCCGACAATTCGAGCGTGCCAAGATCCGCAGCATTCGGCGCGGATCGTACAATCTGTCGTGAAAGGAATAGTCATGACCACGGGTACCGTAAAATGGTTCAACGCCACCAAAGGCTTCGGCTTCATTCAACCGGAAGACGGCTCGAACGATGCGTTCGTGCATATCAGCGCCGTCGAGCGCTCCGGCCTGAGTGACCTGGTGGAAGGCCAGCGCGTGAAGTTCGAACTGATCGCAGGCCGGAACGGTAAAATGGCGGCTGAAAATCTGTCTCTGGCGGATTGACGGTCCGGGGCGGCCCTCGGCCGCCCCAACCATCCCAGTTGCCGGTCGCGATGACCGGTACATCAAGAAAGGAAGTAGAGTTTAGAATGAGTTCGGAAGCACAGTTTTTGGTAAGGTACGGTCTTCAGAATTTCGTCAACTTTTCGAAATCCGGCAATCAATGCCATTTCGCGATCGACGGAACCGAAGACCGCATGATGATCGATCACGCTGCCTCAATCATTACAGAGATGTATGGCGCGGAATCCGATATTCGGATTACCTGATCGAACCTGAGCGGGCGCGCCGCGCTCCGTTCAAAACAGACAGACAGGACGGATGCGCCGTTTCACGACGGCGCATTTGCTGTATCTAGGGCCCGAAAACTGCCACCAGGTGCGGAATGCAGAGCTACGATGTCATTGTACTGGGGGCCGGTGCGGCCGGGTTGATGTGCGCCGCCGTCGCGACGCGGCGTGGCCGACGGGTGCTGGTGCTCGATCATGCCAAGAAGCCGGGCGAGAAGATTCTGATCTCCGGCGGTGGGCGGTGCAATTTCACCAATCTGGATGTCACGCCGGCGAATTTCCTGTCGCGCAATCCGCATTTCTGCAAATCGGCCCTGAAGCGCTATACGCAGTACGATTTCATCGACCTCGTCGAACGCTACCGCATCGCCTATCACGAAAAGGACCATGGGCAACTGTTCTGCGACCGGTCGGCCAAGGACATTGTCGCCATGCTGCTGGCGGAAGCCGACGGCGCGGACGTTCGCACCCGCACAGCCATCCAGGCGGTGTCCCGGCCCGATCTGGAGACCCGGGCCTTCCGCGTTGAGACGGATGACGGGATTTTCGAGGCGGAGTCACTGGTCATGGCGACCGGCGGGCCGGCCATACCGCAGATGGGGGCGACCGGCTTTGCCTATGACGTCGCCCGCCAGTTCGGGCTCGGCATCGTCGAACCCCGGGCCGGGCTGGTGCCGTTGACCTTCGATGCGGAGACCCTTGGGCAACTGGAGGGGCTTTCCGGTGTGGCGGTCGATGCATCGGCGGTCCTGGACAAGACCCGTTTTGACGAGGCGCTGCTGTTCACGCATCAGGGGTTCAGCGGTCCGGTGATCCTGCAGATTTCTTCCTACTGGCGGGAAGGCGACACTCTGACCATCGACATGCTGCCCGGGCGCGATGCATTTGCGCTGCTGAAGGACGCCAAGCAGTCCGCTGCCAGGCGGGAAATCCAGACCGTCCTGGCCGACATGCTGCCGAAACGGCTGGCCCAGCGCATTGCGGAGATCGTCGGCCTTCAGGGCCGCATGGCGGAACTGTCGGACAGGAACCTGGAACGCGCGGCGGAACGCATCAACGCCTGGCAGGTGACACCCAGCGGGTCGTTGGGGCTGAAAAAGGCGGAAGTCACGCTGGGCGGGGTCGATACCGACGGGCTGTCGTCAAAAACCATGGAAGTGAAAACCGTTCCCGGCCTCTTCTTCATCGGCGAGGCGGTGGACGTGACCGGTCATCTGGGCGGCTTCAATTTCCAATGGGCCTGGGCCTCGGGCCATGCCTGCGGCGAGGTCGCGTGACGCCTGAAACATCGTCACTGGTCGGCCCCCAGTTCCACCGCCGCCTTGTATCCGCTGTAGACCGCCGTGGCGATGATCCCGGGGGCGTCGCAATCCCCGACCCGGGACAGTCCCTTCGGCGCGCCGACATCCCCCCTTTCGACCGATGACTTCAGGGCACGATATAGGTCGTCATTCGGCTCCCGTCTGGTCAGGGGAACGACCCAATCCGACGGAATGACCTCTGCGCGCCCGCTGAAGATGCAGGCTGCAATGCAATGGTCGGGCTCGATTCGCTCCAGCGTCCGGTTGGTGACGATATCGACGCCGGCCTCCATCAACGCAGAGGCAGTTTCGAACTGTTCGTTCGTATAGCCGCCCCAGGTTGCCGGGCGCCCCGCCGGTGTCATGAGGGTGACCGCATTTCCTTTCGACCGGAGCAGCAGCGCCAGGATCGACCCGAGGTAATAGTGATCGTCGTCATAAATCACGACCGGTCCTTCCGGCGGTGTCGCGCCCTGCAGCAGTTGATCGGCGGAGACGACGGAGGCGCCGGCCGCCGCCGGTATCGGGGCATCGCGATGGCGGCTGATCCCGTCGGTCACCCATTTCGCGCCGGTGGCCGTCAGGACATGGTCCGCACCGACGGCCAGGACATCGTCGACCGACATGGGGCTTTCCCGGAAGATTTCGACATTCGGTAGTTTCTCGATCTGTCCCAGACGCCAGTCGCGGACCCGCGCCCATTCAGCCAGGCCGGGCAGGCGGCTTTCCTGGGTGACACGACCGCCCAGATCACGCCCGGCCTCCGCCAGCATCACGTCGAACCCGCGCTGGCCCAGGACCCGCGCCGCTTCCAGCCCCGCCGGTCCGGCACCGACGATCAGAACTCGCTCATTGCGGCGGGCAGGGGGCACCCGTTCCGGATGCCAGCCGCGCCGGTGTTCCTCCCCCATGGTCGGGTTCTGGGTGCAGCGGATCGGCACCCCCAGCGTGTTATGGGCGTAACAGACATTGCACCCGATGCATTCACGAATATCTTCGACCCGTCCTTCCTCAATCTTCTTAGGGAGGAACGGATCGGCGATGGAGGGGCGGGCCGCGCCGATCATGTCCTGAACGCCGGACCGGACGACGCGCGCCATCGTGTCGGGCGATGTAAAGCGACCGACCGCCGCGACCGGCCTTGTCGTCAGGGACTTGGCATGGGCGACGCTGGCCTCCAATGCGCCTTCCCGGACAAATCGGGACGCCCCCATCTCGATGCCATAATCATGGACGGTCAGATCCCAGAGATCCGGGTCTTCGGCCATCATGGCGAAAGCATCCATGCTCTCCGGGTCGGAGAGGTCCGCGGTGAAACGGACGGCCAGGGCGGCCTTGTCCCGGATTGCCTCGCGGGTCTCCGCGATCAGTTCGCGGACGATGCGAAGTCGGTTCTCCAGCGTCCCGCCATATTCGTCCGTTCGGGGGTTGGTTTCCGGATTCAGGAATTCCGACAGCAGGTAGCCGTGCGTCGCGTAGACGTAGACGATGTCGAACCCGGCCTCGACCGCCCGGAGGGCGGCGTCGCGCTGCCATTTCAGGACATTGCGGATATCCTCCCGATCCAGCGGGCGGCACTGAAAGGGATGCAGCAGGTCCGTATTGGTCGACGGGCGACTGCGCAGCCCCAGGCTGGGCTCCCGGCTTGCCATGTTGGCGATGTAATTGCCCCCGATCCACAGTTCCGCACCCGCCAGCGCACCATGTTCATGGACGGCCTCCGTCATCAGGGCATTGGCCCGGATGTCCTCGCTGTTCCAAAGACGGGCATAGGGATAGGCACCGTCATCGGAACTCTCGTGGACGGAACAGTATTCGGTGCAGACGACACCCCAGCCCCCCTCGGCCTTGGCGCCGCGCATCGCGGCCAGCGTTCTCGGACGCTGCCAGCCCATGCCGGTGCAATGGGGCACCTGATAGAAACGGTTCTTCGCGGTGACGGGACCGATCCGAATGGGATCGAACAGAACATCGTAGCGTGCGTCTCGCATGGCTTCCCCCGGTTGGTCCCTGTCGCTATGCACAATAATCCAGGATGAGGATGGTGGCGCAATATTTATCTGAGCAGTTATTTAAACAAAAGAATTGCGGCGGAACTCTTCGGGACCGGGATCGAGCCACGGCAATGGAGGACGGCGGGCCTGCCGTCTGGACAAGAACGGGTATCGTCGCTAACTAACCCCTTCCGCTCCGCCGGAGCGAGAAGAGGTATGTAAGGACCGAGAAACATGACGAGCGCCAACGACATTCGCGCCAAGTTCCTGGACTATTTTGCGCAGAACGGCCATCAGGTCGTCGACAGTTCCCCGCTGGTGCCGCGCAACGATCCGACATTGATGTTCACCAATGCCGGCATGGTCCAGTTCAAGAACGTGTTCACCGGTCAGGAACACCGCGACTACAACCGCGCCGCCACCTCCCAGAAATGCGTGCGCGCCGGCGGCAAACACAATGACCTTGAGAATGTCGGCTATACCGCGCGCCACCACACCTTCTTCGAAATGCTGGGGAATTTTTCCTTCGGCGACTATTTCAAGGATCGGGCGATCGAACTGGCCTGGAACCTGGTGACCAAGGAATACGGTCTGCCGGAAGACAAGCTGCTGGTCACCGTGTTCTCCGAAGACGACGAAGCGTTCGATCTCTGGAAGAAGATCGCCGGTCTGCCCGAAAGCCGGATCATCCGTATCCCGACGTCGGACAATTTCTGGCAGATGGGCGACACGGGCCCCTGCGGCCCGTGTTCGGAAATCTTCTTCGATCACGGCGACAAGATCCCGGGCGGTCCTCCGGGCAGTCCGGATGAGGACGGAGATCGGTTCATCGAGATCTGGAATCTGGTCTTCATGCAGTTCGAGCAGATCGAACCGGGCAACCGGATCAATCTGCCGAAGCCGTCGATCGATACCGGCATGGGGCTGGAGCGCATTTCCGCGGTGCTGCAGGGCAAGCACAACAACTACGATATCGACACGATGCGGGCGATCATCGAGGCGTCGTCCGACCTGACCAGTGTAGACCCCGACGGCGCGCAATCGGCCAGCCACAAGGTCATTTCCGATCATCTGCGCGCATCGTCCTTCCTGATCGCGGACGGCGTGCTGCCGTCGAACGAAGGACGTGGCTACGTCCTGCGGCGGATCATGCGCCGCGCCATGCGCCATGCCCATATGTTGGGCGCGAAGGATCCGCTGATGCACCGCCTGGTGCCCGTGCTGGTCAAGCAGATGGGCGGCCATTTCGAGGAGTTGCGCCGGGCCGAAGCGTTGATCACCGAGACGCTGAAGCTGGAGGAATCCCGCTTCAAGACGACGCTGGATCGGGGGCTGAAACTGCTGGACGACGAAACGGCGGGTCTGCCGGAAGGGGGCGTACTGTCGGGCCGCGTGGCGTTTACGCTATACGACACCTACGGCTTCCCGCTGGACCTGACCCGGGACATCCTGCGCGGTCAGGGCCGCACGGTGGACGAAGCCGGTTATGAAGAGGCCATGGCCGAACAGAAGGCCAAGGCGCGCAAGGCCTGGGCCGGATCCGGCGAGGCGGCGACCGAAACCGTCTGGTTCGATCTCAAGGAACAGGTCGGTGCTACGGAGTTCTTCGGGTATGAGACCGAAAAGGCCGAAGGGGTGGTCGCGGCCCTGGTCAAGGACGGCAAGCCGGTCGACAGCCTCTCCGAGGGCGACAGTGCCATCCTGATCGCGAACCAGACGCCGTTCTATGGTGAAAGCGGTGGTCAGATGGGCGATCATGGCACCCTGATTTCGGCGGACGGCGCGGTCTTCACCGTGACCGATACCCAGAAGAAGCTGGGCGACATGCATCTGCATATCGGGACGCTGGAGAAGGGCAGCCTGAAAGTCGGCGAGGCCCTGGAAATGCTGGTGGATGGCGACCGCCGCACACGGCTTCGCGCCAATCATTCGGTGACCCATCTGGCGCATGAGGCCCTGCGCCGCGTGCTGGGCGATCACGTCACCCAGAAGGGCTCCCAGGTCGGGGCTGACAGCATGCGTTTCGACTTTGCCCACCCGAAAGCGATGTCCGAAGAGGAGATCGATCAGGTTGAACGTCTTGTGAATGCGCAGATTCGGATGAATGAACCTGTCGTGACGCGCCTGATGACGCCGGACGAGGCGATCAAGGCCGGGGCACTGGCACTGTTCGGGGAGAAATACGGCGAGGAAGTCCGTGTGGTCTCCATGGGCGGGCCGGAAGGCGACCTGGGGCATGTCTATTCGACCGAACTGTGCGGTGGGACCCATGTGCGTCGCACAGGCGATATCGGCCTGTTCAAGATTGTCAGCGAAGGGGCCGTCGCTGCCGGCGTGCGCCGGATCGAATGCCTGACGGGGCAGGCGGCGCTTGACTATCTGACCGGCCAGGACAGCCGCGTGCGCGCCGCGGCGGCGGCGCTGAAGGTGCGTCCGGTCGACTTGGAAGAACAGGTGGAAGCGTTGCTGCAGCAGCGCAAGGCCTTGCAGCGCGAAGTCTCGGAACTGACCCGGAAGCTGGCCGCGGGCGGCGGCGGTGGCGCGTCCGGCGCACCGGAAGCCAAGGAAATTTCCGGTATCAAGTTTGCCAGCCGCGTGCTGGACGGTGTCAGCCCCAAGGAGTTGAAGCCGCTGGCCGATCAGCTGAAGACCCAGATCGGTTCCGGCGTCGTCACGGTCATCGCGGTCAATGACGGCAAGGCCTCGGTCGTGGTCGGCGTAACCGACGACCTGACCGGTCGCTACGACGCGGTGCAGCTTGTCCGGACCGCCGCCGAAGCTATGGGCGGTAAGGGCGGCGGCGGCCGACCCGACATGGCCCAAGGGGGCGCCCCGGACGGCAGTCAGGCGGCAAATGCGGTCGGCGCCGTCGAAGCGGCGCTGGGCTGAGTCACCGGACGGAAATTTGACCTGCGGTTGCGGGCTGGCTTAGGCTTCTCCCTTCCAATTCGGGGAGAAGACGGATGCGCATGTCCAAGCTTGCTGTTTTGTCCGTTGGCATTTTGACATTCGGTGTGTTCTCGGGGCCGGTTTCGGCCGAGGATTTGACGGTGGAATTCGCCGATGCGGCCTGGACCGGGGATCGCATTCCCGACGGCCAGCACTGCAAGAAATTCGGGGGGAAGGGGGCGACGCCGCCATTGAGGATTTCCGGCATTCCGCCTGAGGCCAATGCCATCGTTGTCGAGTTCAACGACCGCAGTTTCCAGAAGCTTTCCTATGATGGTGGCCACGGCAAGATCGGCTTCATGATCGAGCCGGGCATGGGCGAAGCGATGCTACCGGCGGTGCCGGGCGGTACGGACGACATGCCCGATGGCGTCTGGCTGGAGAAAAAGAACCGTGCGACCGGCGCCTGGTATTCCGACGGCTATCTGCCGCCCTGTTCCGGTGGGCGGGGCAACACCTACGAGGCCGAGGTGTTTGCCGTGATCAAGGACGGCGAGGACTACGACGAGGTCGCGGAAGGCGAAATACGGCTTGGCCGGTACTGACACGGGCTGTTGCCCGCGCCGGGAACGCCTTAATACCGGTAGGACAGGCTCAACGCGCCGAATTTGTCGATGCGATCCTGCGTGTCAAATTCCTTGCTGCGGACAACATAGGTGTAGGTGAGGCGCAGGTCTTCGAACTGGAGGGCAATGCCGGTCTGGAAATCGGCAACGAGGATCTTCTTGTCGACGCTCTGGCTGTCTTCGAACGTGTTGCCGTCCAGGAAGATGTTGCGTCCGACAACCCGGCCGCCGACGCTGGCGAAAGTGTACCAGTTGAACCCGTCTGAGGCGCGGACATAGGCGCTTCCGGGCAGGCTGGGGCGGATGCGGGGCGGGCCCAGATCCGTCGTCAGGTCGCCGCCGATGCGCAGGGTCGCGCCGCCGGAAAGGTAGGTTGCCACATTGCCGAGGGCAAAGCCGGCATTGGGCACGAAATCCGCCGACAGTCCGGCGCCCAGATCGGCCTCCCAGATCTGGCGGGCATGTTCGTAAATCAGGGTAAATCCCGGCTCGTTTTCCAACTGGTTGTCCCAACCTCGCGGCTCTTCGAATCCGAAGGTATCGTGCCAGTTTTCCTGGGTCCATTCGGCGCCCGAAGCCGGTCCGACGACCCCGATTTCCAGCACGACGGAATCGCTTTGCGTTGCGTCCGGCGAGACCGCAATCAACCCGCCGCTGACATAGAGCCAGCCGGCATAGGGTCGGTCATAGGGGCGTGGGTTGGGGTCGCTGATATTGTCCGGAGTATAGATGTTCTGTCCCAGACTGTAGGTCGCACGGGCGCGGGCGCCTTCCGGCCAGAAAGGGATCAGGCCGGCAATGAAACCGACCGGCTCGTCGGTTTCAGGGACGTATTCGCGGGTCGTGTAGGTGACCTTCGTGCCGTGGGTGAAGTGACGATCCGTTCCGGTCGCAAACAGGTCGTTCTCGATCATGAAGCTGAAGGTGCCGCGGTCGTCCGGCGCCTCCTCGGCGACGGCGGTTGAGACGCCAACAACAGCGGCCGCGAGCAGGAGGCCAAACGAAGTCACAGCGGATTTCATGAAACTGCTTTCCGACACGGTTGCGCGGCCCCTAGTATGGCCCAAATCTAGGTAAGTCCATGCAAGAGATATGCAAGGTTATGGTGGAACTCACAACAGCCAATCATTGGGGCAGTTATAGGGCGGTGATGCGGCAAGGTCGCGTCGAGGAACTGAAGCCCTTGGTGGACGGTGACGATGTGTCCGACATGTCGGCATCAATCCTCGACACGCTGGATTGCCCGGCCCGGATCAAGCGTCCGGCAATCCGGAAGAGCTGGCTCGAAGACGGGCCCGGCACAGCCGGATTGAAGCGCGGTGCCGAGCCCTTTGTCGAGGTCGACTGGGACACGGCGCTGGACCTGTTCGCGGGTGAGGTCGACCGGGTGCGCAAGACCCACGGAAACGAGGCGATCTATGCCGGGTCCTACGGCTGGGCAAGTGCCGGGCGCTTTCATCATGCCCAGAGTCAGATCCATCGCTTCTACAACATGGCCGGCGGCTATGTGAAATCGGTCAACGCTTATTCCTACGCGGCGGCGGAGGTAATCCTGCCGCATGTCATCACCAATCTGCGCCACACCATGGTCCAGGCGCCGAGTTGGTACGAAATCGCGGAACATACCGACGTCATGCTGGCTTTCGGCGGTCTGCCGCTGAAGAACGCGCAGATTCAGAACGGCGGTGTCGGCATCCATACGGCGCGCGACTGGATGCGCAAGCTGGGTGAAGGCTCGGGCCGATTCATCGGTATTACGCCGGTTCGCGATGACATGGCGGACGAGTTGGGTGCGGAATGGGTGCCAATCCGGCCGAACACGGATCTGGCCCTGATGCTGGCACTCGCCTACTGTCTGGAGACATCGGGCCGGGCCGACCGGGCCTTCCTGGATCGCTACTGCACCGGCTATGACAGGTTCAGGCCCTATCTTCTGGGTGAAACGGATGGCGTTGCGAAAACGCCGGCCTGGGCGGCGGACATCACCGGCATGCCCGTCGATACGATCAACGACCTGGCGGAAGCCCTGTCCGGCGGCAGGGTGCTGATCTCCCTGTCCTGGTCGCTGCAGCGGTCGGACCGCGGAGAGCAGCCCTATTGGATGGGCGTTGTCCTGGCTGCCATGCTGGGGCAGATCGGTCTGCCGGGCGGCGGCATCGCCATTGGCCTGGCGGCGGAGCATGGCAATGGCAACCCGGAAGAGCAGATGCGCTGGGCCGCCGTACCCAGCGGGCGCAATCCGGTAGACGCGTTCATCCCTGTCGCCCGAATTGCCGACATGCTGCTGAATCCCGGGGGGACCTGCGACTACAACGGGCGGACCATTACCTATCCGGATATCAAGCTGGTGCATTGGGCCGGCGGCAATCCTTTCCATCACCATCAGGACCTGAACCGTCTGCGCCAGGCCTGGGCCAGGCCGGAAACGGTCGTGGTGCAGGAGATCTTCTGGAACCCGATCGCCCGCCACGCCGATATCGTGCTTCCGGTCACGACGCCTCTGGAACGCAACGACATCGCCGTGAACCAGATGGATGCCTGGGCCGTTGCAATGAAGAAGCTGATCGATCCGGTTGGCGAGGCGCGCAACGACCATGACATCCTGCGCGGCGCGGCGGCACGGCTGGGATTCGAGGACGCCTTCACTGAAGGGCGGGACGAGACCGAATGGCTGCGCGATATCTGGGACCGCAGCCGTCAGGAAGCCGGCCGGGTTGGGCAGGAACTGCCTTCCTTCGATGAGTTCTGGGAAATGGGCAGCCACAAACTGTCCGGCGGGCCCTATGTCCGCCGGTTCCTGGGGGAGTTCCGGGACGATCCCGAACGCAACCGGCTGAAGACGCCGTCCGGCAAGATCGAGATCTATTCTGAGACCATTGCCGGGTTCGGCTATGAGGAAATTGCCGGACATCCGACCTGGCAGGCCCCCTATGAATGGCTGGGCGGCGAAACGGCGGCGGTCTATCCGCTCCACCTGATTTCCAATCAGCCCAAGTCGCGCCTTCACAGTCAGCTGGATGCCGGCGCCGGGAGCCGGCGCACGAAGATCGGTGGCCGGGAGCCGATGCGCATGAACCCGGCGGATGCGGTCGCACGGGGCATTTCCGAAGGCGATGTGGTCCGGGTCTACAACGACCGGGGCGCCTGTCTGGCCGGGGTCGCCCTGGATGACGGTATCATGCCGGGCGTGGTGCAACTGGCGACCGGGGCCTGGTATGATCCCGACGCACCGGACCTGCCCGACAGCCTGGACCGGCATGGCAACCCCAATGTGTTGACCGCCGATCGCGGCACGTCCCGCCTGGCGCAGGGGCCCAGCGCCCATACCTGCCTGGTCGAGGTTGCCCCCGCAAATGGGGAGCTGCCCGCGGTCCGCGCCTTCGAGCCGCCGGAATTTTCCGGGACAGAGGTGTAACGGTCGTCACGGACAGGATTGCTTCTATGGTATAGTTAACGTCTCTGTTTGTGATCGATTCCGAAGGAGGGACGTCCGCCAATGGCCGTCCAGTACAAGAGTTTCCGCGATCGCGGAGTCTATGTCGGCTTTCAGGGGCGCGCCGTGGAAATGCTGCGTTGCCGATCTCCACGAGACCCGGAGTTCGGCGATTTCGAAGCCATCGTTCCCAATTTCGGTGGGACCGACATGGGCCGCGTGTCCAATGATCTGGTCATGCCGTTTCGGGATGTGCCCAACTGGTCCGATCTGATCGGCCGCGACAAGCTGCTGCATGAACGGGTGTCCTATTCCTATTCCGACCGGCAGGGGCACCTGGACCCGATCACGATCCGGGATATGCGCCTGCAGGCGGACCTGGAAGCTGGGGATGAGCGGGACAAGCGGCTGGCGGAGAATGAAATCAGCATCAGCCGCCTGGATATCCAGAATGCCTTTCTGGAAATTCTTGCCATGTTCGGACGCAAATATGCCGAGATCAAGGGAGAGGCCGACCTGAAGTCGGTCAACCGGCAGATCCTGATGTCGCTGTCCGAAAACAGTCCGAAGGATATGCTGCACCTGGTCCGAATCATCGTCGGGGCCGTTGTTTCCGGGGCATCGATCAGCCGCGACGAGCTGCAGGGGCGGCTGGACACCCTGGCGGATTATGCCGCGCCGATCTGTTCGCTGGTGACCGAGGACGAGACGCGGTCCGTCGGGTTTCTGAGCCGCCAGATGAGCTTGCTGGAGCAATTGCGGGACGGTGTCGCCGAATATTGCAGCGTCCAGCGTATCGAGGAGGTGATGGAGGCCGGACGCGTCGTGGTCTTCAATCTGGATACCTTCATCGAATACACGACGGAACGCGCCCACACCATCAAGGCGGCGGTGCTCGACGATCGCTATTACCTGAACAACAAGAAATACGAGGGTTTGCTGAAGCTGATCCGGGACGAACGGGTCAAGATATCCTTCGCCCTGGACGGTTGGGCAGGTCATGCAACCCGCTGGCTGAGTGTCGCGGAGGACGACGTGTCGGCACGCAACGCGGTCCTGACCTTCATCCTGCGTCAGATGCCGGCGCCGCCGCAGGAATTGGACGATTTCGTCGAACGCAAGTTCGGGGGGCAGAATCCGATGAGCATGCGCGGGCGGATCGTGAAGGAAATGCATTCCTGGATGGATGATTCCCTCGACCAGGAGATCTATCGCCGCGTCATGCATGTCCGCACCGGCGTCGATCCGCTGGCCGATCGCATGCGACCGGCAACGCCGGATCTGCAGCGGGCGATCAAACGCGCGATTTCCGCGACGAGCTGAGGCGGCCCATGATCGAATGGCGTGACGAGGCGATCCTGCTCTCGACCCGGCGGCATGGCGAGAATGCGCTTATCCTCACCGTGCTGACCCGGGAGCGGGGGCGCCATGCGGGATTGGTCCGCGGCGGCCAGTCACGCAAGCTCAAAGGCGCCTTGCAGACCGGGAACCGAATCGCCGTCAATTGGCGTGCTCGACTGGAGGACCAGCTCGGCAGCATGACCGTGGAACCCGTCCATGGCTATGCCGCATTGCTGATGGATCACCCGGGCAAGCTGCTGGCGATGGGCGCTGCCGTGGGCCTGGTCGAAGCGGCCTTGCCCGAACGGGAACCTCATCCGGACCTTTTTGACAGTCTGGACGCATTGATGGTCGCGCTTGATGGCCCCACATGGGCAGAAACCTATGCACGTTGGGAGATCGGTTTGCTTGCGGAACTGGGATTTGGCCTGGACCTGACTTCCTGCGCCGCGACCGGCGTGACGGAGGATTTGCGCTATGTCAGCCCCAAAACCGGCCGCGCCGTGTCGGCGGAGGCTGGGGCACCCTATCGCGACAAGCTGCTGAATCTGCCAAGTTTTCTGATCGGACGCGGAAATACGGGACCGGAGGCATTGGCCGAGGCCATGACGACAACCGGATACTTCCTGGACAGGCATGTCTTCGACGTGATGGGGCGACCCGTACCCGACGCGCGGACACGCCTGCACGACCGGTTTCGGTCAGGGCGGGGGTCGGCATGATCCGTTCCGGCGATTTTGGTAAGAACTGGCGCAGGGTCGCGGCGGCCCTGGCACTTGCCGCCGGACTGGTCGCCTGGCCCGGCATGATCTCCGCGCATCCTCATGTCTGGGTTACGGCCCTTGCCTTCATGGGGTTTGAGGAAGGCCGTCTGGTGAAGATCCGGATGCAGTGGGCGTTCGACGAGTTCTTCAGCGCCGTCCTGTACGAGGACTTCGACAGGAATCGCAATGGCAGCTTCGAAGAATCGGAAATCGATGCAATGCGTCAGGGTGCATTCAATGGTCTGGGTGAAGTCGGTTTCTTCACGGATCTGCGTGTCGACGGCAGACAGGTCGATTGGAACGGGGCGGAGGATTTCGGCATCGCGGTATCCACCGATGGCCGCATCGTGTCCTACAGTTTCACACTGACCCTGCCTGAGCCCGTTGATCCGGTTCAGGAACCTGTGACCCTGTCGATCTACGACCCCGAATACTATGTCGCCATGGACTTCATCCAGGACCGGCCCTTGAGGTTTCGCGGGAATGGCGGAACCGATTGCGCCTATGCCTTCGAAGAGGCGGACGACAATCCCATCTATTTCGGCGCCGTCTATCCGATCCGCGCCGTTCTGTCCTGTGTGAGGGAAGGCGCCTGATGCGGAGAATGTCGGTTTCGGGGCTGTGTGCGGCCCTGATGGTGGTGGTGCAGGCCGGTTCGGCGCATGCGGCCGGTCTTTTGGGAGATCGTGGCAATCCCCCGTCGGAGGACTGGTCGGCCTGGCTTCCCGAACCACTGCAGGAAGTACTTCGCTGGATTGTCACGCAGCAGGCCTGGTTTGCGGCGGCGCTGCGGGACGCGGTCGCGGCCTATCGCGATGGGGATACGATTGCGCCGGCGTTGACGCTGGTCGGCATGTCCTTCGCCTATGGCGTTTTCCATGCTGTCGGACCCGGTCACGGCAAGGCGGTCGTCACCAGCTATTTCATGGCACGGGAAAGCGCGATCCGGCGCGGTCTGGCGATGGGATGGCTGATCGCCGGAATTCAGGCGCTGGTCGCAATCCTGCTGGTCGGCGTTCTGGGATGGCTGCTCGATTTCAGCCGGCTGGCCCTCCTGGACAGCATGCCTCTGGTGGAAACGGCTTCATACGGGCTTGTCGCAGTCCTTGGGGCGGGCATGGTCTGGGCCGCCCTGACCGGCCGTGAATGCGGTCACGATCACGGCGGCACCAGCGGAGGACATGGCCATAAGCACCATCATGACCATCATCACAATGACCATGAAGGGGGTGGCCACGGTCATGGAGGCGGATGCCAGCACCCTCACCACCATCATGATGCGCATGACCTCGTTTCTGAGGTTCCCCAGGGCAACAGGCTGGAATTCGTGGGCGCGGCCCTTGTGTCCGGGATGCGTCCCTGCACGGGCGCGTTGATCGTACTGCTGTTCGCCTTGGCAAACGGCATCTTCCTGATCGGGGCCCTGGCGACCCTGGCGATGGGAGTCGGGGTGGCCCTGACCGTTTCTGGCGTCGGCATCGCCGCGATCCTGGCGCGCCGCGGGATCATCGGTCTGTCGGGCATCGGGGGAGGTCGCCGCATCGGCGTACTTGCCCTCGTGCCGCGCATTCTGTCGGTCCTGGGATCGGTCGCGGTACTGCTGATCGGGTTGCTGCTACTTGCCGGGGCGTTGCAGCGCGGTTTCTGATCGAAGAAAAGGCCGCCTCCCGGTCGGGAAGCGGCCTTTCCAAAGCGGAAATCCTGAAGGTATCAGCTTTCGCTTTTCTGGCTCTGATCGCCGGTCTTCGTAACCGACGTCATCTGGTCGTCGCTCTTGGCCGCGTGGGACCCCGTGCAACCGGCAAGGGCCGCACCCGACAGAACGGTTCCGAACGCCAGAACCGAGGCCGCCGCCAGGATTTTCATGCTCTTAGACACGGGATCACCTCCTTTCATCAGTTTCGCCTGAGCGAAATTGTAATGCCGATTGTGTCCTAATCAAGGCGTTGCTTGAAATGAAATGTCGCACGTTGCAGGCGGATGGGTCGTTGCGACTCCGTATTCAGTTTACACGGCGAAGTGACTCGCCTACCGTTTCTGCGATTTTCGGGATGGGGGCCCGACGGTGACGCAGCCCTTTTCGCCACACTGGCGCGACGGTTGCGGACTCCAAAGCGGCTGGCCCCGATTTCGAATTCGGGTGCAACGTAGAAGTAAAATACACAACACACGTCTTCCCGATTTTAAATAAGACCATGCACCGGGTCGCAGTCGGTTTCGGCCGGTCGCGATCACAAAAACAAAGAAGAGGACAGGGGGGGACGCAGCGAAAAGGGAACGAAACGTCCAATGGAATACGCAGTTATCGGATGCGGCGTGTTGGCGGTCCTATATGGCGCCGTCACGTCGAAAAGCATCCTGGGCATGAGTGCCGGAAATGAGAGGATGCAGCAGATCGCGGGCGCCATTCAGGAAGGGGCGACCGCCTACCTGAACCGCCAGTACACCACGATCGGCATTGTCGGTATCGGTGTCGCGGTTATCCTGGGGCTCGCCCTGGACATGGTCAGCGCGATCGGCTTCCTGATCGGTGCCATCCTGTCCGGCGTGGCGGGCTATATCGGGATGAATATTTCGGTGCGCTCCAATGTCCGGACGACGGAAGCCGCCCGTCAAAGCCTCGCCTCGGGCCTGTCCGTGTCTTTCAAGGCGGGTGCGGTTACGGGCATGCTGGTTGCTGGGCTCGCCCTGCTGGCCATTGCAGGCTACTACGTCGCCCTGTCGGCACAGTTCGACGTCGGGGATCCGGCGCAATCCAAGGACATCATCAACGGCCTGGTCGGTCTGGCCTTCGGTTCCTCGCTGATTTCCATCTTCGCACGTCTCGGCGGCGGAATCTTCACCAAGGGTGCGGATGTCGGCGCGGATCTCGTCGGTAAGGTCGAGGCCGGAATTCCGGAAGACGACCCCCGCAATCCGGGCGTGATCGCGGACAATGTGGGTGACAATGTCGGCGACTGTGCTGGCATGGCGGCCGACTTGTTCGAAACTTATGTCGTGACGGTCGGGGCGACGATGGTGCTGGCGCTGATCTATGGCGTCACCGGTGTCGCGATGGCCGATTTCCTGCTGTATCCGATGGCAATCTGCGGTGTCTGCCTCGTCGCCTCCATCATCGCGACGTATTTCGTGCGTGTCGGCAGCGGCAACAACATCATGGGGGCGCTCTACAAGGGCTTCTTCGGATCCGCCGTCATCTCCGCGATCCTGATCTATCCGATCACGGAATATGTCCTCGGCATGGGGACGGAAATGACGGTCAACGGCCGGGTGTTCACCGGCTTGGACCTGTTCCTTTGCGGTATCGTCGGACTGGTGCTGACGGCGCTGATCGTTTGGGTGACCGAATACTACACCTCCACCAGCTTCCGCCCGGTCAAGTCGGTCGCACATGCGTCCGAAACCGGCCATGCCACCAACGTCATCCAGGGGTTGGCGATCTCGATGGAAGCGACCGCCGTCCCGGCGATCCTGATCTGCATCGCGATCGTCGTGACCTATGCCCTGGCCGGCCTGTTCGGCATCGCCATCGCGGTGACCACGATGCTGGCGCTGGCCGGCATGGTCGTCGCGCTGGATGCCTACGGTCCTGTCACGGATAATGCTGGCGGCATCGCGGAAATGGCGGAACTGGACGACAGCGTTCGCAACACCACCGACGCTCTCGACGCGGTCGGCAACACGACAAAGGCCGTCACCAAGGGCTATGCGATCGGTTCGGCCGGTCTCGGCGCGCTGGTGCTGTTCTCGGCCTATACGGCGGACCTGGATCGGTACTTCTCCGATCTGACGGTGAACTTCTCGCTGTCGAACCCGTTCGTCGTGGTCGGTCTGCTGCTCGGCGGCCTGCTGCCCTATCTGTTCGGCGCCATGGGCATGACCGCGGTCGGACGCGCCGGTGCGGCGGTCGTGGTTGAGGTTCGGCGTCAGTTCAAGGAACTGCCGGGCATCATGGAAGGCACGACCAAGCCGGAATACGGCCGTTGTGTCGACATGCTGACGAAACGGGCGATCAAGGAAATGATCATCCCGTCCATGCTGCCGGTGCTGAGCCCGATCGTGCTCTACTTCATCGTCAATGCTGTGACCACGCAGGCGAATGCCTTCGCGGCCGTCGGGGCGATGCTGCTGGGCGTGATCGTCACGGGCCTGTTCGTCGCGATCTCCATGACCGCGGGCGGCGGCGCCTGGGACAATGCCAAGAAGTACATCGAAGACGGCAATCACGGTGGCAAGGGATCCGAGGCTCACAAGGCCGCGGTGACCGGCGATACGGTCGGCGATCCTTACAAGGATACGGCCGGGCCCGCTGTCAATCCGATGATCAAGATCACCAATATCGTGGCGCTGCTGCTGCTCGCAGCCCTGGCCCACTAATACCGGTCACCTGACCGAAAAGCAGAAACCCCGGCGTTGCGGCGCCGGGGTTTTCTGTGACCTCAATCGGTGAAATCGCAGCGATTGCCTAGCCGCCGACCTTGCCGAAATTGCCGAACAGCTGCTCGAACACCGACATGGTTCGGCCGGAGGTCGGCGTTTCCTTGTCGCGATAGCTGATCTCGTTCAGGGATTCCTCGTCATAGGTCTTCACTTCCTGAAGCACGCCGTCCGCGTTGAAATGGAAGGCGAGGACCTTATGCTCCACGACCTCGGGGCTGTAGAAGGCCCAGGTTTCCTTGCGCTGGCTCAGATAGTACCAGACGCTGTCGTCGAAGGTGCCGACCATGGACGGGGTGCCGATCGCGCCTGCCACGTCCCGCTTGGTCGACTGGCCGACGGCAATCTGTTCCAGTCGGCTTTCCAGCGGATCGTTGCCGCGCAGCGCCACCTTCGGCTCGCAGGCCGTCAGGACGATCATCGCGCCGCCCACCAGGGCCGCCAGTTTGAAATATTGCCGTGCCGACATGGGCGACAGTATCCTGTTTGTGTACGGTTTGATTCCGCCCCAATCTGAGCCGCGCCGGGCTTTTTTTCAAGTCGCCTTGCCGAAACGGCGCGCGGACGCTAAGTCGCAGCTTTCCGGACAAGGGAACCGAAGGCCGCCATGTTGGACATGATACGAGGATTTTTCAGTACGAAACTGTCGCGGGAGCAGCAGGTCGCGCTGGTGCTTTACGAACGCATCGTGGCGACCGCGCGCAAGCCGGTTTTCTATGATCGCGGGGGCGTGCCGGACAGCCTCGACGGCCGTGTCGAGTGCATCGCTCTACACGCCTTTCTGGTGTTCCGCCGCATGGCCGGCCAGCCGGGCTGGGATGAGGTCGGGGGCGCCCTGTCAGACGAGATCGTTGCCGATTTCGACCGTTCCCTGCGTGAAATGGGGGTCGGAGACATGTCCATTGGCAAGAAGGTGAAGAAGCTGGCGCAGGCCTTCTTCAGCCGTTTCGACGGCTATTGGGGTGCCGTGAATGGTGCGGAAGGGGCGGAGGACCTGTCCGATCTGTTGCGGCGCGGCCTGTTTCAGGGCAATGACGTCACCGATGAGCAGGTCCGCGCCATGACGGCCTATTTCGACCGGCAATCGACCCATCTGTTCAAGCAGAGCGAGACCAACATTCTGAAGGGCCGGATCGAATTCTGCGACCCGGAGCCGGATTTTGCCGGCCTGCCGCGAATTGCCGATCCGGTTGCGTGATATCATGACGGAGACGCTGGAGTTTTCGGTTCCGATCGAAGTCGACGAGATCCCCACGAAGGGCCTTCGCCGAAAGATTTCCGCGGATGAGGAGGCTCGTACGGCCCTCGTTGCACGGTTCGGCCTGAGCGAACTGGCCTCCCTGGAGGCGTTCTTCGAGATGAAGCCGTTGGCCGGCGGACCGATGATCCGGGTGGATGGCCGTTTCACCGCGGATGTGACCCAATCCTGTGTTGTCAGCGGCGAACCGATTCGATCGACCCTGGATCAGGATATCTCGATCATTTTTGCTCCGCCGAGCATGATCGAAGAGAATCAGGAGTTTACGCTGGCCGACGCAGACCCGCCGGAGCCCTTCGACGCCGGCGTGATTGATCTGGGCGAGCTGACCGCACAGCAACTTGTGCTGGCGTTGGATCCCTATCCCCGCAAGGAAGGGGCATCGTTGAATGATGCAGTCGACTCTTTGCCTGAGGGCCGGAAAACCGGCGTCGAAACCGGTGGCGCAACGGGGCGTTCCGACAATCCATTCGCGAAACTGGCCGAACTGAAGGGGCGCGATGGTCCCGACAAAGACGAAACCCGGTAAATCCGGGTTGCGGCGGCGCGGCAAAACGGTTATGTAACGCGCCGCTTTGAACGACACCCCACGAATACGAAAGTCGAGAAGATGGCGGTTCCGAAGAGAAAAGTTACGAAATCGCGTCGCGGCAATCGCCGCTCCCATGACGCGCTGTCCAACCCGACCTATCGGGAAGATCAGACCACTGGTGAAATGGTGCGCCCGCACCATGTCGACCTGAAGACCGGCATGTATCGCGGTCGTCAGGTGATCGAGCCGAAGAGCGGTTTCTGATCGTTTCCGGAAAAGTCGGTCCAGTGTTGGACCGACGCCGGTTTCCGATCTAGTATTGGACGAAACGGATCGGGCCCCTTCGGGCCCGATTGGTGTTGTCGGGGCAGACAATGTCGGCGCCCCGGCATTACGGCGCGGCCCGTTCAGGGCCGTGTCCGGGCCTGCGGATAACGGCGGATACAACATGCCGAACCGCCCGCTTGAGGGGACGTTGCGGTGGTGAAGCCCTTGGTGATCGCGTTGGACGGTATGGGTGGCGACGGAGCGCCCGAAATCGTCGTGCGCGGCGCTGCCCTGGCGAAGGAACGTCTGCAACAGGTCGAGTTTCTGATTTTCGGCAAATCGGACGTACTCGAGCCTTTGGTGGCGAAAGAGCCGCTGCTAGAGGGCTGTGTCGAGATTCGGCACACGGATCAGGTCGTCAGCAACAACGACAAGCCCTCCTATGCCCTGCGCAACCTGAAGGAATCCAGCATGCGCAAGGCGATCGACGCCGTGCATGCGGGGGAAGCCAATTGCTGTGTCTCGGCCGGTAATACCGGTGCTCTCATGGCGCTTGCCATGTTTGGCCTGCGCACCCTGACCGGTGTCAGCCGACCGGCCATCTGCTCCTTCTTCCCGACCCAGAAGGGCGAGACCTGCATGCTGGATCTCGGCGCCAATGTCGAATGCAGCGCCCAGCACCTCGTCCAGTTTGCGGTCATGGGCGAAGTCTTCGCCCGCACGGTCATGGGAATCGAGCGGCCCAGCGTCGGTTTGCTGAATATAGGCACCGAGGAGCTGAAGGGGCGGGACGAGATCAAGCAGGCGGCCGCGATGCTCCGCGAATCGCCGCTGCCGATCCACTTTTCCGGCTTTGTCGAAGGCGATGATATTGCGGCGGGAACGGTCGATGTCGTGGTCACGGACGGATTCACTGGCAATGTGGCCCTGAAGACCGCAGAGGGCACGTCGCGGTTGATCAGCGCGTTCTTGCGTGAGGCGTTTCAATCCAGCACGGTGGCCAAGATCGGTTATCTGATCGCGCGCCGGGCCATGGCGAAACTGCGCTATCGTGTCGACCCGCGTCGCTATAACGGCGCCGTTTTGCTTGGGTTGAACGGAATCGCGGTAAAGAGCCATGGTGGGACGGACGAGCTTGGCTTCGCAAACGCGATCGGCGTGGCGGCGGACATGTATTCACACGGCTTTATCGAAAAGATGAAAGCGGATTTTGAAACCTTGGACAGAGAAGGGCCTCCGGTGCCGGAAGGCGCGGCGGTAAAAGTATCTTGAATATTCGCAGCGTTATCCGAGGTGTTGGTGCCTATCTTCCCGAACGGGTGTTGAGCAACGACGAACTGTCCAAGACGGTGGACACGTCAGACGAATGGATCCGGCAGCGCACGGGCATTGCGCGCCGCCATATCGCCGCCGCCAACGAAACGACGACCGACCTTGCCTGCACCGCCGCGCTGCGGGCCCTGGAACATGCGGGCATGTCGACCGACGAGATCGACCTCGTCATTCTGGCGACGACCACGCCGGACAATACCTTTCCCGCCACCGCGACCCGTGTGCAGGCCAGACTGGGGATCACCGCCGGTCCCGCTTTCGATATCCAGGCCGTCTGCACGGGGTTCATCTATGCCCTGACCCAGGCCGACAACATGATCCGCCTCGGTCAGGCCAAATGCGCCCTGGTCATCGGTGCTGAGATCTATAGCCGTATTCTCGACTGGGAAGACCGCGGCACCTGCGTTCTGTTCGGCGACGGGGCCGGCGCGGTTGTCCTGAAGGCCGAAACCGGCAACGGGGCCGAGGTCGGGCGCGGGGTGATCTCGACGACACTCGGCGCCGACGGGCGCTACTACGACAGTCTCTATGTCGACGGTGGTCCGGCGACGACGGGTACCGCCGGATTCGTGCGCATGCAGGGCAAGGAAGTCTTCAAGCACGCGGTCGAGCGCATGTCGTCCCTGGTTTCGGGTCTGCTGGCGGATCAGGGCCTGACGACTGACGATCTGAGCTGGCTGATTCCGCATCAGGCAAATGTCAGAATTATCAATAAAGTAGGGGAGAAGCTTAATGTATCCCCTGAAAAAGTGATCATTTCTGTCGAAGAGCATGCCAATACCTCCGCCGCAACTATTCCGCTGGCTATGAATCACGCCGTCGAGCGTCAGTTGTTCAAGCCGGGAGACCTGCTGGGGCTGACCGCCATGGGCGGCGGCTTTACCTGGGGGGCTGCGTTGATCCGCTGGTAATCCGGCGCGCGCGGCACGATTCGCATATCCAATTACTCCAGCTTTGTTGACGGGCTTCTGAGACGGGGCTAGTGTGCCCTCGTATAAAACTTTGAAATGCTTGGGGGAGTTAGGCCATGGCGGGCAAAACCGTTACCCGCGCGGAGCTGGCTGAGGCGGTGTACCAGGAGGTCGGACTGTCCCGGATCGAATCGGCTGCTCTCGTCGAGGCGATCCTGGCGGAAATGGCCGATGCACTGGTTTCGGGAGAGCCGGTGAAGATTTCGTCTTTCGGCAGTTTTTCCGTCCGCCAGAAGGGGGAGCGCATCGGTCGTAACCCGAAGACAGGTGAGGAGGTCCCGATCCTGCCGCGCCGGGTTCTGGTCTTCCGGCCCAGCCATGTGTTGAAGGATCGAATCAACCAATGACGGCACGCCCCGCGGGCGTCGCCGGGGCAGCGGTCAGGCAGTAGAGATGAGCGACCCTTCCGAGCATTCCCGTTCCGAGAAATCTGCGGACGCGTTCCGCACGATCACCGAAGTCGCGGACCTGCTGGACGTTCAGCAGCACGTTCTGCGTTTCTGGGAAACGAAGTTCACCCAGATCAAGCCGATGAAGCGGGCCGGGGGGCGGCGCTACTACCGGCCTGAGGATGTGAAACTGCTGGAGGTCATCCGGCGGCTACTGCATCAGGAAGGCTTCACCATTCGTGGCGTCCAGAAGCTGCTGCGGGAGAATGGCGTAAAGACCGTTCTGGAATGGGGTGAGGACGGCGTGCCTGTCCCGGCGCCGGAGCCGGACATTCCGGCGCGGAAATCCGCCCCGACGATCGATCCCAACGCCCTGCGCGCCCTGCGTCAGGAACTCCAGGCCGCGCGGGAAATCCTCGACCAGCCGATCCGGCCGCCTTCCTCCGAATAGGGAATTGCATCAACCGGTGTTAGGCTCTATTTAGTGCCCACCCACATCGGCGGAGCGTAGCGCAGCCTGGTAGCGCACCATACTGGGGGTGTGGGGGTCGTAGGTTCAAATCCTGCCGCTCCGACCAACAAGATCAAGGGGTTATCGGCGACGCGCCGATAGCCCCTTGTTTGTCTCTTGCTAGTGTTTTGCAGGTTTAGCTGCCCGTTTCGGGTAGCGTTGGCCAGACCCTGTTCGGTACCGGGGCCATGGCCGCCCAGCGAAACTATGGAATTGTGAACACGAAGCTTGGGTGTATCGGCTCCGTCAATGAATGGCCTCGGTGCCCATAAACAGGACGGCGAAAGTGCGTCGATCAACTACAGGCAAGATGCCTGTCGCTGCCAACCCGCTGTCTGCTAAACTCCAAATGGTGACTGCCAGGCGGGCAATTCCATCAATCTGTCATGCCACCGTTCTACCGCTGGGAACTCTGAAAGCGGTATATTGGCACCCTTGGCATATGGCAGAACGGTCGCGACGGCGAAGTCCGCGACCGTCAGGGTGTCGCCCAGCAAGTAGGCGCGGTTTTCCAGATGATCGTCGAGGATCGCTCCGTAGCGCCGCACGTACCCCAGGGCTTCCTCGACTGTTTCTTGGTCAGGAGCGCCCATGCCGAACTCCGCGCGAATGACATACTCGAAATAAAGTTGGCCCGCGTAGCGACAAAAGTGGTCGGATGCCCAACTGAACCATCTAACCACCTCGACTTGCCCGTCACCCCGGGGCCAGAGGTCGGACTCCGAACGGATCGCCAAATGGCACATGATGGCGTTCGATTCCCAGATTGTGCGGTCCCCATCGGCCAGTGCGGGAGCCTTGCCATTGGGGTTGATGGCGAGGAACTCCGGTGCGCGTTGTTCGCCCTTTTTCAGATCGAGCCGATGGAATTTAACATCCAGATCCACATGCCGCGCGACAGCGCAGGTTTTGTAGGAATTCATGGTTTCGGCATAGAAGAGTTTCATGAAGGATCTCCAGTGGGTTGAGGAAGCGGGGTACGGGCCCGGATCAATGCAGCGAGCGCTACGCCAGGCGCGGCCACGAGACCGCACAGATTGGCGGAAGACTGCAACGCCAGACCCAAAGCATCACGGACAGCGGTCACGTCGACATCCGCCACAGCCGGGCCGGTGGCTACGCCTGTCGGCAGGTCCGGAAGGTGAGGGCTGTCGGCGCGTTGCCTGTGGGAATTGCAGGACATGAAGGGGGCTCCGAGTGTTGCGAACGCTTGAACCATTCGCGTTCGCATGGCACATTCAAAATAGAAACTAAGCAGTCCTAAAAAGCAACTGAAAAGTATAGAGAGTGAATTATGGGTGGCAAGAGTTACGATGACGGATGCGCCACGGCCCATGCGATGGACCTGATCGGCAATCGCTGGGCGCTGTTGATTGTGCGTGAGCTGATGTTTGGGCCAAAGCGCTTCACCGACCTTCGCAGTGAACTGCGAAATGTCAGCCCCAACGTGCTGACCCAACGGCTGGAGGAACTGGAAGCCTCGACGATTCTGCGACGGCGCCAGTTACCACCACCTGCGGCGTCATGGGTATACGAACTGACGGAGTGGGGTCGCGAGCTAGAGGAACCAATCCTGAGCCTCGGCCGATGGGCGGCCAGATCCCCGATTCTACGACAGGGGCTGCCGATGAGTCGTGCCGGCCTGTTGCTGGCGATGCGCGCCCTTTATCACCCGAGCGAAGACGGCGGATTCTGTTTAGACCTCGACATGCCGTATGGCGCAGTGCGGGTAACCGGAACAACGACAGGGCTCAAGTATGACGAGGCAACAAGCAGTGGCGATACGTCCAACGCGGTTCTAACGGGCACTCCGGACGCCATTGACGGCATTCTGTTCGGCGGGACGGACCTGCGCCAGGCGATCTCTGAAGGGCAGCTCCGATGTGCAGGAAGTCAGGATGCCATCGAAAGGTTCCTCAACGCATTCCCACTGCCGCAGCCGGCATCTGTAAGCTGATTGCTGTTCCATAACCTGGCAGTGACCGTTCGAACCAAACAGGCACGGGGAGGCTGGCGATTCGGCTTATGACTTCAAACAAGGGTCCCTGCCTGAATCAGGCTGGTCTTCAAGAACGCTGAAAGGTGATCTGCAATTGCTCGGGTCTTGTTTTCCACAATGCTACCTCCGGCAGTGACCACATGAACAGGAATTTCCGCCGTTTCATATGCCTCGAGAATGCGCACCAGTTTGCCCGCCGCCAAATCCGACGCTGCCTGATATGAAAGCACTCGTGCTATTCCCTTGCCGCTTCGAGCCGCATCCAGCTGAATATCGATGTCGTTCGCGACCAGACGCGGATTGAGTGCGACGGTCTCGACTTTCGCACCCATCTTGTAGGTCCACTGAGGACCGCCACTGCTCCAGCTTTCCAGTATCGTGGCGTGATCGGAAAGATCAGACGGACGCGCAGGCACGCCCGATGCCTTGATGTATGCCGGGCTGCATACCGTCATCCAGTGAACGCTACCGACCTTCCGAGCGCGGAGCGAAGAATCTGGCAACATGCCAATCCGTACGGCGACGTCGAGTCGATGTTCGATAAAATCCATGTATCGGTCAGCCAGAATCATTTCCGCAGAGGCGTCAGGCCATTCCTGCAGGAAACGGTCCACGGCGGGCGCGACAAACAGCCGTCCAAAAACCGGAGGCGCTGCAATCCGGACCATACCGCGGATCGTTTCGACACCCGTGTCCATGGTCAACATGCGATAGCTGTCCAGAACATCCCGCGCGCCGTCGGCCAATTTTAGACCGGTAGCGGTGGGAGCGATGCGCCGCGTGGTTCTCTCAACCAGTCGAACACCCAACCTGCTTTCGAGACGTTCAAGAGCACGCGTAGTTGACGCAGGCGATTTGCGCAGACGCCTCGCCGCTTGCCGCATACTGCCCGCAGTCACGATCGCAACCAGGATTTCCAGTTCGTCGAGTCGATCCATTGTTGCTCAATCTGAAATTATTTTTTCAACGTTTGGCATCTATGCCGTCAGTTCTGAAACTATAATAACGGGCCTGCAAAGACAAAGCTGCATGCCATGACCCGTGCTGAGTCAGCCCGCCGATTGCCCGGTAAGTAATGATGCCGCACGTCACCGGCGGTGGTGGATGAACGAACTCAGGAAAGTGCGGTTGGCGCAACCAACGGAGACCGAGACCATGTCAGGAAAGATCATCGCGACCCAATACATGTCGTTGGACGGAGTCATTGAGGATCCCGTGGGCGACAAATTCAAGGACGATGAATTGAGCGGCGCCAGGGCCTTGATCTTCGGGCGGAAGACCTATGACGGGTTTGCCGCAGACTGGCCCACCGTGTCGGGAACGCCGCATGTCAGCATTGCGCACCGCACTGATCTCGTGCCGTCGATCATCTCAACCCTTCTTGCCGGTGAATGAAATGGCTGCCCCAGACGAAGCAAACATGGACGTCAATCGCATCCTGATCACCGGTGCGGCCGGACGGATCGGTCGCGCGCTTAGGAAGGGTTTGAAACGGCAAGACCGGATTCTGCGACTGGCTGATCAAGTGATGCCGGACCCTCCCGATGAGAGGGAGGAAGTCATGCAACTGGATCTCCTGAACCAAGACTTGGGGACAGTTTTCAGCGACGTTAACACGCTCATCCATCTGGCCGCCGTGCCGGAGGAACGACCATGGAGCGAGATCTTCCCGCTGAACTACGAGCTCACGCGGGCCGTTTTCGAAGCCGCGTGGAAGGCCGGAGTGGGCAGGATCATTTTTGCAAGCTCGATTCAGGCAGTGGGATTCCACCCCATTTCAGTGAGGCTCGACGGAAATGCACGCATCCGTCCCAGCGGAAACTATGGTCTTTCGAAGGCCTTTGGTGAAGCGCTCGGAAGCCTTTATGCAGACCGACATGGAATGTCCTTCATTGCCCTGCGCATCGCTTCGTTTGAGCAGGAACCAAGCGATGAACGCATGTTGAAGACGTGGTTGTCCCCGAAGGACGCGGTGCATCTCTTCGACCGGGCTATCGATGCAACGGACGTCCACTACTTGGTGGCCTATGGTGTTTCAGCGAACACGCGCAGCGCGGTGGATAACTCCCATGCCGATGCGTTGGGATTTCAACCCGTGGACGATGCGGAAGTATATGCGGATTGCATTGCCGATGCCGGCTCGGCGATGGGGCCGAACGCCTCCGTCACCCACGGCGGTCAGGCCAGTGATTCTGAATGCACCGACACCGCGCAAAGCTTCCTGAGGCACCCCTCTTAAGCATCTCGGCTCGCTATCGTCGGCAGCCACGGTGGTCAGCCGTTGAACTGATACATCCATGTTTCGGAAACCGGCTGGTCGCCGACATGGAGGTACGCGCGAAGTTCGACCGGCTCCTGCCCGTCGGGATCGAGGTCGAACTGGGCGCGCCAGCGGGGGGTGCCCGGGATCTGCTCCGTGAATATGTAGGATAACGTCCCGCGGGAGGCGGAGACCGCGACCTCGACCGGGTCGTCCGTCTTCAAGTCGTCCAGCGGACCGTCGGCGAATTCGACGACAAACTTCTTCACGCCCTCGGGCCGATCGGTACCGGGTTCGCCACCGCGCCCCATTCGGGTTGCAACGCACCGGGCGAGGGCGTCCGGCCAGCCCGGTTGATCCGCCGCCCAGGACATCCGGTAGCCGAAGCGCAGCGCGCTGCCCTGTCCGACCCTTTCCTGCGGCACCCAGAATGCCACGATGTTGTCGTGGATTTCGTCATTGGTCGGAATCTCAACCAATTGAACCGACCCCTTGCCCCAGTCGCTGTGCGGCTCGATCCAGAGGCTTGGTCGGCGCTCGTAATGGACGCCATCCAGATAGTGTTCGAAGTTCCTGTCGCGCTGCAGCAGGCCGAATCCCTTGATGTCTTCGTCAACGAAGCTGGAGACGATTGTGTGCGGCGGATTGTTCAGCGGGCGCCAGATGCGCTCGCCACTTCCGGTATGGATCGCCAGCCCGTCTGAATCGTGCACCTCCGGCCGCCAATCGTCCAGAACCCCATCGCCATACTCGGAATACCAGAACATCGATGTCAGCGGCGCAATGCCCAGGCGCCTCACCGTTTTTCGGAAAAAGAGCCTTTGGTCGACATCGACAATCACCTCATCATTCCGGGTCAGGTGAAAGCGATACGCGCCGGCAAGGCTGGGACCGTCCAACAGGGCGTAGATGGTAACCGTCCCGTCTTCGTCGGGCTCGAGATAGAATTCCGTGAACGCCGGGAACTCTTCCGGACCATCGACGGCGGTGTCGACGGCAATACCGCGCGCCGAAAGACCGTATTGGCCGAGCTCGCCAATGGCCCGGAAATAGGACGCGCCCAGAAAGGCGATCCAATCCTGTGTCTTCCAGTCATCCCGCTGCCGGTTTTCATGAAGCCGGAAACCGGCGAAGCCGGATCCTTCGGGCATCTCCTGCGCCGGGCTGTCGTCCGGCATGTCGAAATACCGTTTCTTGTACTGCAACTCCGACGCCTCGCCGCCGGTGACCGCGAAAATGCGCACGGGGCGTTCGAAAAACATGCCCAGGTGAAAGAAAGTCGCCGGAAACTGTCCCGGCCCTTCTGCGAACATCGCTTTTTCGGCCGGATACCGGATATTGCCATGGTGTTCATAGGACAGTTTGGGCGTGATTTCCGGTGCGGGCTTGGGGACGGGCGCATATGGCTGCTGTGCGAGCCGCGAAGCCCGCCCGATCAGCTGGTCAAAGGAAAAGGGCCTTGGCGTGGAAAAGGCCAGTTCATCATCATCACCGAACGACGCTGCGGCACCGGTCGGCAACATCCCCGCAGCCAGGCCACAAGCAGCCAGCGTTTCAATCAAGCGTCTGCGCGAGAAACCTTCACTCATGTTTTCATCGTCTCCCCTTTTGAACGGTCTGACGGATCAGGCGCCCATGCGGCACCCGCCGGGACTATGAGCCGGCGGGTGCCCGGGCGGGGCGGTTCAGGGCATTCGGACGGTTACTGGTCGTCCTGGCGCATCTCGACGATCTTTTCGGTCACGCGCTCCCGCAGTTCGGTATCGGTCTCAAGTTGGCGCGTGATCGTGTTGTATTCGTCGACGGTCAGATCTTCGGATTCGACAGCTTCGGTGATGTGGTTGCCGTAGAAACTCCGCAACTGTTCGACTTCTGCATCGGAGTTCGCGTCATTGGCCTTCGTCTCGTATTCACGGACGATTTCCTGGACGTTCATATAGGCGACCACATAGCTCTGGATCTTATCCTCGGTCACCTCTTGCCCCTGCTGGGCAAAGGCGGTGCCGACCGTCAGGAATGTTGCGGTAACGACGGTTGCGGCGGCGGTTGAGAGTTTCATTGTATCGCTCCTTCTCGCATAGGGTCCGCGGACGCCACCGACCTGCGGCCGGTGACGCCTGATATCAGAGAAGACTGAAAAGCCGCGACATAGTTCCGTCGTGTCACGAGACGACGGGCAATTCGATCTCGATCCGCAACCCGCCATCGGGCGCATTGGAGGCCTGGACCCGACCATGCATGGCGGTGACGTTGCGGCGGGTGATCCACAATCCGATGCCAAAATTGGTCCCGTTGGGCGTACCGGACCGGGTCGAGTAGTAGCGGTCGAATAGACGCTCCAAGATGTCTTCGTCGACCCCCGGGCCCTGATCAGTGATCGAGATCGTCAGACGTCCAGGACCGGATTCCCGGGTGGATACCAGGATGACACCGCCTGGAGGGGAGAAGTCCATGGCATTGCTCAGGATGTTTTCCAGGGATCGTGCCAGCAGGTCCGCGTTGGCCATGACATGGATTCCGGTCGGGACGACCGCATCGATCCGGATGTCCCGTGCGGAGGCAACCGGTCTGTACTGCTCCAGAACAGAGGAAATGGCGCCATCGATCTCCAGGGGGCACATCGGTTCATCGATGGCGGCCGGGGTGGATTCGTCCATCTGGCGGGCGGCGGAAATCAATCCGTCCAGCTTCGCGATGGATTGCTCGATCCGGTCCAGACTGCGGGCGGCGGGCCCATCCTGGTCGACGACAAAGTTCCGGAAGGGTTCGATGGATTGCGAGATGACCGCCAGCGGGGCCTTCAGGGCATGGGCATTGTCTTCAGCAGCCTGCCGAATCTGGCTTTCCGATCGGCGCAGAGCGGATACCAGCCGGTCGAAACGTCCGGCAACATTGGACAATTCCGGAATTAGGTTGCGGTCCTGGAACGAGACCGCCGTGTCCCGGCCGCGCAGAATGTCGGCTATGGCACCGTCAAAGCGCTTCAGATTGTTTCGAAGCGACAGGAAGACCGAGAGGATCAGGACGGCCATGGCGGCGTAGATTGCCGCGGCGATCTGGATCTCGTCCCGCCGCCAGTATTCGCTGTCTTCCGATGTCCCCAGAATGGCTGCCTTGTTGGTGGAGGATATCACCACCCAGCAACCGGCTTCGCTGCGGCGCGTGCCAAAATAGGTCAGGATCTGACGGGAGCCGTCCGGACGGTCCTGACGCAGCGACAGGGGGCGTCGACGGTCACAAGCGGTCGTGACGTCGTCCAGCAGGCCCGTGCTGCGCAATTCCTTCAGTTCCGCATCAATCCGACCTGGGTTGATGCGCGGGTGGCGGGCGACAAACAGGAACGCATCGCCGCTGGCCGTGTCCGCCGGTCGGAAGAAGACAGCGACCATCGTGTCTTCAGGCGTCAGTTCCGCCAGTCGGAACTGCAGGTTCTCCGCGATCTCCGGTGAGAACTGCTCGAGGTCCGGAAACAGCGAGTTTGCGACAATGCGCCCTTCCTGCTGGACGGACCGCAGGATAAGCTGGTTCTTCTGGTTATCCGCTTCCTCGAGAGGAATGTAGACCAATATCGGCAACGCGCCGAGCACGACACAGATGATCGCCAGCTTGATCGATAGCGAACGAAGTATGTTGCTGCCGGAACGGATCATCCGACGTTACCGGGGCGCCTGCCATCTGTAGCCGAAGCCGGCATAGTTCTCGATGTGATCGAAATCCGGGTCCAGGGATCGAAACTTCTGTCGAATTCGCTTGATCAGGGACCGGACATTGGCCCGATACCCATTCTCACCGTCTCCGGCGATGAAGCCGTAGCCATGCACCACATCGTAAATCCGTCGATAGGGGAGGTCGGTACCCGGCTTGCTGGCCAGGGCCTTGACGATACCGAATTCGGATAGCGTCAGATACACCTGTGCCCCTTTCCAGTAGGCGCGATGGGATTCCAGATCGAGCTGTAGAGCACCCACGCTCAAGTCGGACTGTTCTTCCTCCACTTCCGGGGAATTAGCGGCATTCCTCGGCGTGAACGGGGCCAATTCGATCCGACGGACAATGATCGAAAAGCTGCGCGACTTTTCTACAAAGTCCACGGCGCCGCCCAGCAACGCGGCTTCCTCGTAGATCTGATCACTAAGCACCGTCAGAAAGATCACCGGCATGTTGGGGGCTATCTGCCGAACATTGCCGAGAACCTCGATACCGTTCATGCGCGGCATCTTCCAGTCCAGCAGGATCAGGTGGATGTCATGGGGTTCGCGCAACCGCGCCAGAAAGCTTTCGCCGTCCGAGAACTCCTCAACCTGGTAGCCCCGGCCGACAAGGTTCTGGGCGAGGGATTCACGGAACAACGGATCATCGTCGACGATTGCGAGGTTGCGGCAGGTGTTGGGGGCGATGGAATCCACCGTTTCAGCCTTTAGCATTTGCCAAGCTCCCATAGCAGTTTTCCGACTCGGTTTCCGGGGTGACATCCAGGGTCAGAACCCGATAGGTGTCCGACGCGATGTCGAGATAGAAAAAGATCTCCACATCACAGACATCCGATACGTACTTCCAGATATGACCCGGAAATTTGGGCAGTATGTCGTGTGGTGGCCCGAACATGCTCTCGATGCCTTGCTCACTTTCACCAATGATGGCGCTGGATGCTGCTTTATCGACTTCTGCTTCCTTGCCTGGCTCAGGGCCATGGTCAGTGCGCGCATTGGCGGCGATCGTGACCTCTGTCGCGGGCTTCTGCGGTTCCGGGGGCTTCTCCGGATAGGGCAGGGCCGGCTGCGGAGGCTCTACCGTTTGAGCGGCTTCCGAAGTCGCTGGCACGGGGGCCGGTGCGACCGCTACGTCATTTTCTGCGCTGACGCATCCCGACAGGAGGAGCAGGAGCAGCGGTTTGATGTGCGTCTTGGGCAAGGAGTTGCAGATCCTCTAATTCTCAAAGGTGGAAGCCCCGGTCTGTAGGCAAAATTGCCAAATGACTGAAACAGGCATGCCTGAAGGACATGCCTGGATCGGCTCCTCACTGTTATCTCGACCCGGACCCGGCACATGCATCCGAAGTACCGGTTTTCAGGCCGCCAGTCGCTTGGGGCTCATCCGTAAAACGTACCGATCGCAAAAAGGTTCCGTTTTTTGTCACGGCTCTGGTACGATGATACCCAAGCCGCCGCGGGTTTCAATCCGCTTTATTGAAGTGCCCTAAGTAGTTGGAAATTGGTGATGTCGATTAGTTAATTCGACTAAAATGCAATATGATGCCCGGATCCAGATCTGGTGTATTCGGCGGCCTGGTTATTGCAGGGCTTAGAATGTATTTGTTAGAATCGTGGGTGGTAGAGACTCCGGAACCATTCCAGTCATGAATCGTCTTCGGAAAGCTGAACACCGGTTCCATTTCAAGCGGATCGGGCGATTGCCATGAATGGTGGGGGTAAAGTTGCAGTGCATGAAGCATAATATGTCGCTCATCGCAGGCATATTCGGTGCCGGGCTCGCCGTGTCGCTGATCACGGTATATGCGTCCGCGCAATCCCTCGCCCAGACCGTTCCCGAGGCCCCGTCCAATGCGGGCGATGCCCTTTACGACGATCCCAAACGCGGCGAAACCGTCAGAGAGCGCAGTCGCCCGGGATACGATCCTGCTGGTGTTCGCGTCGGCTCCTTTTTCTTTTATCCGGAGGTCGGGCTCGAAGAGATCTACCGCGACAATATTTTCTACTCGGATGCCGGAGAGGAAGCCGATTTCGTTACGGTAGTTGAGCCGCGGGCGAGCCTGAAATCGAATTGGGAGTCGCACAGTCTTGAGATTCGCGGCGGCATGGAGGCCGGTCGCTACCTCGACAATACGAGTGAGAACTATCTGGATTGGGATATCGGCGCTGACGGACGGGTCGACATTCAACGAGGAGCGGCGGTCACCGGCGGCCTCTGGCTGGCACGGCGCCATGAAGACCGCCGATCGGTCGACCAGGTCGGTGCTTCGGAGCCCGTGACCTATCACGCCTATGGCGTTCGCGCCGGCGGTTCAAAGCGGTTCAATCGCCTTTATGTGCGGGCTGATTTGGAATCTGAATGGTTTTCCTATGACAATGTCGCTGCGTCGGGAGGGGGGACATTCCGGTCTTCGGACCGGGATCGGCGTGTGATTGTTGGTAGTGTCAGAAGCGGTTATGCGATCTCGCCGCGGTTTGAGCCCTTTGTCGAATTGGGGGCCAATGATCGGCACTATGATCAGAGATTTGACGACGGCGGCTTCGAGCGGGATTCGCAAGGCTGGGAGGCAACGACCGGGGCCACGTTCGACCTGTCCGGAGTGACCTATGGCGAGTTCTATGTCGGCTATCTGTCCCAGGACTACGACCGCGACGGGTTCGACACGATCGATGGCTTCAGTTTCGGCGGCGAACTGACCTGGAATCCCACCGGTCTGACGACGGTATCGGCCGGTGCGGAGCGGACCGTCGAAGAGACCACCCTGTCCGGTGCCTCGGGGGCGTTACGGTCCGCCTTCGATCTGCGTGTCGACCACGAGTTGCGTCGTAACGTCATCCTGTTCGGTTTCGCAGGTTATTCACTGATCGAGTATCAGGATGTCAGCCGGGACGACGATCTGGCGTCCGCCGGACTGGGGGCCACCTATTTGGCAAACGAGTATCTGAAACTCGATCTGTCCTACGCCAATGCGTATCGGAACTCGACGGCCAATGCGTCCGATTACAATACGCAGACCGTCCGCTTTCGAGTGACGGGACGGCTCTGAGGCAACCTTGCCGAACACGGCTACGGGATTGTCACAGCAATGCCTCCGCAGAATTGGAATTCTCTCTGGGTGATTTCGTCTTAACGACAATCGGCGCCGGACGGTCATTTTGAACCGTCGGCCCGGTTCGATCGCATGGACGGTTCGTCGGCAATTCCGCCGACGGCTTGCCAATTGGGTCTGAAGGTTTCGCCCCAACGGTTCACCAGGGAGCACCGAGATGAACACTATTGTTCGAGACGAACCCGCGTATCCTGTCGCCATCGAGGAGCGTCAGGCGACCGTATACCCGGTCATTCTGTGCGGCGGCAGCGGGAAACGCCTCTGGCCGGTTTCCCGGCACGACTGTCCGAAACAGTTTCAGCGCCTGACGTCAAAACACAGCCTAATCCAGGAAACCGTACTGCGGGCGCGTGATGTCCTGGGGCTCGGTGCACCGATCATTCTCTGCAATGAGGAGCACCGCTTCATGGTTTCAGACCACATGACGGAAATCGGCGTCACCCCGTTTGCGATCGTCTGCGAGCCTGTATCGCGCAACACCGGTGCCGCGATGGCCGCCGCCGCCGCCATTCTGAAGGAGCAGGATCCGAACGGGATCATGCTGGCCATGCCTTCAGATCATTACATCGGCAATGCCGGCGCGTTTGAGGATGCTTTCGCGCGGGCGAAGTCGGCAGCAGGCTGCGGCTTTCTGGTGACTTTCGGGATTGAGCCGACACGGCCGGAAACCGGCTACGGTTACATCGAACAAGGCGGCAGTGTCTCCGGCGCACCGCATGTTTCTTCCATCGCACGTTTCATCGAAAAGCCGACAGAGACCGAAGCGGAGCGCCTGATCTCGGAAGGCGGCTTTCTTTGGAACAGCGGCATGTTCGTCTTCCCGGTCTGCACGCTCTTGAAGGAGTTCGAACGGCTGGCGCCGGAAATTCACGCGGCGAGCCTGGCGGCGGTGGAAAATGCCACGTCGGAAGAGGGTGGCGTCACCCTTTCCGAGGCGGCGTTTGCGAGGTCGCCCGACCTGTCGATCGATATCGCGATCATGGAGCGGACACAGAAGGCCGCGGTTGTGAAGGCTGATATTGACTGGAGCGATATCGGTACATGGCCGGCGGTAAGGCGCATGCGGGCGCCGGACGCGGACGGCAATGTCATCGAAGGCAACACGGTGGTCGAAGATGTCAGCAACTGCCTGATCCAGGCCAACGGTCGCTTGATTGCCGCGGTCGGCCTGAAAGACCTTGTTATCGTTGATACCGAGGATGCGACATTGATCAGTGCGGCGGATCGAACCGTCAGTGTCGATCGGCTGGTCGGTAAACTGCGCCTGTCCGGGCAGAGCGCTGCGGACAAGCATGTTCAGGTCATTCGGCCCTGGGGCACATTTCAGACAGTCGAGCGGGGCGAGGGCTTCCAGGTTAAGCATATCGTCGTGAAGCCCGGCGAGGAACTGAGCCTCCAGATGCATCATCATCGCGCTGAGCACTGGATCGTTGTCGGCGGCACCGGGCGCATCACGCGAGATGGAGAATCGGAACTGCTGCATGAAAACCAGGCGGTTCACATCCCGCTCGGCGCGTCACATCGATTGGAAAACCCCGGCAAGATTCCGTTGCATCTCATCGAGGTGCAGGTCGGATCCTATCTTGGCGAGGACGATATCGTCCGCTTCGACGACCGCTATGGGAGGGCCTGAGCCTATGGTGGATCGGATTCTGGTAGCGGGTGGTGCCGGGTTTATCGGCAGCCATGTGTGCAAGGCGCTGGCGGCAGCCGGCTTCTTGCCGGTCGTCTTCGACGATCTGTCCGGTGGCCATCGCGATGCGGTTCGGTGGGGGCCGTTGGTTGTTGGCGATATCCGGGATGCTGAGGCTCTGGACAGAACCTTTCGGCAGTACCGGCCGCAGGCGGTCGTTCATCTGGCAGGCTTTATCGCGGCCGGAGAGTCGGTCACGGACCCGCAGAAATACTACGATAACAACATTGGCGGCACGCTGGCCCTGTTGGGCGGCATGCGCCGTCACGACATTCAGTCGATCGTATTCTCGTCCAGCGCCGCAGTATACGGCGACGCACAGGAAATGCCGATCCGTGAAGGTGCTGCCATGGGCCCGTCCAATCCGTACGGTTGGACGAAGGCAATGACGGAGGTGATGTTACGGGATTATGCGGTTTACGGTCTGAACTCCGTTTCGTTGCGATATTTCAACGCTGCCGGAGCCGACCCGGATGGGGATATCGGCGAACTGCACGAGCCTGAAACCCACCTGATCCCTCTGATCCTGGAAGCCGTGGCCGGCCTGCGTCCGACCATCGATATTTTCGGCACAGATCATCCGACGCCCGATGGAACCTGTATCCGCGATTATGTCCACGTGGAAGACCTCGCGCAGGCGCATGTCCTGGCCTTGCGCGCCCTGTTGGAGGGGCGTGTCGAGGGTGCCGCTGCCTACAATCTCGGGAACGGGAAGGGATACAGCGTTCATGAAGTCATCGCGGTGGTCGAGGCGGTGACCGGCAGGCGCGTCCCGGCGCGACACAAGCCTGCGCGCGCAGGGGACCCCCCGCGCTTGGTCGCGGACTCCAGTGAGGCGGAACGGATGCTGGGATGGCGCCAGGAGTATTCCGATCTCGAATCCCAGATTGCCCATGCCTGGGCCTTCCTGAGGAAACGCCGTCCCGAACTCATGGAATCCGTCGGTTGACGGAAGGCAGGAAGAGTTATGCGGAAAATCGACCTTCGCTCCAACGTATCGCCCCTTCGAACCATTGTTCGGATTGTCCTGTCGGCGATTGTCGTTGCCGGTCTGACGGCAGCCTGCACCGGCGGTCCAACGCCCACCGGCATGGCGCCTGATGCGGGTAGCTACGAATACAAGCTGGGCGCCGGGGACCTGATTGCGATCAATGTCTTCGGCGACGAATCCTTGAGTGGCGAGCAAAGTCTTGATGGCAACGGCAAGCTGTCGTTGCCACTGGTCGGCGAAGTGCCGGCGGCCGGCCAAACCCCGATGGAACTGCAGTCCACGCTGGAGAAAGAGTTCAGCGAGTACATGCAGTCACCGAATGTGACGGTTCGGGTTATCGAGTATCGCCCGTTCTATATCGTGGGCGAGGTCCGGAATCCTGGCAGCTACTCCTATGTCGACGGAATGACCGTGGTGAACGCGGTCGCGCTTGCAGGCGGCTATACCTATCGCGCGGCGAAGGACGGATTCATCCTTCAGCGTGATCAGGAAAACCTGCTGGCCCGTGACCTGACGCCGGTTCGCCCGGGTGACGTGATCACGGTTCAGGAGCGCTATTTCTGATGCAGCCGATTGAACCAGATCGAAACATGACCCGTCATCGGCCCGACCCGGCGGTCGGGCAGCCGCAGATGTCATATCTCGCCGCGTTTCCGCCGCCTCATGACATCGATCCGGAACCGCAGGACGGCGGATGGGAACTGCTCCTCAAGCTTTGGCGAAGGAAGTTCCTGATCCTTGGAATCGTCGCCGGCTGTGGCGCTGTTGCCGTCCTGGCAAGCCATGGCATGGCACCGCGCTACGAGGCAGAGGCCCGTGTTCTTGTTGGCGGATTGCGTCCCGAAGTGTCGCGCGATGCAGCCGAACTGGAACATGCAACAATGGATTCCGATGCGATCCGAACCGAAGGCCATATCATCGCTTCGCGAACCATGGCCGAACGGGTCTCTAAGTCCCTGGCCTTAAGCAGCCATCCGGAGTTCAACCCGGCCCTGAACCGGGAGCCGTCGATGGTCGAAAAACTTGGCGTCGCGGAGGTTGTCGATTCGATCGTGGAATATGGCAAATCCCTGGTCGAATTTCAGGACAGGGAAGAATCCGCTGGCGGTCGCGGGAAAGCCGATGAAAAGGTGGTGCCTGCCGTCGACATGGAAACCCGCATCGTGTCGAAATTGCTGTCGCAACTGACCGTGGAACCGATGGCGCGCAGCCATGTTCTTCGGATCGGCGTGCAGACCGGAGACGCGGAACTGGCCGCCGATATCGCCAACCGATTTGCGGATGAGTATGTCGTGCATCGCCTGCACGAGCAGGAGGGCGCAATTCGTCGTGCAAACGTCTGGTTGGATGAACGCCTGACCGATCTCCAAACCCAACTTGCGGAGGCGGAGGCCGCAGTCGAGGCGTACCGCCGGAAGAACAACCTGTTCTCCGTTCGCTCCGAAACCGTGATCGGGCA
Source organism: Alphaproteobacteria bacterium (assembly GCA_033344895.1). Taxonomy (NCBI): domain Bacteria; kingdom Pseudomonadati; phylum Pseudomonadota; class Alphaproteobacteria; species Alphaproteobacteria bacterium. The sequence continues at coordinate 3,617,953 of JAWPMN010000001.1, forward strand.
GCAGATGGCGGAACTGAACAGCCGTCTTGTGGCGGCGCGTTCGGACCTGGCGGAGGCGGAGGCCAAACTAACACATGCCGAGGCCACTGCCGGATCGGCCGGGGATGCGGAATCCCTTCCGACGGTTCTGCAATCGCCACTGATCATTTCTCTGCGCACGGAGAAAGCGGGGCTGGAACGCAAGATCGCCGAGTTGAGGTCGGAATACACCGATAAGCATCCCACAATGGCGGCCATGTTGGCGCAATTGTCCGACATCCAAAGTGGCATCGAGGCAGAGATTGGACGCATTGTCTCCAGCCTCCGTCAGGAGGCCGACATTGCCCGTCAACGGCTGCAACGGGTTGATGCGCGTATGGCGGAGGTCGAGTCGCAGATGGGGACGTCAAATGCTCAGACCGTCGAACTGCGCCAGTTGGAACGAGAGGCCGAAGCGACGCGTGCAATGTATGAGAGCCTCCTGATGCGTTCCAAGGAAACCGCCTTTCAGGCCGGTATCCTGGAACCCGGCGCCAAGGTTCTCAGTGCGGCCGTTGTGCCGGGGTCGGCTTCCTTCCCGCCGAAGAAGATGCTTCTGGTGGTCGGACTTCTGGCGGGGGCCGTCATTGGAGTCGTGATCGCACTGGTGATGGAAAAGCTGGACAATACCTTCCGCACACCGGAAGACCTTGAGGATCACACGGGCATCCCCAACCTTGCCGTTCTGCCCCGGGCCACGCGTCGCTGGTCCGGCCTTTGTGACGAAGTCATCCGCCGTCCTCTTTCGCCATATACGGACGCGTTGCGCATGATCTGGGCGCAGCTTTCCCTGGAGAACCGCCAGGGCGATCTGCCCGGCGTGACTCTTTTCACCTCAGCGACATCCGGTGAGGGAAAATCGCACACCAGCTGCAGCTATGCCCGCCTGATGGCCGCCGAGGGCAAGAAGGTCGTACTGGTCGATCTCGACTGGCGTCAGCCGACACAGCACCGGTTGTTCGGTGAGAAGTTCCGACGCACCGACATGCTGGATCTGTTGAATGCGGATGTTTCGCCGGAGGAGGCCGTGTTTGTCGATCGAGAAACGGGTCTGCATGTCATTTTCAACGGGCGGTTGGGGAAATCGCAGGGAAGGGCGGTTCAACTGGATCGTATTCTCGCGCTGCTCCGGACCCTGTCGCGATACTACGATGTCGTTGTGGTGGATACGTCTCCGCTGCAGATAACGCCCATGGTCCTGCATCTGGCCCGCGCCGCGGACAGGGTAGTGATGTGCGTGAAATGGGGCAGCACCCGACGCAATGCCGTGGTCAGTGAAATCCGTAATCTGCTTCGCGTCGGGGTCCATGTTTCAGGAACGGTAATCACCCAGGTAGAGCCGAAGAAGTACCGGCGCTACAGCGAGGGCACCAGCTATTACGCGCGCAATCCGCCGGTATTGCGGAATGCCGCCTAGGGTTGGGTCATGTCCAATATTCGACACACGAATGCGTTGGTTCTGTCGCAGAACTATCATCCGGAACTGATCGGGTCCGGCCCGTACCTGACCGACATGGCCGAGCATATGGTCGCCCATGGCATGACGGTCGATGTGGTGACCAACCGGCCGAACTATCCGGAAGGTCACGTCCCGACCAACTACCGGCATGGGCAGAAGGACTTTGAGATCCGCAACGGCGTCACGATCCATCGATTGAAGCCGACGCTGGCGACCGGGCGTGGCGCAAAGGCACGGCTGATTGCGGAGTGCATGTTCCTGCTGCGCGGATTGCGGGCGCTGATGTCTCTGCGGCGTCGCAACCGGACGGTGGTCGTCTCTCTCTGTCCGTCGATCTTCACCGTCCTGCTGGGGTGGGTGGCGGCCGGCCGGCGGGCCTCTCATGTAGCGCTGGTGCACGATATACAGTCCGGATTGGCGGCGGGGCTCAGTTTCCTGGGCGATGGCAGACTGCTTCGATGGCTGCAGCAGCTGGAAGCATTTGCGCTGAACCGGGCCGACATTGTGCTGGTGTTGTCCGAACAGATGCAGGCGCAACTGCGTGCGATCGGCGTGAGATCGCGCATTGAAATCCTGCCGATCTGGATCGACACGCAAAAGGTCCTGCCGAAACCCGTCCCGCCCTCAAATGAGATCACGCTGATGTACAGCGGCAATTTCGGTCGCAAACAGCACCTTTCTCAGATTATCGAAATGGCGGCCGGATTGCAGCGGAAGCGTAACGGTATACGCATCGTTCTGCGCGGTCAGGGTGGCGAGCGCCTGGCACTGGAACAGAAGGTGCGGGAACTCGGCCTCGGGAATGTCAGTTTCGGATCCCTGGTGTCGCCGGAGGAGTTGGCGGACAGTCTGGGGCAGGCAGATATCCACATTGTTTCCCAGCATCCGGACATTGCTGACTTTGCCGTCCCGTCAAAGGTTTACACGATAATGGCGGCGGGACGGCCCTTTGTCGCGGCCGCTCCTGAAGCAAGCCTGTTGTGGCAGATGAGTGATCGTTCCCGCGCCTTCATCTGTGTGCCATCCGGTGACGTCGAAGCACTGATCGAGACGGTCGACGGCCTGGCGCGGGATCGCAAGGCAAGAACCCGACTTGGGGAAAACGGCAGGAACTACGTCGTTCATAACCACGACCGCAATCGGGTGCTGGATGACTTCATGGGGCTGCTGGACACGGAAGTGGGGGCGCGGCTCGATGCAAACTGATCCAAGACGCGCCATCATCTTCGAATCCGATCCGCGCGGCCACGCCCGCGAATGGATTCGTCATATCCTCTCGGCCGCGGGCCGGCAGGGGGTTCGGAACCGTCTCGTCCTGCTGGTCGCCCGAGACCTGGCCGAAGCGCTGCCAGCGACGCTGACAGGGGGCGCAGATGTCGTCCCCCTGACCCCGATGGAACAGCTTTGGTGCACTTCCGGATCGGCCGTTCAGCAAGGGTTTGCCAAATGGCTGGTGGCGCGACGACGGTTGACCCGGTTAGCGGCGGACAGCGTGTTCTTTCTGGGAATTGATCACGTCCTGGCGCCTCTGGCAGCTGATTGCAGAATGCCCCGCGCGGCCCCGGTATCAGGCATTCTGTTTCGGCCAACCGCGCATTACGACGAGTTTGAAGGCCATGGGGAGACTGTGAAAGGGCGCTTGAAGCAGAAGTTCAAACGGGATCTCGTCCTGCGCGCATTGCGAAATCCGGGTCTGACTTCGCTGATGTCGTTGGATCCCTATTTTCCCGATCATGCACAAAAGACGATGCCAGGCGGAGGCAAAGTCGTTTCCGTCGATGATCCGGCGCCGGAGCGTCTTGCGACGGCCGAGACATTCTGCGGTCCTTTGGAGGACAGAACCCGATTTCTGCTGTTCGGTGAGATCACGGAACGGAAGGGGGCTGTGCAACTTATCGAAGCCTTGAAACAGGTGCCGATAAGTCTGTTGAGGTCGATCGAGGTCACGATCGCCGGTCGCGTCGATCCGCATATTCAGGAACGATTCTATCGCCACCTTCGGGAACTGGAGTGGGGGCGCCCAGAAACGCATATCCGTGTCGAGGACGCCTGGATATCAGATGAAGACCTGTCGGCACTTCTGACACAGACGGATGTCGTCCTGGCGCCCTATCAGACCTTTGTCGGATCCAGCGGTGTTCTCATTCGCGCTGCGCAATATCGAAAGCCCGTAATCTGCCAGGAATTCGGGCTGTTGGGACAGTTCGTCAGGGATTTCGGCCTGGGTCTCGCGACGGATACATCCGATCCTTCAAAGCTGGCACAGGCGCTGGAACTGGCGGCAAAAGATCGCCTGCTTGGCGCCGCCGGCGCCGCCCGCTTCGACGAATTCCTGAAGGGTCGGGACGCCAACCGCTTCGGGAACCAGGTGCTTCAGGCAGCGTTATTCCGCTCGCGTCTCGAGGGGGAACTCGCAAGCCTGGACGCGTTTGCAATCGGACAGAAAAAAATGGTCACAGCGGGTCCCCGGTTGGTCACACGATCGGGCGTCCACCGTGTGAAATGATACGGCCTGAAACGACACGACAGTTCAGAGGAGATTGCGATGTATGACCGTCCTCACAATGCGACGGCCGGCACTGCTGTCGCGGGTCGTCTCGACCGCGGAACTGCCGGGCGGGTGAAGTTCGCACAGGACCCGATTTCCCGAGTACAGATCGTCCGCAGCCTTGCGCTGACGGATTTTGGATTTGTCCTGACGCTGGCGCCTCTGGCATTCGGGATGACGAGCTGGAACGGGTCACTTGACGGATTTTCGATCCAACTGCCACTGGTGGTTCTTGCTGCCGTTTTGACCGTCTTTCTGAACGGTCACACAGGTTCATACGATCCTCAGAAGGTCATGCGGGCCGGCACGACAGTGCCGCGTGTGGCGCTGGTTTGGGGGGCGGTCGCCCTATCCGTATTTGCTGTCGGTGTCGCTAGCGGATCGGTTGGATTCGCATGGACACCCTGGCTTGCGCTCTGGGCGGCCTCCGTTCTGGCAACCCTGTCCGGTACGCGTCTGATTTTCTCGGCGCTGGCGACCCGCTGGGCTCTGGAGGGTCGTCTTGGTGAAAGGGTCGCGATTATCGGCGATCCGCTTCATGTCCGACGTCTGTATGCGCGCCTGGCCCGATCCGAAGAAGGGGCGGCCCAGATAGTCGGGCTTTATGGAGATCGTACCTCCGGCAGTACGACACTGGGGGCGGTGAGGGGCGATTGCGACGACCTTCTGGCCGACCTTCGTGCGCAGCCCGTGAACGCGGTCATCATTGCGGTTCCGGAAGATGAGCCGGATCGAGTTGCGGCGCTTCGGGCGCGCCTCAAGGAGGCGCCGGTCGATGTCCGTCTGTGTCCCGGCGGTCACGCAATGCTGGATACCGGGTATGAGGTGGCTGAAACCGGCGGTGTGCCGCTTATGGAGGTCGGCCGGCGGCCGCTTGCCGGTTGGCGGCGTATCGTGAAGGACTTTGAAGACCGGGCCATTGGTGCACTGATCACGTTGTGCATTTCACCGGTCCTTCTGGCGATCGCGATCGCCATCAAGTTGGACAGCCCGGGGCCGGTTTTCTTCAAACAGCGGCGGACGGGATACAACAATCAACTGATCGATGTCCTGAAGTTTCGGACCATGTTCGTCGACCGCACGGATGCCGACGGCAACCAGCTCACCCAGCGGGACGATCCACGCGTCACCCGGGTCGGCGCGTTCCTGCGTCGATGGAGCCTGGACGAGTTGCCGCAGTTTCTGAACGTGCTTCGTGGCGACATGTCCATCGTCGGCCCGCGCCCTCACGCACTTTCGGCCAAGGCGGCGGGCAAGCTCTATCGTGATGCGGTGCCGGGCTATGATGCCCGTCACCGGGTGAAGCCGGGCATTACCGGTCTGGCGCAGGTCAACGGCTGGCGCGGGCCAACGGAAACGGAGCGGCAGATCCGGAAGCGGGTTGAGCATGATATCCGCTACATCGAAAGCTGGTCGCTGTGGCTCGATCTCAAGATCATCTTCGTGACAGCCTTTACGGGGTTCAAATCAGAGAATGCTTTCTGAAAACGAAGTCGTGACGGACACCGGCACGATGACCCATGTGACGCAGTCCAATCTGAAACGCGTGCTCTGGATTACTTGGGTGACGCCCTTTCCGGAACGGGACGGGCAGAGGATGTATTCCGGGCGACTGATCGATGCTGTTGCCCGGGCTGGAGCCTCTGTCCATGTCCTGTGTCTGTCCGACGAGGGTGCGGAAGGCTGGGGATCTGCGCCGCCCGGCAACATCACCTGGCATACGGTGGATCGCGGCAGAAGAGCCCGCTGGCGCAGTGTTTTCTCCAGTTTGCCAAGCATGGCCTATCGCGCCGGCGGGCGTGAAATGGACAAGGCCCTGACCATCATGCTGGCCGGTCGCAACTGGGATGCCATCGTGCTGGACGGAATTTCAGCCGGATGGGCTCTGCCGATTGTCCTTAAAATGGTCCGGGGAAGACAGGTTTCCGGTCGTGCGCCGAAGATCATCTACGTCTCGCACAATCATGAGGCTTCGACCCGACGGGCCGTAGCCAGGTCTTATTCCGGCAATCCCGCAATCTGGATTGCGCTGAGTCGCGATGCCGAAAAAACCCGTCAACTCGAGAGGCGGGTGGTTGAGGCGTCCGACATTGTGACCGCCATTACGAAGGATGACGCTGAACGGTACCAGCAGGACCATCCGAAACGGAACATTCTGGTGCTGACACCGGGATATGGCGGCCATCGTGTCGACCGTCGGAATATCACCCGGTCGACGCCGCGCAATGCCGTCATTGTCGGTAGTTTCGAATGGGTCGCGAAGAAGATGAACCTGAAGGCCTTTCTGGACGCCGCTGATCGGAAGTTCGCGGATGCCGGTATCCAGTTGACGCTCGTCGGGCGCGGCGACCGCGATTTCCTGTCCGAACTGGGACGGAACAGTCGCTGCGTGAACGTGATCGGTGAGGTTGACGATGTCACCCCGTATCTGGAGGGTGCACGTGTTGCTGTCGTACCGGAAAGAACCGGCGGCGGATTCAAGCTGAAGCTCTTGGACTATGTCTTCCACCGGGTGCCGATCTTCGCGATGGCCGGCAGCCTCAGCGGATCCCCCTTGATGTCAGGGCGGTCTGCAATGGAGTTCGGAAGTTTCGAGGAACTGACCGATGGCGTGGTCAGCGCCATGGGCGATACCGACCGTCTCAATACCTATCAGAACCGCGCCTTCGAGGCGTGCCAAAGCGAATTCGACTGGGAGGATCGCGGCGCCGCGCTGGTTCGGGCAATTGCCGCCTGATGTCGTACGTCACGCTCCCTGAAACGCGTTCGACCGCATCTGTGGACATGGCGGACATCGCGCTATGCCTGCTGTTTCTGATCGGGATCTATCTCGGGATTGCTCTGCCGCTTCCCGGCGGAATCCCCCTGCCGGCGGTGCTGGCAGGATTGGCCGGTCTGCTGCTGTTGGCGCGCCATGTCGCAGCCGTTCGATCGAACCATGCCTTGACCGCAGGATGCGCCTTGGCGGCCGCGTTTTTCTCAGTCCTGTTTTCCGCGGAAGTCACCCTGATCGGCGAAAAGTTCAAGGGCTTCGTGCAGTTAACCTATTCGCTGATGGTGGCATTCGGATTCTTCCTGGCGGCGCGGCGCTACACGCGACGTAGCTTCGCGGCGGTGTTCCTTGTCCTCACAATGACGATCCTGACAGGCAGTGCCCTGGAAACCTTCGTTCCAGCTATGAAGGCCGTCAGTGACGCATTCCGAGGGTTTGTGTTCGATGCCGGTGTCTATTCCGCGGACCAGCGCGATCTGGCGCTCTATGGTCGCGTTCGGCCGAAATTCTTCACCTCCGAACCGTCCTTCATTGCCTTTGGTTACACGCTATTTGCGTTCTGCTGGTACGTTCTGTCCCGGCAAGCCGGCAAGATCGTCTGCTACGTCGCTCTGCTGGCGATGGGATATTTCCTGATCCGGGGGCCGACGATCCTTCTGGGCCTTGCGCTGATCCCGATCTACGAAATCTTTCTGGCCTCCCGTCGGCGCATGAATGCGGGGCACGCGCGCCTTGACCTCAGCCGCGCAGCCGTCGCAGCCGTTGCGACCTGCCTGTTGGTGGGGTTTGGCGTCCTGATCGGCTGGGAAGTCCTGGAACCGCGTATTGAGGGCATTATTTCCGGACGCGATCCCAGTTTCTTTGCCCGAATTCTGGCACCGTCGCTGATCGCACGGGATGTCCTGATCCAGTTTCCGATCGCCGGTGTTGGTCTGACCGGTTGGGAAGTGCTGGAGGAACGGATTGTCCAACTCTACGCAACCACGGACCATTTGGCCTATGACGTGCAATTCGACGGCGCGTCGCAGTCCCTGACCAATTACTTCTGGTCCCTGTGGATCTTCATGGGACTGTTCGGCGGGCTGGCCTTTGTCATTGCCATGAGTTGCCTGCTGCGACATCTGGGCGTTCCAAGTCTGGCCTTCTGCTGGGGCGTCTGGATCGTATTCGGTCAAGCAGCCGGCGGGTTCGTCACGCCGCGCACCTGGGCGGTACTCGTGCTCGCCGCCTTGATATCCGTTCTGCATGAGAAGCGTCGCCGTCTTCCGGGTCAGGTGCCGCGCCGGCTTGTCCTGCCCGCAGAGCCCCATTTCGCGCTCCCGTCGCCGGGGCATCGGCCCTCGCACCCGGGAGGGATGTCGCGATGAGGGTTCTTCATCTCGGCACGTCCGATACGCGCGGCGGGGCGGCGCGCGGCGCCTACTTCCTGCATCAGAAACTTCAGGAGATCGGTGTCGACTCTCTCATGCTGGTGGGCCGGCAGTATTCCGACAGCGAAAGGGTCGTTCAGTTGGATGGGGCGCTGGCCCCCGTGACAGAACGGATCCGCGGCCGATTGGATCAATTGCCGCTGCGGCGCTACCGAAAGACCAGCGAATCCTTTTGGACGACGGGGTGGCAGCCGCGCCGCCTGAAAAGCGTCATCGCCAGGCTTCAGCCGGATATCGTCCACCTCCAATGGACCGGGGGCGGGTTTCTTCCAATTGAGGCGATCCAGGACATCGAGGTCCCGGTCGTCTGGACAATGCGGGACATGTGGCCCTTTACCGGGGGCTGCCATTACACGTCCGGCTGCACGCGGTATTCCGCCGGATGTGGCCAATGTCCGCAGTTGAGGTCCGAGGATCCGGACGACATCAGTCGCTCGCTTGCCCGCCGCAAGACCAGTGCGCTGCAGCAATCAAATCTATGGCTCGTACCGATCAGTGGATGGCTGGCGGATTGCGCCCGGAAAAGCCGTGTTCTGAGCGATGGCCTTTTCCCTGAGGAGCGGATCAAGGTCATTCCGAACGGCATCGATACGACCCGGTTCAGGCCGATCGACAAAAGAGTGGCCCGCCAGGAAATGGACTTGCCTGAGAATGGCCGCTTCATCTTGTTCAGCGCCCTGAATGCCTTGAGCGACGAACGAAAGGGGTTCGGCCATCTGATAACCGCATTACGCCAGCTACGCAGCGCGACCGACCCTGAGCCGCCTGAATTGCTGATCGCCGGTGATGTCCAGCCCGAAAAACTGCCGCGGCTGGACGTGCCGGTTCGGTTCCTGGGTACAATTCAGGACAATGACCGGCTGCGAACGGCCTACGCGGCGGCAGATTTGGTGGTCGCCCCATCTTTGCAGGAGGCGTTCGGCAAGGTTCATGTCGAGGCCATGGCCTGCGGCACACCCGTGGTGGCATATGACAGCGGCGGTCCAGGGGAAATCATCACGCATCGGGAAACCGGTTATCTCGCCACGGCATTCGACGAGAGCGATCTGGCGGCCGGAATGGACTGGTGCCTGGATCCTGAACGAGATCGAGGCGCCCTGTCGTCGGCAGCGCGCCACAGAGCGGTGGTGCATTACGACATTGCCGTCATCGCCGCGCGCTATCGGGCGCTATACGAAAACATTCTCAGGAGGTCCAAATGACGCCTATCGCCCGACGATCCCTGCTGTCCGGCGCGGCGGCAGGGGCAACAGCATTCGCGGTGGCCCATCAATCGATGGCTGCTGGTCCGGCTCGGGCCCACGACAGCACGGAATTCGGCCTCGTTGGCGACGGGGTCGCGGACGATACGCTGGCGCTCCAGAAGCTTCTGGATGCAGCGTTCGACGGACAGGATGCAGGGCTGATCCGTATTCCGGCTGGGCGCTACCGCGTGACCGCGCCGCTCCATGTCGAAACGGCCGACCGGCCGGATGGCAATATTACCCATCCGGCTGGGATTGTCGGCGAAGGGGCGGTTCTGGTTTCCGAAGTGGAACGCGACGCGCCGATCATGTCCCTGGATGTTAAGGCAACGTTGCGGTTCATCCGGATCGAAGGGGTCTCGTTCGAAGGAAATGGCAAAGAAGGGGCCGGACTGCGTGTCTCTTGTCAGAAACGTGGCGCCTACTTCTACAATTTCAGTTTGCGAGACTGTGTAATCGAGGGGTGTGGCGGTTCAGGCCTGGAATTGGTTGGCAACATTTTCGAGGGCCAGATCTCGAACTGCTACTTTCGCGACAACGGGCGGCACGGTGCCTATTTCGCGCATGGTGCCGAAGACACGGTTTTTTCAGCGGTACATTGCTTCGGCTGTGTCTTCGGTGGAAATGCAAGTGTCGGGCTCCTGCTGAAGCAGGGGGCGACCGATGTAAGCTGCTACGGCTGCTACTTCCTGCTCAATGGGATCCATGGATTGTCAGCCGATCACGGCATTACGCTTCTTTCGCATTGCGGCTTCGAAAACAACCATCAGAACGCTGCTTCTTTTGATGAGGGGGATTACGGAATTCGGTTGTTCGTTGCAGGAACGCTGGTGGGCTGCACCGCATACTCGATCTACAGGCAGAAGGGCCTGCTTCGCGGATACATTACCAACGAATTGACCATGGTCGGCTGCCAGGGGGCCGGTTCCGGCGACGCCGATGACGCTGGGCTCGCGGATATCGACGGGGACGGGCGGGGCGCCGCAACGCTGATCGGCTGTCACGGCAGGGTCAGGCAAGGCAGGGGCATTGCCCGGAACAAGATTGGCCGAAGCGGTGTTTCCGTCGGGGGGGGCTGGGACAGTTCGAACCAACTGTCACTGGGCGACTATCATCTTTGGGTCGATGCCGATGGTCAGCTCCGAATTGTCCGGGGACGCCCTGAAAGCGACAAGGATGGAAGCGTGGTCGGGGCGTAACGCGGGTCAGGCAGGTTCCGTGATCGCCAGTCGCCTCAGCTTGCGCTCGAGCTCCAGATTCAGCGACGCAATGTCGAAATCGGCTTCAACCTTGAGCCGTGCCGCCTGACTGAGTTTTCTCCATCGCCCGCTTGTGTCACGGGCGAGTTCGACAAGGGAGCCGGTGAGGGCGTTGCGGTCGCGTTCCTGTACCAGCAGGCCGGTCCGGCCGTGCTCGACAAGTTCCGGGATCCCGCTGTGCCAGGTGGATACGACGATCATACCGCAGGCCATGGCCTCCATGATTGTCACGGGGATTCCTTCCTGGTCGCCGCTCTCCGTCGTGACACTGGGGGCGAGCAGGATATCCGCCTTCCGCATGGCGCCGGCAATGAAGTTCTGATCGCGCCAGCCGAGAAAATCGACGCGGTCCGCGAGGCCAAGTGCATCCCGGGTCCGTTCCAGCGCCTCGCGCAGCGGGCCGTCTCCGATAATGGTCAGTTTTGCCGCGTGTCCTGATTGAACCAGCCCGGAAAACGCGTGCAGGGCATCGTCGACACCTTTCTTCTCCACCAAACGGCCGGCGATCAGCAGTTTCAAAGGGCGTTCCGGATCGCGATCGCGCGGACGAAAGGTGTAACGCGCGGTGTCGACGCCCATATGGTGGATCTCCATCCGTTTCTCCGGGCAGCCGAGCCTGGCCAGTTTGCGCCGCCAATGCTCCGATATCGGCAGGAAGCATTCTCCGCGGCGGAACAGGTCACGATAGGCATTCGAATTTGAATCGGGATAGGCGCTGACATCCACCCCATGCATGACGGTTGCCAGCGGTCCGGCAATCATGCCCGCCTGCCGTAACGTGTCGGCGAATTCTCCGACCGGCCCGAAATGAGCCAGGATGGCGTCGAACCGCTTCGGACGACCGATCATGGCCCCCCAGTAAAGAAGCCGCCCAGACGTCGCCTCCCGACCATAGCGCGCGGCATTCATGGCGGTACCCAGATGGCGTGGACTGCGGCAGGCAAGCCGTAGAATGCGCCAAGGGGCCCTGGCGAGGCGCAGCGCCTTGTTGCGCGGCATGCGGGGGTGGTGTGACCGGGAGGTCAGGGCGTAGCGCTGAAAGTCCGGATGCACCATTCCATCGTCGCGTGGACCGTTCGAATAGACAGTGACGTCATGCCCCCGATCCAGAAGCCCGGTAACCTGATTGAGCACGAAAGTCTCGCTGAGGGCCGGGAACTCGGTCGTGAAGACGGCGATTTTTAGCCTTGGGATCATCTGTTGCGCTCCATCGCGATGGCGGTGGTCTGTCCGGCGGCATAGGCGCTTTCCCGCAGGTCCGGAAGGATCGCTCGGATTCGGTCCCGATAGGTCCCGCGGTTGTCCAGGATCGTCTTGCAGGTCCGGCACAACGCGGTCCCGGATATCGTCGCCAAATCCTGGACAATTTCTTCCATGCCCAGCCTCCTGAACAACTCGTTCGTTTTGAATTCATAGGCGATCGGCAGAACCGGGACGCCGGCGCAGAGGGCAAGGATCGCCCCGTGCATTCGGGTCGATACAAACATGTCGTATTGGGACAAATGATCCATCAGTTGCTGCGGCGTCCGGAAGGAGCGGTCGACCCGCGCGCGATCATGATAGCCGGGGCCTGCCTCGGCCAGGACCTGGTCCGCAACGGCAGAATCGTCGGTCCAGTAAGATCCTGCGCCCTGGCAGGTCGATACAAAGGTGACCTCAGCCCCTGAACCGTCGGTCAAGTGGCGCACCAGCTTGGCGACTGCCGAGATGTAGGCACGCATCTCCGCGGCCGACTCCTCTCCACCGTGAGGCCAGTCGCGCACGGAAATGCCGATCCGCAACTTGTTGCGGGGGGACGGCACAGGTGTGGGTCGTCCGGCGAGTGCGAAGGCCGCGTCGGCGCAGATCGCGATCTTGTCGCTGCGCACTCCAAGATCGAGTAGATGCTCGACCGAGCGCGAGTCGCGCACAAGGATCGCACTGGCGCCGCTGAATATGATCCGCAGCAAGGTGCGGTCGTGCGGAAAGGGCCCCAAACTCTGCGTGAACAGGACATAGGGCCGGCGCAGAAGGCGCGCGACCAGCAGTTCGAGAAGTTTGGGACGGATGCGGTAGTGGGGAACCAGATAGGTTCCGCCGGCGGATACAATGAGGTCACTTTCGGCATAGGCATCCAGCACGGACCGGATCTGAGGGGGCAGTGCGCGTCGCATCAGGCCTGCCAGTGGGGTGCGCCAGAGCGCGGCTGCGGCGAGCAACCGAACAAGGCCCGGGCGCTTGGTTTCTGGCGGCAGAGACTCCAAGGCGTGGTAGAGCGTTGCCTCGACCCGATCCGGCCTGTAGGCGGCCGCACTGTCGCGGGCCTGTTGGTCACGGACGCCAAGGCTGACATGTTCGCCGAAGGCATCGCGCAGGATGGCCTCAGTACCGACCATGATGGCCGCGTCGCCCGCATTCAGGAGTGCGGTGTTGGTAACCGTGATCTTCAAGGATTGACCCTCATCTGCATCATACGCTTACGAAAAGTCAGGGTTTCGATCAGCATTCGGCGCCCGCCCGGGGCGATCAGATAGACAAGGAGGGCGCCGACGACGGAAATTCCGGCATCGTGGAGCAGGGCATGTACGGCACCGGGCTCCGTCAGCATCGCGTCGCTGCCCAGGAAATGAATCAGGCCGGCGCTCAGGGCGGCCGCGGCGACAGGTAGAGCCAGAATCCGAAGGAATGTTGCGAAGCCGACCGGACCCTTGCGACCGACGTACCACAATAAAAAGGGCGCTCGTGCGAAGATGCCACCAAGGGCATATGCCATGGCGATGAAAACCGGCCCGAGCGGCAGGGAGATTGCCAGGGCAATCAGATTCAGACCGACATTGGCCATATTGGCGCGCAGCATCTCCGGCGTCCGGTCCTGGCTCATATACAGCCAACTCAAGGTGTAGGTCAGTGGGGCGTACATCAGGGACAGGCCCAACCAGGACAGAATAGGGGCGGCGCGGGACCATTGTTCGCCCAGGACCGCTGCAGTCACCGTATCCGCCGACATGAAGACCAGGGCCGAGACCGGCGCGGTCAGCATGCAGATGCGCTGGGCCACCGCCTGGTATGCGGTACGGTAGCGATCCGGCTCGTCAACAAGGCGGCTCAACATCGGTAGAGCGACCGAGGCAAGGGGCGTGCAAATGTTCACGACCGGCATCATTGTCAGTTTCTGGGACCGTTCGAACAGACCGAGAGGCCCGACGCCCCATAGCCAGCCGATCGCCATCTTGTCGGCACTACTGGCGAAACGTCCCAGAAGCATGGCACCGGTGGCATTCGTGCCGAACCGGATCTGATCGCCGATTTCGGACAGACGGCCGGGCCGTCCGGGCCGCCAGCCGCTGGTAAGCCAAGACCCGGCCAGCGTCGCGAAGCCCCAGGTCAGGCGCTGAAACACCAGGGCCCAAATCCCAAGATCCGATGCTGCCGCCGTGACGGCGACCCCCAGGGCCACGATCTCCGAACCGGTCTGCACGACGGACAGGGCCTTGAATCGCATCTGACGGCGCAGCAATGCCAGATGCTGGGCGCTGAACCCGGTGAAGATCATGGTCAGGGCGGCCGCCGCGGCGACATCCCTCAACACGGGTTCGTCATAGAACCAGGCCAATCCGGGGGCGATGCAGGCGAACAATGCGGCCACCGAAACACCGAGTGCGGCGTTGAGCCAGAACAAGGTGCTGAGTTGCCGGTGGGTGACCTCGGCGCGCTGAACCGTGGCCCCGGACAAGCCCATGTCCTTGAACAGTTCCAGGATGGTCAGGAAGGCCAGAACGATGGCGAACAGGCCAAACTCGTCCGGCGACAGCAGCCGGGCCAGAAGTACGATCGACACGACTTGAACGGCCACCTTGATCCCCTGCGCGATCAAGGTGACGACGCCGCCGGAAATCGACCGGCTTGCCAGGTCGCGCTTCAGGTGCCTGACGCTGAGCGGCCCCGGGCGTTCCGGGCCGTTTCGATCGTTATCGGGCGCCATGGGATTTCGCCATGTCCGGAATTCGGTCGCAGAAATCGCGGTATGCGATCTTCAGGCCCGTCTCCAGCGATGTCGAGGCATGCCACCCCAGCGCGTTCAATCGGCTGACATCCAGAAGCTTTCGCGGTGTGCCGTCCGGCTTTGACCGATCCAGCTTGAATTGACCCGTGAAGCCAACGGTCTGCGCAACCCGCTGCGCCAGTTCGGCGATGGTGATGTCCTCGCCGACGCCAACATTAACCGGGCTTTCCCCATCGTAATGTTTCATCAGGAAGATCAGCGCGTCCGCGCAATCGTCGACGAACAGGAACTCCCGGCGCGGTGCGCCCGTGCCCCATAGCACCATGCTGTCCTCGCCTCGAATTTTGGCTTCATGCGCCTTTCGGATCAGGGCGGCGACCACATGGCTGTTCAGCGGGTGGTAGTTGTCGCCGGGACCGTAGAGATTGGTCGGCATCGCCGAAATGAAGTTGCTGCCATGCTGCCGTCGATAGGCCTGACATTGCAGAATTCCGGCGATCTTGGCGACCGCATACCATTGGTTCGTCGGTTCCAGCGAGCCGGTCAGCAGGGCGGATTCTCGGATCGGCTGTTCCGCCAGTCGCGGATAGATGCAGGACGATCCAAGGAAAAGCAGCTTTTCGACGCCTGCCCTGTGGCTGGCATCGATAACGTTGAGCTGAATGCGAAGGTTGTCGCACAGGAAGTCCGCCGGCATTTCGTTGTTCGCGTGAATGCCGCCGACCCTGGCCGCCGCGCAGAAGACCAGATCGGGCTTGGCATCCGCAACCCAGTCCTGCGTGGCGACCTGATCGCGCAGGTCGACTGTTTCGCGCGACGTGGTCAGAATTTCGCAATCTTCATCGCGCAGGCGACGCGACAGCGCTGCTCCGACCATGCCACGGTGACCGGCCACCCAGATCCTTTTCCCGGCCAGTCTCGTCTGTGTTCCGATCATTGTTGTGACTCGCTGCATTGTTATCGTGAAGGGCGGCGCGGTCGGCATCGACCATTTCCGCGACAAGTTGCGGAAAAGTGGTCTCATGCCGCCAGCCGAGCGTGTTCATCGCCTTGGCGGGGTTACCGAGGAGCAGATCGACTTCGGCGGGTCGAAAGTATTTCGGGGAGACCTCGATCAGCAGTTTGCCGGTCTCACGAGAGAACCCCTTCTCTTCAACCCCTGAGCCACGCCACTCGATCTCATGTCCGATCCGGGCGAAGGCCAGTTCGACGAATTCGCGCACAGAATGCGTTTCGCCCGTGGCCAGGACATAATCGTCCGGCGTGTCCTGTTGCAGAATGTCCCACATGCCGCGGACGTAATCTCTGGCATGGCCCCAATCCCGGCGTGCATCCAAGTTGCCGAGATATAGCCTGTCCTGGAGTCCAGCATCGATGGCGGCAACCGCCCGCGTGATCTTGCGGGTAACGAACGTCTCGCCGCGGATCGGGCTTTCGTGATTGAACAGAATCCCGTTCGACCCGTGAATTCCATAGGATTCCCGATAGTTGACGGTGATCCAGTAGGAATAGAGTTTCGCTGCGGCATAGGGACTGCGCGGCTGAAAGGGTGTTTCCTCCGACTGCGGCGCGGGGGCATTGCCGTAGAGTTCCGACGTTGAGGCCTGATAGAAGCGCACCCGGTCGGTCATCTCGAGGATCCGGATTGCTTCGAGCAGGCGCAGCGTCCCCAGCGCGTCGACATTACCGGTGTATTCCGGAGTTTCGAAACTGACCTGAACATGGCTCTGAGCGCCGAGATTGTAGATTTCGTCAGGCTGAACCTGTTGCACCAGTCGGATCAGGTTCGTTGGATCCGTCAGGTCGCCATAATGCATATGAAACCGGGCGCCCTGTTGATGAGGGTCGGCATAGAGATGATCGACGCGACCGGTATTGAATGACGAGGACCGGCGCTTCACGCCGTGGACCTCGTATCCCTTCTCCAGCAGCAGTTCCGACAGATAGGTACCGTCCTGACCGGTCACCCCGGTGATCAGGGCGCGTTTGCTTGCCATTCTCCGTTCTCCACAGTGGTGCTCTTTGAGCGAGGTGAGGAATGCATGCTCACCGCGTCTTGGGCTGGACCTAATCAAGGGAAAGCCGGGCCCGTTCTCCAGTGACCAAACTGTGACCCCTGGGGACTTCGTGTGGTCGGGGGGGCGTTCCGGGACGTGGCGCCGATCACTTTCGGACCGTTCTGCCATGATCCGCGCGGAAATCTGGAGGTCACAGCTTGGTCACGCGTAATGCCCCTGCCGTGCATCTACATTTCAGACCACCAACAAACCCGAGGCCCTGATGATGGAGCAAGACAGCCGTGCAGATCTCCAATATCACCACGTTGGATACCGGCGATTGGTCGGAGATTTCCGCCCATATCCAGCCGGATTCCACAAGCGAACCCATGATGTTGTTTTTCCGGTTCACCGGACTGGATATCCCGATCCGGTCCGCAGCCACCCCCTTCGTCCTGGCGTGCTTGCAGACCTCGATGCTTGAGGGGGAAGCCGTCCGGCACGAGGGCCGGTTGGACCCGGGGCTGACGGACGGAGTGGCCCGGGGGCAGGAAATTCAGTCCGAATGGTTCGACTATTTGACTCAGGTGCCGATCACCGGCTCCGACAAAGCACGGTTGGGGGACCAAGGGGGAAACGCGTTGCTGCCGGGAAGGGGCGTGGCCTGCTGTTTTTCAGGAGGCGTCGATTCCTGGTATTCGCTGATCAAGAACCGCGAGAGCATCACGCATCTGCTGCTTGTGCGCGGTTTTGACATTGACCTTGAGAACGGAAATCTCTGGGAGCAGGCACTGGATCATGCGCGCCGCGTCGCCGATGCTCTCGGGCTTGGTCTGATTACCTGCGAAACAAATTTGCGTATGATTGCTGATCCCCGCCATCGGCATTGGGGGGCGAAGTTCGACGGCGATTTCTGGGGCCAGGCGCTCCATGGCGCCGCACTGGCCGCCGTCGCCCATGCGGCTGCGGGCACAATCGGCACCCTGATCGTGCCGGCAACCCATACGGTTCAGCAGTTCAAACCCTGGGGGTCATCCCCGGTTCTGGATCCGCAGTGGTCCGGGGCGCATCTCAACATCGTTCATGATGGGTGCGAACTGGACCGGGTTCGAAAGGTGTTCGAAATTGCCGAACATGCGGTTGCCGTCGAGAACCTGCGTGTTTGCCATAGCAACACCGACGAATTGAACTGCTGCCGGTGTGAAAAGTGCATTCGGACAATGATCGCGCTGAAGCTTTGCGGCGCGCTGCATCTGGCGACGACCTTTCCTGATCATCATGCGTTGGCCAAGCTTCACCGGCTCGATGTGCCGCCCCATCTGCTTCATCACTACGAGGCTCTGCTGGAGGCGGCGCAGGAGTTTGGCAATCGGGAAATGGTCAATGTTCTGGAAGTTATCCTGGGCCGCCGGTTTTCGGTGGAGCGCGCGGTTGCATCCGGCTTTCGGGCCCTTCGACGCCCCGGTGGGCGGCAACCTGCTTCGCTTCGCCCAAACCGGAGTGTAGCGATGAAGACAGTGGAGCAAAGGCAGGAATCCGGTGCCGACTGACACGCTTGCAACCCGTCAGCCATCGCGAACCGCAGATCCTATCGAAACCGATGCGAATTCGGCAGACCGATGGGATGCCTTCAAAGAACTGCCCGGATTGTACCGTGTCGCGCGCTGGATGATCCGCAGGATTGTCTGGCGGCTGCGCGGGCTTGAATTTGCCCTGCTTCCGGTCGAGCGGGAATTGTCGTCCACCGTGAAGGTTGCCTGGTGGCGTAAGCCGAAATTGTGGCGCCGCGGATTCTTGAGCGAATCCTTCGTGCTCTACGATTTGTCGCGAAACGATTGGGCTGACTATCTCAGCGATCTTGATCGTTCCGTGTCGGTTCGGCGCATCAACCGGGATTACGGCGTCGTGCTCGACGACAAACTGGTATTCGAACGTCTGATGGATCAGGGCGGAATTCCGCGCCCGGCTCTACACGGTGTTCTGCACGGGACAAGGGTCGATCCGTTCAGACCCGACGATGAACCCCGGGATTTGACTCAACTTCTCTATCGCCAGGGGGCGCTGGTTCTGAAGCCTGCCAGGGGCGGTGGTGGCAAAGGCGTCCACTTGGTTCAGGTCGGTGACGGGGATGCGATCTATCTGAATGGTTATCCGGTGGATATTGGCGAGTTTCTGGAACGTGTGACCCGTGACGGGACTGTGCTGGTCTATGACCGCGTTCGCCAGCACAATGCTCTGTCACAGATCTATCCGCACAGCCTGAATACCATTCGCGTCCTGACGATGACGGATCGTGACGGCAGGCCATTCGTCGCCCGTGCGGTGCTCCGACTGGGAACGGACGTCTCCCGACCAACGGACAACTGGATACGCGGCGGTCTCTGTGCCGCGGTCGAGCTCGACCAGGGGAGGCTGGGGTCGGCTGTTCGCTTTCCGGCGCGTTCCGATCGCCTCGATTGGTTGACGGTTCACCCGGATACCGGAGTGGAAATATCCGGCCAGGACGTCCCGCAATGGTCGGCGGTCAAGGAACTCGCTTTACAGGCGGCGGGTTTGGTTCCCTCCGCCCCCTATGTCGGATGGGATGTTGCCTTGTCCGAGCAGGGGCCGGTCCTCATCGAAGGAAACAGCTACTCCGGCGTAAACCTCTTTCAGGTCCATGCACCGTTGCTGACAACCCCGGAGATCAGAGATTTCTTCATTCGGCAGGGTGTCATTCAGAAAAGTGGAAAATAATTCTGCACGGATGGAACCTTTGTTCGGTGTCGCGCGTTATATGGTCGACAGGATGCGCTAGGCAGCCCCTCTCTCCCTCCTCCCTATCGCCAGCGTGTCTCTGTCCGATGGACTGTATCCCCAAGTCCAGTGCCTACTTGGCACCCCCTCCAAAACTGGACGCCTTCCTTCGGGAAGGCGTCCGATTTGTTTGAAAGACGCGCCATTCCAGGACTTGCAGCGTCATCTGGAACCATTCGTTACGGCAACCGTCTATTGGGGAAAGCCCGCAAACTCAACTGCTTGCGGAACCCATTCACCCACTTCGAAGGTGGAGGACGAATTGTCGATAACGACCTCAATGAATTCGGAACCCCGCTATCGTCCGAGAACGCGGGACGCAATGACCCGAGCACATCGTGCGGCGGACCGGTATCTGAAGACAGTCGGCGTGACCATCCCCTATGTGCGTAAGCAACTGGTACGGGCCGCCGCGGATCGGATCGACACCGACCAACGTTCACAGGACGAGCGCGTGCTGGCCGTTCGCATGCTGGCGAGCGTCGAGCGTGTGCTGTGTGATCGTCTGGGCGCGAAACCGGGCAGTGACACGACCGACCCGGATACCGCGCGGCGTCGTTTGATGTTTTCTATCAATCCTTCGACGGACAGCCAGATGCGCCTGCTGCTCGGTTCGGTCGGACCGCGCAGCCGGTTGGAGGCGGATGATGATCTGGTACGAATTCCGACAATCGAAAGGCGTGTTCCGATGCCGGTCCAGGAGGTCTCTTTTCGTCTGCCGCCCGGTGTCTCGGCGCCGGCGGACACTCCCCGCGTGGCTGGAGGCTGACTTCGGATACCCAGTGTTCTGCGATCGGGAAAGGAGCGTGGCATGACTTCCAGCGATGAGGCCCGCCGTTTGGCGGCTGTACCGCATGACCCGGACCCCGCGAACTGGGTGCTTCCGAACCGTGCCACAATCTGGCTGCGCCGGACCTATCTGTGCCTGGTCGCCCTTTGCGCCACGGGCGGGATCGGTATCGTGGTGTCGCTGCTTCGTCCGGATAGCGTGGCGGCCTATATCGCCGCGGCAGCTCTGGTCACGCTGTTTGCCCTGCTGTTTACCTGGATCGCCAGCAATTTCTGGATGATGGTGTTCGGCATCGGCCGTATGGCAGGCGACGCATGGGGGCGACGTGCCGAAGCGGGATCCGGCGAAAACACGGCACCAGACCTCGTTGACTGGCCGGTAACGGCGCTTGTCATGCCCGTCTACAATGAGGATCCGGCACGGGTGCTGGCCGGCATTCAGGCGACGCTCGAATCGATCGCCGCTTCCGGTGCCCTCGCCAAGTTTCATTTCTACATTCTAAGCGATACCCGGGATCCGGACATCGCGGTACGTGAGGAAATGGCGTGGTTGGAGTTGATCTCCAATCCGTCATTTCGGAACCGGGTATTCTACCGCCGCCGTTCAAACCCAACCGAGAGAAAAAGCGGAAACATCAAAGATTTTCTCGAGAACTGGGGGCACGCCTACAAGTACATGATCGTGCTAGATGCTGACAGCGTCATGACCGGCGGATGTGTCACGGAACTGGTGCGCCGCATGGAGGCCGACCCGCAATGTGGCCTGATCCAGACCTGGCCGCAGATAACCAATGGTCGGACCCTGTTTTCCCGATTGCATCAATTCGCGTCCCGCGTTTACGGGCGTATTCTCGCCTTCGGAATGGCCACGCTGATCAATCCGCATGGCAACTACTGGGGGCATAACTCGATCATCCGCGTCCGGGCCTTCATGGACAGCTGTGGACTACCGCGGCTACCGGGCCGGGGCCCGATGGGTGGAGAAATTCTTAGCCATGATTTCGTCGAGGCGGCTTTCCTGGTGAGACGCGGCTGGAAGGTCCTGCTGGCCCCTGATATCGACGGCAGCTATGAGGAAATGCCGCCGAACATCGTACAGCACATCGCGCGGGATCAGCGTTGGTGCCAGGGAAACCTTCAGCATGCCTGGCTCCTGGCAGCCCGTGGCATGCACCCAGCTTCGCGGATCAACTTCCTGACCGGCATTCTGGCCTATGCGACCAGCCCGATCTGGCTTCTGTTCGTCATCGTCGCGGCGGTGATCTCCTTTCTGGACCATTCACTTTTCTCCCCGGCAACGGTTCTGATGCGTGATGTCGGGGAAACCTGGTCTGTACGGGCCAGTTCTACGGAAAGTCTGCTGGTTGTCGGATTGCTCGGCGCGACACTGACCTTCATCCTGTCTCCGAAGCTGTTGGGGATCGGTGCCGCCTTGATGCGACGACGGGAGTCCGCGCCGCGCCTGGTCGGCAACTTCCTTACGGAAACGGTACTTTCAGTCTTGATCGCACCTACCGTCATGTTGCGGCACAGTGCGTTCATCTTTCGTCTGCTGCTCGGCCGAGGCGTCAACTGGAATCCGCAGCAACGCGATGAGGACCGACTGTCCTGGGGGGAGGCGACGCGGGCTTTCTCCTTTCAGACGGTTCTGGCAGCGGGCATTGCCGTTTCCGGCGTGATTTGGCCGACGGGTGTGCACCTTTGGCTGTCTCCGATCCTGGCCGGTTTAATGATCTCTATTCCTCTGGCCGTTTGGACCGGTCGGGTCCCCAGGGACAGGCGGGCGCTCCTGCTTCCGACGGACCAGACTGTCTTGCCGCCTGTCATGGCACGGACCAATGACCTGCGGCGGAACTACGAGGGTCGACTGCAATCCGGCGATCCGGTTGACCGAATCCTCGACGATCCGAAACTGGCCTCACTGCACCTCTACATGCTGGCAACCGAGCCGGGGGATGACGCTTGCCAAAGTGTCGAGGGGGGCATCCTGGCCAAGGTGCATGACGACGGCCGCTCGCTGAATGGCGAGGAACAACGTTCCATCCTGTCCAATCCGGTAGCCTTAAGACGCCTGCAGGCCGAACGCGCGGTACGCGTGAAACAAGCCTGACCCCCGGAAATCCGCGCAACAGGCCTGGGGCAGGGCTGTGACAAACAAGGTCACGGCCTTGCCCCAGAAATGTCTCCCCGACATTGCCAAGTTTCCCCCAGTACCAGGCTGGCCAGGTCAGCCCCGGACGCGGGAGGTCCCGTTTCCGGCAGTTTCATTTCATGGGAGAAACATCGTGAATCGGCAGGAAGATCTGCAGGCCCATATTCGAAGCCTTCACCGATTTGCTACCGGGTTGACCGGCAATCCGGTCGATGCCGAGGACCTTGTCCAGGAATGCTTGCGCCGGGTGCTGGCGCATCTGAAGGGCAACAACACGGTGACGAACCTGCGTGCCTATCTGTTCAGGACGCTGCGCAATGTTCATATCGATCAGTGCCGCAAGGAAAAGACGCGTGGCCATGAAGTGGATTCGGACGCCGACGGTGTCGAATACTTGAGCGTTCCCCCGAGTCAGGAGGACCGGTTGAGATGCGCGGAAATCTCCTCGGCTTTGGATGCCCTGCCGGCATCGCAGCGCGAGGTCATCCTGCTGTCCTGCCTGGAGGGGATGACCTACGAAGACGTCGCCGAGGTCACCGGCAACCCGATCGGCACGGTGCGTTCGAGGCTCCATCGGGCGCGAGCTGCCCTGCGTGATGCCCTCGACCCGCCCCGGTACGGCATGCCGCCGGCCGCAGTAGAGACAGATTCCGTTTCGATGGTGAGGAAGGCGTGAAATGAAAAACCAGGCCGGCAATACAATACCCTTGGTCAGTGACCAGTTGCTGGAGGATTACGCGGACGGCCGGCTGGATCCCCAGACTGAGAGGCGGGTCGAAGGGATTATCGCAAACGACCGAGACCTTCGTGAAAATGTGCTGCGCATGATCGCGGTGCGCGAAGCAATCAAATGCGAGGTCGCCACACGGGCCGGAGAGCCAAAACACGATCTTACCTGGGAACTCGGCCGTGCCATCGAGCGACAGCTCGATCAGCCGAAACGTGGAGCGGCGATGCGGATCGTACCTTTCGGGATGGTCGCTGCTTCCGCGGTTGCGCTGGCGGTTTTCGTCCATGAGGAAAGCCTGTTCCGGTCCGAGCCTTTGGGCCTGCAGCAGGCTGCGGTCCAGTCGCTGTTGCGCCCTGGGTCGCCGGAGCGGGTGTCGCAGACCAAGTCCCAGGAAGCCGTAGCGGAGGCCGTTCCTGTCACCAGGTCGTCGGACCGGGCCGAACAGGTGTCCGGCGATGCGATGCCGGAAATCGTGCCGGACTTTACGAAATTCGGCTTCGACCTCGTGGAGACCCGAATGGTGTCCGGCGACCCGGTGGATGCCGTGCATCTGCTTTATGAAGGGAAGAGAGGACGTCGGCTGTCACTTTACTACAGCGGCACGGAAAGTGCCGACAAGCAGCAGGTCTCCGTTCGGCAGGAGGGGCCGCTGGCGCTTCTGTTCTGGCATGCGGATGGGCGTTCCTTCAGCATGATCGGCGAGGTCCAACGCAATGAACTCCTGAACATGGCGCGTTTGGTGACCAAGGGGATTTCGCTCGACCAAAGTACTGAAAGTTCCCCTCAGGACGGAACCAACGCGCCGGACGAGCCGTCTTTGGATCAGGAAGGCAGTGTCGAGGCCCGGTCCGACGCCTGAGCGAAAGCGAGCCGGAATCAGCACTAGGGCGATAAGCCCGCTTCCGGAGCCGAATTCAACACGAACCAGCGAGGACGCAACGGAGAGTCTCCGAACCGTCGGGTGTTGAGTGCCCTGCGGCCATGGACTCCCGCCTCGAAGACCAAGGAATGAACGATGCCGATGCGCAATTCTACGGAAGATCTCGTAATCGCCCTGTCCGATCTTTCCATGCGTGATGTCGCGATGGTGGGTGGCAAAAACGCCTCGCTGGGAGAGATGATCGGCAAGCTGGGCGAAGCGGGAATTCGGGTGCCGGGCGGGTTTGCGGTGACGACGGCGGCATATCGCGCCTTTGTCGAACACAATGACCTCACGCGTCAGATCTCGGAATTGACCGAAATGATCGATGCTACGGCGCATCACGCAAAGATCGTCTCCGCGGAAATACAGGCAGCGTTTCGGCGCGGTGAGATGCCGGACAGTGTCTCCGCCGAGATCTGCGATGCGTATCACGGCATGATGCAGGCGGCCGGCGATGGCAGCTTGCCGGTCGCCGTCCGGTCCAGCGCGACGGCGGAGGATATGCCGGATGCCAGCTTCGCGGGGCAACAAGACACATACCTTTATGTGCGTGGCTGTGACGAAATTCTGCGCCGTGTGAAGGATTGCTTTGCATCTCTCTACAATGAGCGCGCCATCGCCTATCGCGCGGAAAACGGCGTCGACGATCCGGACCTGGCCTTGTCTGTCACGGTGCAGCGCATGGTCCGGTCGGACAGCGGATCCGCCGGTGTCGCATTCTCGCTGGACACGGAAACCGGCAACCCGGATACGGTTGTGATCTCTGCTGCCTGGGGACTTGGCGAAGCCGTCGTTCAAGGCAGCGTTGATCCGGATGAGTTTCAGGTCTTCGCGCCCCTGCTGGATCGCGATGTCTCCCCGATCGTTCATCGCAATATCGGATCGAAGAAATCGATGGTCGTGCCGGTTTGGTCCGACGCTGGTTTCACTGTGCGCGCAATCGATACGCCTGATGAGAAGTCCAGTCGCGCCTGCCTGGATGACCAATCCATCCTGAAGCTCGCCCGCTGGGTGAAGGCGGTCGAGGCCCATTACGGACATGCTGTCGATGTCGAATGGGCAAAGGATGGAGAGACCGGCGAGCTTTTCATCGTTCAGGCTCGACCGGAAACCGTGGTGTCGAAGCGAAGCGGCAGTACTCTGCGGCGGACCAGAGTTGCCGGAACTGGTGTGGTTCTGGCCGATGGTGTCGCTATTGGGGACGGTGCGGTTTCCGGCCGTGTGCGCCATCTGGTTTCGCCGGAATTTCAAGACGATTTTAGGGATGGTGAAATTCTGGTCACAGAAATGACCGATCCCAACTGGCTGCCTGTCATGCGCCGTGCGTCGGCCATCGTGACCGAAAACGGCGGACGGACTTCTCATGCGGCAATTGTGGCCCGGGAACTGGGATTGCCAGCGATCACCGGCGCGCAGAATGCGATGCGAACGTTGAGAACCGGCATGGGGGTTACGGTATCCTGCTGCGAAGGTGCCGTCGGCCGCGTCTATGACGGGGCCGCGGAGATTCAATCCGAAGAAATCGATCTGTCCGACTGCCGGCAGACCCGTACCAAGGTCATGCTGAACCTGGCGGACCCGACGCGTGCCCCAAAGTGGTGGAACCTGCCGGCGGATGGGGTCGGATTGGCGCGGTTGGAATTCATCGTCGCCAATCAGATTGGCGCACATCCATCGGCCTTGCTGAACCCTGCCATGGTCGATTGTCCGGCAACCCGGGAGAAGGTCGAGGCGCTGATCGGGTCCCACGAGGACGGTCGCGCCTATTTCATCGAAAAACTTTCCACGGGAATTGCAAAGATCGCCGCGACGGTCTGGCCAAACCCTGTCGTCGTTCGAACCAGCGACTTCAAGACCAATGAATACCGCGATCTGCTGGGCGGCAGTGTCTTCGAGCAAGCGGAAGAAAACCCCATGTTGGGTTGGCGTGGCGTGAGCCGCTATCTGCATCCGGACTACGCGGACGCTTTTGCCATGGAATGCGAGGCGCTGCGCAAGGTACGGGCCGATATGGGGTTCGAGAATGTTCACATCATGCTGCCATTCTGTCGGACGACGGGTGAAGCACGTGACGTCCTGGACCTGCTGCGTCGCCGCGGCCTGTCCCGCGGTGACCGGGGCCTAAGAATCCTCGTCATGTGTGAAGTCCCATCAAACGTCTTTCAGGTCGATGCCTTCTGCGAACTGTTCGACGGGTTCTCGATCGGCAGTAATGACCTGACCCAGTTGATACTGGGGGTCGAACGCGACAGCGGTCGCCTGTCGTCGCTGTTCAACGAGAACGACCCGGCCGTGCGGACCGCGATCGAGACCGTTATTCAGCGGGCGCACCTCCATGGCAGAACCGTTGGTTTGTGTGGGCAGGCCCCCAGCGACAACCCGGAGTTCGCGCGATTTCTCGTGGAGGCCGGGATCGATTCAGTCTCGGTCGTTCCGGACAGTTTCGCGGGGGTGAAGAAACTGGTCTGGCAGATGGAACAGCCGGAGCCGGCCACGCGAGTCAGCGCCGCCGAGTAATCAAGTCGCCATTCAATTCGGGAGCCTCCGATGACCGATTATCATACCTTTCACCCTTCCATTCTGCGTGCCTATGACATCCGTGGAGTCTATGGCGAGACCCTGAAGGACGTCGACGCATATGCGATCGGCCGTGCCTTCGGCAGTCAGATCGCGGAACGAGGGGGCAAATCCATCGCCGTCGGATGGGATGGTCGTTCCTCGTCGCCGGCACTGTCCGGCGCGCTGTCGGACGGGTTGGCCGAATGCGGCCTGACGGTGAGACAGATCGGCTGTGGTCCCACACCGATGCTCTACTACGCCGTCCATCACCTGAAGACGGATGGCGGCATCATGGTGACCGGGTCACATAACCCGCCGGACTATAACGGGTTCAAGATGGTGGCGGGAAAGGCCGCGATCTTCGGGGAGGAAATTCAGGCCATCGGCCGGCGTGCCATGCGGGGCGATTATGTCTCGGCGCGCGGCCGTACCGATCGGGATGACATCTGTTCCGCCTATGTCGAGCGGCTGACCCGGGACATCCGGCTGGACGATACCCTGTCTTGCGGATGGGATCCGGGAAACGGTGCGGTCGCCGAGATCCTGGAGGCCCTGCTGGAAGCCATCCCCGGGCGCAACTTCGCCATCAACGACACCGTTGATTCCAGTTTCCCGAACCATCACCCGGATCCCAGCGAGCCGAAGAACCTTGAACAGATTCAGCGCCTGGTCGGCGATCGGGGGCTGGATATCGGCTTTGCCTTCGACGGCGATGGCGACCGGCTGGGCGTGATCGACCGGAACGGCCGTATTGTCTGGCCGGATCAGTTGCTGGTGCTTCTCGCGCGACAGGTTCTGGGAAAACTGCCCGGCCGCACGATTATCGCGGACGTGAAGGCCAGCCAGACGCTGTTCGATGAGGTTTCCCGCGCTGGCGGCAAGGCGTTGATGTGGAAAACCGGTCATTCCCTGGTAAAGGCCAAGATGCAGGAGACCAACGCCCCGTTGGCAGGGGAAATGAGCGGGCACATCTTCTATGCCGACCGCTGGTACGGTTTCGACGATGCGGTCTATGCCGGTCTGCGCACCCTGGAGGCGCTGGCCGAAGACGGTCGGGCGCTGCACGAAATCGTAGACGAGTTGCCGGTAACCGTGGCGACCCCTGAGATCCGCATCGATTGCCCGGATGAAGCAAAATTCGATGTCGTCGAGTCGGTTGGACGTGGTCTGCAAAAGGGTGCCGGCAGGGTGATCGACATCGATGGGGTCCGGGTCGTTGGCGACGACGGCTGGTGGCTTCTGCGGGCATCGAATACGCAACCGGCACTCGTCGCGCGATGTGAAGGGGTCGATGCCGACGCCCTGGCGCGACTTCAGGACCAGTTAAACGACGCCCTGGCCCGATCCGGACTGAGCCAGGAAGTCGAACCAGTTCGTGAAAGTGCCTGACATGTTCATCAAGCACGCTGCTGCGACGAGAAAGGAACGGCCATGAAACCGGTACGAAAACTTGTTCTGCCCGTGGCTGGGCTCGGTTCACGCTTCCTGCCCGCTACGAAAGCGGTTCCGAAGGAACTGCTGCCGATCATCGACACGCCGATCCTCAGCTATGCGATCGAGGAGGCCGTCCGGTCCGGGATCACGGAGTTCATCTTTGTGATTTCTCGCGGGAAGGAAAGCATCGCCAGCCAGGTCGGTCACAAGCCGGAACTGGTTCGCATGCTTGAACGGTCTGGCAAGCTGGACCTCGCTGAAATCGTTGAAGCATCAACTATTCCGGAAGGCTCGGCCACCTTCGTTTACCAGGACCGGCCGCTGGGGCTGGGACATGCGATTTGGTGTGCCCGCCATGCGGTCGGTGACGAACCCTTTGCCGTCATTCTGCCGGATGATGTGATCCTGTCATCCACTCCGTCCCTGGCGGATCTGATCAGCGCGCATGATGCGGTGGGCGGCAATGTCGCCGCAGTGATCGACGTGGAAAGGCGGGACACCGCGAGGTACGGCGTCTTGACCATCGATGGAGAGGAGGGGCGTATGGTTCGGGCCTCGGATCTGGTCGAGAAGCCGGACCCGGACCGTGCGCCATCCAACATCGCCATCATCGGACGCTATGTGCTGGAGCCCGGGATATTCGACGCGCTGGAGCGGACGAAGGCGGGTAGTGGTTCTGAAATTCAATTGACAGACGCGCTGCGCGATCGGATGGCAGCGACCCCGTTCCATGGGGTCCGGATCGATGGTCAGCGCTTTGATTGCGGCACGAAGGAGGGGCTCCTGGAAGCGACGGTCGCCTTCGCGATCGCACGCGACGATACCGCGGGAACCATGCAGCGCATTCTTTCGTCTTACGGGCAGCACTCGGCATGGAGCCGGGCTGGATAACTAGGGAGTCGGCGAATGCCATACCATCAGGATATTTCCGCCTGCCTACGGGACCGGGTCGAACTCGGACTGAGCGAAAGTGAGCTGTCCTTCTTCCTCGACGCACTGGACCCGGCCCTTGGGCGCCTGCGCAAGGCCTATCATGACGGCAGCATCGGCCTGCTGCGGGTTCCAGAACGCGAGGATGATTGGCCAGGACTGAAGGAAATTGCCGGTCGCTATCGCGCCAGTTTCAGCGATGTCGTGATCCTAGGGACCGGCGGTTCGAGCCTGGGCGGGCGGGCGCTCTACAACATGTCGAACATTGGCTTCACAGAGCGCAAGCGTGGCCCGCGCATGCATATCGTCACCAATATCGACCCCTACAGCTTCGACGAATTGCTGCATTCCCTGGACCTGTCCCGGACCGGATTCATCGCGATTTCCAAATCCGGTGGTACGTCCGAAACGCTGCTTCAGACGCTGACCGTCCTGCCGATGCTTCTGCGGTCCGTCGGTCCGGATCGGACCAGCAAGGCGTTCAGCGTGGTGACCCAGAACGCCGACAGCCCGCTGCGACGCATTGCGGACAAATACAGTCTGCCGGTGCTGGAACATGATTCCGACGTCGGCGGCCGATACTCAGTGCTGACGACCGTCGGCATGCTGCCGTCGCTGATCGCAGGGCTGGATGCCGAAGCAGTGCGGGAAGGGGCCCGCGAGATCCTGTTCCGTACGCTTGATGCCGGACGTCCCATGGACAGCGCACCGGCGGTCGGCGCAGCGGTGTCCGTCGGCCTGGAACGCTACCATTCGATCAGCTGCTCCATGATGCTGGCCTATTCCGACCGTCTCGGCTCGCTGGCGCGCTGGTATCGCCAGCTTTGGGCGGAGAGCCTCGGCAAGGAAGGCAAGGGCACGACGCCGATCTATGCTGCCGGACCTGTCGATCAGCATAGCCAGCTGCAGCTGTGGCTGGATGGTCCGCGTGACAAGATGTTCACCGTGCTTGGCGGTCCGGTCGCTCCGCTGGCGCGTCCGGTGGACTGCGCCGAATTGGAGGATCCCCGCCTCGATTTCCTGGATCAGGTCTCGCTGGGTGATCTCATGGAGGTTTCCCGTCAGGCCACCACCGAAACATTGATCGCAAATGGCTGTCCGGTGCGCACGATCGATATGGATGCGATCGATGAGCGCTGCATGGGGGCGCTGATGATGCATTACATGCTTGAAACCATCCTCGCCGCCGATCTGCTTTGTGTGAATCCGTACGACCAGCCTGCTGTGGAACATGGCAAGACGCTGGCCCGACGGATGCTGCTGGAACGCAAGCAGGCGGCTGCGGAAGTCCTTCCGGAACGGGCCGCGTAGCTACTACCCTCCGCTCCTCCCAGGCCCGTTTCGGTGCCGGCACGTCGCAACTTTCGTTGCGGCGTGCCGGATCTTGAATCCCTGTGGATTATCGTCATGTCGGAGAGATGCAGAATATAAGACTTGTTGCCCTTGTTACCGCCCTCGTTCTGCCGGTCGGGCTGGCCGGTTGTACCGACATCCGCCAAACCGATCCCGACCGGACCGCGAACGAACAGTTGTTGATCTCGACGGCTGCCGACAAAGCCATCGCCGAAATGGATTTCTCCGGTCTCGGCGGCAGGTCTGTTTTCCTGGATACGGAATTCTTCGAAAGCTATGACAAGCCCTATGTGGTCGGGACATTCCGCTCCCGGATCGCCGAACTGGGCGGTAACCTGGCGTCGGAAAGACGCAAGGCCGACATTGTCGTCGAAATCCGGTCCGGTGCGCTGTCGATCAACCAGGAACTTTTCTAT
Organism: Alphaproteobacteria bacterium; assembly: GCA_033344895.1. Classification (NCBI taxonomy): domain Bacteria; kingdom Pseudomonadati; phylum Pseudomonadota; class Alphaproteobacteria; species Alphaproteobacteria bacterium. The sequence goes on from JAWPMN010000001.1 coordinate 3,648,744, forward strand.
GTCGGCATCGGTGGTTTCGAGGTTCCGGTCCCACTTTCCGAGGCCGTGGATCTGCCGCTCGCAACGATCTATGAGGATTTCAATCGAACCGCGATAGCCAAGTTCGCGGCGGTTACCTTGTCGGCGGAGGAGGGCCGCCTAATCGAGAAGGTCGGGCCGGTCTACGGGCTTGCCTGGATCGACCAGGACGCCATTCTGGGCCTCGGCTGGGATACGGCGAACACCTTGCCGAAGGATGTTCAAAACAATCTGCGACCAAAAGAGTGAAGCCGGCTACCGAACCGCAAATTGCAGTTCGGAACATTCGTGTATTTCTCATTAAATCAAATAGATAGACCTTGTTTCTGATGCTGACGATCTGCGCCACCCGGAGCCGCGGTTATTCCGCCACGTCGGGCGCTCAGTCGGCATCGGCCGACATCAGGAAATGCGCGAAGCATTCGGCGGTGGCCTGGGCGTCCTCAATGGTAATCGCCTCTGCGGGATGGTGGCTGAGACCGTTCGTGCAGCGCGTAAACAACATTGCGACCGGGCACAAATCCGACATGGCGGACGCGTCGTGCGTGGCACCTGACATCAGCCGGAAAGGCTCGTAGCCGCTATCCGTCAGGGCGTCGGCCAGCCTGTCTGACAAGGTGGCGTCGCAGGGCACAGCCTTCTGCGCATAGGTCTTGTTCAGTTCGATCGTCAGCCCGCGTTCGGACGCGACCCGGCGGGCCTTGGCCGTCAGCAGGCCCGCAGCTTCTTCCCGTACAGCATCTTGCGCGGCCCGCAGTTCCATGGTGAACCGCGCCGACCCGGGAATTGCATTGGGGACGTTCGGGGTAACGGTCATGGCGCCGACGACCCCGACCAGACCGTCCACTGATCGACAATAGCTTTCGATCGACAGGGCGATTTCCGCCGCGCCGGCCAGGGCGTCCCGTCGTAGCTCCATCGGGGTGGTGCCGGCATGGGCCGCCTGGCCGCCGATTTCGATGGTCCAGCGTTCGATGCCGCAGATGGCGGTGACAACACCGACGGGCAACCCCTTTGATTCCAGTACCGGTCCCTGTTCGATGTGAACCTCGGCATAGCCCATCAGGTCAGACGGGTTCCGGCGGTTCGCGGACAGGTTCTCCGGATCGCCGCCAAACTCTTTCAGCGCGTCCGCCAGTACGATCCCATCCTTGTCCTTGCCGGCCAGATCGGCCTTATTGAATGTGCCGGCCAGCGTGCGCGGCCCCATCAGGGCGGTCGGAAAGCGCACGCCTTCTTCATCCGCAAAGGCCAGGACCTCCACCGAACAGGGCAGGTCCGCGTCCTTCAGGCATTCCAGCACAATGATCGGCAGGGCGATACCGAACATGCCGTCATACTTCCCGCCGCTCCGGATCGTGTCCTGATGGGACCCGACCAGAAGGGTTCGCGCGTTTGGTGGGCCTTCCCTGCGGCCGACAATCGTGCCGGCGGCATCTGTCCGGACGGTCATTCCGGCCCGGGTCATCCAGTCTTCGATCATGGCGGCCGCGCGCCGGTGTTCCGCCGTGAAGGGGCGGCGGGTCACGCCGGGGCCGGGTTCAGAGATTTCGGCGATCGCATCAAGGCGTCGCATCAGTTCCTGGCCGACAGTGTCAGGCAAAATATTACTGTTCAGCATCGGTATGGGTCCTCGTCGGTCGGCACCCCCTTGGTCCAGCCGAGATACGGTTCCGACATCACCATGTCGTAGATCATGCGCAGCCGCTTCAGCGGATCGTCGTCATAATCCACACGCAGGTCGACCGGCGGGCATTTCGGATGAACGGTCCGGATTGCAGCCGACATGATCCCCCGTGCATCGCCGCCGGCCAATGTACCCGCGCGCAAGACGTCGATCAGACGGCATCCGAATTCCGGTGAGACCGTTGCATCGGTGGAGATGTAGGTTTCGGCCATCTTTTCCAGGAGTGTGCAATTGGTCAGCCAGTTGCCGGCGACGACAAAGCCGGCACCCAGAATGTGATCCTTCGCGTCATTGTTGGATTGACCGGTCCAGGCAGCGACACCGCCGGTTCGGTCCAGTACGGAGAGTTGTCGATATTCGCGCCCGGAATCTTCACCGGTCACTCTGTCCACGACTTCCTGCGCCGATACGCCGTCCCCGAGAAGGGACAGGGCGCGGTCCCCCCAAAGCGGGCTGACACTGTATCCCTGGGTCGCGACGGCTCCTGTGCCGGATGCCGCCCGCAGGACCCATCCGCCCACGGCAAGATTACCGGTCGCCGCGGCACCGCCTATCATGCCTGTAGCCTGATCCATCGCAAGAATTGAGAAGGTCACGTTTATGCTTTCCAACCGCAATTTCATTTTGTTGGAATTTATCATAATAAACTTGTCGATGCAAATTTATTATGATAATTAAAAAGTATAACAGGGTGTGCTAACAGGAGACGAAAATGGCCTTTCTAAAGAAGTTTCGGCTGGGGGTGGGGCTGGCGGCGGCCGCCTTCGCCGCACAGGCTGCGGAGGCTCAGACGCCTCCCGGTGTTTTGGTCGTCGGGCAGATCGCGGAGCCGAAATCGCTGGATCCAGCGGCGGTCACCGCGGTGAACGATTTCCGGATTCTGATGAACGTCTATGACGGTCTTGTCCGCTACAAGGACGGCACGCTGGAGGTCGAGCCGGCCCTGGCGGAAAGCTGGACGATCAGCGATGACGGCACGGAATACACGTTCGAGCTACGGGACGACGTGACCTTCCACGATGGCACAGATTTCAATGCCGAGGCGGTCGTCTTCAATTTCGACCGCATGCTGGACGAGACCCACCCGTATCACGATACGGGGCCGTTCCCGCTGTCCTTCTTCTTCTCGGCGGTTCAGGATGTCGAGGCCGTGGATTCCGATACGGTCAAGTTCACGCTGGATGCGCCCTATGCGCCGTTTCTGTCGAACCTGGCCTATCCGACCGGTCTGATCGCTTCTCCGGCGGCGATCGCGGAGAAGGGCAAGGATTTCGGACGCGCGCCGGTGGGGACCGGTCCGTTCAAATTCGCGGAGTGGGAGTCCAACGCCAAGGTCGTGGTAACCCGAAACGAGGCATACTGGGATGGTGCACCGTTTCTGGAGGCGGTTGTCTTCCGGCCGATCACCGATGCCAATACCCGGGTTGCTGAAATGCTGTCCGGCGGCATTGATGTGATGGTGGAGATTCCGCCGGATTCCGTATCTTCCTTCGACGGCAACGGTTTCAGGCTGCATGAGCAGGCGGGCCCGCATCTTTGGTTCCTGATCCTGAACGCGAAGGAAGGGCCTTTCGCCGACAAGCGTGTGCGCCAGGCGATCAACTACGCCATCGACAAGAAGGCGCTGGTCGATCAGATCCTGCAGGGAACCGCCGAGGTCGCGTCGGGTCCGACGCCGCCAGCATTCTCCTGGGCGTATAACGAGTCGCTTCAGCCCTATCCCTACGATCCGGAAAAGGCGAAGGCGCTGCTGAAGGAAGCCGGCCATGACGGCGCGGATCTGACCTTCTATGTCACCGAAGGGGGGTCCGGCATGCTGGATCCGGTGCCGATGGGTTCCGCCATCCAGGCGGATCTGGCCAAGATCGGTCTGAATGTCACCATCGAGACCTATGAGTGGAATACCTTCCTGGGCAAGGTGAATCCCGGTCTGGAAGGCAAGGCGGACATGGCCGAGATGGCCTGGATGACGAACGATCCGGACACGCTGCCATATCTGGCATTGCGCACCGATGCCTGGCCGGACAAGGGCGGGTTCAATTCGGGCTATTATTCCAATCCCGAGGTGGACAAGCTGCTGGAAGCGGCGCGCAGCGCGACCGATCAGGAAAAGCGGGCGCAACTGTATCAAGAGATGCAGGAGATCGTGTATGAAGATGCCCCGTGGGCTTTCATCGCGAACTGGAAGCAGAATGCCGCGACGTCCGATCTGGTGTCCGGTTTCAGCCTGCAACCGTCCTTCTTCCTGCTTCTGAAGGACGTGGAAAAGGGTTGACGTCCCGAGGTGGCGAACCGGGCGGCACCCGCCGGGTGTCGTTCCGGTCCGCTATCAGGCCCGCACTCCGCCAAACGGGGGCCCGGCATGCATTTTTATGTTCTGAGACGCCTCCTGGCGATCGTGCCCGTCCTGATCGGCCTTACGGTCATCGTCTTTGCAATCATGGCGCTGATTCCGGGCGATCCGGCCACGGCGATCCTCGGTTCCTACGCCACTCCGGAGAATGTCGAGAAACTGAACCGGCAGCTCGGCCTCGACCGGACCTTGCCCGAACAGTACTTCATCTGGCTTGGCAATCTGCTTCAGGGCGATCTCGGGCGGTCCTACAGTCTGAACCGCCCGGTTCTGGATGAGGTGCTGGAGCGGTTCTCCGCAACCCTGATCCTGGCTGGTGCGGCGTTGATCTTGTGCACTGTCTGGGGCTTGCTGATCGGGATATGGACAGCGGCGCGGCAATACGGCTGGACCGACAAGATACTGACCTTCGTTGTGCTGATCGGTATCTCGATCCCGTCCTTCTGGCTGGGCCTGCTGCTGATCCTGTTATTTTCCGTCGAACTGCGTTTGCTGCCTGCCAGCGGCATGTTTGCAATCTATGGCGGCGGCGACCTGCCGGATCTGCTGCGTCACCTGCTACTGCCGGCCATCACGTTGTCCGTCGTGGCGACCGGCGTCATCGCACGGTTGACCCGCTCCGCCATGCTGGAAGTGCTGCGTCAGGATTTCGTGCGTACGGCGCGCGCCAAGGGTGTCCGTGAATCCCGTGTCCTGTACCGCCACGCCTTCAAGGCGGCGTTGGTGTCGGTCATCCCGGTCATCGGTGTCCAGGCCGGGTTTGTCCTTGGCGGCGCGGTCTATATCGAGACGGTATTCCAGTGGCCCGGGGTGGGCCGGATGCTGGTTCAGGCGATTTCCACTCGGGACATCCTGCTGGTGCAGGGCGGTGTGGTCGTGGTCGCGGGCAGTTATGTTCTGTTCAACCTGATGGCGGATCTGGCGCAAAGCTGGCTCGATCCCCGGGTCAAGACCTGAGGGGGCGACGATGACTGGATTGAAACTCGTCGCCCGGAACCGGTTGGCTGCGTTCGGAGGGGTCGTTCTCCTTGTCGTGGTCCTGCTGTCGTTACTGGCACCGATCCTGCCGATTGCCGATCCTGATGCCACCGACCCGGCCAACCGGCTGATGCGGCCGCTTTCGGAACGCGCGCTCCTGGGAACGGATCATCTGGGACGCGATCTGCTGTCTCGCCTTCTTTGGGGGACACAGCTCAGCCTTGCGGTCGGCTTTGCCGCTGCCGTCATCGCGGCGGTGATCGGGTCCGCCATCGGGATCGTCGCCGGCTATTTTGGCGGCCGCACCGACGGGCTGATCATGCGCGGCATCGATATGTTGATGGCCTTTCCCTACATCCTGCTGGCGCTGGCGATTGTTGCCGTGCTCGGGCCCGGATTGTTGAACGCCCTCTACGCCGTTGCGGTCGTGAACATTCCCTTCTTTGCCCGCAATATCCGCGGCGTGACCGTCAGCCTGGCCCATCGCGAATTCGTCGATGCCGCACGCCTGTCCGGGATGAGCGATTTTCAGATCATCCGGTCGGAAATCGTGCCCAACGTCCTGCCGGTCATCGTCATTGCCATGTCGACGACCATCGGCTGGATGATCCTTGAGACGGCCGGCCTGTCGTTCCTTGGATTGGGGTCGCAGCCGCCGCAAGCGGACCTGGGGTCGATGCTGGGCGAGGGGCGCAAGCTTCTGATCAACGCGCCGCATGCTTCCATCGTGCCAGGTGTGATGATCTTCGTCATCGTGATGAGCGTGAACCTGCTGGGCGATGGTATCCGGGATGCGCTGGACCCGCGCCTGCGATCCGGCGCGCTGCTGCGGCCCGCCGCCGCCACCCGTGTCGAGCGTGACGTGCCGCCGCCGGCCGAAGCCGGGGCCGATGCGCTGCTGTCCGTCGAAGGTCTGCGGACGGAGTTTCATGTCGGGGAACGTGTTTACCGCGCGGTTGGCGGCGTCGACCTGACGGTGCGAGCCGGCGAGTGTCTGGGCATCATCGGTGAATCCGGGTCCGGAAAGTCCGTCACGGCCCTGTCGCTTCTGGGACTGGTCGCGTCGCCGCCCGGCGTTGTGACCGGCGGGGCGGTCCGCATCGAAGGCGAAGACACCCTGTCCATGACCGAAGAGGGGCTGCGCCGGTTGCGCGGCGGAAAGGTCGCCTACATTTTCCAGGATCCGCTGGCGACGCTGCATCCGCTCTACACGATCGGCGATCAGATGGTGGAGGCGATTGCCTGCCATCAGTCGATGTCGAAACAGGCGGCCTGGGATCACGCGGTGTCCCTGTTGGAGAAGGTCCGTATCCCGAACGCGGCATCGCGGGCCAAATGCTATCCGCATGAACTGTCCGGCGGCATGCGTCAGCGGGTGGGGATTGCCATGGCGCTGGTAAACGATCCGGACCTGATCATCGCGGACGAACCGACGACGGCCCTGGATGTGACCGTTCAGGCCCAGATTCTGGCCCTGCTGGACGATCTGCGGCGGGAACGCAAACTGGCCCTAGTCTTCATTACACACGATTTCGGTGTCGTCTCCCAACTGTGCGATCGGGTGGCGGTCATGTATGCGGGACGGATCGTCGAGACCGGGGCGACCGACGATGTGCTGGACGATCCGCGCCATCCCTACACGAAACGGCTGATCGCCTGTGTGCCGGAACTGGGCGGTGGGCGACGTGAACTGGCGGCGATCCCCGGCCTGCCGCCGCCGGTTGACCGTCTCCCGGCGGGATGCGCCTTCGCGCCGCGTTGCGACAAGGCAACCAAGGTCTGCCGGTCCGGCGAAATCGACCTGGACGGTGAGGCCCATGCGGTCCGCTGCCTGTATCCGGAGAATGCGGCATGACGGAACTGGCACTGCAAGTCACAGACCTCAGGAAGACCTTCGGCGGCGGGCGTACCCTGATGGGGCGCGCGAAACCGTCGGTCCACGCCGTGCGCGACGTCTCCCTGAAGGTTCCAAGGGGCGAGACGCTGGGAATCGTTGGGGAATCCGGTTGCGGAAAGTCGACCCTGGCAAGGATGCTGGTCGGGCTGCTGGAGCCAACGGAGGGTGACATTGTCATCGAGGGACGGAGCCTGGCCGACCAGGCGGGTGACCCGGCGGCGTTCGGCCGGTTGATCCAGTACGTCTTCCAGGATCCGATCTCGTCTCTCAATCCGCGCAAGACGATCCGGGAGATATTGGAGGCGCCGCTGATCCATCTGCTGGGGCTCGACGAGGCGGCGCGAAAGGCGCGGATTTCCGAACTGTTCGACGCGGTCAATCTGCGCCGGGAATTCTTGACACGCTATCCGCATGAATTCTCAGGCGGGCAGGCGCAGCGCATCGGCATTGCCCGGGCACTTGCCGCCTCGCCGCGCATTCTGGTGCTGGACGAGCCGGTATCCGCGCTCGACGTGTCGGTCCAGGCGCAGGTGCTGAATCTGCTGGCGGAATTGCGGTCCGCCATGAACCTGACCTATCTGTTCATCAGTCATGACCTGGCCGTGGTCGAGGCGGTCAGCGACAGTGTCGCGGTTCTGTATTTCGGTCGTGTTGTGGAGGTCGGCAGAGCGGAATCGATTTTCCGTGAGCCCAAACACCCCTATACATGTCTCTTGGCGGAAAGTGCACCGGTTGTCGGGCGGGGTCTGAATCGCAAGGAAGCGGCGACGGCTGAATTGCCCGATCCGCTGCATCCGCCGCCCGGATGCGCATTCGCTGCGCGATGTGCATATGCGACTCGGGAATGCAGGGAACATTCCCCCGGTATGAGGTGCTTTTCCGACGATCATGAAGCAGCCTGTTTCCATCCTCTCGTCTCTTAAGCCCGGTAGAAGGGGCCGCAAACCGGCGGACGGCGCGGACCCGAAAGGGCGCAGCCGCCCGCAGCAGGTGGCCGAAACGATCAAGGAATGGATCATTCAGCGCGGCCTTCTGCCCGGCGACAGGCTGCCCCAGGAACATCAACTGATCGAACAGCTGCAGGTTTCGAAAGGGACCGCGCGTGAGGCGCTGAAAGTCATGGAGACCCAGGGCCTGATCCGGACCCGGACCGGGCCGGGGGGCGGGGCCTTCATCACCGAGGTGAGCGAGGACAAGGCCGGGGCCCTGCTGGCCAATCATTTCTTCTTCAAGGATATTTCCATCGCGGACATTTACGAGGTCCGTATCGCGCTGGAGCCGCAGCTGGTTCACGAATTGGCCCTGGCAATCACGCCGGAACAGATCGACGAACTGCGTAGTGTGATGAGCGCGTATTCCGAACCGCCGGATTCGATCGAGGAGGAGCGGCGCCAGCGTAATGCCGAGTTGGAGTTTCATGAATTCCTGGCGCGGTTTTCCAGCAATCCGTTGTTGTCCTTCTATTGCATGTTCCTTGTGCGGCTGCTGAAGGACCTGACCGTCTGCAAACGCATCTATGGCCGATCGAACCCGGAGCTTCGGGAGCGCGGCGTATCCTATCAGGAGCAGCTGATCGAGGCGTTCCGATCCCGTGATGCCGAGGCGGCGCGCGCCACGATGGAAGCCCATATGCGCGCGGCCCAGCGTATCATGCTGGAACAGGAAGCGGAGGTTCAGAAAGGCTTCCTCGAATCCGAAAGCTGACTTTCCGACGCGGCCATATTGTTGGCGGCGCAGGAACTTCCATCATCCATGCGGACCGTCCTGTTGATTGGCTGCCTCCCGCATCCTCTATTTCTTCGGATCGCAAGGTGTGTCTTTCCCGGTTTCCCAGAACCTTTGCCACCACCCCTTATGGTTTTCGGTCTGCGCCTTCAGCCATTCTATGAAGCCGATTGCGGTCGCCGGAAGTGCCCTGGATGCCGGCAAGAACAGATAGTAGGAATCCGGCGTCGGCAGCTTCACGTTGACCGGGATCGTGAGGCGGCCGCTCTCAAGATAGGGCCGGGTTGTGACCTCATCGCCGACGGTTACACCGTCGCCCCGCGCCGCGGCTTCGAGACAAAGAACCGTTTGATCATAGACCCTTCCTTTCCGTGGATCGAAAGAAGGTCTGTCGGCCAGATTCTGGAATGCTGACCACCAATGGCTCGATCTGTCATGGATCAGCATGTCCGAACGAACGTCATTCAAGGTTGCGGGACGCGCAATCGCCTCGAAGAAGTCCGGTGCCGCGACCGGAAAGACAGAATTGGTCATCAAGGGCGTGTACCGATGGCCGTACCAATCGCCACGTCCCCAGACGATGGCACAGTCAAAAGCCTCTTTCGGCGGATGGTTCAGTCCGACCTCGCTTCTGATCCTGACGCGAACCGCCGGGTTCCGGGATTCGAAGTCAGGCAATCTGGGAAACAGCCAGAGCTGAGCGAAATCGGCGTCGCAGTAAACGTTGACCTGTCCCGGTTCAACGTCGGGAACGGACCTGGCCGCGTGCTGGATCAGGCTGAAAGCTTCCGTAGTCGCCGCGGCCAGTTCGTGACCCGCTTCTGTCAGGCTGATCTGCCGATAGTGGCGGACAAAAAGCGCGCGCCCCAAGGCGGCTTCCAGATTGCTGATGTGCTTGCTGATAGCGGATTGCGAGACATTCAGTTCGATGGCCGCCTGCGTGAAACTGCACCGTCGCGCGGAAACCTCGAAGGCCCGTAAGGCGTTCAGGTTGGATAGGATATCGATTGGCATTCCAAACACTCATGTGAATTCTGAAAATTCGGCGTTTGACCGAATTTCTTAAATGGCAAACTCTCCAGTCAGCAACCTGATTTTTTGGAGAAGAGGGCCCGATGCCGGTAACTGTCGCAGCCATGCAAATGTCCTGTTCAAGGGACGTCGAGCAAAACATCGATAAGGCGGTGGGATTGATCCAACAGGCGGCGGCGGCCGGCGCGCAGATCATCCTGCCGCAGGAGGTCTTCTCGCATCACGAGTTCCAGTTCATGGAGATGGGGCCGGAGTTCTTCGCCCTGGCCGAAGGGCTCGACGGGCCGACAGTGACCCGGATGCGGGCGGTTGCGAAAGAACTGTCGGTCGTCCTGCCGACCAACATCTTTGAGCGCGCGAACAATGCCTACTACAACACGATCGTCATGATCGACGCGGATGGAGAGCTTCTGGGCATCTACCGCAAGAGCCATATCCCGCTTGGTCTGCCGGGATGTTACGAGAAGGTCTACTCAAATCCGGGCGATACCGGTTTTCAGGTCTTCGATACGGCTTACGGCCGGATAGGCGCTGCGATCTGCTGGGATCAGTGGTTTCCGGAGGCCGCGCGCATCATGGCGCTCAAGGGCGCCGAAATCCTGTTCTATCCCTCCGCGATCGGTTCGGACTGCCACGATCACTGGGAAACCGTCATGCGCGGGCACGCGGCAGCGAACATCATGCCGCTGGTTTGTTCAAATCGGGTCGGTACGGAGAAGGGCTCCCTCGGAGAGGTTACCTATTTCGGTCAGGCTTTCATCGCTGGCCCCAGGGGCGACGTGGTTCAGCGGGCGGATACCAGCTCCGATACTTTCGTTACCCACACCTTCGATCTGGAGGAAATCCGCGAACTGCGCGCGCATTGGGGCCTGTTCCGTGACAGAAGACCCGATCTCTACGCGCCGCTTCTGACACTCGACGGAAAAACGCGAGTCGCACAATGACGGCACATATTCTCCCGTTCACGGATCTGATCGCCGCTGAGACCGACCAGCCGAAGGAAATGGTTCGCGGGGAGGGGCCGTATGTTTTCGACACCGAGGGCAGGAAGTATCTCGACGCTGTGTCCGGTCTCTGGTGCGCATCGTTGGGTTTCAACCCTGAGCGCCTGCAACGTGCCGCCGCCGACCAACTGGGCCGGTTGGCCTACTACCACAGTTTCATGGGGCGAACCTGCGCACCGGCAAACGCCCTTGCCGAAAGGCTCATCGAGAAACTGCCGGGCGGTCTGCGGCATGTATTCTTTGGGACGTCGGGATCCGAGGCTGTTGAGACCGCAATCAAATTTGCCCGGTACTTCCAGATCTCCCGGGGGAAGGCCGGAAAGTCGAAAATCCTGGCCAGGAAAGGGGCCTATCATGGCTCCGGCCATATCAGTGCGGCGCTCACCGGTATGGCCTACTGCCACGAAGGATTTCATCTGCCCTTGAGCGATGTCATTCGTGTCGGCCGTCCACATTACCTCACGGAGCACGAACCGGGGGAGTCGGAAGCCGACTTCGTTCGGCGCCTCGGGCGGGAACTGACGGCAACGATTGACGAACATGGCGCGGGGACGATCGCCGCCATGATTGCGGAGCCTGTGATGGGATCGGGTGGGGTCATTCTGCCGCCGGAAGGATACTGGCAATGTGTTCAGGAGATCCTGGCCAAGAACGACATTCTGTTGATCGCCGACGAAATCATTACCGGCTTCGGGCGTACCGGGGCCTGGTTCGCGTGCGAGACCTATGGCATCAGGCCCGACCTGCTCACGGCGGCCAAACAGATGACCGGTGCCGTTTTTCCCATGTCGGCGGTTGCCATGACGACCAAGGTCCGAAACGTCATTGCCGAGAGATCACATGCCCTTGGCACATTCGGTCACGGCGTGACCTTCGGCGCGCATCCGGTGGGCGCGGCGGTCGCGCTTGAGGCTCTGCGGATCTACGAGGAGATGGACCTTCCCTCTCATGTGACCCGGCTGGGGCGGTCGCTGTTTTCCCGCCTGATCACGCTGGAACGTTATGATATCGTTCGTGAAGTCCGCTCCGTGGGCCTTGTCGGCGCAATCGAGTTTCATCGCGCGGATCATGCGGCCGCGGTCGCCAAAGATATGGAGCAACATGGTGTGCTGCTTCGTGTCATCGGAAACATTCTGGCGGTCTGTCCCCCCTATATCGTCACCGCGGAGGATCTGACTCGGATTTCCGAAACCGCGGAGGCATCCATAGGGAATGTTGCCGGAAAACCGGGTGCGTCCAGGATCGAAGCAGGGGTACTTCCGGCGCGTTCCGGCTGACGGAACAACCGCAAGTCAGATAAGCGCGGCCGGCAATCGCCAGAAGGGGCACATTGGGACCACTGTCCGATGTCCGGGTTTGCCTGAGACCGTTCCATGTCCAACACCGTGGAACCCTGGCCCCGAGTAGCTGCCGCCGGACCCGAATGGCGCGCTGACATACAATCTTATGCCGAATCGACCCCAAAACCGTCTCTTTATGAGGGCGGGAATACGCTGCCGTTGGTATCGGCGGCCGAGTGAGGCTGGGTATTGAGATACCGACGCCTCCGCCGGAGAAGTCGAGACAATTCATAAAGTGTTTTAAATCAAATTGTTATCCTGGATGGATAGACTGTCGGATCGCTGCGCGGTTTCCGAAATTTTTCATCTCTTTTTAGTTGAAGGCCCACAAGGCAACTATTAAATTTAGGATATGTGAATGGGTGGAGCGGATCGTCGTTTCGAGACTGGGGGAGTTTCGGGGCAAGATTCGAGCGGCGAGGCGGGAAACTTGACCGATTTTGTATCGGAAACGTCAGGCCTGTATCCAGAGCCTGTGTTGGGTATTTCCCTAATTCTGACGCCACGGCTCGGAGCCTGAGGGCATGTCGGAAGGAAAATCGACCCCCTCCGGCGGCATGGGCGCCACCGCCGCAATCGACTTTACCGCCCCAAATCTGAAGCTTCTGGTCGGTGCCGTCGCGGAATCGCGCTTCGAGGCCGTATCCGAAAGCGGCGCCGAATTGACCTATTCGCTAACGCGGCAAGCCGGGGTCGGTACGGCGGTCGTGAACGCGGACGGCACTTACTCCTACACGCCAAACGCCGAGTATGAGGGCAGCGATTCTTTCCGGATTCGCGTGGAAGATGGCTCTGGCACTGCCATAGAACGCGATATCCAGTTGGATGTCGGGAATTCAGGTGGCGAGATGGATTGGGGCGCGGAGTGGCGCGTGCTCGGACGCGTACCCGACAGGGCCGTGCTGCTTGCAAACGGCCAGATTCTTGCGTCTTGGCGTCAGGGGGCAACGTACTTCACGCAAGTTTATGCACCGGACGGTTCGGAAGTGGGGGGGGTGAATTCACTGCCGCCGGAAACGTTCAGTTCAACTTACTATATTTACAACTTTAGACTGCGGGCTCATCCCGACGGAGGTGCCGTGCTGGATTGGATGGCACGTCGGAGGTCGAGCAGTGGATCTACTATCGGATATTCGCGTATTGTTCAGCGGGTGGATGTAAGTGGCGCAACGTCCGCTGCGCCGATCGAGCTCAGGTTGGACGAGGATAACGGCGGTACGTGGTCGCCTCAGGATGACAGTTTCGCGGTCTTGTCCGATGGCGCCTATGCGGTCACTTGGACGGATCGCCCTAATGGAAACATTGGCGATATCGCCCTTCAGATTTTTAATGCCGACGGATCGGCGCGTACGCAACGAATTGCGGTGACGGCGCATAGTGGACTTGAATTTCTGTCCGTGGCGAAGCCGCTGCCGGATGGTGGTGTTGTCCTGGTCTGGGAAGGGCGCGGGGCTTTCGCCCGCGTCTACGATAAAGACGGTCAGGCGCTGACGCCCGAAATCGAGCTGACCGAAACCAATGTGACCTATCTCGAGGTCGCCGCATTGGATGACGGTGGGTTTGTCGCCTACTGGCAGGAAGGTAGCAGCGGGAACTATCGCGCGATTGCGCAGAGAGTAGCGGCCGATGGCAGCTTGATCGGCGAACAGATTGTCTTGCTCGGAGATGCCAACCAAACCGGCAATTTCGAAGTTGTCGATTTGCCTGGTGGCGGGTTTGTATTTGGCTGGGCGGATTATGCGCCTGACTCGGGTGCTGTCGGCTCCTTCATGCAGCCTTACAGTTCGGACGGTATTCCCGTTTCCGACCCTATTCGGATAACGGACCCGGCCACTCCGACCGGTACAAATGTGTACTTTGAGAGTTCGGCCAACGGCTCGTTGATAGCGCAATGGGGCGCCAATTTCCGTTACTTTGTAAATCAGGGTGGGCTGGTCACCGAAGACGGCGAAACCGTTTTCGGCAATGCTGAAGCCAACGAGATTTCCGGGCTTGGTGGCGATGACCATCTGATCGGTGGGGACGGGGACGACACGCTGACCGGCGGGGATGGTCGGGACACGCTGGATGGCGGAGATGGCGACGACGTCCTGATCGCCGATATTGCCGATGCGTCCGCGTCCGGCGGTGCCGGGCTGGATACCCTGCTGATCGACGCGAGCAGCGGGACGATAACATTGTCGGCGGCCGAGGGAACCGTGTCCTCCGGCGGCCAGAGCGTGGCGGTGAGCGGTGTAGAGCGTTTCGGCATTCTGCTCTCGGGTGCTCTTTCCGATTCCGCGGAACCGGGTTCGGGTGGCGAGAGCGGTGTCGCCGGACCCGATCTGATTGTGAATCTGAGCGATGGGTATTCACAGCATGATCTGACGCAGGTCATGGACCGGCTGGGCGCGGTCGTGACCTATGGCGCGGGCGAGGCGATCCAGTTCTGGGACGTGCTGGACGAGGCAGTTGACGTCGATGCGGTGCTGGCGGAATACGATTTCGCGCAGAATGTCGACCTAAATGCTGAAATCTCCCTCGATGTGGAAGCGCCCGACGTCGTCAGCAGTCAGGAAATCGGTGCGCAATTGCTCGCCGACGCGCAAACGGAATTTTCCGCGGCGGCCACGCCCAACGATCCAAGCTTCGGGTCGCTTTACGGCATGCAGCGGATATCGGCGCCCGATGCGTGGGAGCGGCGCACCGATGCATCGAGTGTGGTCATCGGGGTCATCGATACCGGAATCGACGTCGACCATCCCGACCTCGTCAACAATATGTGGGTCAATGAAGGCGAGATCTGGGGCGACGGGATCGACAATGACGGCAACGGCTACATTGACGATTACCACGGCTACGATTTTTACAATAACCGGGGTATCGGCCCGGGCTCCAACAGCGACGGGCACGGACACGGCACGCATGTCGCGGGGACCATAGCGGCGGAGGGCAATAACGGGATCGGTGTCTCCGGGGTTGCCTGGAACGCCAGCCTGATGGCCGTGAAGATCTTCAGCGACGCCGGCAGAACGAACACGTCGGCGATCATTGCCGGAATCCAATACGCGACCATGATGGGCGCGCAGGTTACCAACAATTCCTGGGGCGGGGGGCTTACAATTCTTCGATCCTGGCCGCCATTCAACAGGCACAGGATGCGGGCAGCATTTTTGTGGCCGCGGCGGGCAATGACTACCGGACAGACAACGACACCGTCCCGCACTATCCGTCGACCTATAACCTGGACAATATCGTTGCCGTGGCGTCGACGGATTCGAACGACAATCTGTCTTCGTTCTCGAATATCGGTGCCACCACGGTCGACCTGGGAGCGCCCGGCACATCGATCCTGAGCACCTATCTGAATGACGGCTACGCCAGTATGAACGGCACGTCGATGGCGACGCCTCATGTGACCGGTGCCATCGCGCTGATGCGAGCCGAAAACCCTTACATGTCCTATGGCGAGATCATCGAGGCCCTGCTGGACAGCACCGATTCCCTGTCCAGTCTGAACGGCATCACCCGCACCGGCGGGCGGCTGAATCTCGATGCGGCCCTGGAAGCGGTGTCGACCGGCAGCATCCCGATCCTGGCCGCGCGCAACATCTATATGGCCGGGGATGTGGGCAGTTTCAGGCACCATATCGACATTGCGAATCCTGCGGGCATCACGATGTCCGTCGCGCTGGCGCCATCTATCGGCACGATCGACATCGTCGGCGATCAAACGGGCTATTTCGACTATACGCCCGGTGCCGGTCAGTACGGCGAGCGCATCGACCTACGGGCCGAAAACGCCTATGGAATTGCCGCCACGGTCAGCTTCGTCGTCAACAAGTTCAATGTCGGCAGCGCCACCCTTCAGGGGTCATCGGCTGCCGATCTGGTCCTTGGCGGCGCCCTGTCGGAGACGCTGATCGGCGGCGACGGTGCTGACATTCTGCGCGGCGGCGGGGGCGACGACACGCTGATCGGCGGCAGTGCCGTCGACATCCTGGATGGCGGTGACGGGTACGATACCGTCTCCTATCAGGACAGCCAGACCGGGGTGACAGTGTCGCTGGCGGACGGCGGCGGATCCGTCGATTCCTTCAGCAATGTCGAGGCACTTTCGGGGTCGGATCATGCCGACAGGCTCACCGGCGATGGAAACGACAACCGACTCAGCGGTGGCGATGGCAACGATACGCTGGTTGGCGGCGGCGGGGCGGACACGCTGATCGGCGGCGACGGCACCGATTACGCTTCCTACCAGTCGGAAACCGACAACCTGACCATCGCACTGCCGCACGGGATCGCGAACGGCGATGCGCAAGGCGACACGTATGAGGGCATCGAGGGGCTGATCGGCGGTCAGGGCAATGACAGGATACTGACCTCCAGTGCGACCCTTTCGCTGTTCGGCCAGAGTGGTGACGATGTCCTGATCGGCCAGTCCGGGTCGACCGTCGCCAATTCCGGCAATGATTTCCTGAGCGGCGATGCCGGCAACGATACGCTGATCGGTCTCGATGGTAACGACACGATCTATGGCGGCGATGGCGACGACCTCATCTTCGCCGGTGCCGGGTCCGACCGCGTTTACGGCGGCGCCGGCAGCGATACCCTGCATCTCGGTTATCTGTCCCAGTCGGTCGACGTCGACATGGATAACGGGGTCGTGTCCGGTGCAGAGATTGGAACGATTACCTTCACGGGCATCGAAACCATCATTTACGAGGATGCCAGCGGCGGAACCATCTCGGCCGGGGCGGGCGCTGAGGTCTTTGTCGATACATATGGCGCGGTCGTCGATTACAGCGCGTCGGATGAAGGGATCACCATTGATCTTCGGACGGGAGCCGGGGCGGGTGGTTTGGCCGAAGGGGATCTCCTTTACGGAGATCTGACGATCCGGGGAACCAGCCACGCGGATTCTCTCCATGTATCGATCGGCGACCAGACCTTCCATGGTGGCGATGGCATTGATACGGCGCATTTCACGTCGAACTTCGCCGATTATGCCATCAGCGTTGTCGATGGCACGGTAACCGTCACGGACAGCGTGGCCGGGCGGGACGGGACAACCGCACTCACCGGCACGGAATATCTGGCATTTGCCGACGGAACGGTGACGGCCTCCGGTGAGCCTGAACTGCATGTAACGCCGCAATCGATCGACGAAAACAATCCGCAGGTCCAGGCCGCCGCCGATGTTTCCGTGCTGGATCTTAGCGGTGAGACATACACTTATTCGCTGATGAGCGATCACGATGGGCTGTTTTCCATCGACGCGACCAGCGGCGCGGTCACGACCAACCGTGCCGTGGATTTCGAGGAACAGGCTTCCTACACCCTGACGGCGGTTGCAGTGAGCAGCACGGGGGCCACTCTGACGCAGGATTTCACCGTTGCGGTGGACGATCTGAACGATGCGCCGGTGTTCAACCCGGCGACGTTGAGCGTCTCCGAGGATGTCAGTGTCGGCTCCGTCGTCGGAACACTGTCCGGCACGGATCAGGATTTCGGGGATGTTTTGAGTTTTTCCCTGGTCAACGATGCGGATGGTCGATTCTCCATCGACGCCTCGACGGGTGTCGTCTCTGTTGCCCGCACGCTGGATTTCGAAACGGCGGAATCGCACGAAATCGTTGCCCTCGTCACCGATTCCGCGTCGGCCAGCGACACCACGACCCTTACGGTCCAGGTGCAGGATGTATTCGAGTTTCCGGACCTGGTCGCCCGGACGGTGCGTCTGGCCCAAGACTCCGTTGCCAACTGGTCACTGGAGACGACGGTATCCGATTTCGAAAGGTCCACATTCTCCGTAGCCGGCGCGCCTTCGCACGGCACCGTGACGGTCGACGCGGACGGCCAGGTCCAATATCAACCTGACACCGGATACTTCGGTTCCGACAGTTTTTCGATCCGTTTGACGGACGATTCCGGGGCCCATGTGGACCGAACCGTTTCGCTGGAGGTCGTGGGGCCGCAAGCAACGTTGGAGAGTTCCGGGGAGGCCTTCGATTCAACGGGCCGGTATTCGCAGGCGGAATCGAAAGCATCGGCGAAGTTCGGTGATGGCAATATCGGTACCTTCTGGGTGGAGGCGCCGACGAAATCCATTCATTTCAGAGCCCATCAGCCTGACGGGACCCTGGTCGGCGATGAAGTCGTGCTGTTTGAATCACCTGAATTCAAAAGCGGTATCGATGCGGTGCAGCTCGCGGGCGGTAATGCGGTCGTCGCCTGGAGAGGCAATCCGTTCTACATTCAGGACTACAATGCCACTGCCGTCATTGTCGGATCGGACGGACAACCGATCGGTGAGCCGATCGTCATGTGGGAAGGAAATACGCCTTCCTACTTCGATCTGGAGGCTCATCCGGATGGGGGATTTGTTTTCCTGCGTCATTCGAAGGCGGGAAGTCCGGAAGTCCATGAGCTTCATGTTCAGAGATTCTCATCCGACGGCGCCACTATTGGCGAGCCGGTCGAACTGCTTTCCGCCACACCAGGACACATTGTCGGCTATCCGCAGGTCCTGGCCCTCTCGGACGGCGGGTATGCACTAACCTGGTCAGAAGACCATAGTCTGGGAACCCCTGCTGAGGACGATACGACCGTAAAGGTTCAATTGTTCGATGCGGATGGGACGGCTCGGGCAGATGCCGTAGTACTCGACACTTTCAGCGTAACAACGCCTGCCAAACTTACCGAGTTGTCGAACGGCAATGTATCGCTTGCCTGGCAGCCCAGGCATTCCGCCTTTCCGAGACCAAACCAGACGATCGAGACCGCCGTGGTCTCAGCCGATGGCGCACTTCTGGGCGATGTCACGACGGTTGCGACACAGCAGGGCGAGTCACTCTATCTTAACGAAGCCCAGATAACGCACCTCCCGAACAATTCGTATGTCGTTGGCTGGACCGAACGCTTGCCCAGCGGCGGGGCGTATCGGGAACAGGTCCTGGTACAGGTCATGTCGGAAAATGGTGACCTCCTGGGTGAGCCGGAGATCGTTCACCAATCCGCCAATATGGGTCTCAGGGACCTCACATTGGTATTCGATGAGGCGTCAGAACAGTTCCTCGTTTCCTGGCGCGATGGTCCCAGTTTCGACATCTTCGTCACGCAGTTGTCCTATCGGGAAGTGATCGATGTGGCGGGAACGGCCGGCGACGACACCTTGTTCGCCTGGACCGAAGGCGGCACGGTCGAGGGCCTTGCCGGGGACGATGTTCTGGTCGGTGCTCAGGGGGATGATACGCTGGATGGCGGTGTCGGCGCGGATATCCTCAATGGCGGTGCCGGGGACGATATCCTGCTGGCAGACACACTTGACGCAGAACTGAGCGGCGGCGCGGGCTTCGACATTGTGCGCCTGGACGTAGAGACTGGTTCCGTTGCGATCGGATCCGACCAGGTTGGTGCCGCGTCACTTTCGGGCGTGGAAAGGGTCGAGATTTCATACGTCGCGGAGGATGCCGACAGTCTTTCCGAGGCGTCGGACGATGGAAATGACGAAGGCGTCGACCTGTTGGTTGATCTTTCGCGCGGCTATGCGCGCGGTGCCCTTCTGAAAGCACAGGAGGACCTTGGCGCCGAGATCGTTTATGGCGCCGATGGCACCATCCAGTTCTGGAACATCGAAGGCGATGCCGCCGCCGGCGTCGACTTGTTCGAGGAACTCGGCCTGACGGGGATTGCCGAACTCAACGGTCAACTGAGTGTCGATTTCCAGTTCGAATCCGATGTCCTGCCCGCGAACGCGCTATCACAGGAAGTCTCGGGTTCCGATTTTGAAGCGCGGGCCATTCCGAATGATCCCAATGTCGGCTCGCTCTACGGGCTGCAGAGAATCGGTGCCTATGATGCCTGGGACAAGCAGACCGGCAGCGCGGATGTCACCGTTGCGGTCATCGATAGCGGCATCGATCTCGACCATGCCGATCTGCAGGGCAATCTGTGGGTCAACGAGGGTGAGATCTGGGGCGATGGGATCGACAATGACGGCAATGGCTATATCGACGATTACAACGGCTACGATTTTGTAAACAATCGGGGAATTGGGCCGGGTTATTCGCGAGACGACGACAACGGTCACGGCACCCATGTCGCCGGTACAATCGCGGCGCAGGGCAACAATGGCATCGGCATCAGCGGCGTTGCGTGGAACGCCAGCCTGATGGCGGTCAAGGTGCTGGATGGGGGTGGCAGCGGGTCAATCGCCGACATCGTCGAAGGCATCCGCTATGCCACGATGATGGGCGCGCGGGTCAGCAACAATTCCTATGGCGGGCGTGGTTACAGTCATTACTACACCTCTATTTCTACCGCCATCAGCGAAGCGCGCGATGCGGGCTCTATTTTCGTTGCGTCAGCCGGCAACAACGGCAGCAGTAACGAAAACTCTTACGCCAGTTATCCTGCCAGTTTCACGCATGCCAATATCGTCTCGGTCGCGTCGACGACCAGTACGGATTCCCTGTCCTATTTCTCCAATTATGGAGCCACGTCGGTAGACCTCGGGGCACCCGGGCATTCCATCTATTCGACCTATCGGGGCGGCGGATACAGAACGCTTTCCGGAACCTCCATGGCGGCGCCCCATGTGACCGGTTCCATCGCACTGCTGTTGTCGGAAAATCCGGAACTGACCTACAGTGAGGCGATCGATGCAATCCTCGATAACGTCGATCGTGTCTCGAGCCTATCCGGTAGATCCGTAACAGGCGGCCGATTGAACGTGGCGGCCGCGATCGATTCTCTCGGCGATACGAGCGCGCCCGAGCTTTCGGTTCGAAATCTGATCCTGTCGTCGGATGTCGAGGCGGTGAGCATCGGCTTCGTCGTTTCGGACAACTACGGCGAAGAGATAACGGTCACAACGGATGGCGTCGATTACGGCAGCATCAGTTTCAACGTCAATACTCAGACCCTCACATATCAGGCCGGAACGGGCGCCTATATTGACGACTTCACTGTTACTGCACGTGACCTGTCGGATAACGCAGCAACGCAGAACATGCGGGTCACACGGGTCACGGATGACGGCGGCGCGATACTGACGGGGGACGCATCCGACGAAGCCATTTTCGGAGGAGATTCCGCCGACACGATTTCCGGCGGCGCGGGTAACGACTACCTCGTCGGTGGTGCGGGCGACGACCTGCTGATGGGCGGGGACGGAGCCGACACGATCTATGGCGGCGAC
Source organism: Alphaproteobacteria bacterium (assembly GCA_033344895.1). Lineage (NCBI taxonomy): Bacteria > Pseudomonadati > Pseudomonadota > Alphaproteobacteria > Alphaproteobacteria bacterium. The sequence goes on from JAWPMN010000001.1 coordinate 3,669,959, forward strand.
GGCATCGATACGGTCAGCTTCGCCGATGCGACGACCGGCATTGTCGCCAGTCTGGCTTCCAATTCCGGAGGTAACGACATCCTGTTTGATGTCGAAGCCCTGGTGGGGAGCGACTTTGCAGACACGTTGAGCGGATCCAGCGGGGACGACACCCTGACCGGTGGTGCCGGGGATGATGTTCTGGATGGCGGCAGCGGCGCGGATGTCCTGATCGGCGGCGCCGGAGACGATGTGCTGGATGGCGGGGTCGGCGACGATACCTTGATCGGTGGAGAGGGCGCGGACCTCGCGACCTACACCTGGGACCAGTCCGGTGTCACGATATCTCTCGCCGACGGAACACAAACGGGCGCCGCGGCGGTTGATACCCTGATTGATATCGAAGGTGTCATAGCCGGCGGCGGGGATGACCTGCTGATCGGCGATGCCGGTGGCAACGAGTTCCAGGGCGGAGACGGAAACGACACGATCCTCGGGGGCGCCGGCATCGATACGCTGTTCGGCATGAACGGCGATGATACGCTCGCCGGTGGCGCCGGTGCGGACAGCCTGTATGGCGGCGATGGCGACGACGTCATATATGCCGGCGCCGGCGATTACGTGAATGGCGGGGCCGGGTCCGACACGCTCGATCTGGGGTATATCTCCGGCGACGCGACTGTCGACTTCGATAGCGGAACCGTTTTCTTCGGTGATTCCGGCACGATCACCTTCCTGAACATCGAAAAAGTTGCCTATTCCATCGCCGAGAACGGGACCGTTACGGCAACAGCCGACGCCGACTTCTTCGCCTCGACAAACGGGAACATGGTCGACTATTCCGGCTCGGACGGCGCGGTTTCGCTTGATCTGGAAATTGGCATTGCCAGCGGCGGATATGCCGAAGGTGATCTCGTGCAGGGTATGACCCATGTCAGAGGGTCGGATTTCGACGACGCGTTCCGCGGTTCTGCCGGCAATGACACGATCATCGGCGGTGCGGGTTCCGATACCCTGACCTTGCGTGGTGCCTATTCGGATTACCTCCTCTCCTCGGACGTCGGAACGCTGGTTCTCGCCGACCAGGTGTCCGGGCGCGACGGTACCGACCGGATCAGTGGCGTCGAAAGTATTGTGTTCTCCGACCGGACCATTACGGCGGGATCCGGTATCGTGTTGTTGCCGACGCACGGATCGGCGGAAGAGAATGCCGGGGCGGGCCTCTCGGTTGCGCATGTCGGGTTGCTCTCGCTGGGTGGTGAAAGTTTCTCGCTTTCTCTGGCGGATGATTTCGACGGCCTGTTCTCGATCGACCCGTCGTCCGGCGTGATCACCACGACGGGCGATCTGGATCATGAAGCGGTCGCCGCCTATACGCTGACCGTGGTTGCCACTGGTGATCTCGGGGGGAGCGAGGAAACGTCAGTAACGGTGACGGTCGACGACGTGAACGAGGCGCCTGTCGATCTTGGTGTTTCCAGTTTCACGGTGAGTGAGGATGCGGCGCCCGGAGATGGTTTCGCGACCTTGTCGGTCAATGATCCGGATGCGGGGGACAGCCATTCCTTTGCGCTGACGCAGGATGCGGAGGGCCGCTTCTCGATCGATGCCGAGACGGGCGTCATCCGGGTTGCCGGCGCCCTGGATTACGAGGGGGCCCCGTCGCATGTGATTTCGGTCCGCGGGACGGATGCGGGCGGTCTCAGCAATGACTGGGATGTGACCATCGCGGTATCGGATGCGAATGACGCGCCGGATGTGCCGTCGATTGCGCTGGTGGACTCGATCGGGGAGCACGCGACGATCGGGGCGGTGGTCGGGACGGCGACGGCGCATGATCAGGATGCCGGGGACAGCCTACGCTTTGCGCTGGTCGACGATCATGGCGGCGCCTTCGCGATCGACGCGGAGAGCGGTGTCATCACCCTGGCCGGTGGGCTGGACTACGAGACTGATGCCGCGCCGGTCCTGGAGGTACGCGCGACCGACAGCGGCGGCCTGTCGACGACCGGTTCCGCGACGCTGACGGTGACGGACGAGAACGACGCGCCGGTGAGCGGCGCCGACCGGTTCGATACCGCCGAGGAGACCGCGATCACGCTGGATGTGATGCAGCTGGTGTCGAACGACGCTGATCCGGACGGGGACGTCTTCTCCTTCGGCGGTGTGGAGAATGCGATCGGCGGCACCGTCATGCAGGACGGCACGGAGATCGTCTTCACGCCCGACGAGGAGTTCGTCGGCACTGGAACCTTCGATTACATCGTCACCGACATCCATGGCGCGGCGTCGACCATCACGGTCAGCCTGGACGTGGCGGCCCAGACCATCGTGGCCGAAGGCGGCGACGGCAGCGATACCCTGCGCGGCGGTTCGGCCCATGACACGCTGTCCGGCGGAGATGGCAGCGATACGCTGATGGGCCGGAAGGGCAATGACGTCCTGATGGGCGGTGCCGGGGACGACCTTTATGTCTACCGTATCGGCGACGGTGCCGACATTCTCGACGAGACGGTGGCGGACGGCCAGGACGGCGGGCGTGATACGCTCCGCTTCGGAGCCGGCATCACCGCCGAACGCGTGGAAGCGCAGATCGAGGGCCGGGATCTGGTCCTTCGCTTTGTCTCGGATGACGACGGATCGGAGGCCGGGGTACAGGCGGCGGGGGACGTGCTGCGCCTGCGCAACTGGCTGGACAGTGCGGCGCGGATCGAGGGCTTCACCTTCGAGGACCAGCCGGGACGGACACTCAGCGCGTCCGAGATGCTGTCGCGTTTCGGGGGCAGCGGCGACGAGGACTTCACCTGGACCGAAGCGGCGGTCAGCCTGTTCGGACGCGGCGGTGCCGACCGGCTGGTCACGGGTGACAATGACGACACGCTGAGCGGCGGGACGGGCAACGATATCCTGATCGCGGGCGGCGGGCATGACCGGCTGGACGGCGGCGGCCCGACCAACCTGCTGTCATGGTCGGAGAACTTCGCCCAGGACGTCTACTACAAGGATGACCTCTCGCCGTCGGCGGGGGATGTCGACAGCCCGGTCGACGGGGCCCGGGTGACGCGCCTGTCGCCGGGGGACGGGACGCGCATGCACCGTCTGATCCGCACGGTCGAGGTCGTGGAGGCCGGGGTCCACACCGTATCGGTCTATGCCATGGCCGACGAGCTGGACGGCCTGCGGCTGGAGTTTGCGAGCGGCTGGGACGGCGCGAACTTTGCCCATTACGGCACCGCCGCCTTCAACATCGAGGACGGCTCCGTGGTCGGGACCAATCGCGATGTGAGCGGGGCACAGGTGGATGATGTCGGCGGCGGCTGGTATCGCGTCTCCGCCCGGATGGAGTTCTCGCCGGGAACGTCCTATGTCAATGTGAACGTCCGGAACGGCGGCGCGGATGTCTTCAACGGAGATACCGCGACCGGGCTGTACATGTCCGGCCTTCAGATGGAACGCGGCGAGGTCGCGGGCGAATATGTCGCGACCCGGGCCACCGCGTCGCTGGAGCCCGATGGCGACGATCATCTGGAAGGCGGCGGCGGCAACGACGTCCTGAACGGCGGGGCGGGCAACGATATCCTGATCGGCGGTGGCGCCGAGAACCAGCTGACCTGGTCGGGGGATTTCGAGAACCGCGTCTACATCAAGGACGGTGTTTCCGTCGAGGCCGCGGATCAGGGGCCGCAAGGCGGTGTCGAGGCCTATCGCCTGTCGGCGTCCGGCGCGAACGGCTTCCATCGGATGAGCCGCGAGGTGCGCGTCGATGCATCGGGGGTCCACACGGCGTCGATTTTCGTGCGCGCCGATCAGTTGGATCATCTCAGGTTCGAACTGGCGAGCGGCTGGGACAATGCCAGCTTCAACCACTATGGCACGGCTGTGTTCGATCTGGGGGAAGCCCGGACCGCAAGCCGCAGCGGCGCGGTCCGCGGGACGGCGGTGGAGGATGTCGGCAATGGCTGGCTGCGCGTTTCGGCGCAGATGGCGTTCGATCCCGGCCTGTCCTATTTCAATGTCTATCTGCATGACGGCAGTTACTATGCCTTCGGCGATCGCCCGGGCGACAGCCTGCTGATCGCCGGCGCTCAGCTGGAAATGGGCAGCTCGGTCGGCGCCTATGTCGGGACGGAAGACAGCCCTGTCCTGACCGGCCAGGAGGACGGCAGCGATCATCTGGTCGGCGGCGACGGCGACGACCGGGTCTATGCCGGCGCCGGCGCGGATACGATCGTCGGCGGCTCCGGGCGCGGCAACGATGTCTATAGCGGCGGGTCCGGCGAGGATACGATTGTCTATTCCAGCGCGGTCGCCGGGATCGATGTCGACCTGGATGCGGGATACGGCCGCGGCGCGGATATCGATCGCGACACTCTGTCGGGGATCGAACATGTCGTCGGCGGCGCCGGCAGCGACCGTCTGAGCGGCACGTCGGATGCGAACCGGATCGAAGGCGGCGCCGGGGACGACCTCATCATCGGCGGCGACGGCGACGACATCCTGTCCGGCGACACGACCCAGAACCTGATGACCTGGTCGGAAGATTTCTCCAACGGCGCCTATCGCAAGGACGGCGTCGATCTGGAGACGCAGAACGGTATCGGCCCGGCCTTCGGGATGACGACGACCCGCGTCGTCAGCAGCGATGCCGGCGTGATACACCGGATGACCCGCGCGGTATCCGTCGCGACGGACGGGCTGCATACCCTTTCCGCCTATGTTCGGGCCGACGAGCTGTCGCATCTGCGCTTCGAACTTGCCAGCGGCTGGAACAATTCCGCATTTGACCATTACGGCCAGGTCGTGTTCGACGCCGGGACCGGACGCGTGCACAGCAGCCAGGGTGCCATCCACGCCGCAAAGGTCACGGATGCGGGGGATGGCTGGTATCGCGTCGAAGCGACCATGCCGTTCGCCGCCGGCACATCCTATGTGAACACCTACCTGCACGACGGCAACTCGCATGCCTTCAGTGACGACGGGACGTCGGGGCTCTATCTGACCGGCATGCAGTTCGAATCCGGCCCTGCGGCGTCGTCCTATCACGCGACCCAGAGTGGCAGTAACGCCATCAGTGGCATCGGGGATGACAGGATCCTGGCCGGGGCGGGCAATGACGCGATCTTCGGCGGCGCGGGTGTCGACACGCTCGACTATCGCGACGACCGGGCGGGCGTGACGATCGATCTGGTGAACGGCACCGCCGCGGGGGACGATGCCGGATCCGATGTGTTCAGCGGGATCGAGAATGCGGTCGGCGGCACGGGCAATGATGTCATCACCGGGACGGCCGCGATCAACAGGCTGATCGGCGGTGCAGGCGCGGACCGCATTCTGGCCGGGACCGAAGGCGAGGCGACCAGTGCCGCCCGGCGCGAGAACCTGATGACTTGGTCGGCCGCCTTCTCTGGCGCGCAGTACATCAAGGACGGAACCCGGGCCACGGCCCTCTCGTCAGACGGTCTCGCGGTCGGGGCGTCCGTATCGCGCCTGACGGCCAGCGCCGGCACCGGATTCCATCGCATGAACCGGCGGATCACCGTGTCCGAGGCCGGGACCTATACGACATCGCTCTACGCCAAGGCGGAATCCGTATCCGGCCTCCGGTTCGAGATGGCGAGCGGCTGGAACGGCGGCGGGTTCGACCATTACGGCACGGCGGATTTCGATCTGGCCGGCGGCCGGGTCCTCGGCTCCGCCAGTGCGATCTCGGATGCCAGTGTCGAGGATGTCGGCAATGGCTGGTATCGCATCACGGCGACGATGGATCATGCCGCCGGCGGCTCGCATCTCAATGTCTACATGATGAACCGCGGGACCCATTACTTCACAGGCACCGGGTCGGAGAGCCTGATGATCGCCGGTGCCCAGTTCGAGCGGGGCACGACCGCCGGCACCTATGCCGAGACGACCCAGACGGTGATACGGTCCGCGGCGTCGGGGGATGTGCTGATCGGCGACGGTCAGGAGAACCTCGCAAACTGGTCGGACGCATTCGACAACGCGGCGTATTTCAAGAGCGGCGCCACGGTCGAGGCCGACGCGGCGGAGGGACCGGCGCCCGGCATGCAGGCCGACCGTATCCTGGAGACCGACACGATCGCGCCGCATCGCATCGGCCGTGTCGTGAATGTCGCCGAGGCCGGGATTCATGTGACATCGATCTATGCCAAGGCGGAAGAGGTCGACCATCTCCGCTTCGAACTGGCGAGCGGCTGGGATGGCGCGGGCTTCGCCCATTACGGGACCGCGGTCTACGATCTGGGGCAGGGCAGTGTGGCAGGCACGACGGCCAGTGTGCTGGGGGCGGATGTCGAGGATGTCGGCGACGGCTGGTATCGGATCTCGGCGAGGATGGAGATGGCCGCCGGTCAAAGCTATGTGAACGTCTACCTGCACAATGGCGGCACGCATGTCTATGACGGCGATGTGACCAACGGGTTGCTGCTGTCCGGCCTGCAGGTGGAAAGCGGCGGTGTCGCCTCGGATTATACCGGCACGACCGGACGCGCGGTCTCGGCCACCGGCGGCGACGATGTGCTGATCGCCGGCGCGGGCGACGACACGCTGTCGGGCGGGACCGGAAACGACCGGTACGAGATGGCACGGAACGGCGGCGACAACACGATCCTGGACGCCGGCGGCACGGATGACAGCCTCGTGTTCGACGCCAGCGTCGCCCATGATCAGCTCTGGTTCGAGCGCAGCGGCGACGATCTTCTGGTCTCCATCATCGGCAATCAGGGCAGCGCCACCATCGCCGACTGGTATGCGACGGAAACCGCCCAGGTCGACACTTTCGTCGCCGGCGACGGGCGCGAACTGACCGCGTCGAGCGTGCAGCAGCTGGTCCAGGCCATGGCCCAGGAAACCAAACCCGGCGACGGCGACATCACCATGCCCCAAGATACCGAAGACAACCTCCAATCCGTCCTCGCTTCGGCCTGGACCACCGCATAACCAAACCCCAAACCAATCCGACGCAACGTCACGGTTTCTTCATCGACAGGTCCAATTCCCGTCACCGGATTCCGGCACATACCGACCCGGTAACCGGGAAGCATGGGACGCCGCCCGGGATCCTCACCGGCCCCGTCGAACAGATCGTTGGCGGGGCCGGACCATTTCCCGATACCCTTTCGGTCCATGGCACATCGTCCTAAGCTGTTCCAAAGGGGGATAGGATGAGCCAGGCGCCGACGCATTGGACGGAATTCGACAAGCTCTACAACCTGCCGGACCCGCGTCCCTATTTCCGGGGCGTGGCGACCGGCGACTACAGGATGCCCGGCGTCATGGCAGCAGCGCTGCGTCGCCTCATCCCGGCCCTGCGGGCAAGCAACGACCGTCCGGCCCGGCTCGTTGACTTCGCGTCCGGGTACGGGGCGGTCGGGATGTGCCTGCGGACCGGGCGCGAGATGGCGGATCTCTACGCCTATTTTGCCAAGGATGCCGCACCGGAAGGGGATGCGGCACATTTCGCCGGGTGGCGACGGGACTTTTCCATCGAACCGCACCGGATCGATGCAATCGACATTGCCGACCGGGCTCTGGACTATGCCCGCGCCTGCGGCGTGATCGACCAGGGACATACCGACAATCTCATGGAGCACCCGCCGGGCGAAGCACTGAAGGCTGTCTTGTCGAAGGCCGACCTTGTCTATGAATGCGGCGCGATCGGCGATCATGTCGCCGCGGCTATGACGGCCCTGATCGAAGCGGCCAGTCCGAACCGTCCCGTCCTGGTGTTGAGCCCACGGCCTCGGGTCAATCTCGGGCCGCTTCGCAAGGCGTTGGATGCGCGCCAGTACGAATTGCGGACGGCAGTGCCGGGCATACGATATCGCCGTGCCTTCTCGCCCGAGGAAATGCGGGAGGAACTGGCGGCCGGACTTCAGAACGGCATCGCGGCGGAAGAGTGCACGGTCGATGACTATTTTCGTGTCGATCTGCGGCTGGCTGTTCCTGCCGAACGCGACGCGGAACCGCTTTTGCAGTCACTGACGGGGATGATGGAGGACGATCGCTAGGACCCGTCCAGCAGGGACTGGAAGACGGCGTCCAGATCCCGGTTCAGATTGCGCTCCCCGACCGCCATGCCCTCGCGTCTGGGGTCCGCCCCGCCGACCAGAACGCCGCCGGAGAATTCTACGCCGTGCAGGCCGCTGGCCATGGACCGGCGGGCAACGTCATAGCCGCGCAGTTCCAGAACATGCGCAGCACTGTCCAGGACGCTGCTGTCCTCCAGTTCCATGGCGCCGTTGCGGTTCAGGAAGTGGGGCTGTTCGATCGCCTCCTGGATGGACAACTCCCAATCCAGGACACCGACCAGCGTCTTTGCCACATAACCGATGATCCGGCTCCCCCCCGGCGATCCCAAGGCCAGCCTCGGTTCTCCGCCCGGTCCGAAGACCAGGGTCGGGGCCATGGAACTGCGCGGGCGCTTTCCGGGTTCGAAACGGTTGGCAACCGGCACGCCGTCATTTTCCGCACGCCAGGCAAAGTCCGTCAGCTGATTGTTCAGCAGGAACCCACCGACCATCACACGGGATCCGAAGCCGTTTTCAATGGAACTGGTCATCGAGGCGACCGACCCGTTTCGATCGACGGCGACGAGGTGGGTCGTCGAGGGAAGCTCGGGACTGCGATCGGACGACAGGGTATCCAGCATCGCGCGGTCCCCGACGGGATCGCCGGGTTCCCGGTCGACCTTGCCGTCGCTGCCGAGGTCCATGGATGCGGCCCGCTGTGACAGATAGGGCACCGCAAGCATCTCGGTAAGCGGCACGTCGACAAAATCGGTGTCGGCCAGGTACCGGTTTCTGTCCGCAAAGGCCAGACGCATCGCCTCCGCAAAAATCTGGATACCGTCCGCCGAACCGGGGGGCTCCCGCCGGATGTCCTGCGGCGCATATTCCAGCATTCCCAGGATCTGCAGGACGGTTGACCCTCCTGAAGAGGGCGGTGCCATGCCGCATACCCGATAGATGCGGTAATGCAGACAAAGGTTGTCCCGTCGCACGGCCTTGTAAGCGGCCAGATCATCCAGGCTCAGCGCGCCCGGGTTTCGATCGGCGTTGCGAACGGCATAGACCATAGCCTGCGCGATCGGGCCCTGATAGAAGGCGTCGGCCCCATCCTCCGCAATGGTTCGAAACGAGGCCGCCAGTGCAGGGTTGCGAAGACGGGTTCCGATCGGCAGGGGCTGCCCGGATTCCGGATCGAAGAAATAGGATGCTGCAGGCTCCATCGCGTCCAGCAGGGCGGTTTCGCCGATCAGGGTGTGCATGCGCGGGCTGACCGGGAATCCGTCCTCTGCCAGTTCGATGGCGGGCTGGAACAGATCGGCCCAGGGCAGGGCGCCGTGGTCGCGATGGACCATCTCAAGCATGCGCAGCAGCCCGGGCACACCGACCGAGGCGCCGCCTGTCAGGGCCTCCGTGAATGACTTGAAACTGCCGTCCCTGTTGCGGAGATAGTCGTCACTGCCTTCCATGGGGGCAGTTTCGCGCCCGTCATAGGAATAGAGGTCATCGCGTTCCGCGTCCCAATACAGGAGGAACCCGCCGCCGCCGATGCCCGAACTTTGCGGCTCGACGAGGTTGAGCACCATCTGCGCGGCGATGATGGCATCGGCCGCCGTTCCGCCATCGGCCATGACCGCCGCACCAATCTGGGCCGCAACCGGATGGGCCGCGACCATCATGTAGTCGTGGGCGTAGACGGCATTCTTGGAGAAAACGCCGGTTGCTGCCTCCGGCGCAATGCCCTCGGCGGAGGCCGGCGGGCGGCCCTGGGGCGCAGGGGATTTTGCGACAATCGCCGGCCGGTCATCCGTCGTGCCGGGATCGCCGAACAGCAGCGCCAGAACACCGCCGCCCAACATCACGACACCGCCGATTGCAGTTACGCCGACGGCGGCACGAAACAGGGCAGCAATGCGTCCGGTTCTATTCGTCATTCGGGTCAGGCGTTGCCAGATCACGCCCGCTGTCGGTCAGCTTGCAGACCAGCCAGTCGGGCTTCAGGGGATTGTTGAACCAGGGCTCGGCCCAGCCCTGTTCGATGCAACTGCGAACGGTCCTGTCGCTGATGCGCTGCCCTTCGTCATCGAACAGGGGCAGCTTGCCCCCGGGCTGTCGCAATCCGCGCCGCAGATAGGCCATCTGCACCTTGGTTGGCCTTGCCCCCCCGCGCATTGCGGTCGGCTTTACGTCCTTCAGCGAAATGACCCTCGTTTGCGTCATGGTTCCTGCCGTAGCTCCCCTCGACCAGTATGGTAAGGGAAGCCGCAGGAATTGGGCAAGTGGCCAGGGCAACTGGGTCCTGGATTGCGCCGGCTAGAGAGAAACCCCCAGCCTGCCGGCAAGATCCTGAATGAACTGCCAGGCGACCCGACCCGATCGCGCGCCCCGTGTCACGGTCCATTCCACCGCCATTGGACGCCATTCATCCTCTTCGATCGGCAGGTCATATGCCGCCACATAGCCGCGGATCATCTCGAAATAGGTCTGCTGATCGCAGGAATGGAAGCCGAGCCAGAGACCGAAGCGATCCGACAGGGACACCTTTTCCTCCACGGCCTCCGACGGGTTCACCGCGGTCGAGCGTTCGTTCTCGATCATGTCACGCGGCATCAGGTGGCGCCGGTTCGACGTGGCGTAGAACAGGACATTGTCCGGCCGTCCCTCGACACCGCCTTCAAGGACGGCCTTCAGGGATTTGTAGGCGGCATCCTGACCGTCGAAGGACAGGTCGTCGCAGAACAGGATGAAGCGCCTCGCGGACCCGCGCAGAAGACTCAGCAGTTTCGGCAGGGTGGGGATGTCTTCCCGATGCAGTTCCACGAGCGCGAGGGTGCCGTCGGTCTCTGCATTGACGGCCGCATGGGCGGCCTTGACCAGGGAACTCTTTCCGGCCCCGCGGGCGCCCCACAACAAGGCATTGTTCGCCGGCAGGCCCTGCGCGAAACGCCGCGTGTTTTCCAGCATCTGGTCGCGCTGCAGGGTCACGCCCTGCAGCAGGGCAATATCGACCCGGTTCACATTCTCGACCGGGTCCAGGCGTTCCGTTTCCGCGTTCCAGACAAAGGCCTCCGCGTCCGGCACCTCAAAGGGAGGGCGGGGTTCCGGGGCCAGGCGATCCAGCGCGTCGGCAATGCGTTTCAGGGTGTCCAGCGTTTCGCGGTCCGTCATGGCTCATGTCCGAATGTTGTTGCATCGCCGGAATCGGGCGGGAAGGGCGGCGAGCCTATCGCCGTACCCATGCCCGGTCAATCGCGCGGAAAACCGCCGATTGGACCGTTTCGCGGCATTGCACTTTCGCCAGCGGTCCGTATAGTCCCGGGCGACTTGTTTGCCGGGATGGTCCGGCGATTTCCTTGACGATTGGGAGCGTATCCAATGTTCATTTCGACCGCTTACGCGCAGGATCAGGCAGCAGCAGCCGGCGGCGGCCTTCTGGAGATGTTCCTGCCGCTTATTCTGATCTTCGCGATCTTCTATTTCCTGCTGATCCGCCCGCAGCAGAAGCGTCAGAAAGAACACCAGGCCAAACTGGCTGCGGCGCGCCGTGGTGACAAGGTCGTCCTCGGCGGCGGCATGCTGGGCACGGTGACAAAGGTGGTCGACGACAACGAATTGTCGGTAAAGATTGCCGAAAACGTAGAGGTGAAGGTCCTCAAGCACACTCTGATGGACGTCCTCTCCAAGACCGAACCGGCTAAGGACGCGCCGAAACAGCCGGCCAATGAAACCGGCGAAGAGAAAAAGGGTCTGATGGGATCTCTGTTCGGCAAGAAGAAGTGACCGACGGTCATCCGCGCCGGCATCCCATCCACTGACTGACGGACTTTCCGCATGTTGCAGTTTCCCGCCTGGAAGAAGGCTCTGATCGCAATTCTGGCCCTGTTGGGCATCGTCTATGCCGCGCCCAATGTAACCGGACCGTGGCAATTCGACGGGTATCCGACCTGGGCGCCCGGCAAGCCGATGAGCCTTGGGCTGGATCTGAAGGGCGGTGCCCATATCCTGGTCGAAGTCCAGACGGAGTCGGTTCTGTGGGAGAGCATGGAATCGACCGAGGAATCGCTTCGGCTCGGCTTCCGTGAAGCGCGCATCCGGACGACCAACTTCACGCAGAACCGGGAAAATCTCTCGATTTCCTTCGGGTTGCGGGATGCGGCTGATGTGGATGCGGCCCGTGAAGTCATTTCGGAAAACGCGCCGACCTATGAGGTGGCCCTGGTCGGCGAGAAGCAGTTCCGCCTGACCTTGCCGGAATCGGAAGCGCAGATCATCAATCAGCGGACGATGTCCCAGTCTCTCGAGGTCGTGACCCGCCGCGTCAACGCCCTGGGGCTGACCGAGCCGACGATCCAGCGGCAGGGGCAGGACCGAATTCTGATCCAGGTGCCTGGCCTGTCGGACACCGAAGAGCTGAAGTCGATCCTGAATGCCCAGGCCAAGCTGACCTTCCATCTCGCCGATCTGGAACGGATGGCGTCGGCCGCGCAGACCGGACGTGCGCCACCCGGCTACATGCTGGTGCCATCGCAGCAGAAGACCGTGGATGGCAGCCCGGCGCAGATGTATCTGGTGACCAAGCAGGCCTATGTTTCGGGCGAAAATCTGGACAACGCGCAGGCTACCTTCCAGGAAGGCCAGCCGGTTGTTTCCTTCACATTCGATGCGGCAGGCGGTCAGCGTTTCGGCCGTGTGACGCAGGAGAATGTCGGCGGATACCTCGCCATCGTGCTGGATGATGAGGTCATCAGCGCCCCGCGGATCAACACCGCGATTCTGGGGGGGAGCGGGATCATTCAGGGCGGCTTCAATCTTCAGGGCGCCCAGGAACTGTCGCTGCTGCTGCGTGCCGGCGCTCTGCCGGCCAAGATGGATCCGGTCGAGGAGCGCACCGTCGGTCCGGGGCTTGGTCAGGATTCCATCGATGCCGGCAGTCTGGCCTCCATCGTCGGTCTGGTCCTCGTCATCATTTACATGACGCTCAGCTATGGCCGGTTCGGCGTCTATGCCAATATCGCGCTGATTTTGAACCTGACCATGATCATCGGCATCCTGTCCGCCCTGGGGGCGACGCTGACCCTGCCGGGGATTGCCGGGATCGTGCTGACCGTGGGTATGGCGGTTGATGCGAATGTCTTGATCTTCGAGCGCATCCGGGAAGAGGCCGGGCTGGGCCGAACGGTCATGAATGCGGTGGAGGCGGGGTACAAGCGTGCCCTGACCACCATCATCGACGCGAACTTGACGACGCTGATCGCGGCGGTCCTGCTGTTTGCCTTCGGGGCCGGTCCGATCCGTGGGTTTGCCATCACGCTGGCCATCGGTCTGGTGACGTCCATGTTCACCGCGATCATGGTTACGCGGTTCTTCGTTGTTACCCATGTACGCGCAAAGCGCCTGTCGGAACTTCCGATCGCGCCGCGCGCCAAGGCCGGGGAGGCCTGAACCATGTTGTTGCGACTGCTTCCCGAAGACGTGAACGTCAATTTCATCGGCCGACGCAAGATTGCCTTTGCCTTCTCTCTGCTGCTGGTTGCCGGGTCCATTGCGCTGTTCGCCTCACGCGGGCTGAATCTGGGAATCGACTTCCTGGGCGGCACGATGATCGAGGTAAAGACCGAACAGGGCATGGGGGTAGAGGAGTTCCGCGACGCCATGTCCGATCTCGGACTCGGCGATGTCCAGATCCAGGAATTCGGGGCCGTCGACGATCTGCTGATCCGCATCCAGCGTCAGCCGGGAGACGATGATGCACAGCAGGCTGCCCTTGCGGCGGCGAAGCAGGCCATCGATGACATGGTGATCGAGTATCGCCGTGTCGAAGTGGTCGGGCCGACGGTCGGTAGCGAACTACAGGAGGCGGCAATCTATGCCATCTGTTTCGCTATCGGGGCGATCCTGATCTACATCTGGTTCCGGTTCGAATGGCAGTTCAGCGTTTGCGCCATTATTGCGCTGGTCCACGATGTGATCGCGACGGTTGGCCTGTTTGCGCTCCTACAGCTGGAATTCAATCTGGCAACGGTGGCGGCAGTGCTGACCATTGCGGGCTATTCGATCAACGATACGGTCGTTGTTTTTGACCGGGTGCGCGAGAACATCCGGAAGTACAAGACCATGCCGTTCGAATCGCTGACCAACCTGGCCATCAACCAGACCCTGTCCAGAACCTTGATGACCTCGGTAACCACCCTGATTGCGCTGACGGCGCTGGCCTTCTTCGGTGGTGACGTCATTCGTGATTTCTCAATCGCGCTGATCTGGGGGGTTGTTGTCGGCACCTATTCATCCATTCTGGTGGCGGTGCCGCTGTTGCTGACGCTGGAACCGCATCGCGGCGAAGAGGTGGGCACCGACGACGCGCAGACGGCCTGAGGACCGTCCGGTCCCGCACGTCCGACGAAAGGGAGACGCAGCGATGGACATTACCCCCGCGGTTCCCGAAAGCCGCATGATGATCGATTCCTACGGGCCCGGTCGGTTCCAGGTCCGTGGGCAAGCCTTTTCCGGTTCACGTATCGTCCTGCCTGGGAAAGTTCTCGAATGGTCGGTCGAGAAGGCGGCAGACCTCACGCTTGAATCGCTCGACGCGATCCGGCAGGCGGAACCGCCCCTCGATATCCTGTTGCTCGGAACCGGCGCCCGGATGGAACTGATACCGTCCACTCTGCGCAAGGAAATCCGCGCTGCCGGGATTTCCATGGATATCATGGATACGGGGGCGGCCTGCCGGACCTTCAATGTCCTGATGGTTGAGGGGCGTCGCGCGGCGGCGGCGCTGATCGCAGTCTAGCCTTCAAAGGTATCGGCTATATCCGGAAGCTTGACGGTCACCGTCGTGCCGACATCGACCCTGCTTTCCAGATCGATCGTTCCGCCGTGCTGGTTCACCAGTTCCCGCGCCAGCGGCAGGCCCAGGCCGGTACCGTCCTTGGCCTTTCCAACAGCATAGCGTGACTGCTCAAACGGGACGAAGACGCGCGCCAGATCCTGCTCGGGAATACCGACCCCGGTGTCGCGGACCTGAATCACGATCCACGGGCGCTCTCGGCGGGCCGAAATCGACACTTCCCCTCCCGGATCGGTGTACTTGACCGAGTTCGAGACCAGATTGATCAGCACCTGGCGAATGCGTCTGGCATCACCGATGAGCGGCGGCATATCCTTGGCAATCTGCGTGGTCAGGGACAGGGTGGCCTTGCCTGCTTTCGGGGCCAGGATGGCCACCGTGTCCTGTACGATTTCCGCCAGATCCATCGGGGCCCTTGCGATGTCCAGCTTTCCGGCATCCAGCTTCGCGATGTCCAGAATATCGTCGATCAATTGCAGCAACATCACCGCGCTCTTTCGGACGTCGCCCAGATAGTCGAAATAGGACGGCGCCCCCAGTGGGCCATGCGGCTCCATCTGGATCAGTTCCGTGAACCCGATGATGCTGTTCAAAGGCGTACGCAACTCATGGCTCATATTGGCCAGAAAGCGTGATTTTGCCCGGTTTGCGGATTCTGCCGCGTCCTTGGCCTTGTGAAGTTCCTGTTCGGCATGCTTTCGGGCCGTGATCTCCTGGACGGTTCCCTCATAGAACATGGGGATACCGTCATCGTCGCAGACCAGTTGCGCGTTTTCTGAGACCCAGATCCTTTCCCGGGTATTGTGTCGATAGACTTCGGATTCAAAGTTTCTGATCGAACCGTGCTGGTCGAGAAGGCGCTTGAACTCCGCCCGCCGGCTCGGTTCGACATACCATTCCCGGCCGATATCCTGGATACCGCGCAGATTTTCCTCTTCGGTTTCATACCCGTTGAGTTGATACAGCGCTCGATTGGCGCGAAGCAGCTTCCCCTCCAGTGAGGAGCGATAGATTCCTTCGCTGGCGCGTTCGAACATGCGCTGATAATCGGCCTCGGTTTCCGAGAGCTTGGCCTGTGTTTCCAGCAGTTCCGTGACATCGGTGATCGAGCCGACATACCCGATCAGCGCGCCCTGATCGTCGCGAAGTTCCGAGGCGTTCTCGCTGATCCAGAACAGGGATCCATCCCGTCGGGTGGCCCGGCTTACGAAGCCGCGCACTGTGCCGGACTTGGCAATCCGCCGTACAAAGCGGTCCCGATCCATCGGATCGTGGTAGAAGCTCTCGGATGTCCGTCCTTCGGTCAGCATCTGCACGGCGGATTCATAGCCGAACATCTGTACCAGGGAGAGGTTGACGAAACGATATTCGCCGGTCGTCGAGGTCTCGAACAGGCCGACACCGGCCAGATCGATCATATGGCGCAGATTGCGATATGCAGGCGGATCGCGCGAAACGGTCGAGTCTTCCAGTTCCTGGCGCTTGTCCATGACCCTCAATCCCCCGAACGGTCCCCCAACCGTTTGCCGCCCGAGGTCGGGCGGCGACACAGTAGTATCCGCAAACCGCAACCTTGCCAATTGTAAGCTTATCGCGTTCATTGCCGCCATGAGTCCGGAGCCCGCCATGACGATTGATCCGCAGCAGTTGGCCGCACGCATAACCCGCGACAGCGCGTCGAATCTCTGGTTCGTCGGGCAGGCGCTGATGCCCCGCAAACGGCGACTTTTTGAAGCTGCCTATGCCAGCATGCGGATTATCGACGACTTTGTGGATGACGACTTTCTGACCGCCGGTCCGGATGAGCGGGCGGCCCGAAGAGATTCCGCACAACGACACATTGATCTCTGGCGGGACGCCGCCGTCGGCAGCATCGCGGGTGGAGCGGCCGTGGACGGGCTGTCGGCGCGCGATACCCAGGTCATGGCCGCCCTGCGACAGGCGGCACGTTCCACGGATCTGCCGGACTTTCCGTGGCACAGGCTGGCGGAGGCCATGGCCTTCGATGTTGCGGAAGGAACCCTTGAGACCTGGGATGATTTTGCACGGTATTGCGATGGGGCCACTGTCGCCCCTGCTATCGTATTCCTCTATGTCCTGCAGGCCCACCCGGAAGACGGGGAGGGATTGCGGGCAGGGCTTTCGGCAACCGCGCTGACCGATCAGGCTCGTGACATGGCCGTGTTCTGCTATCTGGTCCACATCATGCGGGATTTCGCCAAAGATGCGGCGCGGGGCGGTCAATTGGTGACGATCCCGGAGGTCTGTTTCGCCGAACACGGGACGAACCGCGAGGCACTGTCAACGGCGCCCGAACGGGCCACGGCGCTGCTGGGCGATCTGTCCGCGCGCGCAGAGCGTCGGCGGGTCGCCGCGCGCGCCATGGCAGACAGTCTCATACCCTCCCTGGCTCCGGTGGAGGGGCGCATACTGAACGCCCTGCTGTCGATCTATGAGCGTCTCCATGACAGCCTGAAGAGTGATCCGTCGCCGCTGAGAAACCGCGAACCGTTGATTGCGACCTTGCGGGCGACGCTGGCGAGTCAGTTGGGACTGGCTTTGCCGTGACTCTCACGTTCAACGACGATGACCTGGAATATTGTGCGCGCCTGGTCCGGGACGGGGATCCCGACCGGTTCGCCACCGCCATGCTGGCCCCGATGCCGGCGCGGGCCTATCTCGTCAGCCTCTACGCCTTCAATCTGGAGGTGTCGAAACTGCGTGAAACAGTTCGGGAAGCCATGCTGGGCGAGATTCGCCTGCAGTGGTGGCGGGATGCCGTCGCCGAATGTGTCGCCGGCACGCCGCGCCGCCATCAGGTGGTTCATCCGTTGGCGGTCACCCTGGCAGCAACGGGCCTGCCGCAGGATCTGCTGTTGCAGGCGATCGACATCCGGTCGGCCGATCTCGACGAATTGCCGCCGGCGAATGAGGCGGCCCTGAAGGCCTATGTCGATGCCAGCGGCGGCAGCATCGGGGAGATGGCCGTACATTGCGTATCCGCCAAGGAACCCACGGCGCAGGGGCTGGCCGCCGGCCGTGCCGCCGGGCGGGCCTGGGCCTGGATCGGGTTGGCGCGCGGACTGCACCCCCATCGCCGCATGGGACGAAGGACTGTGCCGGCCTCCGTCCTGAAGGCCGCGCCGAATCTTGATTCCGCCATTGAGCGGGCTGAAATGGGGGAGCCGGTGCGAGACTGGGTCGCCAGGCTTGTCGAGTACGCGCGAGACGAATTGGGAACGGTCGCCGCCACTCGACACCCGCGCCACCTCAGACCGGCCCTGGCACAGGCCCGTCTGGCGGCAGTCTATGCGTCCCGTCTGGAGCGCAATGATTTCAATCCATTCAGCCCGAAAATTAATGCGATGGGACAGGCGCGTCGTGCGGTCGCCCTGGCCGGGGTAACCATGTTCGGGCGCTTGTCCTGAATCTATTCCGCGGCCTTCAGCCCGTCGACGGACCCCACCCATTTCGCCAGATCTTCGAGCGCGCGTGCGGAGATGGCGGCCTTGCGATCTCGACCGCGTTTGCGCGTCTTCTTCGTCTCGTCTCCGGGCAGCGGCGGGAACAGTCCGAAATTGACATTCATCGGCTGGAAGGTCTCGGCCTCTGCGCCGCCTGTGATATGGGCCAGCAGGGCGCCCAGGGCCGTGGTCTCCGGCGGTCTGGAAGGCTCGGTTCCCAGCTTCTCCTCCGCCGCGAACCGCCCGGCAAGCAGCCCGATCGCAGCGGATTCGATATAGCCTTCGACCCCGGTTACCTGACCGGCGAAGCGCACATTGGGCCGGGCCTTCAGGCGCAGCACGGTGTCCAGCAGTCGGGGGCTGTTCAGGAAAGTGTTGCGATGAATACCGCCAAGGCGCGCAAACTCTGCCTTCTCCAAACCCGGGATCATGCGGAAAATTTCGGTCTGGGCCCCGTATTTCAACTTGGTCTGGAACCCGACCATATTGTAGAGCGTGCCCAGCTTGTTGTCCTGGCGCAGTTGAACGACGGCATGCGGGCGGCTGTCGGTCCGCGGGTCCGTCAGGCCGACAGGCTTCATCGGCCCGAAGCGTAGCGTTTCTCGCCCGCGTTCGGCCATGACCTCGATCGGCAGGCAGCCTTCAAAATAGGGCGTGTCCTTCTCCCACTCCTTGAATTCGGTCTTGTCGCCGGCAATCAGGGCGTCGATGAAGGCTTCGTATTCCGACTCGGTCATCGGGCAATTGATGTAATCCTTGCCGTCGCCGCCATCGGTCGATTTGTCGTAGCGTGACTGGAACCAGGCCTTGTCGAAATCGATGCTGTCGCGATGAACGATCGGCGCGATGGCATCGAAAAATGCCAGTTGGGCTTCGTCGGTCGTCGACAGAATGGACTGGGTCAGCTTGGCAGAGGTCAGCGGGCCGGTGGCCGCGATCACGCTGTCCCATTCCTCTGGTGCGGGCAGATCCGTGATCTCACCGCGTTCGATGGTCACATTCGGATGACCTTCCAACGCCTGGGTCACGAGGCGTGAGAACTCATCCCGATCCACGGCCAGCGCCCCGCCGGCAGGGACCTTTGCACGATCGCCCATGGCCAGGATCAGGGATCCGGCACGGCGCATTTCCTCGTGAAGAAGCCCGACTGCGTTTCCGGTAGGGTCGTCCGACCGAAACGAATTGGAACAGACCAGTTCCGCGAACCCGTCCGTCTGATGCGCATCGGTTCCGCGAATCGGGCGCATTTCGCACAGGGTGACCGGAATCCCACGCTGGGCGATCTGCCATGTGGCTTCGCTGCCCGCAAGTCCGCCGCCGATGACCAGGACGCGCCCGTTCGTATTGCTCATGTCTCAATCCGTTCGAAATGCCGTTTCTCCCCGTTTCTTAATCTTGGGCGCAGCGCCGTTCAACCCGTACCTCAAACGGAACGCCCGGCCGCGTGGGGCGGCCGGGCGCTGAAAACCGGTCGATTGTCCGGCGTGTTACTGCGTCGGGTCGTTCACATAGCGCAGATACGGCTTCAACTTGCGGAAGCCCTGCGGGTACTTCTTTTCGGCATCTTCGTCGGAAACCGCGGGAACGATAATGACATCGTCACCCTTCTTCCAGTTGACCGGCGTCGCGACCTGGTGCTCCGCCGTCAGCTGCATCGAATCCACGACGCGCAGGATTTCGTCGAAATTCCGGCCTGTGGTCATCGGATAGACCAGGATCAGGCGGACCGTCTTGTCCGGTCCGATCACGAAGACATTGCGGACGGTCTTGTTGTCCATTGCCGTGCGGCCGTCGGACGTGCCTTCGGTTGCGACGGGCAGCATGTTGTAAAGCTTGGACACGCCAAGGTCGGTGTCGCCGATCATCGGATAGTTCGGGCGGAAACCTTGGGTTTCCTCAATGTCGTCGGCCCATTTCGAATGCTGGTCAACGGGATCGACGGACAGGCCGATGATCTTCACATTGCGCTTTGCGAATTCCGGCTCGAGCCGGGCCATGTAGCCGAGCTCGGTGGTGCAGACCGGCGTGAAATCCTTCGGGTGCGAGAACAGGATGCACCAGGAATCGCCGATCCATTCGTGGAAATCGATCTCGCCCTGGGTGGTGTTGGCGCGGAAATTCGGTGCCACTGAACCGATCGTAAGTGTCATCAGGAATACCCCTCACTGTCGTTGCGCCATGATCCGGGACGGCGTCCCCAGGCGACGTTTCGTTTGACCCACACGCTACCCTAGTTAACGACGCATCCCCCAATTGCAAGTACGCAGATACCGTTGACCGGCGCTTCGTGCGCGTTAGCTTTGCAGCCATGGTGAAGGCGCCGCGACTGATCGCATCCGAAATATACCGCAAATCGCGCTATGGTGCGAAACACCCGTTATCGATACCGCGTGTCTCCCTGGCCGTGGACCTGATCCGGGCGCTCGGATGGTTGGATGAGGCGCGCTATGTGGACGGACCGGTAGCGACGCCGGAGCAACTCATCCGGTTTCATGCGCCGGACTATGTTGCTGCGCTTCAGCGGGCCGAACGGGAGGGGTTGAGCGAGGAGGAGCGGGATCGCTGGAATATCGGCCGCAACGGCAACCCGATCTATAGTGAAGTCTTCCGGCGGCCCGCGACGGCGGCGGGTTCTTCAATCCTGGCGGCAGAGCTGGTCGCAGGGGGTGGAACGGTCTACAGCCCCGCCGGCGGCACCCATCACGGACGACGGGACCGGGCAAGCGGGTTCTGCTTCCTGAATGATCCGGTGCTCGGCATTCTTCGGTTGCTGGATTTGGGGATCGAGCCGGTCGTCTATGTCGATCTGGACGCCCATCACGGCGACGGCGTGGAAGCGGCCTTTGCCGGAGACCCGCGCGTTACGACGATTTCCGTTCATGAGGCAGACCGTTGGCCGCGCACCGGCATTCTGGATCATGGTCTGGGGCCGACGGTCACCAATCTGCCGATGCCGCCGGATTTCAATGATGATGAGTTTCTCTTCGTACTGGAAACCGCGATTCTGCCCAAGGTGGACGCAGTGGGGCCCGCCGCCATCATGGTCCAGGGCGGCGTGGACGGGCTGCAGGATGATCCGATGTCCAGGCTGTCGCTGTCGAACACGGTTTACTGGCGGGCCGTAGACCTGCTGTTGCGGACGGCACCTCGGTGCATCGTTCTGGGCGGCGGTGGGTACAATCCCTTTGCCGTGGCGCGCGCCTGGGCGGGCGTCTGGGCGATGATTGACGGTCATTCCGTTCCCGATCACCTGCCGCCGGATGCCTGCGCGGTGCTGGAGGCGATTGAATGGCGCCACAGCCGGGCCCGTGAGGCACCGACTCGCTGGTTCGAGACGCTGGCCGACCCGCCGAATTCCGGTCCGGTCCGGGAAGAGGTCCGCGATGTGGTACGCCGCGCCGCGAGATTAGCCTAAGGCCGGACTTTATTCGGAACGGCTTTCACGCTATGTGCCTAACCATGAAGACGCGCACGATCCTTCTCGCCATTCTGGTGGTGCTTGGGCTGGCTGGTCCGGCACAGGCCCAGTCCGCACCGGAAATGAACCTGCCGACCGCGCCCCTGGCCGTCGAGACCGCGGACGGTTCCGTGCACGAATTCACGGTCGAGATCGCTTCGAAGCCGAATGAACGCAGTCAGGGATTGATGTTTCGGCAGTCGCTGGATCGCGACAAGGGGATGCTGTTCGACTACGGACGTCCGCGCCGGGTCAGCATGTGGATGAAGAACACGCTGATCCCGCTGGACATGCTGTTCATTCGGGCCGACGGGACGATCGTCAATATCCGCGAAAGAACGATCCCGCATTCCCTGGAGGCAGTCTCCTCCAAGGGGCGGGTCCGGGGCGTTCTCGAACTGGCAGGCGGGACGGTTGAGCGGCTTGGAATTGCGCCGGGCGACACCGTCCGCCATGAGATTTTCCAGAACGACTGACTAACGCTTCCGGCACAGCATCAGGCCGTCCCCGATCGGGACCAGGGACAGATCGATGCGGCTGTCGCCCTTCAGTTTTGCATTCAGGGTCCGGATCGCCACCGTCGATGGCTCAGTGTTTTCAGGGTCGGCAACGGAACCGCCCCACAATACATTGTCGATGGCGATCAGCCCGCCCGGACGGACGAGAGTCAGGCAGGTCTCGTAGTAGGAATCGTAGTTTTCCTTGTCCGCATCGATGAAGGCCATGTCCACCTTGTCGACGCCTTCCTCCGCCACCAGGGCTTTCAACGTTTCCAGTGCCGGTGCCAGGCGCAATTCGATCTTGCCGGCGACACCGGCCTCGGACCAGTAGCGCTGTGCGATGTCGGTCCATTCCTCGCTCACATCGCAACAGGTCATGCGCCCGTCGGCGGGCAGGGCTGAGGCGACACTCAATGCGCTGTAGCCGGTAAAGGTGCCGACTTCGACCACGCGTCGCGCCCCGATCAGTGCTGCCAGCAGGGCCAGGAACTGCCCTTGTTCCGGCGATACCTGCATGCCCGCCGGACCGCCCAGCGCCGCGGTTTCCTCCCGCAGGCGTGCCTGCAGCGGCGTTTCGCGCAGGGAATTGGAAATCAGGTAGTCATAGAGGGACGAATCGAGATTTAAGGTTTTTCGGGACATGAATGGCCTTTCGCAAGTCTTGGGCTGTTTGTGCCGGATGTGATTGTCGCATCCGCGCGGCAAATCCGCTAGCGGCTGTGGGCAAATCGGCATACGGTCTCGACATATTGTGGTACTCGACATAGGACGGCAGGGAAGATGCGACACGGGAAAGCGGTTTTGGCATTGGTGATGGCCGGTGGTCTGGCTGTTGCCGGGTGCGAGTTCAAAATCAACCCGCGCGAGTCTGAATATGTGCCTAAGATCGGCGGAAACACCTTCGATCTTCAGAATGACTTGGCCGTAACGCTGCCGGTCGCCGAGCGTATCAATATTTCCTATGAGTTTGTCGAAGCCTGGGACAAGGGGTTCGAGACCGAAGCCCCCGGCATCTACGACGGGACCCTCTGGTGGTATGAGGAACGGACGGCCGAGAATCCCGAGCAGTTCGTCGGCATTCAACTGCTGACCCGTGCCGAGGAATACAAGGAAGCGCCTGGCCAGTTGGTGAAACTGTCAAGGACCAGCTATACGGCGCAGAGTTATTGCCTGGACCTCACCAAGGACCCTGTGCCGCCGGAACTGCTGCCGATTGTCGAATCGCTGTTCCGACTCGGCCATCCGCTGTCCACCGATCTCTACATCCGTCGATATGTCCTGAGGGACGAACGTGAAGGGCGCGAGCGGACGGATATCATCTATGCGCGCGACATCGTCCGGCTCGGCTACACGTGTGAGGGTATCGGCGACTTGATATCGCCCAGCCCGTCCAGCCAGGAAATCGTCAACAAGCTTCAGTCGGACGCACAGGCTTCCTTCGAAGTCATGACCTGATCTCAAGGACGGGGAGGGACGTCTACCTTCCATCCCGAATTTGGTTCCCCGATTTGATCCATCGCAATGCCGACCCGTCATGGGGTCGGTAGAACAGCCTCGGGCACGTCTCAGCGGCCCGGAAACAAGACTGTT
This sequence comes from Alphaproteobacteria bacterium, assembly GCA_033344895.1. NCBI lineage: Bacteria > Pseudomonadati > Pseudomonadota > Alphaproteobacteria > Alphaproteobacteria bacterium. The sequence continues at coordinate 3,693,820 of JAWPMN010000001.1, forward strand.
TGCGATGGGAAAACCCGGTCATGGCGGATGTTGCCAAGGATCTGATGGTTCCAAATCCCGGCCCGATACCGCCGGAACCCGATCCTGAAAATCAGCCGCTCTATGCGGCACGTCAGAAAATTCATCCAAAAACCGTCCACGGCCGGTTCAGGAAACTGAAATGGGCCGCATTGGTCCTGCTTCTCGCGATCTACTACATCGCGCCCTGGCTGCGCTGGGACCGCGGGCCGGGCGCGCCGGATCAGGCTTTCCTGATCGATATGCCGAACCGCCGGGCGTATTTCCTCTGGATCGAAATCTGGCCACAGGAGGTCTACTACATCGCCGGACTCCTGATCCTCGGCGCGGTGGGGCTCTTCTTCGCGACGGCACTGCTGGGCCGGGTCTGGTGCGGCTTCGCCTGCCCGCAAACCGTCTGGACAGACCTCTACATGTGGGTCGAACGCCTCATCGAAGGGGATCGCGGCGCGCGAATCCGCCTGGACAAGGCGAAATGGTCCATGGAGAAGCTCTGGAAGCGCAGCGCCAAGCATGTGTCATGGCTGCTGATTGCGCTGCTGACGGGCGGTGCCTGGGTCATGTATTTCAACGACGCACCGACACTGGCCCGTGACGTGCTCGCGCTGGAACTGACCGGCAATCAACTGTTCTTCATCGGATTGTTCACCCTCACGACCTACCTTCTGGCGGGTTATTCGCGGGAACAGGTGTGCACCTATATGTGCCCCTGGCCGCGTTTCCAGGCGTCGATGCTGGACGAGGACACGTTGATCGTGACCTACGAGCGGTGGCGCGGAGAGCCGCGGGCCAAGCCGGCCAGGGACGGCAACTATGACGACCGCGGTCACTGCATCGATTGCGGACAGTGTGTCGCGGTCTGCCCGACCGGGATCGATATCCGGGACGGCAATCAGCTAGAATGCATCGGCTGCGCGCTGTGCATCGATGCCTGCAACACCGTCATGTCGCGCATCGGTCTGCCTCAGGAACTGATCACCTACGATTCCATCAATCGCCAGAATGCCCGGTCGGCGGGCAAGCCGGTGAGACGACGCTTCGTGCGGGGGCGGACGATCATCTATGCCGGTCTCATGGCCCTTGTCGGAGCGATCTTTCTCTATGCCCTGACGACGCGTGCGCATCTGGATGTCAGCGTCATTCCGGATCGCAACCCGATCTTCGTGACACTGAAGGATGGCTCAATCCGGAACGGCTTTAAGCTGCGTGTCCTCAACAAGACGCTGCGGCCCCGAACCTTTGTTCTGACCGCGCGCGGATTGCAGGACTTCACCCTGGCTCTGCAGGGGCGGGACCTCGAGGAGCAGGCGGTCCTGCTGTCTGTCGGGCCCGACAGCGTGCGAACGGTCAAGGCCTTCATTTCAGTGCCGCCTGAGGCAATGGATGGGGAGGTGATGGATTTCAGCTTTGTTCTCATCGAGAACGTTGCGAATGAGGATTCCATTCTCGGCCATCCCGTCGATAGCGAATTCGAAACCCGATTCCGAGGACCCAGCGAATGAGCATAGGAAGCCTGGATAATCACGCCGGTGCGGTGAAGCGAAGCCGCATTCCCTTGCTGTTCTTTGCATTCTTTGCCGTCGTGATCGCCGCCAATGCGACCATGATCTGGATTGCCCTCAGCAGTTGGACAGGGCTGGAAACACGAAATCACTACCTCAAGGGCGTTGACTACAACAGTACGCTTCGTGACGTTCAGGCGCAGGATGCCTTGGGGTGGTCCGTGGCCTCGAAAATCCTTCCGACGGATCGGCCCGGTCGGTTTCGTATCGACGTTACTCTGGCGGATGATGGTGCAGCCCCGATTGTCGGGGCGAAAGTCGTGGTTCGGCTGGAACGTCCGACGCATCACGGTGTCGATATCCGGACGGATCTGATGGAACTTTCGAATGGGCGATACGGCGCAACGGTCGATATCCCCATTGCCGGGCAGTGGAACGTGCGGCGTCTTGTCTGGTTCGGCACGGAAACGCACCAGACCGTCGAGCGGGTGTTCCTGAAACCGGACGCCTTCCAATGACGGGGTTGTTGGCAGGCGATTGCTGCGCCCCGATCCTGCCGGAACTGCCTGCCGACGGGGAGGCCGCGGTGCGCGACCGGGTCGGGCCGCTTGCCCCTTATATTCGGCGTTCGGATGATGGCACTGCGGACATCCACCTGATGGTGGAAGGCATTACCTGCGGCGGCTGCATTTCGACGATCGAGCGGGCCCTCGAGGCATTGGCGGGGGTGCGTGAGGCGCGCGTGAACCTGTCGAGCAGCCGATTGAGGGTGGTCTACGAAGAAGCGACCGTAAGGCCGGAGCAACTGATCGCCACCCTGGACCGGCAAGGATATCGGGCCGTTCCCTATGATCCGGAGGCATTGAAGGCCGGCCGCGATCTGGAGGAACGGCGGTTGCTGCGGGCACTGGCGGTCGCCGGGTTCGCCGCCGCGAATGTCATGCTTCTTTCCGTTTCGGTCTGGGCTGGAAACTTTCAGGATATGGGGCCGGCGACCCGGACCCTGCTGCATTGGATTTCAGCACTCGTTGCGACTCCCGCCGTCCTCTATGCCGGACGGCCGTTCTTTGACAGCGCGCTTGCGGCCCTGCGTGCGGGGCGGACCAACATGGATGTCCCGATATCGCTCGCCGTTGTTCTGGCCACGGGGATGAGTGTTCTGCAGACATTGCGCGGCGCGGAGCATGCGTATTTCGATTCCGCCGTTACCCTGCTGTTCTTCCTGCTGGTCGGGCGCTATCTCGACAGGCGGGCTCGGGGAAGGGCGCGTTCGGCGGCGGAACAGCTTGCCGGACTGAATGCCGTCGCCGTGACCGTCGTGGCGCCGGATGGCAGCGTGCATTCGCTTGCGCCGTCGGCGGTGTCGAAAGGCATGACCGTGCTTGTAACGACCGGCGAACGGGTCCCCGTTGACGGACATGTCCTGCAGGGACGGTCGGAGATCGACACGCAATTGATCACCGGGGAAACCCTTCCGGAAACGGTCGAACCGGGCGATATCGTCTATGCCGGCGCAGTCAATCTGAGCGCACCGTTGAAACTGACGGTTACCGCAGCCGGGGAGGGTACCCTGCTGGCGGAGATTGCGCGGCTGATGGATGCCGCCGAACAGCGACGGGCCCGGTATGTCGGGCTGGCCGACGCCGTATCGCGCTGGTATGCGCCTGTCGTGCACTTTCTGGCGCTCGCGGCCTTCTGCGGCTGGTTCTTTGTCGGCGACGCGGCATGGCAGGACAGTTTGCTGATCGCGATCGCCGTCCTGATCGTGACCTGCCCCTGTGCGTTGGGTCTCGCGGTCCCGGTGGTGCAGGTCATCGCCTGTGCACGCTTGATGTGGCGCGGCATACTGTTGAAAAGCGGATCAGCCCTCGAGCGGCTGTCGCAGATCGATACCGTGGTCTTCGACAAGACCGGAACCCTCACGCTCGGACGCCCGGTTCTGCAGCCGGATCCGAACCGAAATATCGAAATGCTTCGTGCGGCGGCCGGGGGCGCGGCGGCCAGTGCGCATCCGCTGGCGCGCGCGCTGGTCGCTGCAGCGGGGGACGGGGTTGTCGCCGCTGAAAATGTCCGGGAGATACCCGGTGCCGGCCTGGAATGGCAGGGCACGGACGGCCTGCACCGGCTCGGCAGCCGCCGCTTCCTTGATCTGCCGGAAGATGGTCCGTCCGCATCGGATGCGGAGGGCCCGGAAATCTGGTACCGGAGTCCGGACCGCGCCCCGATATGCTTCCGTTTCGCCGATACACCGCGGCCCGATGCCGTGTCGGTCGTCGACGCGTTGAAGAAGGCGGGGATGGATGTTCGGCTGCTGTCCGGTGACCGGGAGCCGGTCGTCGCCGCCATGGCACGCCGTCTCGGAATCGCAACCTGGTCGGCCCGTGTGACGCCGGACGGGAAGGTCGACTATCTGGAGGCGTTGCGCGGCGCCGGTCACCGACCGGCAATGGTCGGTGACGGCTTGAACGATGCTCCGGCCCTGGCCTCGGCCCTGGTGTCCCTGTCTCCGTCCGGAGGCGCCGATATCAGCCGAACCGCGTCGGATATCGTGTTCCAGGGCGACCGGCTGGGCGGTGTACTGGAGGCCTGGCGCGTTGCGCGCCGGGCGGAACGATTGGTAAGGCAGAATTTCGCCCTGGCCTTCGTCTACAACGTGCTGACGGTGCCCCTGGCGGTGGCCGGTTTCGTGACGCCGCTGATCGCCGCCATCGCAATGTCCTCGTCATCCGTGATTGTTATCCTGAACGCCCTGAGGTTGGGGTGGACGGTCTCCGGGCGCTCCGATAGGCTAAGACCCATCGAATCCGGCATCGCCCCGACGGGCGGCGCGTCGAGGGAGGTCGAAACGTGACGGGATTGCTCTATCTCATCCCCATCGCCCTGTTCCTCGGTGTCTGCGGGCTTGGAGGTTTTCTCTGGGCGATGCGTTCCGGACAGTTCGACGACTTGGACGGTGCCGCGCACCGTGTCCTGTTCGACGACGAACCGGCGGAAGCGCCAGACCACCGGCGCTGAGACGGACCCGCGGAAGGCGGCCCGTCAGGTTAAACAATCGAGAGGTGATTATGAGCAGCGCGCAGCCGGCTTCTGCCGGAAACGATTTGGATACGGGCATCGGTCAACGGATCAGACAGGCTCGCGAAGCCCTGGAATGGTCCGAACAGGATCTTGCGCACCGGCTCGGCGTGACACCGGAAACCGTAACCGAATGGGAAACGTCCGCGCGCGACCCGCGGTCGAACCGCATCGTGATGCTGGCCGGGGTGCTGGGGGTCAGTGCCCACTGGCTGCTTGACGGCAGTGCCGAATTTGCGCCGCCGGAAGATGGCGGAGATCCTGCGGTCGCAGCGCGGGCGCAACTGGATTCCATCCGCCTGAAAGTGCATGAACTCAAGCTGCTGATGGACGACCTGGAAGCACAGCTGGATTCAATGTAGCGCCAGACGGGTCTCTGATCGCGGATCGGGGACCCGGGTTTGCCTGCGCCAGCCTGATAAACCTCTTGAAGCGTTCAATCGAACAGGGCGTCGATATCGGCCTGTGAAATGCCCTGGTTCTCGAGTTGCGGACCGTTGAGTAGATCCTCGTCCTCGTCGACCGTCTCGCGGTTGGGCAGCGGCAGGTCCTCAAAGGCATGGACGCCCCAGATATCGATCATGGCAAGGACGCGCTGTTCGATGAACCGCACGGTCTCGACGACCTTGGTAATGCGCTGACCGGTAATGTCCTGGAAGTTGCTGGCCTCCAGGACACGCACGACCTGCGCGACGATTCGCTCGGTCGCATGCACGACGTCCTGATCGTCGTGACAGAGGCCCGCCAGATTGGCGGCCTCGACCTCGATCTGCTCGGCGGCTTCCAGAATGTCGTGGGTCGCCATTTCGGTCGATCGGACGATGGCGTCCAACTCGTTCGATGCGGCCAACAGGCGGTCGTCTTCCGCCATGGGATGCTTGATCGCGGCGATTTCCGCCTTCGCCTTGGCGATGGACTTCACCAGCTGGGCGATCTCGACCTGGACGGCCTTGATGTCTTCCTTGTCGTTGTGCTCCGGGCCGCCGGCGGTCGAAGCCGGGACGGAACCTCCCATCATCGCGCGCATCTCGCTCATTTCCGCGCGCAAGGCGGCTATTTCCTCGACCAACGCACCGAAGTCGCCCGCGGGCGCCGCGCCGGCCGCGGAGACGGAAACGGTGGTCGGGCGGCTGCGTCGTTCGGCCGAGAAAGGCTTTCGGGAAGACGTATGGGGCATGTTGGGTCTCTCGTCAGCGCTGAATCCAGTTACGGGACCAGGGTCCGCCTCAGCATGCCTGAAGACGCCCCCTTCGTCTCGCGGTACTATCGTCCCAAAATCTTAACGAAGCCTAACCGGCGGCGGAAAAAAATTATGCCCGATTGGGGTATTTTCACGTCTTGGCAACGTCGGGAACGATTGCTATAAGCCCGTCTCGCAGCGGGGCGGTGGCGATTTCAGGTCGCTCCCGACCCGGGCAGAGCATACTGATCCGCGGTAGCTCAATGGTAGAGCAATCGGCTGTTAACCGATCGGCTGTAGGTTCGAATCCTACCCGCGGAGCCAATTCAAAGAACGCCGTCCCTCTGGGGCGGCGTTTTTCTTTGTCCATAGGGCGAATTTTGAAGGCGAAGGGAGTGGTAGGTGCGCTTATTGAGCTATGCCGCCCTCTGATCGGCACCTGGCTGCCGGACTCAGCGGGCGGGAGGCTTCCTGTCGGGCCTCACGATGCGGACTTCGCGCTGCGGGAAGGGGATTTCGATCTGATGTTCCTGCAGCGCCTTCCAGATCATGAACAGCAGATCGGCGCCGACGCGGTTCTTGCCGTCGTCGACACCCTCCATCCAGAATTCGACGAGAATTTCGATACCGTTATCGCCGAAGCTCGAGATTTCGGCGTCCGGTCGTTCTTCGATCGGCAGGTTCGGTCCCGACAGGACCTGCGGGTGGGACGCCACGACGTCTCTCACAATCTCGAACAGTTTCTCCAGATCGGTTCCGTAAGCGACTGAGAAATAGAGTGGATAGCGCTGCTTCTTGTTGTAGTGGGTCCAGTTAACGAAGGCCGTGGTGATAAAGCGCTCGTTCGGGACCATAATGTCCTTGTTGTCGAAGGTCTGGAGGGTCGCGGAGCGCATGCTCAGTTCACGCAGGACGCCGGACCGGCCGTCTTCCAGTTCGATGAAATCGCCGATCGCAATCGACCGGTCCAGAAGGATGATGATGCCGGAAATGAAGTTTGAGGCGATCTGCTGCAAGCCGAACCCCAGACCGACACCGATTGCGCCCCCGACAACGACAAGCGCGGTGAGGTCGATGCCGGCGATCTGCAGGAACAGCAGCGCGACGACCATGAACAGCAGGATCTGGAAGCTCTTGAGGGCAAGCTCGCGGGTGGTGTCGTCATGGGTCACGCGCCGCCGAATGAAACTCTGTCCCGTGGCGTTTGAAAGGCGGCCGAGCCAAAACAGGATCGCGCCGAAAATTACGGTCCGGATGATCCCGTATGCGGTGACGGAAATGCTGCCAAGGTCGAAATTGATTCCCTCCGCGACGGCAATGGCGTCATCGAGAAGGCCGATCGCATAGAGGATCGTGATCGGGACCAGGATGATCAGCGTGAAGTATTTCACTGCGCCGTCGCGCGTGACCTTTGTTGCGATGACATAGAGGAGTGACAGGAAGTTCATGCCCTGGACAAGCTGGACCAGCCATGTCCGATCGAAGAACTCCCCACTGAGGACGACGGCGACACCCAAGAGGGCCGCGCTCATGGCCGGGAACAGAAGCTCGCGCGTGTAGTACGCCGCCGCGCCGACGCGGTCGACGATTCGACGCGCGGCGGGCGCGTCACCCGGGTCTGTCTCGACCGGGGCGGGGAGGCGCTGCCGGATGGCCCGGGACAGGATCCAGGCGACGAAAATCGTCACCGCGATCGTGGCGACCTGGTAGTAAAACGTCCGTCTCGTAAGCGTCTCAATGACGAGGTCGCGGACGGATTCAATCCAAATCAGGCCTTCGGGCACGGTGGTCTCTCGAATTGCGTTTCGGGCCAATATCTTAACGTGCGTCGGCGACGCGTGGAAGCCACAACGGCGCGTGCGGCTCGATCCGACGCAGCCATGCCTCCGGAAACCGGATTCCTGCGGCAGCGCTGCCTCGCGACGGCGTCATCCCGACCGGTGCGGTCTACCGCAATTGTTCGGTGGTGCTGAGCTTAGCCTGGAAGGCCATCCACTTTCGGAACCTCTTCCGAATCCGAGTCCCATTCAGCGCGGCTTGCGAAGCAGATATGGGCACTAGGTCGAATACCGATCGCGCCATCGATACTTCCGGCAGGGACGACCACCAAGGCACCCTCCATCTGAACACTCGGAAGAGCCGATCCGCATCTGAGGCAGAAACTCTTCTCGTGCCTTGTCTCCGGAACCCGATAGGTCTGGACGAAATCGAGCCCGGAAAGCCAGTCTACCGTGGCTGTCGATGAGAACAGATTGGCCGCATGCGCGGACCCCGTGTCCTTTCGACAACGCTTGCAGTGACAGAGAAAGAAGCTCTCAAAATCACCGGAGATCTGAAATTTTACAGTTCCGCACAGACAGGATCCGGCTGTGGTAGGGGTCATAACAACATGCTCGTAGTCGTTTGATACGGACTCGCAGTGGTGGTCGCACCCGCCGGATCGTTTTGGCTGAAGCTCGGTTCGAGAATGAACGGGACGCGATTGGTTGCACAACTCAAATCTCGTCGCTCCTCTAGACATTGGAGCGTGGCCCCTTCGTCCCCCAGCTCAAGTTCGTCTCCAAAATCAACATGAAGAATGTATCCGATTGCAGAGCAATCCGTGGGACAGGCCGTGACGCTCTTGGTCTCGGTCTATAATGTTTCCGGAGGATCGCGATCCGACGTCGCTTTTTCGGTGGAGTGGAGCCTCATTGCGCTTCATGTCCGATGGATTGCGCTTAACAGCGACCTTGGGATTTCGGGTCGGCATGCCAAGTCGTCGGCAATTCGAATGGTGCGGCAACGCTGTTCGAACCGTGGCAGGATGTATTTCGGTAGAGACGGGTGAACAGGTTGGGCTTTCCGGCTGGTAGTCCCGTCAGCAGGGGAAGCACCATGAAGTTTCGTTTTCCGATTGTGATCATCGACGAGGACTTTCGGTCCGAGAATTCGTCGGGTTCCGGCATCAGGGCGATTGCGCAGGCGATTGAAGACGAGGGGTTCGAGGTCCTGGGGGCCACGAGTTACGGCGACCTGTCGAAATTCGCGCAACAGCAGTCGAGGGCCAGCGCCTTTGTCCTGTCCATCGATGATGAGGAATTTACACCGGGCCCCGAAATCGACCCCGCCATCGAAAATCTGAGAAGCTTCATCGAAGAGGTCCGGTGGAAGAACACCGAAGTCCCGATCTACGTCTATGGTGAAACCAAGACCAGCCGTCATATTCCGAACGACATTCTGCGCGAATTGCACGGCTTCATTCACATGTTCGAGGATACGCCGGAATTCGTTGCACGGCATATCATTCGCGAGGCGAAGGGTTATATCGAGGGGATTCAGCCGCCCTTCTTCAAGGCGCTGCTGGATTATGCCGAAGACGGATCCTATTCGTGGCACTGCCCCGGGCATTCCGGCGGGGTCGCCTTTCTGAAAAGTCCGATCGGGCAGATGTACCACCAGTTCTATGGCGAAAACATGCTTCGCGCCGATGTCTGCAATGCGGTCGAGGAACTGGGTCAGCTTCTGGATCACAATGGTGCGATCGGCGATTCCGAAAGGAACGCGGCGCGGATATTCAACGCGGATCACTGCTTCTTCGTCACCAACGGCACGTCGACCTCCAACAAGATGGTCTGGCACCATACGGTGGCGCCCGGCGATGTCGTGGTCGTGGACCGGAACTGCCATAAGTCGATCCTGCACTCGATCATCATGACGGGCGCGGTACCGGTGTTTCTGAAGCCGACACGCAATCATCACGGCATCATCGGCCCGATCCCCAAGGCCGAGTTCGAACCGGCATCGATCAAGGCAAAGATCCGTGCCAACCCGCTTCTGGAAGGGGTGGACCCGGACACTGTCAGGCCGCGGATTCTCACGCTGACCCAATCGACTTATGACGGTGTGTTGTACAATACCGAGGTCATCAAGGGACTTCTCGACGGTTATGTCGACAATCTGCATTTCGACGAGGCCTGGCTGCCGCATGCGGCATTTCACCCGTTCTATCAGACCTATCATTCCATGGGCCGCAAGCGGCCGCGGATGAAGCATTCGATGACCTATGCGACGCAATCGGTCCACAAGCTCCTGGCCGGAATCAGTCAGGCCAGTCACGTGCTGGTGCAGGATTCCCAAGGGGTTGGGCTGGACCGGCATCGCTTCAATGAAGCGTACCTGATGCATATCAGCACCAGCCCGCAATACAGCATCATCGCCAGTTGCGACGTGGCCGCCGCCATGATGGAGCCACCCGGCGGTACGGCGCTGGTCGAGGAAAGCATCTATGAAGCCCTGGATTTCCGCCGTGCGATGCGGAAGGTCGACGAGGAGTTCGGCGCGGACGACTGGTGGTTCCAGGTCTGGGGGCCTGAGGGATTGGCCGAGGAAGGTCTCGGTGTCACGGACGATTGGGTGCTGAACCGGACGGATTCAGGCAGTGCCCGGGCCACCGCCGAGCAGGATTCCTGGCATGGATTCGGCGAAATTGCGCCGAATTTCAATCTTCTGGACCCGATCAAGGCCACGATCATAACGCCAGGTTTGAAACTGGACGGCCATTTCGAGGACTGGGGGATACCGGCCTCGATGGTCAGCAAGTATCTGGCGGAACATGGCGTGGTGGTCGAAAAGACGGGTCTCTACAGCTTCTTCATCATGTTCACGATCGGGATCACCAAGGGGCGGTGGAACACGCTGCTGACGGCGCTGCAGCAGTTCAAGGACGATCATGCGCGCAATCAGCCCATGTGGCGCTGCATGCCGGAGTTCTGCGCCAAGCATCCGCGTTACCAGCGCATGGGGTTGCGCGATCTGTGTGATCATGTCCATCAGCTTTACGCAAAGCATGACGTCGCGGTGCTTTCTACCGAGATGTATCTCAGCGACCTGACACCGGCGATGAACCCGGGCGCCGCATTTTCCCAGATCGCGCGGGGGGAGACCGAGCGCGTGCCGATTGACGAACTCGAAGGGCGGATCACGACAAATCTCATCACCCCGTACCCGCCCGGCATTCCTCTTCTGATTCCCGGCGAGAAGTTCAATCGAAGGATCGTGGAATACCTTCAGTTCAATCGCGCGTTTTCCCAGGAATGCCCCGGGTTTGAGGTGGATATTCATGGGCTCGTTCAGGAGAGGCGCCCTGACGGCACGGTGGCGTATTTCGCGGATTGCGTGGCCGGCTGACCGGATGGCCCTATGACGGTGGGCGATTGAACACCCCGTATCGCCGCCTTGTTGATATTCGCACTATGGCTGCAACGACCTTGGATACCGGCGGGTCAGTCGGCGGGAAAATCCTGTCAAACGGCGTTGGATTGTGCTGGATTTTGCCATAATTGTTGCGTTGCAACTGGCGGCCACGGGTTCTTCACTGCGGTTAAGTTAGTGGGGTCGGTGTTTCGCCGTGACGCCGCCCGGTACCGGCCTATGGGCGATTTCGGACGCATTTCCAACTTGGGAGCGCTTATTTGCACGAACGGCTTCAGGTGTCAGCAATCCGGCGTCGGCTCGTTCCCGCGCTCCTCTGGGGCGTCCTCCTGGTGTTGGTACAGGCCGCGCTCTGGGTTTCACCGGTCTTCTCCAAGGACGACGCGCCAATTCCCTACACCCTTCGTTTCGATGCCGAAGATGCTGTCCTGGCCGAATTCGAGGCCCCTCTGAGAGAAGTCAGTCTATCGGTCAGTCTGTCGGACAACCCGCCGCGCACGCGTCCGGCCCTGAATCGTCGGCTGGAACAGGATGTCGAGAGGTTCGTTCGATTGCTCCGGTCTCGCGGGTATTATCAGGCCGATGTGAGCTATCGGCTTGAGAGAGCGGGGGCCGACGGTTCGGACGTTGTCGCCGTCTTCCGGATCGAACCCGGGACGCTCTTTCTAATTGAGGAAGTGTTGATCGCGGCCGATGGAGAGGCCCCCGACGATGCGTCCGATTCCTTGCTGACGGAACTGGGATTGGATCTGGGGGCGCCAGCAACGGCGCAATCGGTTCTCGTCGGACAAACATCACTGGAAAGGCATTATCGTCGAAACGGACACCCGATTGCCAAGGTCACGGACCGTACCACCACGATCGTACCCGAACGACACACGATGCGGGTGACCTATAGGGTCCAGCGTGGCCCGAAGGCCATATTCGGCGCTGCACTCTTCAACGGTCTGGAGCAGGTCGAAACAGCTTATGTGGAACAGCAGATCACGTGGCAGCCTGGACAGGACTACGATGTAAGTCTGGTTGAAGATTTTCAAAGAAAGCTGGTTCAGACAGGCTTGTTCGAGAGCGCCGTCGTCGCGCCGGTAACCGATGGCTTTTCGGAAACCTCCAGCGATGACAGCCCGGTATCGACGGATATTCGCGTCACGGTACAGGAACGTCCGCACAGGTCCCTCGGGTTCGGGGCGAGCTATTCGACGAGCATCGGCCCGACGGCGCGCGCATTCTGGGAGCATCGGAATCTGTTCGGTCAGGCGGAGCGTTTCCGCAGTGCCCTGATCCTGTCCCCCATCGAGCGTGGTGTCGATGTCACGTTTCGAAAGCCGTATTTCCTGCAGGATGACCAGGCGTTCCTTACGCAAGGTGACTTCAAGGAAGTTACAAGCGATGCATTCGACGAACGGCGCGCCGAGGCCTTCGTCGGCGTCGAGCGACGCCTGTCGGAAACATGGTCTGCCACGATAGGTCCGACCTTGGATCTGATCAGTCAGGAATCTGACACGGTCAGCGAGTCTGAGGTCGTTCTCTTGGGTGTCAGGGGGAATCTCAAACGGGACAGCACAGACAATCTCTTGAATCCGACCCGCGGCGGGCGTCTCGATCTCGCATTGTCCCCCTACCAGGACGTGATGTCATCGGCGGATCCCTTCGTGAGCGCGGCCGTCGTCGGGTCGAGATATCTTCAGATCGATGGTGATGGCGACTTCGTTCTCGCCGGACGTGCAAAGATTGGCGCCATTCTGGGGACGGAGCTGGCGGATGTACCGGCCAGCAAACGGTTCTACGCCGGTGGCGGTGGATCGGTTCGGGGATATGGCTTCCAGAGATTGGGTCCTTTGGACGGCTCTCTGGATCCGATCGGCGGACGATCGATACTGGAGTTCGGCGCGGAGCTACGCTTCAAGGTCACTGAAGAGTTCGGAATAGTACCCTTCGTGGAAGCCGGAAATGTCTACCTGGAGGACGTTCCGCCATTGGCCGAGTTTGATCTACGCTGGGGGGCCGGTATCGGTGTCCGGTACTTCACGGAGTTCGGTCCCATACGCTTCGACGTGGCGGTACCCATCGATCAGCGGGAGAATATCGACGATCCCTTCCAGCTATATGTCAGTCTGGGGCAGGCCTTCTGATGGCGGATACCGGTCACAATCAGACAGGAAAGGTAGCTCACGTCGTCCGATACGCGATGGTACTGCTGCTCTGTACCGGGCTGGTGTCGGTCGGTGCTATCGCGGGGCTGATGTTCTGGGTCTTGGGGACATCCGGTGGCCTGTCGACCGCCGTTGCGGTCGTCGCACCAGAACTCAAGGATCGGTTCGACGTGACACTTTCCGTCGACACGGTCTCCGGGTCGCTGCTGGACGGGTTGCGGATCGAGCAGCTTCAGATCGAAGTACCGTCGACCGTGGGTATCGACGCGCGGGGCGTGGCGCTCGACTGGCGCCCCCTGTCCCTGTTCTCCGGAAACCTGGAAATCGTCCGGCTGTCGGGAGAAGCGCTTGATGTCAGCCTCTCAACCCAGATGGCCGGGACTGTCGATGAGGCGGAGGCGGGGGGAATCGAATTCGATCTTCCCGTCGCAATTTCTGTCGAGCAACTGGACTTTCCAATGATTCGTTTGGCGCTGGACGGTGAAGAGGCCTTCGAGGCAAGCGTCCTGGGTAAACTGGAAACCTTGTCGAACGGTCTGCCGAAAGGGGCGGTATCCTTGGAGGCGAGCCGCGCAGGCCTGTCCGTGGATCGACTGGACGCGTCGTTTTCATTTGCCGGAGATTTGAAACAGCCTGACCTGTCGATCGAGGTCATGTCAGAGATCGCACCGGATGGCCTTGTCGCGAAAACGGTAGGCCTGCCGAATGAAATCAATAGTCCGGCCCGATTGGAAATCCAGGGCACCGGACCTGCGAGCCACTGGCGCGGGTCCATGTCGTTTCGAATGGATGATGTCGGAGTTCTGAACGGCGACATCGCGTTGTTGGACGTTCTGGCAGGGAATCCCGCCATCGACTTTTCCGGGACGCTTGCATTTCCGAGGCAGAACTTCCTGGACCTGTCGCCGCCTCTGCCGGGTGAGTTCGAGGTCTCTTTCTTCGCCCGACTTGAGCCCGATGATATCGTTGCAGTAGAGCGCATGACCCTCCGCAAGCCCGACCTTGCGGCTCTTGAAGCGGTTGGGACGGTCGATCTGGACGCCGAAACCGTCGACCTGAAACTGGCGGCTGATCTGACGCCCGCGTCCGGCGCTTTTCTGGATGAGAGTGTATCGGTCGCGGAGACGCTTGTGGACCTTCGGGTGTCCGGGAGCATGGAGAGGCCGGATGTCGAGGGCGTCGCGACCCTTCGGAACGTGGCGACCGAGTTCGGCAATGCGAAAACCATGTCCCTGACCTTCTCCGCGATTGAAGGGCAGGGGGACGGGATTGCCTTGTCTCTGGCGGTAGAGACGACGGGCTTTGCGTCCTCCGTACCGGGCCTTGTGGAGGCGGTCGGAACGACGCCCGGCATGACCGTGGATGCGTTGATGGCAGGCGATCTGGCACGCGCGAATGATATCCGCCTGCGCCTTCCGGCTTTGGGCGTCGATTTGGATACGTCCGCTGAACTTGAAGGCGACCGTGTCATCTTCCCGGTTGCGCAGGTTTCTGTGAAGGACTTGAACAGATTGAGGGCCCTTGTCGGGGAGCCTGTTTCCGGTGCTCTTTCTGTTGTCTTCTCGAATGCCATCCTGTCGCTGGACGGTACTCTCGAAGCCGCATTCTCAATGGAAACCTCGCGGTTGGCCATCGGGCCGCCTGAACTGGAAGCCATGTTGGGGGGGAACCCGACAGGAACTGGCAGGCTGCGCTTTGGACCTGAGACCGGGTTGCAGATCACTGAACTGACTTTCGACACGGCCTGGGTTACCGTCATTGGGGAAGCATCCGTGGCGTCGACTTTCGATACGGTTGAGGCATCCATTGAAGTCGAAATCGATGGCGCCAGCGTGCCGACACCGGACGAGATCGTCTTCGACAAGCGGCGCCTCGTCATGTCGGTCAATCTCGAAGGAAGCGTCTCCGCGCCTGCCGTCAAAGCCCGCATGAAGGGCATCGGGGGCACTGCCTATGGCGTTCCGTTCAAGAATGGTGAGGCCGCGGTGGCGCTTGCATGGGACGGTGCTGTACCGAAGATCGATGTGGCTGCGGGCTGGTCGGCATACGGTATCGGGTTCAATGCGGAAGCCGCTGCGTCGTTACAGCCGGAAATTCTGCGGCTTGACCGGCTCGCCTTGCTTGGAACGGGTTTTTCGGTCAACGGAAGCGCCGAGCTTCAGAACTACGAATTGCCCGTGCAGGGCCGGTTCGATCTGGTCCTGGATAACCCCGCCGCTCTGGCCGCCGCATTCGGAGTCGATGTTGAATCGGCACGCATCCGATCAGAAGTTGTGGTGTCGAGATCCGACGACGGTCGTCAGAACCTCACAATCAATGGCACCGCCGAAGACCTGGTCGCATCTGTCGATGGGCCTGAGAGCCGAATGACACTGTCCCGTCTGGCCTTCGAAGGCTCGGTAAGGGATGCATTGGCGGTTTCCGGTCTTGAGTTCCTCGCCAATATTTCCGGTCTTCGTACCGGGAACGCCGCCGTGGATGACATGCGCGTTACAGCGCGTGGGGCCCTTTCGAATTTCAACCTCGATCTCGCCGCGACCGGTGACCAGTCGGTTCTGTCGCCGGACGGGGCGCCCTCTCGGTTCGAGGCGGAGGCTTCCGCGCAAGTCATCGGGATCGATGATCCGAAAGGCCAGATCAGACTCGATGCCGCCCGCCTGGGGCTCGCCGGAACCGAAATCGCGCTGGTCGCGCCGGCTTCCATCTCGATTGAGGACGGCATGCCAGCGGATGTAATAGCTGATTTTTCGGCCTTGGGGGGCACGGTGGCATTCCGTGGTGAGACCGGTCCAGCTCGGGCCCGGATCGGTCTCGACATCAGGAATCTGGAGGTCGGAACCCTGTCCGCCTTGATCGGCGTTCCGGAGATTTCGGGACGGCTCAATGCGCAGTTGACCGCGTTGCAGTCGGAATCCCAGCCTGCAACAGCAAAGGTTACCGCGCAACTGAATGACATTTCCGTCCCGGGATTGGAGACGCCGGACTCGCTCGCCCTGTCGATAGACGGACAACTGTCCGGGGGACGCGTTTCCGTCGGCATGAACGCGGAAGGCCCGGGAATCGAAGCCTTCACCGTCAATGCCGGCCTGCCGGTTGAGCTCTCGCTTTTGGATCGTGCGCTGACATTGAGCGAGGACGCACCGCTGGACGGCAAGGTCGATGCCCGGATCAAGCTGGAAGCCCTGATGCCGTACCTTCCGTTGGCGGAGCATTCTGCTTCCGGGACGATGGTTGTCGCCGCAACCGCCTCCGGACCCGCGACGGCTCCAGAGATCGCTGGATCTGTATCCTTGCAAGGCATCCAGTACGAGCATCTCGAGTTCGGAACGGCCCTCCGGGATCTGGTCGGCCAGATCAACCTTGTCGGTCCGGCCATCGAGATCGCGAATCTCGAGGCGAGTGACCTCGAAGCGGGACGACTGGAGGTGCAAGGGCGAGTCTCCGTGCTTTCCCCGCTCGAGGCCTCGGAACTGTCTGTCACGGCCAGGAACTTCCAGTTCGTCAGGACCGATGCCATGACACTCGGCGCGGATACTTCCCTGCGCCTGTTCGGTGGTTCGGATCGATCGACGGCGGCGCTTGAAGGAGACCTGACGCTGACCCGCGGCGAAGTGAACCTGGCTGCGGCGCTTCCCCCCAGCATCCCAACGTTGGACGTCGAAACCCAATCGTCCTCGCCACAAGAGCCTGCCGCCCGGAAAGCGGAAACTGCTGTCCTGAACCTGGACATAAAGCTCCGTATTCCGGGGCAATTGTTCGTGCGGGGGCGCGGCGTCGATTCCGAATGGGCCGGCGACTTGCATGTTACCGGTGATGAAATCTCACCGCGTATCAATGGCGTCCTGACCGCGCGACGGGGGCGCTTCGACGTATTGGGAAGAACGTTTCAACTCCGTGACTCGGCGATCCGTTTTTCTGGCGGCGATCCAATCGATCCGCTCCTGAACATTCGTGGCGTTGCGGAGACATCGGACAATCTGACGGTGATTGCACGTCTGACCGGACCGGCGTCCAACCCGGAGATCATTCTTGAATCCGAACCTGTCATGCCGCGTGACGAGATCTTGAGCCGACTGTTGTTCGGCAAGTCCACCGGCCGGTTGAGTGCGCTGGAGGCGGCGCAGTTGGCGGTGTCCGCCGCAGAACTGTCCGGGGGGGGAGGAGGTCCCGATTTTCTGGGGGCCATTCGGCGTATTGTCGGGGTCGATGTCCTGCAAGTTGATGCGGGGGAATCGGGGCCTGCAGTCAGGGCGGGCCGGTATATCTCCGACGGCGTTTATGTCGGCGCCAAGCAGGGCACAGCACCAGGATCAGGCAGCGTTGAAGTCGAAGTCGAGATCACACCGAACATTTCGGTGAACACGGAAAGCGGCACCACCGACAGCAACACAGGCGTTCAGTTCAAATGGGATTATTGAATTCCGGATGCTCACGCTCTCGCCAGTAGGGCGAGTCTCAGCATCTGCACGAGGGCGCCGGATCACATCACCGTAGTTCAGAGGCGCGCTGACGAACGGCTTCGTTCACGCTTCTGTAACCCTGCTCGATGACATCGGGCGGCAGATCCAGGAATGGAATGATCACGCCGGAAAAGGTTTCATTCTGCTCCAGCAGCGTCCCGCCACCGGTGGTCGGCGTCAGCTTGAAGACGTGCATTCCTTCAAAGATGATGGGAATACCGCCACCCCAGACAAGTTGGCGGTTTGGTGACACCTGCTGAATCACGGCGTGCACGACAAGCGCTTTTCCGTCGGGCCGGACGACGTGAATGTCGATGGGTTCATTGGGGGCCAGGTCCCCCAGGACCGCCGTGTGATAGGGGTTCCAGGCGCCGTACTCGTCGAACCGGGTCAGAATTTCCCAAACCGTCTCGGGTGGCGCGTCGATCTCAAGGCTGGTCTTGATCTCGATATCCTTCACGGCGCAGGCCGCCACGACCATCGTTGCCGCCAGGAGGAGCAGCCATCGCAACCGAAAAATCGGTTTAGCCTTGATCCGTACCATGCGCTTTTGTGTCATCGTTACCCCGTAAGTCTTTGATTTGCTGCCCGATGGAAGCTCTCATTGGCTACTTCATCCGAATGTTTGTGACGAGCGACATGCCCGAGATGACCAGCGATCAGCCCCAGAACGACGCGGTCGCGGTCATGCGCGGCGATTTCACAGTGACGTCCAGCGTCGCGAAACGATGCAAGGCTGCGCTCGACCGCCGGCCGTGACCGGATTCTGTGAACCCATTCCTTTGCATGGGGGCAGGGGACTGACATCCCGTGGGCCGCGAGAACGGACGCGACCCAGGGAAACACCAGCAAGTCGACAATCGAGAATGATCCCGTGAGATATGGCTGGTGGCAGGTGGCTTCGTCGATCCGTGAAACCGCCAGCAGGTTCTGTCGCCACATCTCTATCGAGGCGAACTCCAGTGTGCCCCCGTGGCTCAGGGCGCAGTCGATCCAATCCAGGCAGGGTTTGCGTTGCTCCCCCGGGACCTTGAGCATCCATTCGAGGAGGCCGCCGTGGCACCTGTTGCGATCAATCGACAGATGTGCGGCATGCTCCGCCAGATAGAGGCAGATCGGCTCCAGGTCCTCGAACTGGGTAAATCGCGCCGGGCCGTGCAGCACCCGGATTGCCGGCAGGGCGCCGACATGCCGGACGCTGCAATCGTGGGATCGTCGGAATGCTTGATCCCGATCCGGAAGGACGATGCGATAGGCAACGCCGCTTTCTTCCAGAACGGCAAGCGCCTGCCAGCCTTCCACTGTTGGAGAAAACACGTAGTCGATCACCTGTACCATGATTGCCATCTCCCCACTTCCATTCACCCGAAGAAAGTTTCGGAAATCTGCATGTTGGCGGAAATGACAGTTTGCGCCATTATTCTGCCAAGATGGCTGAGATGCGCATTCTGATACTCGTCTATGACGGTTTCGAACTGTTGGACCTTGCAGGCCCCGCGTCGGTCTTCAACGGGGCCAACCTCGTGACCCAACAGTCGGTTTACCGCGTGGTTCCCGTGTCCCAACTCGGCGGGTCAGTGCGATCCATGAGCGGTGTCGAGATCATCAGTCTTCCTTTCGACCAGATTGAGGTTTCCGGGACAGACACCGTGCTTGTGGTCGGCGCGGAGAAAAGCGTTGTGCCGCAGGCCCTGCAGGCGGCAGGCATGCTGGAATGGCTGCGGACCGCGTGTCCGTCGGCCAAACGGTTCGGATCGGTCTGCACGGGTTCGTTTCTGCTGGCTGCGGCCGGTCTGCTGGACGGGCGGGAAGCAGCCACCCATTGGGAAGCCTGCGCCCAGTTTGCGGAAATGTTTCCGACCGTACGCGTGGACCCGCAGTCGATCTATGTCGAATCGGGAAAGGTATGGACATCGGCGGGAGTGACCGCCGGAATCGACATGAGTCTGGCAATGGTCGCGCGCGATCACGGTCTGCCGGTTCGGAACCGGATCGCGCGGCACCTTGTCATCCTGAGCCACCGGTCCGGCAATCAGGCCCAGTTCAGCAGCATTCTCGATGCGCAGAGCGCCGGTTGCGGACGATTCGATGATCTGATCGGCTGGTTGACGTCAAATTGCGGGAAGAAGCTGACCATTCGGGACATGGCCGAATATTGCGGCATGTCGGAGCGATCCTTTTCACGGAAATTCCGAACCTCCACCGGCGTCTCGCCGGGCGTGTTCTTCGAGAGACTTCGGCTGGACCAGTCGAAATCGCTGATGGAGCAGGGCAAGAGCGTGAAGGAAGCCGCAGCCGCGGTCGGCTACGGCTCGACTTCGGGTTTTCGGGCAGCCTTCGCGGCGAATTTCGGCATGTCCCCGGCGGATTACAGGCTACTCCACGGCAAGGACCGTGACCTTTCGCAAGCCGTCTGACGGGAGGGCGCCGAGACTATACGATCCGGGGCGCCGGCGTTGCGGTCAGGTTACCTTTTCGAAGAGGGCAACCATTTCCGCATGGAGTTCTGCCGTCGCTGCAGCGATGACGCGGCCATCCGAATGCAGGGTGAGAGGCGCCCCGGACCAGTCGGTGATGACACCGCCGGCGCCTTCGATGACGCCAACCAGGGGCAAATAGTCATAGGGCTGAAGGTTGCAATCCACGACCGCGTCGACCCAGCCCGCGGCAAGCTGGGCATAGGGATAGCAATCGTTGGATGGCCGCAGGTAGCGCGCCTGGCTGGTCAGTTCCGAAACCAGCCGCGGATGCGTCGTGATCAGACTTGGCAGTTCGTTGCAGGAGACGAAGGCGGCGTTAAGGTTCTTCGTCGCGCGGCAGGAAATGATCTTGTCATTCATGACGGAATGACCGTTGACCGCCCCGGCAAAGTCTTCACCCAGGGCAGGCATGCCGATTGTGCCAACGATCGGACGTCCCTGATGCAGGAGCCCCAGAAGCGTTCCGAACAGGGGCATGCCGGAGATGAAGGACTTGGTTCCGTCGATCGGGTCCACGATCCAGACATACTCCGCATCGGTATTGTCCGACCCGAACTCCTCACCGATCACCCCATGATCCGGAAATCGCCGTTTGATTTCCGCCCTCAGGGTTTTCTCCGTCTCCCGGTCGCCGACGGTGACGGGGCTCTCGTCGGCCTTGTCGCTGACCTGCAGCGCGGTTCGGAAATATCGCAGCGCCGGTTCTTTCGCGGCATGCAGAATCTCCAGACTGACATTCAGAAAGTCGTCACGGGAAAGAGACATGTACCGGTTACTCCGACATATCGGGGGCAGGGACGTCGCTGGCGATTTCGACGGCGACATTTGCCTGTTTCAGGAAATCCTGCAGGTCGGCTGGCGGGG
This sequence comes from Alphaproteobacteria bacterium, assembly GCA_033344895.1. Classification (NCBI taxonomy): domain Bacteria; kingdom Pseudomonadati; phylum Pseudomonadota; class Alphaproteobacteria; species Alphaproteobacteria bacterium. The sequence goes on from JAWPMN010000001.1 coordinate 3,714,745, forward strand.
CGGCGTCGGTGATCAGCAGATCGACATCCTCCGGCGGCGCAATCCGGATCGGGGCCAGGCCCCCGAACTTGCTGGAATCGGCGGCGACCAGAACATGGTTCGACCGACGCATGATCTCCCGCGAAAACTCAGCCTCCTGCATGTCGAAAAGCATGAAGCCTGTCGTGGCGTCGATGGCGGCCGCGGACAGGATCGCGTGCTGGACATTGAACTGCCGGACGAAATTTATCGCCTCCCGGCCGAAGGCGCCCGCATCATGGGGCCGAAGCTCGCCCCCCGCCATGAACACGCGGTTGTTGTTCCGCGTCGCCAGGCTCTGGGCTACCGCAATGGAGTTAGTGACCACGAACAGGTCATGGTGATTGCGCAGGGCGCGCGCGACAAAGGCCGTGGTCGAGCCGATATCCAGAATCAGCGAATCCCCGTTTCGGATTCGCGCAGCGACCGCCTCTGCCACCTGCCGTTTCGCATTCGGGTTGACGTTCATCCGCTGGCTGAAAGTCGGTTCCTGGACGGCTTCGGCCAGGTAGACCCCGCCATGAACCTTCCGGACGATGCCCTGTTCGGCCAGACTTCGGACATTACGGCGGATGGTTTCCTCGGACACGTCCAGCCGTCGGGCCAGATCCTGAATCCGACAGGAACCTAGGATTTTCAGTTCCTCGAGTATTTCCATTTCTCGGTGCGTTGAATGAACCGTCAAGGGGCGTTCTCCGAAGTTTCAGGATTTCCTGACGCTGCCTTAGGGCGGCCGGAATATCCGGAACACGATCCTGATTAGCAATATCGAACCACAAAAACACACAAAAAGTCACATCGTTTGTTGACATTTGTGTGTTTCTCTCAAAAAATTCCCGCCTGTAACGCATAACAATGATGGTCCATCGTTGCCGATAGTCGGCGGCCATGGCTTGAACCGACGGAACAGGAACTGGGATCAATGAAAAGAAGCAGACTACTGGGGACGGCCTTTGCGGTCGTCGCAAGCATCGGTCTAGCGACCGCTGCGCAGGCCGAAGTGGAGTCCAAGGACCCGATCAAGCTCACCCTGCATGACTGGACGGGTCAGCTGGTCACGACGAAGATCATGGGGTCCGTTCTCCAGAATGCCGGCTACAATGTCGAGTATGTCCAGGCGGACTACATCGCGCAGTTTGCGGGTCTGAAGACCGGCGACCTTCATGTCGCGATGGAAATGTGGGAAACCACAGGCCGCGAGGCGATGGATGAGGCCACGGCCACGGGCAAGGTGGAAAATCTTGGCGAGACCGGCATGCTGGCGGTCGAGGAGTGGTGGTATCCCTCCTACATGAAGGAACTCTGCCCCGGCCTGCCAAACTGGGAGGCCCTGAACGATTGTGCGGAGGTCTTCTCAACGCCTGAAACGGCGCCGATGGGCCGCTATCTGGGCGCGCCGGTGACCTGGGGCGGGTTCGACGATGAACGTGTCGAGGCGCTGGAACTGGATTATGAAGTCGTCCACGCGGGAACCGATGCGGCGCTGTTTGCCGAACTGGAATCCGCCTATCAGCGCAAGGCGCCGATCCTGCTTTGGGTCTATGCGCCGCACTGGGCGCAGATCAAGTATGAGGGCGAGTGGATCGAGTTCCCGGAATACACGGCCGAGTGTTACAATGACCCGTCCTGGGGCAGCAACGAGGACATGGCCTATGACTGCGGCAAGCCGCGCGGCCCGATCTGGAAAGTTGCCTGGGCCGGCGTGAAGGACAAGTGGCCGGGCGCCCATGCTGCAATCAAGAACTTCACGATCTCCAATGACGAGATGGCGGGCATGATCGCCCAGATCGACCTGGAAGGGCGTGACCTGGACGCGGTCGTTGCCGATTGGGTCAAGGCCAATGAAGCGACTTGGAAGGGTTGGATCGGCCAGTAAGGTGTGATGTCTCCTTGCCCGGCCGTCGTTGTCTGAGTTTCGATGGCGACGGCCGGTGCCTTTCTTCGAGAGCTGTTTTAAGCGTCTCTGTATAATCGGAACTGTCTGAAACGTTGCTGCCCGGCGCGCAGGATCACGGCTGCGCGGGAACCGGGTGCCATATCGCCGTCTCGGCGTACGGGGTCGTCATGGAACATTCGCCGGTCAAGCTCGCCTGCCACAATGTCTGGAAGCTCTTTGGCAATGGTGCCGAACGTGTGATGGCACAGACCCGGGGCAATCCCGGAATGGCCGAGATCGAGCAGGCCGGTCTGATCGGGGCGGTCCGAAACGCCAATCTGGAAATTCGCGAAGGCGAGATTTTCGTCATCATGGGACTGTCCGGTTCCGGAAAGTCGACCCTGGTGCGGTGTCTGTCGCGGCTGATCGAGCCGACAGCGGGGGAGATCCTCTTCGACGGCCGCGACCTACTGCGCGCCGACGAACGCGAGATGATCGACATTCGCCGTCACAAGATGGGCATGGTGTTTCAGCATTTCGCGCTGCTGCCCCATCTCACGGTCCTGCAGAATGTGGCCTTTCCTCTGGATGTTCAGGGGATTTCGAGGGCGGAGCGCGAGAAGGCGGCCCATGAGGTCATCGAACTGGTCGGCCTGAAAGGGCGCGAATCCTATTATCCGCGGGAATTGTCCGGCGGTCAGCAGCAGCGGGTGGGCATCGCGCGCTCCCTGGCGGTCAATCCCGAATTGTGGTTCCTCGACGAGCCGTTTTCGGCCCTTGATCCGCTGATCCGGAGAGAGATGCAGGACGAGTTTCTGCGCCTGCAGAACCTGCTGCGCAAAACCATCGTCTTTATCACGCATGACTTTGACGAAGCGATCCGACTGGCCGACCGGATCGCCATCATGAAGGACGGAGAGGTCATCCAGATCGCGTCGCCGGAGGAACTGGTCCTCAATCCGGCGACAGACTATGTCGCCGAGTTCACGCGGCATATACCGCGTGCCAAGGTTCTGACCGCCGGGTCCCTGGCCCGGGACGGGGAACCGAAAGGCACGATCGCCGGTTCCGTCAAGGCCTCCGACCGGATCGAGGACATTGCCGATCGCGTGGAGTCGGCCGACGGTCCCATGGCCGTCGAAGACGGCAATGGCAGTCGGATCGGCTATATCGAGCGTCAGCAGGTGATCGACGTCCTTGTCGGTCGGGTGCCGGCAAAATGATCTCGCTCGGGTCCTATAGCATTTCCAGAAAGGCGGCCTTCTGGCTTGCCATTCTCGCGGCCTCGATACTGCTGGGGCAGTATGGCAAGGATCTGGCGGCCGCCCTGGACGCAAAATGGCTGATCAAGTTTCCGCGGGATCTGACATTCCCCATAAAGGACGACATCAGCCGTTTCATGGCCTGGTTGGTTGAGGATGCGGGATTCGGGCTCTTCAGCTTCGTCGACCTGACCCGCGGGATCGCCTGGCTGATCGAGGTGCCTTACGCGTTCATGCGCGGCCTCCTGATCGACGGTCTGGTATTCGGGGTCGGCAACGAGGCGGTCCAGATACTGCCGCCGCTCAGCTGGGTCGCCGTGATTGCCGTTGTCGTCGCAATCGGTCGGTGGGCCGGCAGTTGGATTCTGGCCGGCTTCGTCGGCGCCTGCTTTCTCTACCTCGCGGCATTCGGGGAATGGGAAAGTGCGATGGTCACGCTGGCCTCCATTCTCATCGCGGTTCCCTTCGGGGTTGCGGGCGGTCTCGGACTGGGCGTGGCGGGCTTCAAGTGGCGCTGGCTGGACCGAATTCTGACGCCGATTCTGGACCTGATGCAGACCGTCCCGGTCTTCGCCTATCTGGTGCCGATCCTGTTTCTCTTCGGGTTCGGCCCGGTTTCCGCGCTGGTCGCCACGGTGATCTATGCCATGCCGCCGATGGTCCGGGTCACGACACTGGCGTTGCGGGCGGTCCCGGCGGAGATCGACGAATTCAGCCGAATGGCCGGCTGCACGGAACGGCAGCGACTATGGCGCGTTCTGATCCCGACGGCGCTTCCGGGCCTCATGGTCGGCGTGAACCAGGTCATCATGCTGTCGCTGAACATGGTCATCATTGCCTCCATGATCGGGGCAGGGGGCCTTGGCTACGATGTCCTGACATCCCTGCGCCGGTTGGATATTGGCGGCGGGCTGGAATCCGGCGTTGCGATCGTGGTGCTGGCCATCGCCCTGGACCGGTTGAGCCAGGCCATGGTCAGCCGCGCATCGCCCGCCCATAGCGAGGACAACCGGGGATTCCTGAAACGCCACCCCTGGCTGACGACCTGTGTCGCGGTGATCGTGGGAACAGGGCTTCTGGGACTGATCGCGCCGGCGGTTCAAAGCTATCCGGAAGCGGCCCAGATCACGACCGGAAAGATCTGGGAGGATCTGGTCGGCTGGTTGAACGTCAACTTCTTCGATCAGATCGAAGCGGTGAAGACCTTTGCCCTGATCCACTTCATGGTGCCGGTCAAAAGGCTTCTGCTAGAACTGCCCTGGCCCTGGGTCTTGTTCATCCTCACGCTGGCGGGGTGGCAGCTGGGCGGCCTCCGCCTCGCCTGCCTGTGCTTTGCACTGACCGCCTTTATCCTGAGCAACGGTCTTTGGGCGAAGGCGATGATCACCGTCTATCTCTGCGGCGTTTCCGTCGTCATCGCCTGTCTGATCGGCATTCCGCTGGGAATTCTCTCTGCCCAGAACGACCGCGCAAATCGCGTTGTTCAGGCCGGGATCGATACGCTTCAGACGCTGCCCAGTTTCGTCTATCTGATACCCGTGGTGATGCTGTTCCGGGTCGGGGATTTCTCGGCGATGATTGCCGTGATCCTCTATGCCCTGGCACCGGCGGTCCGTTATGCCTCGCACGGTATCCGTTCGATTCCGCCGGAACTTCTGGAGGCTGGGATCGTGTCCGGCTGCACGCGTCGCCAATTGCTGACCCGCATCAAGCTGCCGTTGGCCATGCCGGAAATCATGTTGGGCATCAATCAGACCATCATGTTGGCCCTGTCGATGCTGGTGATTACCGCCCTGGTCGGTACGCGGGACCTGGGCCAGGAAGTCTACATCGCCCTGACCAAGGCGGATACCGGGCGCGGGGTCGTGGCGGGCCTGTCCGTTGCCTTCATTGCCATCATTGCCGACCGGCTGATCTCCGCCGGTGCTGTCCGGGCCCGGAAACGGCTGGGGTTGAACTGAGATGCAGGGGGACCGAAGCATGACCGATGCCTTGACCAAGGCCAGCCGACTGTCCTTCTGGACCGGGCCCGTCGATCCCCAGCCTCTCGGTGGCGGGATCACCAATGTCAATTTCGTGGTGGAGGATGCCGGGCGGAAATACGTCGTACGGGTCGGCAACGACATCCCGGTTCACCAGGTGATGCGGTTCAACGAACTGGCCGCCAGTCGCGCCGCGGAAGCGATCGGCCTGTCGCCGGCCCTACGGCATTACGAACCCGGTGCCCTTGTGATCGATTTCGTCGAGGGGCGTACGCTGACGGAGGAGGACGTTCGGAACCCGGCGACCCTTTCCCGCATCGTGCCGCTGATCCGGCGCTGCCATCAGGAGATGCCGGCGGCCGTGCGCGGCCCGGTCCTGATGTTCTGGGTCTTCCATGTCATTCGCGATTATGCCGCCACCTTGCGCGACGGCGGCAGCCGCCATACCGAAAAGCTGGACGATCTGCTACGTACGTCCGCGGATCTGGAGCGCGCCGTGGGGCCGGTCGACGTGGTGTTCGGCCACAACGATCTGCTGTGCGGCAACTTCATCGACGACGGCGACCGGATCTGGCTGATCGACTGGGACTATGCGGGGTTCAACAGCCCGCTGTTCGATCTCGGCGGCCTTGCCTCCAACAACGGTATTGAGGGCGACCAGGAAAGGGAGCTCCTGCGGCTCTATCTCGGGGAGGACCCGACGCCGGATCTGTGCCGCCGGTACGAGGCGATGAAATGCGCCTCCCTGCTGCGCGAGACCATGTGGAGCATGGTCTCCGAGATACATTCGGAAATCGACTTCGACTATTCCGCCTACACCTCAGAGAACCTTTCGCGGCTCAACGCCGCCCTGGCGACCTTCCGGTCGGTTCAAGTTCAAGGAAAACAGAAATGACGGGACTTCCTCAATCCGCGCGGACGGTCATTATCGGCGGTGGCATTGTCGGCTGTTCGACGGCCTATCACCTGGGCAAGCTTGGCTGGACGGACACAGTACTGCTGGAGCGTCACAAGCTGACCTCCGGCACGACATTCCATGCGGCCGGGCTGGTCGGTCAGCTGCGCTCCAATGCCAACATCACCCAATTGCTGGGCAATTCCGTCGATCTGTACAACCGACTGGAAGCGGAGACCGGCCTGTCGACCGGCTGGAAGATGAATGGTGGGCTGCGTCTGGCCTGTAACGAGGAGCGTTGGACCGAGGTCAAGCGGCAGGCCACGACCGCGCGGTCCTTCGGCCTGGAAATGCATCTGCTGACCCCGAAGGAAGCGCAGGACCTCTGGCCGTTGATGAATGTCGACGATGTCGTCGGCGCGGCCTATCTGCCGACCGACGGACAGGCGAACCCGTCGGATATCACCCAGGCCCTGGCCCGCGGCGCGCGGAATGCGGGCGTGACCATTGTCGAGGATGTCGGCGTAAATGCCATTGTCGTAGAGGATGGCCGCATCACGGGTGTGGAGACCAGCGCCGGCCGGATCGACTGCGAGAAGGTGATCTGTTGTGCCGGGCAATGGACCCGCACTCTTGCGGCAAGTGTCGGCGTCAACGTGCCGCTGGTTTCGGTCGAGCATCAGTACATGGTCACCGAACAGATCGACGGTGTTACGTCCGACATGCCGACGCTGCGCGATCCGGATCGACTGACCTACTACAAGGAAGAAGTCGGCGGCCTGGTGATGGGCGGCTATGAACCCAATCCGATCCCCTGGGCGGTCGATGGGATTCCCGATGGCTTCCACTATTCGTTGCTCGACTCGAACTTTGACCATTTCGAACAGTTGATGGAGCTGGCGCTGGGACGCGTGCCGGCCCTGGAAACCGCCGGCGTCAAACAGCTGCTGAACGGACCGGAAAGCTTTACCCCGGACGGCAACTTCATCCTGGGGGAGGCGCCGGAACTGCGGAACTTCTATGTCGGGGCAGGCTTCAACGCCTTTGGCATCGCCGCGGGCGGAGGCGCCGGCCAGGCCCTTGCGGAATGGGTCCATGCCGGGGAGCCGCCCTATGACCTGTGGCCGGTCGATATTCGACGGTTCGGCCGTCCGCATTTCGACACGGACTGGGTGCGCACCCGCACGCTGGAGGCCTATGGCAAGCACTACACGATCGCCTGGCCGTCGGAAGAACACGATAGCGGCCGGCCGTGCCGCCGGTCGCCGCTCTATGACATTCTTCAGAAGGACGGTGCCTGTTTCGGTGAAAAACTGGGATGGGAACGGCCGAACTGGTACGCCGACCGGGATGCGGAGGAGACCCCAAAGGACGAATACAGCTTTCAGCGCCCCAACTGGTTCGACGCCGTCGGCCGGGAGCACAAGGCCGCGCGGGAAGACGCGGTCCTGTTCGACCAGACAAGCTTTGCCAAATTCGAACTGAAGGGGCCTGACGCCGGTCGCGCACTGGACTGGATCTGTGCCAACCGCATCGACAAGCCGGTCGGGTCGCTGACCTACACGCAGATGCTGAACGACCATGGCGGCATCGAATGCGACCTGACGATCGCCCGTACCGGGACCGACAGCTATTACATCGTCACGGGGACCGGGTTTGCGACGCACGACTTCGACTGGATCAACCGCAACATCCCCGTAGGGGCCAATGCGCAACTGTTCGACATTACGTCGTCCAATGCGGTTCTGTCGCTGATGGGCCCGCGCGCCCGCGACATTCTTGCGGCCGTGACCCGGGACGATGTGTCGAACGAGGGGTTCAAGTTCGGGACTGCGAAGCGGATCGGCATTGCCGGCTGTCCCGTTCTTGCGCTGCGCGTCACCTATGTCGGCGAACTGGGCTGGGAACTGCATATGCCGGTCGAGTATGCGGTGTCGGTCTACGAAGCCCTGCATGCGGCTGGCCGTGTGCACAGTCTACGCAATGCGGGCTACCGGGCCATTGAAACCCTGCGCCTGGAAAAGGGATATCGCGCCTGGGGCAGCGATATCGGACCGGATCACACGCCTGTCGAGGCCGGCCTGGGATGGGCGGTGAAGCTCAAGTCGAACATTGATTTCCGGGGACGCGCCGCCATCGAGGCGCAAAAGCGGGAAGGCGTCCGCAAGAGTCTGGCCTGTTTCACGGTCGATGATCCTTCGATTACCCTTCTGGGTCGGGAGACGATACTGCGCAACGGGGAACGCGTCGGCTGGCTGACCAGTGCCGGCTATGGCCATACGGTGGGGTGTTCGATCGGCTACGGATATGTTCGTAACAAGGGCGGTGTGGATCCGGATTTCCTGAAATCCGGCGAGTACGAACTGGAAGTCGCGGCCCAGAAGGTCCCGGCCACGCTTCATCTCAAACCGCTCTATGATCCGGACATGGCCAAGGTTAAGGCATAGGAGGCAAGAGCGGCAGCCCGCTTAGGGCCGCAGCACCATCTTTGAAAGAGCCGCCACGTTTTATCGACGTGGCGGCTTTCTGCTCAGGCCGCGATCTTCAGTCGCGCCGCAATCGTGTTTACCGTGGTCACGATGGAGGCCTTGGCGGCGACCACTGACCTTTCGTGACGGTCGTCTCCGAATTCCTGATACTCGACGGCGATGTGGTGACACTCCGCGATTCCCAGATAATGCTGGATTGCCTGAATATGCGTGTCGAGATGGTTCATGGTCTCCCGCATACCGCCGGGCTCGAAGCCGAACTCTCCGGCCGATGTCAGCAGGGCCAACTGCTTTCCAGCCATGATGGGGCGAAGCGGTGCATCGCCGCGCGCCAGATCGAAAGAGAAGGTCCTGCCGATCCGGACCACGTGATCCACCCAGGCTTTCAGGGCGGTCGGCATGCCGTAATTGTGCATCGGCGTGCCCAGTATGACGACGTCCGCCTGCTCCAGTTCGTCGATCAGGGTGTCCGAGAGAGCGAGTGTCCGCTGCTGGGCCAGACTGCGTTCCGAAGGAGCCGTAAACGCCGCGGCGATCCATTCTTCCGTCAAGGCAGGGGGCGGTTGCAACCCGACATCGCGTCGGATTACCCGGTCGTCCGGTCGCCTCTTCATCCACGAACTGACAAAGGCGGCGGACAAGGTGCGTGTCAGGGATCGTTCGGTTCGGGGGCTGGCGTCCAGATGCAGCAGGGTCGTCATATCGCACTCTCCTTTTCACGAGATTTCGTAAGGGAAATCTCGGTCCGAAGCAGAGAGGGAACAAACGAGGAGTCTGCAGGGAATGGGTGAAGCTACTTCAGCTATGGGCCATCCGTCAGAGAGCGGAATCCAGAAGGCGTCCGGCTCGACTGTCGCGAAACAGGTCGGCTTCCTCCAGGAGCCATTCCCGGAAAGCGACATAGGCGGGAAGATCGGCTCGGTCCTGTGGGCAGGTCAGATAGCAGCGCTTGCTGGGGAGATGTCCGGAATGGGGGATCGAAAGCCGACCGGCCTCCAAATCGCGGGCTGCAGCAAGCAGACCAACCAGCGCCACGCCGCGTCCGTCGATGGCGGCCTGCAGGCACATGTGTTCATCACTGAATACGGTGGGTGCGGCCGGTTTCCCTGACGCGATGCCAAGCTGCGAAAACCACTGCCGCCAGTCCGGGTCGCCGGATTTATGACCGCGCCATTCGTACTGGATTAGCGGCAGGGCCAGAATTTCCTCAGGGGAAAGCTCTCCTTTTACCGACAAGAGGGCGGGGGCGCAGACCGGAACGGCAAGGTCGGAAAGGATCCAGGCAACGAACCGGTCCTCATACTCCCCTGTGCCATAGCGGATCGCGATGTCGATACCGTGCTGTACGAAATCCAGCGGTTCGTCCGTGGCGACCAGCCGCAGGGAAATCTCAGGATGGCGGTCCGAAAACCGATGCAGGCGTGGCCCCAGCCAGTTGGTGGCGAAGGACATGGTTGCGGTGACGACCAGGTTTCCTCCAACCGTGAGTTCGTTCAACGCGGCCTCCGCATCGTGGAGGGCCTGAAATCCGTGTCGTATGCGCGGGGCGTAGGCCCCGCCGGCCGGCGTCAGTTTCAGAGACCGGGTCAGCCGATGAAACAGTTTTCTTCCCAGGTGTTCTTCCAGGGTACGAATTCGGTGACTGACAGCGGTAGGGGTGAGGTTGGGTTCCTCCGCCGCCCGCTTGAAGCTGAGATGCCTGGCAACGGCATTGAAAGCCTGCAGACTCTTGAGGGGAGGAAGGCCGGCCATGCTGGATCGCCAATCTGGTCATAGGGTGCAGGAGCGATAGCATCGGGACGCCGGCAAGGTCCAGATGCTAAGCGTTGAGGTGTTATAGTAAACCACCTGGTTGACTGTTTGCCTGGAGCGATTATATTCAACCGTATGGTTGATCAAAATGTACAGGACCTGAACACGGTCTTTCATGCACTCGGCGATGCGACGCGCCGCCGGATGCTTGCTGATCTGGCTCTCGGCGACCGTACCGTCAGCCAGCTCGCAGAACCTTTCGCCATGTCGCTGGCAGCAGCGTCGAAACACATCAAGTCGCTTGAGAAGGCAGGGCTGATCCGGCGGGAAGTCCAGGGGCGAACGCATGTTTGCCGCCTGCGGCCTGAGCCGCTGGCCAACGCCCATGAATGGCTGAGCTTCTATGAACGGTTCTGGACGCAACGCCTCGACGTTCTGGAGCAGCTCCTGCTGGAAGAAGATACCGGGACGCATGGGCCCCAAAAATCCGCGCACCCCCCCGAAGGAGATGAAGAATGAGCGTGCCGACTGCTTCAGAGGATTACGGCGTTCTGAAGGACGAGAGAACCTTGGAGATCCGACGCCGTTTGCCCGGGCCGATCGAGCGGGTCTGGGACTACCTGGCTGACAGCGACAAGCGTCAAAGATGGCTCGCATCCGGCGACATGAAGGGCGGGACGGGGGCCGAGTTCGTGCTGACCTGGCGCAACGATGAACTGACGGATCCGCCAGGCAGCCGGCCCGAGGGGTTTTCCGAGGGGGCGACGATGGCGAGCCGGGTGGTCGAGTTCGACCCGCCGCATCGACTGACCTTCACCTGGGGCGAGAGTGGAACGGTGACAATCCAGCTCAGCGAGGCCGGGGAGGGTGTTCTCCTGACCCTGATCCATCGCGGATTGGCGGAGCGCAGCACAAGGGTCATGGTCGGTGCGGGCTGGCACATCCATCTCGATATTCTTGCCGCCAGGCTGTCGGGTGCCGACCCGGAGCCGTTCTGGGACGGGTGGGTCCGGCTTCGGTCGGACTACGAGGCGCGCGTTCCGCTCTAGCGAGCAGCGGCTAGAAGGGGCCGAGAGCCGTCAGGTGATTGTCCCAGGCGTGTCCCGGCATTTGTAAGAGCGGGTTCTGATTGTGCCAGAGCCCGCCCTTCCCATCGCTGAACAGGAACCCCTCTTGATAGGGAGCAATCCCACAGACATCATCGATCTCGAGACGTCGGGCGACCTCGCCGGATCGTCCGTCGAGGATATGGGCCAGGCCGCCGCGTGGTGAAGTGACCGCAACCTGTCCGGTCTTCGGATTCGCAGCCACCGACCCGATGTAGCGCCTGCCGCGACGCCCATCCATGCCGAGCGTGTCGACCGATTTCAGCGGCGCGCCCGGCCGCCCCACCGCAAGAACAGGGATGTCGTCTTCCATCTGCCCCTGATACTGGCCGCCGATCCAGACAGAGCCGTCCGGCGTTTCCGCAATGTGACGCAGCGACAGTTGACGCAGATCCGACGGCAATGCGTGCCTTTCCAGACACTCTCCTGTACGAATGTCGATCCTCGCCAGATTGGGGGACATCGTGGACAGGTTCAGTTTCTGCCGCGGAAAGTCCGGGTGAGTCTCGATGCCGCCATTGGCGACGATCGCACAACGACCGTCCAGGGACAGCAGGCATTGATGCGGACCGATGCCGAACGTCTCAAACTCCCCGACGCGCCGGTATTCGTCGGTGACATCGTAAATCCCCAGAACGCCTCGGCCCCTGTCGAAATCATTCTCGGACGCGAACAGCAAACGGCCGCTCGATGCATAGAAACCATGCCCGAAGAAATGCCGATCCCGCCGCGCCCTTACGATCCACCGAGCCATCCCCGCCTGCCGATCGACGATGACGATGGTTGTGCCGGGTCGGCGGGCGAAAAGCGCACAGAAGCGCCCATCCGGCGACACGGCGCCACCATGGCCCCGGCCGTCGAAGGGAAGTTCAAGCAGGGTCTGTCCGGTTTCCGAGACTAGGGTGGCGACATTTTCGCCGTCCGGCATTCGACGGGATGACAGGAATGTCGCCCCGGACGGGGACGCAAGGCTTTCTGCAGGCCAGGCCGTGCCTGCGGCCAGCAGAGAGAGGGCGGAACGTCGCGAGAGTTCAGTCGCCGTCGAGGGCATTGAATCCGACCGTCAGACCAAGTGCGTCGGCAATGTCTTCGGAAAGCAGGGCGATCGCGCTTCTCACTGGAATCCCGGCATAGACCAAGTGGCTGTGTCCATTCGACGATTCAACGACCGCCAAGACGTCTTCGTCCATCGCTTGTGCCGCAGCGATGGCATCTAGGGCGGTTCCCAACTCCCTGTGCAACTGGTCCGCAATCAGGGCGGTTTCACGATCCAGGATCGAACCCAATTGCCAGACCGCGATCAAACGGTTCACGCCGATCAGATTGTTTTCGATGGCTCTCAGAGCATGGCCCGAGCGCCAGAAGGGCAGGGTCTTCGGCTTCGCGTTTTGCGGCGCATCGCCTAGCGCAATCTCAAGTTTCAGGTCTGCTGTGGCCTGAAGTTGCTGCCGCGCCGCTTTCAGGAGCTCCTGCATGGCCTCGTCGGCATTGCGATAGATCGAATTGTCTTCCGCCGGGTGCCGCAGGCGGGACGCATATCCGTCCGGTGAGGACCATTCATCCCGCAACCGGATTGCAACATCCGCGATCGCGTTGGCCGTGGCGCGGGCATATCGGCAGCGGTGTGGGGCGCGCCCGTCGGCCAGCGTCTCACTTCCAGTACCGAACAGCGTGAATTCAAGGGCCGGGAGTCCCTGAACCGCGACGCTCTTCTGCTGAAGTGCGTGTCGATCGGTTGCGGATTCATCCGCGCTGTCGACAATGCGTTGAACCTGACGCAGTCCGCGTCCTCTAGGGTCCGGCCAGAAGAACAGCCGCTCGATCCTGTTATCCTCTCGGGCTGGACCGAAGCGGAACGGCTCCATTCTCGAGAAGGTAGCCACCAGCGTCTGGAAACGGGTCCGCGCGGCGGTGAGCGCGACGGCGCCCGGTGCATCACAAAGGGTGGAGATCGCGTCCGCCTGCTCTGTGGCTGCCCCGGCCAGCGCTTCATATCCGGGAACGATGACGTCATCGATCGAACGGTTGACGGCCCCCTGCAGGTCCAAGGGTTCCGCGGAGAGGGGAAGCGCAATCATTCCAAACAATGTTGCGGCCATCAGCGAAGGCAGTTTCCTTCGAAGCATCACAGGGACTCCAGAAAGCGGATCAGGTCGCGTCTTTCTTCCGGCGTAAGCCGGGTGACGGCATTCCGCGCAGAGTACGCCTCGCCGCCGTGCCAGAGGATTGCTTCCAACAGGGTGCGGGCGCGACCGTCATGCAGGAAGAAGGTATGACCGTTCACACGTTCAGTCAGACCGATGCCCCAAAGCGGCGGGGTGCGCCACTCTCTGCCGGAGGCGCTGCCGACAGGGCGACCGTCCGCCAACCCATCGCCCATATCGTGCAGAAGCATGTCCGTATAGGGCCAGATCAACTGAAACCGGTGTTCCTCGAACTCGGCCTCGCGGCTGGTGACATATTTCGGGGTATGGCATGCCGGACAGCCGAGCGCATAGAAATGCGCCTTGCCGCGAAGAACCGCCGGGTCGTCGACATGGCGCCGCGCCGGGACGGCCAGATTGCGTGCATAGTGCGACACCAGCTCCAGGACGGGCGGCGGTGCCTCCGTGGGGCCCAGACTTTCCTGTGTCCCGTGGGGCATGCCGATACACTTTGGCTGCTTGTCGGTACAATCGCCCCAATCGATCGGCAGACGGGGTGTAGAGAGCCCGATATCGCCGGCAAAGGCATGGGCGGATTGCTGTTCCACGTCCGGCATCGAGGCCTTCCAGCCAAACCGGCCCAGGATCATGGTCTCCGTTGCCGGGTCAAACACATAGCTCGGCCGTCCGGAAATGCCGTCGCCGTTGCGGTCCTCCGGATCCGCCTGGCGCAGAATGTCATCGGGATGGATCGCCTCCAGAAGTCCCAGGCCGATCATCGGAGACGCGATACGGGGCGACATCATGGTATCGGGATGCAATGGCCCGTATCCCAGATTCTCGATACTGTAGGAGGGTTTCCGCAGAACTACAGGGGGCTCGCCGTTCAGTTCGACGACGACATCCTCATAGGTTATCCGCATGGTTCCCTCTGCCGGGAGGCCGGGCACTGCGAGATCCTGCAGTTGGCCGCCATAGGTCGGCTCTGGAATGCGTGGAACACGGCCGCCTTCGATGGCTTCTTTCTCATCATCTGTCTGCGGCGGAATGGACAGGCGCAGGAACATGGAGACCGCGGAATCCTCCGGTCCGTTCGGCGGATGGCCGCGCCCGTCCTTCAAATGACATCTCTGACAGGATCGCGCGTTGAACAGGGGGCCAAGTCCGTCGGATGCGCGAGTGGAAGCGGGCGAGGCCACCCAAACTTTCCTGAACAACCCATTGCCCAGCTTGAAGTTCTGCTCCCCTTCGAAATCAAGATTTGCCGATGGGTGGGAAAAGGCATTGCCGTCCGGCGTTGCCATTGACGTTGCCGCACCCGCGGACATGACCTCGAAACTCTCCGGCTTGTCGAATGCGGTCGCCGGTTTGACCACGGCCGCCACCCGGCCGCGATCTGTGGCGGATAGGTCGGTCCGTCCCGGTTCCTGTGCCGCAATTTGGGGGACAAGGAGGCTCAGGAAGAGGGTAGAGACGAACGCCAACGCCGTGGTCTTCGGACAATGAAGAATCATTGCGCGCATGAAACCCTCTGAACTTCCGCTGAGACCGAAATCCGGACGGAATTTCTCCCGTCCGGATAACCGCCTGATGCGATGACGGACTTACTGGAAAACGGCGTTCGGGTTGTCGAGGCTGTCGGAGCCTTCGAACTCAATTGCGGACAATCCCAGCGTTGCAACGGCGCGTTCGATGGAGCGCGTCTGGTCGACAAGGGCGTCGACGACGGCCTGGACAACGGCATTGCCGGTCGCGTTTCCTTCACCGATCATCTGATCGTAAGCCTCGATGGACTCCGCTCGTGCGCGCATGACCGCCAGAGCAGCGACGCTGTTATTCAGTTTGGTGCGCAATTCCTGATCCAACCCGGCATTCAGATCGCGCAACAGGTCTGAAATGGAAGGGCCCGATACGACCGATCCATCGATGCGTCGGTATGTGCCGGTATAGACGTTTCGAATGCCGATCTGATCGAAGTAATGGGAATCGTGCGTGTTGTCCGAGAAGCAGTCATGCTCTTCTTCCGGATCGTGCAGCATCAGGCCCAGTTTGATGCGCTCACCCGCCAATTCCCCATAGGACAGCGACCCCATGCCGGTGAGGATCGACGATAGGCCCTGTTTCGGGTCCTCCAGCAAGGCGGCGCGCGCAGCGCCATCGGCCTGCCAGTTCCCGACCATTTCCTCCAGGTCCGCGATCAAGAGCGTCGAAGCCGCCTTCAGATAGGCGGCACGGCGGTCACAATTGCCGTTGGTGCAGTTTTCAACGTCGAAGTCGCTGGCGGGGCGGGTGCCGGCGCCGGCCTCAGAACCGTTCAGATCCTGCCCCCAGAGCAGGAACTCAATCGCATGGTAGCCGGTGGCGACATTCGCCTCGACCTCTTCGGCTTCATGCAATGTCTCGGACAGTAGCGTCGGCGTTATCCGCGTTGCGTCGACTTTGGTACCGTTCACGGTCAGTTTCGGATTGGCGATGACGTTTACGGTGTAGAGGGCATTGGCGTCGGATTCACTGCCGTAGGACGTGGCGACATAGTCGATCAGTCCTTCGTCCAGCGGCCAGGCGTTCACGCGTCCTTCCCAGTCGTCGACGATGGCGTTTCCGAAGCGGTAGGCCTCGGTCTGCTGATAAGGCTCGCGCGCGGCAATCCAGGCGGCCCTTGCCGTCAAAAGGGTTGCGGTACTGGGCGCTGCGATCAAGGCATCGATTGCGCTGTCCAGAGCGCGCGCGGTAATGAGGGAATCCTCGTAGCCGGCATGGGCAATATCCGAATAGGTGTTCAGCACCGCTTCCGGATCAGCTGCCTGTGCGGTCATCATTGGAAACGTCGCGAAGGCTGCTGCGACCAGGGTATTCTTGACTGCGCTCAAGGGGACTCTCCCGATTTTGAGAATGCTAGTGAGAGTCAATTGCATTTCAATGATGGCGAGTCAACAGAGAGGTGACACGAACGGAACCGGTCCGAATTACACCTCTTGCCGATCAGGCCTGCATCGCGGCGGATAGATGGCGGTATCGGGAAATCATCCTGGATTTCGCCTCGTCCGGACGGAGGGGCGTCGGATCGAACGGTCCGCTGGAGCCGACCGACGGAGCCTTGCCCCAAAGCTTGCGGGCTTCCTTTTCCGAGAAGCCGGCGATGCCCGTTGCCTCGATGCGGGCCGCTTGAAGGTCGGCCTTCTTGATCAGTTTCTTGAGGGACGGGGGCGTTTGAGAGGGCAGGCCGAAGCGGATGTGTATCGCCGTCTGAAGCCGATCTTCCAGGGCGCGGTAGTCAATTCCAATCGCTGCCTTGAAGGGCGAGATCATGTCGCCCACAACATATTCCGACGCGTCGTGCAGCAGCGCCATCAGTCGCTGGGAGGCGGTCAATTTCGGGTTCAGCTCCACGGCAAGGGCTTCAACCATAACGCTGTGCTGTGCGACCGAAAAGGCCCAGTCGCCGGTCGTCTGGCCGTTCCAGCGGGCCACCCGGGACAGTCCATGCGCAATGTCTTCAATTTCGATGTCGACAGGGCTGGGATTCAAGAGATCCAGCCGGCGGCCGCTCAACATGCGTTGCCACGCCCGTTTGGTTTCCGCACCGGCCGTCATGTCAGATAGGGCTTCAACCATTTCAGGCCCGACCAGGTATCTTCCCGGGGAAGATACTCACATCCGATCCAGCCATTGTATCCCAGCCGGTCGAGACGATCGAAGAGGGCCGGATAATTGACTTCCCCGGTGTCCGGCTCGTTGCGGCCGGGCACACCGGCGATCTGAATATGCCCGATGATACCGATATGACGCTCGATGGTTGCCATCAGGTCGCCCTGCATGATCTGGCGGTGATAGATGTCGAGCTGCAGGGCGAGGTTGGAGGCCTGAACATTGTCCATGATGCGGATCGCCTGTTCGGTCCGGTTCACCACATATCCCGGCATGTCGCGTGTGTTGATCGGCTCGACCATCAGCGTGATACCGCCGCGCTCCGCATGGGGGGCTATGCGGCGAAGATTCCCTTCCAGGGCCGAATGGTGAACCCGCTCGTCCAGGGTGACTGGAGCGATTCCGGCCATTACATGAAGGCGTTCGCATTCCAATATTGCGGCATAGTCCATGGCGGTCCGGAACCCGCGTTCGAACTCCGCCTCGCGACCGGGCAGGGCGCCGATACCGCGGTCCCCGCGCGCCCAGTCGCCGGCCGGAACGTTGAACAGCACGACCTCGACGCCGGCCTTCTCTCGGGCTTCGGCGACTTCTTCCTTGGCGTGTTCATAGGGAAACTGGAACTCGACGCCGGCGAAACCGGCCTCCCGCGCCGCATCGAAGCGCTCCAGAAACGGCACTTCGGTGAACAACATCGACAGGTTGGCCGCGAAACGGGGCATGAAGTCCTTTCCCGGGCAGGGACGATCAGGGGCGTCGAACCGCTCTGAGTTCGGTTTCCTCCGCCCGGCGAATATGCGCTCTTAGGTCCGGCAAGGTCCAGACCCGTGTGGACATATCCGTGGCATTGCAGTGCAGGATCCTGTCCGGTGCGGTCAGAATGCCGACATGCCCGGGCCAGAAGGCGAGGTCGCCGCGTTGAAGCGGAGCCTCTTCAAAGTCGATCTCGGTGCCGACCAGTCTTTCCTGCATGTCGGAATCCCTGGGGCATGTTATGCCGCAGGCGGACAGGGCAAATTGAACCAGCGCGGAACAATCCATGCCTTCGCTGGACCGACCGCCCCAGAGGTAGGGTGTTTCCAGAAAGCGTTCCGCAACGGCGACGGGATCCCGTTCGCGATGATCCACCGCCACCAGATGGGCGGAATAGAGCCACTGGCCGTCAGCGATCTGAGACCAGCGTCCGCTGACATCCACCACATGGACCAAGGCGCCGTGAGGCAGCGCAGCGACGGCGAACCGTTTCAGTTCCGGTGCCGGATAAAGATGGGTCCGGCGGGCGGCGACCCGATGTGTCGGTGACGGCTCGGAATAGGAAAGGGCCGTTGCGTCGACATAGCCGACATATCCATCCAACTGAGACTGCACCCAGGACCAGCCGTCGCTGGTGTCATAGACCGTAACCGGTTCTCCGAACAGGAATTCCGTATCCCGCGGCCGGGCCGCATCCGGCGCCGGCCTTACCGGCAGGACAGGGTGGACCACACGTGCCGTTTCGCCTGCGACAAAGCGGGTGGCCTCGACCTGGCCCTGGAGCGACTGGGCAGCGAGGTCCGGTCGGTAGGCGTTGAGGCGTCGGTCGAGGTCGCTCAATCGAACAGCTTGTCGATTTCGTCCTGGGAAATCGACGCTTCCTTCTGAAGGGCCGGTCCGTTCAACAGGGCATCGTCGCCCTGCGGTTTGTCCTCCTGGGCGAACTCGCTGGCCAGCCGATTGATCTCGTCATGACCCCAGAGGTCGATCATCTTGTTCACCCGCTCCTCGACGAATTTCATCGACCGGACGATCTTGGTCACACGCTGGCCGGTGATGTCCTGGAAGGTGCAGGCCTCGATCGCTTCCATGGTCTTCTCGCTGATCTGGTCGCACAGCGCGCCACGCGCCTTGGGGTCGTCGGTTGTGCGGATTTCCTCAACCAGACCATCGACGGATTCCATGTGTTCCAGAATGGAATGGGTCGCCGTTTCCGTCGCGCCGACAATGGCGTCCAACTGGTCGGCCATGGTTTCGAACCGCGTCTGGTTGCCGTCAGCGGCGACCATATGGGCGATTTCTTCCCTGAAACGCTTGATGTACTGGACGAGACTGACGATCTCGGACTTCAGTTGCTTGTCGTTTGCGTGCCGTTCCGGCATCCGACTTCCCCCTAAAACGCTTTGAACGCGAGAATGGTGAAGGTATCCCGAACGCCCGGCAGTTTCTGGATATGGTCGGTGACGAAACGCCCGACATCCAGGTCTTCCGGCAGATAGCACTTCATCAGCAGATCGTACTGCCCCGACGTCGAATAGACCTCAGACACATGCTCCACGGATTCGACCGCCTCGGCGGCGGTGGTGTAGGCCTCCCCCAGGTCGCATTTCACCTGAACGAATAACGTGCGCATGATGGATCGGTCTCCTCATCGAACTGTACAGACAGTTGGAGAATGCCCCGCGCAACCTGCGCGGTGCAAGGAAAACCCGGTCTGCGGAATGGCTTACCGCGCGCGCAGCAGGAAGGCCGGAACCTGCTCGGTCTTGCCGAACGGGACGTCCGAAATATCGGGCAGGGGATCGTCGTTGGCTTCGGCAGCGGCGCTGCGCTCCCGGCCGCCGCGACGGCCCTTGCCTTCGCGTGCTTCGTCTTTCGCCGGCGCATTCTTGCTGCGGGATCGCGATCCGCGTCCCCGCTTGGCGTCCGCCTTCTGTGGCTGAGCCTCATCCTCCGGCCCGGTTTCGGTCCGCGGCTCATCGTTGCCGGTCTTCGCTTCGGCGTCTTCGGCCTGTCCGGCCTCCGTGACCTGCGGGATCTTCTTCCCGATCAGCTTCTCGATCGCGTCCAGATACTTGCTGTCGTTGTCGCTGGCGAAGGTAATCGACACACCGCTGCGCCCGGCACGGCCGGTCCGGCCGATCCGGTGAACGTAGTCCTCCGAATGGGACGGGACGTCGTAATTGAAAACGTGGCTCACGGACGGAATGTCCAGGCCGCGTGCGGCGACGTCGGAACAGACCAGGATGTTGATCTCGTTCTTCTTGAACTTGTCGAGCCATTCGAGGCGCTTGTACTGATCCATGTCGCCATGGAGGGCACCGGCCGAAAAACCCGCCTGTTCAAGGGCGCGGTAGAGCGATGCCACATCACGCTTCCGATTGCAGAAGACGAGTGCGTTCTTGATCGTATCGTCCTGAAGCAGACGATAGAGCGTCTTGCGCTTCTGTCGCCCGTCGACCTTCATCAGACGCTGCTCGATCGTGTCGGCCGTGCTGGCCGGCGGCGCGACGGTAATTTCCTTCGGGTTGCTGAGGAACTTCGACGCCAGCTTGCGGATTTCCGGCGGCATGGTGGCGGAGAACATCAGCGTCTGACGCAGCGGCGGCATCAGCGAGACCAGTTTCTCGACATCGGGGATGAACCCCATGTCGAGCATGCGGTCGCCCTCGTCGATGACCAGAATCTTCACGTCGGTCAGGATGACCTTGCCGCGCTCGCAATGATCCAGCAGGCGTCCCGGCGTTGCGATCAGGACGTCGACACCGCGATTGATCTTGGCTTCCTGCTCCGCAAATGACACGCCGCCGATCAGCAGGGCCATGTTGAGCTTGTTATACTTCCCGTAGGTCTCGAAGTTGTCCGCGACCTGTGCGGCAAGTTCCCGCGTCGGCTCCAGGATCACCGTCCGCGGCATCCGCGCCCGGCCACGTCCCTGGGACAGGATGTCGATCATCGGTAGGGTGAAGGACGCGGTCTTGCCCGTCCCGGTCTGTGCGCAGCCCAGTATATCCCGGTTCATCAGGACATAAGGGATCGCTTTCTCTTGAATCGGCGTCGGGGTTTCATAGCCCGCGTCGCTGATCGCGCGCAGGATGGGGTCACTGAGACCGAGATCGGCAAAAGTCGTCGCCATGCGTTCCTTCTCGCCGGTTTATTGCGTCAGAATCGACCAAATCCGGCGTCTTCGATTGCGCCGGACTATAGGCCGCGCGCCTTTCCTGTCAACGACAGCCCAATATCTCTTACCTTGCAGGGGCGCACGATTGCCCAACTGTTGCCCTATGGCTACGGTCTGCGGGTCTGTCGGACCCTGTTTGGATGGAAAGGTGACCCATGCTGATTGATGCTAAGCAATCTCTGCTCCTGACAATCGATGTTCAGGAGAGGCTGTTGCCGGCGATTCACGAGGGCGACCGGGTTCTGGCGAACTGCCTCAAGCTGATTGAGGCCGCCCGCCGGCTCGAGATTCCAGCTCTCTGCAGCGAACAGTATCCGAAGGGACTCGGTCCCAGCGTGCCTGAACTGAAGGCCGCCCTCGCGTCCGACGAGATCATGCCGAAGCTTCATTTCTCCTGCGCGGCCGATCCTGACATGGCGCGACGGATCGCGGAATCCGGTCGACGACAGCTGATCCTCTGCGGTGTCGAAGCCCATGTCTGCGTGTTGCAATCCGCCTTTGGCTTTCGGGAGGCCGGATATGACGTCTTCGTCGTTCTGGATGCTGTTTCCAGCCGGTCGCCGGATAGCGTCGCGGCAGCCAGGGATCGTTTCCTGGCCGGCGGCGTTTCCGTGGTGACATTGGAGATGGTGCTGTTCGAATGGCTGCATCAGGCGGCGACGCCGGAATTTCGGGATCTGCGGGGCCTGATTACCTGATTGTCGGGAAATCTCTGACCAGACAGTTCAGGCAACGATCGCGTCGGTCCAGTGGCGGGTCGCTGGGCAGCAGTTCCCGGACCGCGAGGGCGAATGCGTCGTTGAATGCCTCATTTCCCGGTGTGGCGCCTTCGGGGAACCTGAGCCAAAGCGAGCTGAGATCCCGATCCCGCTTGCAATAGACGATCAACGCCTCGTCGGCATAGCGGCTGCCAGGATCGGGCTTTGTCTCGCCGCGGCACAGATAGGCACCGATCGCATCGGGCGGTGGCTGGAACAGCACTTCGATGCGTCCCGGGCCGATGTCTGGATTGTTCGGTCTGTCGGTAAAGGTGATCGGAAGTCCCGGGTTGCGACCGCTCATCGCCGCGCCCACTGCGTTCGAAAGTTTCTTCCCATCGATGCGGTACGGATTACCGGAAACCGACAGGGGCATCTCCTTGCCGCCGTGAAACGCCATCAGTTCCAGAAAATCGTAGGAGCTGGCAAAATGCTGATTATACAGCGTTCCACCGGAACAGGCGGTCAGCGTCAGAGCTAGGGCGGCGAAAGACAAAAATCGGCGCATCGACATACTCCAGTCCCAATCCGTCCCTTGCACGGATATGGTGAGGAGGGGCAAAAACGCCAGAGCCCGCGATGCGATGTCTAGACGTCCAAGTCCTCGATGAACCGGGCATTGTCCTGAATGTACTGGAACCGCAGTTCCGGCTTCTTGCCCATCAATGTCTCGACGATCTTGGCCGTGCGGCGGCTTTCCTCCAGCTCGTCCTCACGGCTTCGGTCGGGCAGTTCGACACGCAGAAGGGTGCGTTTGGCGGGATCCATCGTCGTTTCGCGCAGTTGCTGCGGCGGCATCTCGCCCAGGCCCTTGAAGCGACTGATATCAACCTTCGCGTTCGGTTTGAACTCGGCCTTGATCGCGGCGTCCTTTGCGGCGTCATCCATGGCATAGACCGATTTTCCGCCATGGGTCAGGCGGTAAAGCGGCGGCTGCGCCAGGAACAGGCGGCCGGATTCAACAAGGCCGGGCATCTCGCGGTAGAAGAATGTCATCAGCAGGGAGGCGATATGCGCGCCGTCGACGTCGGCATCGGTCATGATGATGACCCGTTCGTAGCGCAGCTTGTCCAACCGGAAATCCGCCCGTGTGCCGCAGCCCAGCGCCTGGATGATGTCCTTCAGTTCCTGGTTCTGCTTCAACTTGTCAGCCGAAGCTGATGCAACGTTCAGGATCTTGCCCTTCATTGGCAGGATCGCCTGGGTCTTCCGGTTGCGTGCCTGTTTGGCGCTGCCGCCGGCACTGTCGCCCTCGACCAGGAAGATTTCCGTACCTTCGGCGCTTTCGTCCGAACAGTCCGCCAGTTTGCCGGGCAACCGCAGCTTGCGGGTCGGCGTCTTGCGGCGCTGCTCCTTCTGCTGCTTGCGGCGCTGACGTTCGTCGACTCGCTCCAGAATTCGCTCGAGCAGATCGTTGGCGGAGGCCGGGTCTTCGGCCAGCCAATGATCAAAGCGGTCCTTCAGTGCGCTTTCGACCATCTTGCCGGCTTCGACGGAAACAAGCTTTTCCTTGGTCTGTCCCTGGAACTGTGGATCCGGGATGAAGACCGACAGCATGATACAGGCCTCGCCCGTGACATCGTCACCGGTTATCTGGGCGGCCTTCTTGTTGCCGACGAGTTCGCCGTAGGCGCGGATCGATTTAGCAAGCGCCGAACGCATTGCGCTTTCATGGGTTCCACCCTGCGGGGTCGGCACCGTGTTGCAATAGGTGTGACAGAACCCGTCGCCATCGGCCGGCCAGTGAATGGCCCATTCCATCTGGCCAACGCCGTCCTGCGCCTTCCAGCCGGCCGCAAAGGGGCGGGGGGTGATCGTCGCCCGTGCCCCGAGGGTAAAGGTCAGAAAATCCTTCAGACCGCCCGGGAAATGCAGCACGCCCTTTTGCGGTACCTCGCTGCCTTCCGCCAGCAGGGACGGCGCGCAACTCCAGCGGATCTCGACACCCTTGAACAGATACGCCTTGGACCGGGCCATCTTGTAGAGGCGTTCCGGGTCGAAACGGGTCTTGTCGCCAAAGATCTGTCCATCCGGCTTGAACGTGACCGTGGTGCCGCGCCGGTTCGGCGCATCACCGACCTTCGAGAGCTTGTCCTGGGCAAGGCCGCGAGAGAAGTTCTGGCGATAGAGCGTACGGTCGCGCGCGACCTCGACCATCAGGCTTTCCGAGAGGGCATTCACGACGGAAATGCCCACACCGTGCAGGCCGCCGGATGTGGCATAGGCCTTACCCGAGAACTTGCCGCCGGAATGGAGGGTCGTCAGGATGACCTCCAGCGCCGATTTGTCCTTGTATTTCGGGTGCGGATCGATCGGGATGCCGCGGCCGTTGTCGCGGACCGTGCAGGTCCCGTCTTCGCCCAGTTCCAGTTCAATCCGGCTGGCATGCCCGGCGACCGCCTCGTCCATCGAGTTGTCCAGCACTTCGGCCACCAGATGATGGAAGGCACGCTCGTCGGTGCCGCCGATATACATGCCGGGTCGGCGTCGAACGGGCTCAAGCCCCTCGAGAACCTCGATGTCCTTGGCGGAATAGTCTGCGCCCTTGGCGCCGGAGTTCTGGAAAAGATCGCTCATATCGGCATTATACGGTCAGGCCCGGCTCTATCAAGCCTATAAGGTATAGGATGTGTGTCGGTGGCACTAGATATAGGATACGCGTCATGAGTGATTCGTCCCAGAACGAGCCCCGCGGGGAACTTCAGATCCGCACCCTCGCCATGCCGGCGGACACCAATCCGTCCGGCGATATATTCGGCGGTTGGGTGCTGTCGCAGATGGACGTTGCCGGCGGGATCCTGGCGGCGACAAAGGCAAATGGGCGCGTTGCGACCGTGGCCGTCGACGGGATGACCTTCTATCTGCCGGTCTTCGTCGGTGATGTCGTTTGCTGCTACGGTGACGTCGTGCGCATCGGACGGACGTCCATCGCCGTCAACGTGCAGGCCTGGGCGCTGCGGGCCAAGACCAACGAGAGATGCCTGGTCACCGAAGGCGTCTACACCTATGTCGCAATCGGCGATGATCGTCGGCCGCGACAGATCGGAGACTGACCGGGAGGTCACTATGCGTCGCATCCTGTCCATGGCCGCACTCCTCTTCACCTGCAGCTTTCCGGCTGTTGCGGATGAGGCCGATGTCCTGGCGGTCGACATCACGGCGCAGGGGAACGGTACCTATCGCTTCGACGTCACGGTCCGGCATGCCGACGAGGGCTGGGATCATTACGCCGACGGTTGGGAGATCCTGACCGAGGACGGGACCAGCCTAGGCTATCGGAAGCTGCACCACCCCCACGTCAATGAACAACCGTTTACGCGCTCCCTGTCCGGCGTCGAAATTCCCGACGGGGTCGACCGGGTCGTCGTGCGTGCCCATGACAGTGTCCACGAATGGGGTGGGGCGGAGATGACGGTGACGGTGCCGCGCGACTAGACGTCGCCGCCGATATCCTCGGCCTGCATCAAGGGGAGCCAGTCGAGCCTGCTGCTGCAGTAGTACTGCCGCGACGGGACGAGATTTCGCCGATCGTCCAAGGTACCGACACGAACGCCATAAACCTTCGGGCCGTCGGCGTTCGGCGCGGAATAGATCGGGGAACCGCAGGTCGGGCAGAAACTCTGCTGCCGTTCACGGCCGCTGTCGGCGATCTTCACGTAGACGGTCGGCTCTCCCTTCAGCAGGGTGAGGCCGTCCGGAGCGGTGAAGGCGACGGTGCGATAGGCGCTTCCGGACAGGGATTGGCAATCGGTGCAGTGACAGATGATGACGTCGGCGGGATCGATTTCCGCCTCGTACTCAATGCCGCCGCAATGACACCGCCCGGTCATGCGCATGAGATCATCCGGCCTTTTTCTGAACCTGCTTCCCCAGATAGGGCGCCAGATAGCGACCTGTATGGGACCGGTCCGCCTTGACGATTTCTTCTGGTGTGCCCTGCGCAACGATCTCGCCGCCGCGCGTGCCGCCGTCCGGACCAAGATCGATGATCCAGTCGGCGGTCTTGATGACCTCCAGATTGTGTTCGATCACGACCACGGTGTTGCCGGAATCGACCAGTGTTTGAAGGACTTCCAGCAGTTTGCTGACGTCATGGAAATGCAGTCCGGTCGTTGGCTCGTCGAGGACATAGAGCGTCCTGCCGGTCGCCTTCTTCGACAGTTCCTTGGCCAGTTTGACGCGCTGCGCCTCGCCGCCGGACAGGGTCGTCGCCTGCTGACCGACCTTGATATAGCCCAGGCCGACACGCTGCAGAGTGACCAACTTATCCCGGATCGACGGCACGGCCTTGAAGAATTCCGCCCCTTCGTCGACGGTCATCTCCAGGACGTCGGCAATGGATTTGTCGCGATACTGAACTTCCAGCGTTTCGCGATTGTAGCGGTGCCCATGGCACTGGTCGCACTGCACGTAGACGTCGGGCAGGAAGTGCATCTCGATCTTGATGACGCCGTCGCCCTGGCAGGCTTCACAGCGGCCGCCCTTGACGTTGAAGCTGAAACGACCCGGCTGGTAGCCGCGTGCCTTCGCTTCCGGCAGTCCGGCGAACCAGTCGCGGATCGGTGTGAAGGCACCGGTATAGGTCGCCGGGTTCGAACGCGGCGTCCGGCCGATCGGGGACTGATCAATGTCGATGATCTTGTCGAGGAAATTCATGCCCTCGATCTTGTCGTGGTGGCCGGGATGGTCGCGGCTTCCCATCAATGCGCGGGACAGGGCGCGCTGCATGGTTTCGATGATCAGCGTCGACTTGCCGGAACCGCTGACCCCGGTGACGACCGTCAGGGTACCCAGCGGAATGGTCGCGTCGACGTTCTGAAGGTTGTTCTCGCGCGCGCCGAACACCTTCAGGAGCTGGCCCTTGTGCCCCTTGCGGCGCTTCTTCGGGACTTCGATCTGCTTCATGCCGGTCAGGTACTGCGCGGTCAGGGAACGCGGGTTCTGCATAACTTCCGCGGGCAGACCCGCCGCCACGACTTCGCCGCCATGCACCCCTGCGCCGGGGCCCATATCGACCAGATAATCGGCCGCGCGGATCGCATCTTCATCGTGCTCCACGACGATCACCGTGTTGCCGAGGTCCCGCAGCCGACGCAGCGTTTCCAGCAAACGGTCGTTGTCGCGCTGGTGCAGGCCGATGGAAGGCTCGTCCAGCACATAAAGCACGCCGGTCAGGCCCGACCCGATCTGAGAGGCGAGGCGGATACGCTGGCTTTCCCCGCCACTCAGCGTGCCGGAGTTCCGGCTGAGGGTCAGGTAGTCCAGTCCGACATTGTTCAGGAAGCCCAGCCGCTCGTTGATTTCCTTCAGGATACGATAGGCGATTTCCTTCTGCTTGTCGGTCAGGTGGTCGTCCAGGCCTTCGAACCAGGCGCCGGCATCGGCGATGGACATCTGCCCCACCTCGCCGATATGACGCCCGCCGACCTTCACAGCCAGGGCCTCCGGTTTGAGCCGGTGGCCGTTACAGGCTGGGCAGGGGGTCACTGTCTGATACTTGGACAATTCCTCGCGCGACCAGTTGGACTCGGTTTCGCGATATCGGCGCTCCATATTCGGAATGACGCCTTCGAAAGGTTTCTTGGTCTTGTAGGAACGGAGACCATCGTCATAGCGAAACTCGATCGCCTCCTCGCCACTGCCATGCAGGACGCAGTTCCGTACCTTCTCGTCCAGTTCCGCGAATGGCGTTTTCAGCGACGCCCCATAATGACGGACGATCGCTTCGAGCGTCTGCTTGTAATAGGGGGATGACGAGGTCGACCATGGCGCAATCGCCCCCTGCCAGAGGGATTTGGTCTTGTCCGGGACGATCAGATCGACATCGAATTCCATATCCGTGCCCAGACCGTCGCAGGTCGGGCAGGCACCGAACGGGTTGTTGAAGCTGAACAGTCGCGGCTCGATCTCCTCGATCGTGAAGCCGGAAACAGGGCAGGCGAACTTGGCGGAAAAGATCGTCTGATCGCCGCCATCCGCATTTTCCGCAAACAACAGCCCATCCGAAATGCCGAGGGCGGTTTCGATCGAATCCGCGAGGCGCTGCTCCAGCCCTTCGCGAACCACCACGCGGTCCACGACCACGTCGATCGTGTGTTTCAGCTTTTTGTCGAGCGCCGGGACGTCCTCGATCTCGTAGAACTTGCCGTCGACCTTCACGCGCTGGAACCCGCGTTTCTGAAGTTCGCCGAACTCTTTTCGATATTCCCCTTTGCGACCCCGCACCAGCGGCGCCAGCAGGTAAAGGCGCGTGCCTTCCTCCATCGCCATGATCCGGTCGACCATCTGGGATACGGTCTGGCTTTCGATCGGCAGGCCCGTGGCCGGGGAATAGGGGACCCCGACGCGCGCCCACAGAAGGCGCATATAGTCATAGATCTCGGTCACGGTCCCGACGGTGGATCGCGGGTTGCGCGACGTCGTCTTCTGCTCGATGGAAATCGCGGGTGACAGACCTTCGATCAGGTCGACATCCGGCTTCTGCATCATCTCCAGGAACTGCCGGGCATAGGCCGAGAGGCTTTCGACATAGCGGCGCTGCCCGTCGGCATAGATCGTATCGAATGCAAGGGAGGATTTGCCGGATCCGCTGAGCCCGGTGATCACCACCAGCTTGTCCCGGGGCAGGTCGACATCGACGTTCTTTAAGTTGTGCTCACGCGCGCCGCGAACTGAAATCGTGTCGTTGACCATGAACCTCACCGGTTTTGAGCTGAGAAATTTGAGCAAGGGAATATAGGGGACCATTCCGTGAACTTCGAGTCCGGATGCTGCATCGCAGCCAGTTATCCCCAGGAATTGCTGACACCTGTTGTCATTCTTCCGGCCCCCGTCGGCGCGTCAGCGCAATTTCGGCAAGAATTTGTTAAATCTCGTCGCCCGAGTGGAAAATTTATTAACGAAATCTTGGCTATTTTCGGTGATCTGTGAGTCGGTGAGTTTACGCAGTGCAAAGATGTGGGGAATTGCAACATGGCGTTGGCGACGGAAGCCGGGACTAACGGGCCAGATGAGGGGGGCTCGACGACCCGTTTCGGATTGCGGGTGAAGCTGCTCCTGGCGATGGGGGTAATTGCCGCTACAACAGTGATTTCGGCGGGGATCAGCGGTCTGTCCTTTGATCGGATTTCCGATCAGATGAACCTGTTCAGCTCCCGGACGTTGTCAGACCTTGAAGCCGCGCAACGGGTCAGCGCGCTGGGCCCCAGCGTCGGCGCCGGCGCGGCAAACCTGATCGCGTCGCCCAGCGAGGCGGAACGCATCCAGCGCTTTGAGCGATTGCAGCAGGACATCGCCGAGTTGCGTCAGGTGGTGCAGAACCTTTCCGGCGCCGACGCGTCGGATGCTGACATCCAGGCGACCATCGAATCCCTGGCCGCCAATCTGAGATTGATCAATGACGCCGTCGGCCGCCGCACCTCACAGGAACAGGCTGTCGCCGCGGCTTTTGAAGAGATCGCCACCGCGCGCAAGGCGCTGAACGACCAGCTTGGGCCGTATATCGAGGAACTGAGTGGCAATGTCGGCGACAATTTCAACAACATGCTGACCCAGCCCGACAAGATGATGGAGTTCTTGTTCCCGTTATATGGCGCCTACGGCAAGGTACAGGTGCTGCATACGGTTCAGGCCTTCTCCGATCAGATCATGACGCATGTCGTCACCATCGCGACCGCGCCGACGGAAGCGCGCATGCGTGAAGCGGATGCCGAAGCGCAGGAACTGCTGCGCTGGGCCTCCGACACGCGATCGGCGCTCAACGCGGATTTCACGGAATCGGGGCGGGCCGTCGCGGAACTGCTCAAGGCATTCTTCGAGGTGCTCGGCAAGGAAAAGGGCCTCGCCTTTCATCGGGCTCAGGTTTTCGCAGTTCAGGCGGAACTGGAAACGTTGATGGCCGAAAACCAGCAACTTGTTGCCAAGCTTGAAGATTTTACACTGGATGCCGCCGGGGCGGCGGCTCAGGGCGGTCGGGAGTCCATCGGCCTGGTCGAGGACACGGTCCTGCAATCGGAGATCTGGTTGATTGCGATCAGCATCCTGTCGATCGCTCTGGCTTTCGGCATCGGCTACTTCTATGTCGGCCGCATGGTGGTCGGGCGCCTGCTGAACCTCTCCGACGCGATGGAGCGCATTGCCGGCGGCGATCTGGACTCTGAAATCGATACCCGCCAGGGCGACGAAATCGGCAATATGAGCCGGGCGCTGGTGACGCTCCGCGAAAACTCCCGCAAGGTCGAGAGCCTTCGGGCCGAGAAGGAAGTTGCCGACCGAAATGCGGAACGCGAACGGCGCGCCGCCCTGAACCGGTTGGCCGACGATTTCAACAGCCGCGTTTCCGCCATTGTTCAAAGCGTGGATGTCGCCGTTTCCGGGCTGACCGATGCGGTGAACGGCATGGCGCAGGATACATCGCGCTCCGCGGAACAGGCCCGTGCGGCTTCCCGATCGGCGCAGACCTCGGTGGATCGGATCGGCAGCGTGTCGCAGACGTCTCTGGAACTGTCCGAATCCATGCGGGATATGAGCGCCCGCACCAGTGAGGCGTCGCGCATCTCGGGCTCTGTCACGCAGGATGCGGAGCGAACGGATACGGCAGTGGAATCGCTCTCGGAAGCCGCTGCCCGGATCGGCGACGTCGTTGCCCTGATCTCCGATATTGCCGAACAGACCAATCTGCTGGCGCTGAATGCAACGATCGAGGCGGCGCGAGCGGGTGAGGCCGGAAAGGGATTTGCCGTCGTGGCGAACGAGGTGAAGAGCCTGGCCAACCAGACCGCATCCGCGACCGGCGACATCGTGGCCCAGGTCGATGCCATCAAATCGGCGGTGCGCGAAGCGGCGGATACGACCAAGCTGGTGACCGAAGGGGTCGGCAATGTCGACCGCGTCGTCTCGGAAATTGCCGACGTCACCCAGCGTCAGACGGATGCGACGGCGGCCATTAATGAGACCATGCAGTCGACCTCTCAGGAGATCGAATCCGTGAACGGGCAGGTCGGCAGCATCATGGCCGCCTCCGAACAGGTTCAGTCGGCATCCGACGCCCTGGTCCGCGGAGTCGGCGAAGTTCGTCAGAGCACGGGTGATCTGGCCCGCGAACTTGAACGGTTCGTGACGGATATTCGTCGGGACGATTCCGAGGCCCGTGCGACCTGATCAGTTCGTGTTCAGGAAGTCCCCGATACGCTCGATGGCGCGCAGAATGTTCTCCTGGGAGTTCGCGTAGGAAATCCGCAGGTAGCCTTCACCGTGGATGCCGAAACTGGTGCCGGCAATTGCCGCGACATGCGCTTCGGTCAGCAGCTTGTCCTGCAAGGTGCGGGCATCCAGTCCGGTGCCCGAAATGTTCGGAAAGGCATAGAAGGCCCCGCCTGGATCGACACAGGATACGCCCGGAAGGTCGTTTAGCGCGGCAACGGTCGCTTTGCGCCTGGCGTCGAATGCCGTCACCATGTCCCGGGCGGCATCCTGCGGCCCCTCTAGAGCGGCAATCCCGGCATACTGGGTGGCGGCGTTGACGCAGGAATGGTCGTTGATTGCTAGCCGGGTTGCCTTCTCGACCAGTTTCTCCGGCCACACGGCATAGCCCAGACGCCAACCCGTCATCGCATAGGTCTTCGACCAGCCGTCCAGCATGATCGCGCGGTTCGCCAGATGCGGATACTGGAGGATCGAACAGTGCTGCCGGCCGTCATACAGCATGCAAGAATAGATTTCGTCGGACAGGATCGCGACGTCCGGATGCCGCTCCAGCCCGGCGGCAAGCTTGTCCATTTCCGCCACCGGCGTGACCCCGCCCGTCGGATTGGCCGGACTGTTGACGATGATCAGGCGGGTTTTCGGCGTGATGAGGGACAGCAACTCGTCGGCGGAAAAGGCGAAGCCGTTTTCCTCGCGCAGGGGCAGGGGGACCGCCCTGGCGCCGCTGAACTCGATCGCGGATCGATAGATCGGGAAACCGGGGTCCGGATAGATGATTTCCGCACCGGGCTCTCCGAACATCAGCATGGCGAAGAACATCGTGACCTTGCCCCCGGGCACGACAACGACCCGGTTCGGGTCGACTTCGACACCGTGGCGGCGTTCCAGGTCGGCGCTGATGGCTTCCCGCAAGGCCGGAATACCGTTGGCCGGCGTATAGCCGTGATGCCCGTTGCGCAGGGCCTTTGCAGCGGCCTCTACGATATGCGGCGGAGTCGGAAAATCGGGCTGGCCGATGCCGAGATTGATCATGTCCGCGCCACGCGCACTCAACGCATTCGCCTTGGCAAGGACGTCGAAGGCGGTTTCGGTGCCGAGGCGGTCCATGCGGGCGGCGAGTAGGGGCATGTCGGTCAATCTCCTGTCGGTCAGCGGGCCACGCAGAAATGCGGGCCGAGATTAGGACCAAGGTGGAGGGCTCTGCAAGGCGGCGGTCGTCCCGCTGCGTCCAGGCATGCGTGGGGTCTGATCCGGCAGAGGTACGGTAGGAAAGGGCTAGTCGTCTTCGTCCACGCCGATATCGAACAGTTCGGTGGCGGCGAGGGTGGAGATATCCAGAAGCTTGTGATTTCGCGGGTCGTCGGGATCGATCATGTTGGAGATTCGCGAATACATCTCGGGTATCTGCGCTTCCGTGCCGTTGGCCATTGTCTGTCGGATGCCGTAGCGAATCTGACTGCGTTCCTTGTCGCTCAGGCGGCTCAGCATGCTTTTGGTGATCCAGATCGAACCGTCCCGGGAAAAGTCGCTGAGGCGTGACGCCCGATTGATCGTGTCACCTAGGGCGGTGAATTCGATGAATGTCGGCCCCTCGAAGGTTCCGAACCATTCCTCGCCCTGCTCAAGGCCGAAATTCAGGTGCAATGTGGTGCCCCAGTTCTTCCGGCTCTGCCATTCGCGGTTTACCTTGCGCATGGCCGCGCGCATCTCGAACGAGCACTGAATGGCGTTCAGGATATAGTTCGAATCGGGCTGCGGCAGGAAGTAGTACAGCATGCCGTCGCCTGCATGCTTGCCGTAGGTGGCGTAATACTTCCGCAGATAGGGCTGCATCGTCGTCCAGATCGAGTTGATCAACTCGAAATACTGCTCGGGCGGCAGTTCGGCGCAAATGCGCATCGAACTCTGCAGGTCCGCCACCAGGACGGCGAGAGAGGTCACATAGGGCCGTCGAACCCTCAGCAGGTCGCGAATGACGATGTCGCGACGGCTGAGCCAGCTCATGAAGCTTTCCTGCTCCCGCGCTTCCGGGGCAATCGTGAAAAAGATCCCCTCCCGGAAGAAGGTTGCGTAAAGCCTGTGCCACTTCTGCGGCTCGTCGCGCGCGGCCAGATTGACCTCCGCGTCGCTGGTCATCTGATGGGTCGGCACCGCCTGGACGCGGTCATAGAGCTGACCCAACAGTTCGGCTTCGCGCGAATCCAGATGCGGGTTGCTGAGGAACAGGAATGCCTTCGACGCCCTGCGCTTGGCGATTGTCAGGTGGAACTTCAGCAGTTCCGGCAGGCCATCCGCGTTCCGGGCGATCGGACTCGACAGCAGCAGGTTGAACAGGCTCGAATCCTCGATGGCCGGAGGCAGGCCGTCCGGCCTGCCGAACAACTCCTTCAGGGCAAATTCGTTTGCCCATTCGACCTGGAACTTGTGATTGATCAGATAGGCCGGAGTCGAAAGATCCTCGACCGACAGATGACGCAGAACGCGCTCCGTATCGGTCCCGGATTCCCCGCGGCCCCCCGACAAGGCCGTCAGTTTTGACGGACTCGGTCCGGACGGATCATGCGAATCCAACATTTTCCCCTCCCTCACTCGCGGTGTTCTGCCGCAGAGTGGATGGTGGCGGACTTCTGCCGCCGGAACAGGCCCTGCCAGACCCGGTCCCAAATAAATCCGGTCAATTTGGATTCACTCGCAAGCTGGGACTGTGGAAATTTATTCAAATATTCAATGGTGTAAACAGGTATTCGCAACTGAAGCCTAAGAAAGTGCAAGTGAATCCATATCTAGTATTTCCGTTGGATTCGACCCCCAATTGCGGTTCGGTTTTGAGGGGCAATCGGACGATACCATCGCTTGACGGGACCGCGCCCACGGCGTAAAAGCGCCGCCGCTGAGGGCGTACTGTCGGTCCGTCCCATGGTGGCTGTAGTTCAGTTGGTTAGAACGCCGGATTGTGATTCCGGAGGTCGTGGGTTCAAGTCCCATCAGCCACCCCAGCTTTCCCGGAAAATCAAGGCGTTATGGACGCGGCGGCGGGATCTGCCGACGGCTGATCGCGCGTATCTGGAATCGAGACGGTGCCAGGGCGTGACGAACGGCGTCGCTGACGGCGACGGGCGATCCGTCAATCTGGGCGGCGATGAGGTCCGCCGCCAGAAATGCCCCCTGAAACCCCCGTGCGCCAAGCGCCGCGAGCGCGAAGAGGCCTGACCGATAGGTTGCCTCGGGCATTCCCTCGCCAGGTTTTCCATCCGCGAGACCGGCATAGTGCCGGGAGTATGTTTTCGCATCCTGAACCGGCCCCACAAGCGGCAGGTGGTCACCGGTATCGCAGCGCAATCCGGTCCATGCCGTTTCGACCCGGGCGTCGAATTCGGACAGGAGTTGGTCGTGACGGCGCAGAAGGTCTGCGCTCTCCTGATCGGAAACCGGGACAGGGGCCAGCGGCGCGCGGGGCGTCGCGGTCGCGCCCAGGGCGAACCGGCCCTCGCTGTCCGCCGCGGTCATATATCCGTCCTTCATCACCGCCTGCGTCGGACCGTTCTCACTGCGAAGGATCAGACATTGTCCCGATCCGATGCGCATGCCGTATCCGCCCGGTGCAGCCGGTAGAAGCGCGGCGGTGCCGGGACCACAGGCCAGAATGACCGCTTCCGCCTCATGGATGATACGGCCGTCCCCCGCGATGATCTGCCACCCGTCGGCGTGCTGCCGGATGTCCGCAACGTCCCTTTCAATGGCTGCATGTGCGCTGAGGCGAGTGAGAAGCCGGTCGGGGTTGATGGCGCCGGCCTTTGAGAGGGACAGGCCGCCTGGAAGGGTGCCGTCCGGTGCAAATTCGGCCAGATCAGTAGACGGCCAGTTCAGGGCGTCCTTCAGTTTCTGAAGCTTGATGAGATCGGATTGTGTACCGGCTGCAATCCTCAATCCCCTCGGCCCCGCCCAGATGTCGCCGTCGTCCAGCGCGTCGAGTTCCCGGACGGCATCCCAGAACGCCTGGCGCCAGAATGTTGCAAAGGGCTGGTCGCCGCGGATCAACTTCGGCGCGATCAGGGCGCGGGGCAGGGTGCTGGCGGCGTAGGCGCGGCTTGCGCGGCCGGCAATGCGGACCGGCGATCTGTGCCGGTCCCGCAGGGCACGCTCGACCGCCCGAGCGGCGATACCGTCCCCGATAATGGCAATCCGGCTATCCTGGGACAGTGGGGCGGGCTGGGCGTGCCAGGGTGGTCCGCTCCACGCGACGGGGCCGGTATAGGTCGCGGTGACGCAGTCCCGCTTGCGCCCAAAGCCCGGACGCTTGGAGACCTTGAAGCCCTGATCGGACAGACCGCGCCGAACCGCGCCGGCCGCGGTGAAGGTCGCCAGCTGCGCGCCCTCAGCGCTGTTGCGGGCGACCTGTTTCAGAACTTCGGGTCGCCACATCTCCGGATTGCGGGACGGGGCGAAGCCATCCAGGAACCAGGCGTCTGCCCGGAATGACATGGACGAAAGCATCTCGGCCGCTTCGCCGATCATGACGATCAGCCTCACCCGACCTTCGGCGAGGCGTATTCGGTGAATGCCGGGCACGGCGCCGGGCCACGCGGCGACCAATTGCTGAGAGCGTGCCAGATGTTCGGGAAAGGCCGCATGCGCACGGCGCATCGACTCCCTGCCCATCGGATAGGCCTCAACGGACAGGAAATCCAGATGGGCTCCATCGGATGCGTCCCGCGCCCAGGCGGCCCAGGCTTCCAGAAAGTTCAGACCGGTGCCGAAACCCGTCTCGGCGACACAGAGCCGTTTCCGTCGGCAAAGGTCGCCGAAATTCGTGCCCTCCAGAAAGGTGTGACGCACCTCTCCGCGCGGGTCGTCGACGGAGTAGTAGACATCGGCGAACCGCGTCGCAAAGGGCACGGTGCCGCGCCATTCCAGGCTGTCATCTTGCGGAGGCGTCGTCATGATTGCCGAGGATATGCCTCAAGCGGCCTGATCCGGGCAAAGGAAATTCGGGCAAAAGAAAAGCGACGACACGATTCGGGCCTACACTTAATCTCATCGGCCGTCATCGTGCGTCGCCAGGATGCCCTAACCCCGTGAGGCCGGGGATCGGGCGGTTGGTCGATGCGCGAAACCTAGATGCCGCGTGTTGCAGGTTGTTTACCGGATCGTGTTTTTTTCGTGACCTGGTGAGCCTCTATTTGGGGCTGCGATCCTCGCCGACGATCAGCTCTCCCGCGCCCTGTTCCAGCAACTGGTCGAATGCGGATTCCAGGGAGGCGGTTTCCCTGGGCAGAACCCCCATAACCTCGACAAGGCGCTGTGCCTCGTCGCAGACCATCATGCGCACGATGATCCGCTCTTCGCGGCGTTGTGCCTCATAGGGTTTACCCTGGCATGCGGATATCCCGGTATAATCCGTCGGCGTATCGACCAGCACGAGGACACGCGGGGCGCCGGCGTCCGGCAAGCCGCCGCCGGCCCCTTCAAACCGCAGGGATTGGTCACGCTGGGAAAGGTGCTCAGCGAAGGTGTTCGCAAGCGCGGCATCATTGCCATAGGGATTGTTGACCGCGTGTACGGGGACTGCGCGACCAGCCCGGGCTTCCGCCCCCAATGCGCGCAGGCTGCCGTATGTGCCGACATAGGTGACCTGGGTTCTGGGGCCGGCCTCGTCACACGCCGTTAGAACGGTCAGGGTCGCCGCGAAAGTCAGGTGAAACAGGCCGCGCATCTCTGGCTCCGGTCAGGAAGAAGTCCTTGTCAGAGTGGGGCGCATCGGGTGGGATTTCAATGCGCAACGGATTGGGAAACGGGCCTGTATGAGCGATGAACCCCTTGAACTCGAAGATGTTCCTTCGGGTATCGACCGGAAGGCATGGAATCGGCACGCGTTGTTGTCGCCGACCGAGATGGGGGAGGCAGACCGTCTTGCAATCGAGGGCGGCCTGGCAGGCTATGACCTCATGCAGGCTGCGGGAAATGCCGTTTTCGACGCGGTTACCGAACGCTTTCCGATCGGCCGTGTGGCCGTCCTCTGCGGGCCAGGCAACAATGGCGGGGACGGGTTTGTTGTCGCGGAACGGCTGTTGCGCGCCGGATGGGACGTTCGTCTTGGTCTGTTGGGAGACAGGTCGGCACTGAAGGGGGATGCCGCGCAGGCGGCAGCGGATTTCACGGGAGGGGTAGAGCCCCTGACGCCCGGAATTCTGGACGGCGCCGATATCATTGTGGACGCCCTGTTTGGCGCCGGATTGAACCGCGAGGTCGATGGCGTCGCTCGTGCAACGCTGGATGCGGCCGGGGACAGGCCGATCATTGCCGTCGATATCCCTAGCGGAGTGTCGGGCAGCGATGGATGTACATCGGGGCATTCCACGAAGCCGTCCGCCCTGACCGTGACCTTCTTCCGGGGCAAACCGGGGCACCATCTGCTGCCCGGCCGCGAACTGTGCGGCGAGCGTGTTCTGACGGATATCGGGATCCCGGAATCGGTTCTGGATTCCATCTTGCCGGAAACTGCGGAGAATCATCCTTCGCTGTGGCGCGAAGCATTGCCGGTCGCAACGCCGTATTCCCACAAGTACAGCCGCGGCTGTGTCCTGATTACCGGCGGCGCGGAGATGATCGGCGCAGCCTGTCTCGCGGCACGGGCCTCGCAGCGAGCGGGTGCCGGCATTGTCTTGGTCGCCTCGCCGCTGCAACAGGCGCCGCTCTACAAGCTGGCCTTGGAGAGTGCTGTCGTCCGGACGATGAAGGATACGCGGGGCTTTATTGAACTCCTGGAAGACCCGCGGATCGGTGCCGCTGTTGTCGGGCCGGGCCTCGGCCTCCACAGTCCTGGCGGTCATGAAAAAGTCCTCGCGGTACTGCGTCGGCGATGTGCGGCGATTTTGGATGCCGATGCGCTGACACTGTTTGCCGAAGCGCCCCAATCCCTGTTCGACGAAATCCAGGCTCCGACAATTCTGACGCCCCATGATGGGGAGTTCACGCGCCTGTTTCCGGATCTGGCGGACCGGGCCGGAAGGCTTGAGCGGGCGAGGGCGGCGGCGGTGCGCAGCGGCGCGGTCGTCGTGCTGAAAGGCTACGATACGGTTGTTGCCGACCCGTCCGGCTATGCGGTCGTCAATAGCAATGCCCCTCCCGAACTGGCGACCGCCGGGTCTGGAGACGTCCTGTCCGGGGTCATTGCAGCGCTTGCGGCCGGTGGAATGCCGCCATTCGCGGCGGCGGCGGCGGCGGTTTATCTGCATGGCGATGCGGCATCGCAGTCCCCTGTGGGCCTGATTGCCAGCGACCTACCGGATCGACTTCCCGATTCCATCGAACGCTGCCGCTCTGTTTCCAAGAACTAACAGTATTTCCCTCTAATTGCGGATAGTTACCATTTGTAAAGGATTGACCACTAGCGTGTATTGCTATCTGGTTTCGATGGGGATTCTCGATTCGTCGAGAAGGCAAGGGGAAAAATGAATTCTGGCGAATTCATTTCTGGCGAAAACGGGGTGAGTACCATGTTCTTCAGACGTAGTTTGCCTTTAGATCGGGTTGCAATCGGCCGATCCTTCAGCCGGCGGCGTCGGGATGATGCGATTGAAATTGCTCAGGTACTGGGCATTTCGCCCGATGGCTTCGGCATTCCGCATGTTCGATACGAGCTGACCGTGGAGAAGCCGCTTTCACACGGTGTCTATCCGGCGGGGACCAAGGTCCTTTCCCTTTCACAGTTTTCCGCGACCTACCCCGAGGCACTGGCCTAGCTTCCGATCAGCCGCAATTCCGGGAAAACACCGGAACTGACGCTTTGACGCGGGGTAATGCGTTTGCTATGACGCGCGCGCTTCGATGAAAGTCGGGGCGCGCGATCCGTTGAAGGGTGGTTTCGGAAGTCCGAACCGTGCGGGCGTGGCGAAATTGGTAGACGCGCCAGATTTAGGTTCTGGTGGGGCAACCCGTGGGGGTTCGAGTCCCTCCGCCCGCACCAGACGCCTTATTCCATACAGGCGATTTCGGCACGATCCGGTCCCGATGCGGGGAACGCGATTCATATTCTAGAAACGTCGAGCCGGGGCCCATTCTCCTATGCAGGTAAGCGAAACGAAAAACGAAGGTCTGAGCCGCGAATTCACCGTGACTGTCGGTGCGGACGAGATCGATCAAAAGGTCGAGGCAAAGCTGACCGAGGTCGGGCAGACCGTTAATCTTCCGGGTTTCCGTCCCGGCAAGGTTCCGATGAAGATCCTGCGGCAGCGCTTCGGCAACGCCGTGCTGGGCGAGGTGCTGGAAGCCGCCGTGAGCGAAACCAGCCAGTCGGTCCTGACCGAACGGGCCCTGAAGCCGGCAATGCAGCCGAAGATCGAAATTTCCAGCTTCGACCCCGGCGCGGACCTTGTCTATACGATGGGTGTCGAAATCATGCCGGAGATCGAGCCGGTTGATTTCTCCACCCTGACGCTGACCCGGTACAAGCCGGAAATCGCGGATGAGGAAGTCGAGAACGCCCTGGGCGAGCTGGCAAAGAACAACCGTGCCACCCAGAAGATCGAAAAAGACCGCAAGACCCAGTCCGGCGACGTCGTCGTGATGGACTTCAAGGGCTTCGTCGATGGTGAAGCCTTCCAGGGCGGCGAGGCCAGCGATTTCCGACTGGAACTCGGCAGCGGCCAGTTCATCCCCGGTTTCGAAGATCAGCTGATCGGTCAGGCCGCCGGTGAGGACATCAAGGTCGAAGTCAAGTTCCCGGAAGAGTACGGCGCGGCCAACCTGGCCGGCAAGGACGCGGTCTTTGAATGCAAGATCAGCGAAATCCACGAATACACCGAGCGCCAGCTTGACGATGAATTCGCCAAGGAGCTGGGCCTGGAATCGCTGGACGATCTGCGCGGCCAGATGCGCGAGCGGCTGGAAGGCGAGTATGCCGAATTGGCCCGTGCCCGGACCAAGCGTGAACTTCTGGATGTCCTGTTCGAGAAGCACGATTTCGAAGTGCCGGCCGGTATGGTCGACAGCGAGTTCGAGCAGATCT
This sequence comes from Alphaproteobacteria bacterium, assembly GCA_033344895.1. Lineage (NCBI taxonomy): Bacteria > Pseudomonadati > Pseudomonadota > Alphaproteobacteria > Alphaproteobacteria bacterium. Next base: position 3,754,820 of record JAWPMN010000001.1, read on the forward strand.
GGGAACAGTTCTCGAAGGCGCGTGAGGAGGGCAATGTCGACGACGAGGACAAGGAAAAGGACGAGGAAGTCCTGAAGTCCGAGTACCGCGACATCGCCAAGCGCCGTGTCCTGCTGGGCCTGCTGCTGAGCCATGTCGGCGACACGGCCAACGTGCAGGTAACGCAGGAAGAGCTGCAGCGTGCCGTTTTCGAACAGGCGCGCCGTTACCCGGGCCAGGAACAGCAGGTCTTCGAACATTTCACGAAGAACCCGGAAATGATGGCAAGCCTGCGTGCGCCGATCTTCGAAGAGAAGACGGTCGACTACATTCTGGAGCTTGCCCAGGTGACCGACGTGTCCCTGCCGGTCGACAAGCTGCTGGGAGCCGACGATTCGGACGACGACGCCCCGGCGAAGAAGGGCAAGGCCAAGAAGGCGGCAAAGAAATCCTCCGCCAAGAAGGCTTCGGCCAAGAAGGCGGCGGCGAAGAAGTCCGACGACTGATTTCCGCCACGCGGAACGAAACGGCTGTCGGACTCGTCGGTTCGGCAGCCGTTTTTCGTCTCCGGTGGGGGAAGCGCCGCTTTTCGTCTTACGGGGTCTTTACATCCCGGACGGCGCACTTAACTCTGCCATTCGCGGTGCGGCCCGGGGCGCCCGCGGACCGACGATCACCCCCGGGAAATCAGGGAGCTTTGTTGAGACATGCGGGATCCGGTCGATCTGTACATGAACACGCTGGTGCCGATGGTTGTCGAGCAGACCAACCGCGGCGAGCGCGCTTACGACATCTATTCCCGCCTCCTCAAGGAACGGATCATTTTTCTGACGGGCGGCGTCGACGATCACGTCGCGAGCCTGATCTGCGCGCAGCTGCTGTTCCTGGAATCGGAAAACCCCAGCAAGGACATCGCCTTCTACATCAACTCGCCGGGTGGCGTGGTGACCTCGGGCATGTCGATCTATGACACGATGCAGTACATCCGTCCGGAAGTATCGACGGTCTGCCTGGGGCAGGCCGCCTCCATGGGGTCGTTGCTGCTGACCGCTGGCGCAGCGGGTAAGCGATTCGCGCTGCCCTATAGCCGAATCATGGTCCATCAGCCTTCCGGCGGGGCGCAGGGTCAGGCCACGGATATCGAAATCCAGGCCCGTGAGATCTTGCGGATGCGCGAAATGCTGAACGGTATCTATGTCAAACATACCGGCCGGCCGCTGGAAGAGATTGAAAAGGCGATGGATCGCGACAAGTTCATGAGTGCGAACGAAGCCAAGGAGTTCGGGCTGATTGATGAAGTTGTTTCGAGCCGCCCGAAGCCGGATGGCGAATCCGAAAGCTGATTATCCGGCCCTGGACAGGGCTGCCCGAAATCGGGGCGCGGGGGCCCCGGCCGTCTGGAATGCCGTTGATCTCCGGGGCTGGCGAGCGCTGTGCCGCTGCCCCGGAGCCGCCGTGACGGATATGCGACAGGCCTAGGGAAACGGCGATTTTCCGTTTGAGGGGGCCGGTCGGTACGTCTACGATAACAGACGGTTGGCATCCGGTGCCCTGCATCGGGCGGAAAACGGAAAAGATCGGCAACGATCGAAGAAGGATCCGAAGATACGATGACCAAATCCAGCGGCAGCGATGGAAAGAACACGCTCTACTGCTCCTTCTGCGGCAAGAGCCAGCACGAGGTGCGGAAGCTGATCGCCGGCCCGACCGTTTTCATCTGCGATGAATGCGTCGAGTTGTGCATGGACATCATCCGCGAGGATCACAAATCGAGCGTCTCCAAGACCTCCGACGGCGTGCCGACGCCGCAGGAGATCCGTCAGGTGCTGGACGACTATGTGATCGGGCAGGACTACGCCAAGCGCGTGCTGTCGGTGGCTGTTCATAACCACTACAAGCGACTGGCACATGGCCAGAAGCAGAATGATGTCGAGCTGCAGAAGTCGAACATTCTCCTTGTCGGGCCGACAGGCTGCGGCAAGACGCTGCTGGCCCAGACGCTGGCGCGCATCCTGGATGTGCCCTTCACCATGGCCGACGCGACGACGCTGACCGAAGCCGGGTATGTCGGAGAGGACGTCGAGAACATCATTCTGAAGCTGCTGCAGGCTGCCGACTACAATGTCGAGCGTGCGCAGCGCGGCATCGTCTACATCGACGAGGTGGACAAGATCAGCCGCAAGTCGGACAACCCGTCGATCACGCGCGACGTGTCGGGTGAGGGCGTGCAGCAGGCACTTCTGAAGATCATGGAAGGCACTGTCGCATCGGTCCCGCCGCAGGGCGGCCGCAAGCATCCGCAGCAGGAATTCCTGCAGGTGGATACGACGAACATCCTGTTCATTTGCGGCGGAGCCTTTGCCGGTCTCGAAAAGATCATCGCGTCACGCGGCAAGGGGTCGTCGATCGGGTTCGGCGCGGATGTGCATGCCGAAGACGACCGCAAGGTCGGGGCGATCCTGCGCGAGGTCGAACCGGAAGACATGCTGAAATTCGGCCTGATTCCGGAATTCGTCGGGCGTGTTCCGATGATCGCGACCCTGGAGGATTTGGATGAGGATGCGCTGATCGATATCCTGACCAAACCCCGCAATGCGCTGGTCAAGCAGTACGGCAAGCTGTTCGAGATGGAGGATGTCGGCCTGGAGTTCACCTCCGACGCACTGTCCGCCATCGCGCAGCGCGCCATTGAGCGCAAGACCGGTGCGCGCGGGCTGCGGTCCATCATGGAAGCCATCCTTCTGGATACGATGTACGAGTTGCCGAGCCTGGAAGGGGTCGAGGAGATCGTCATCAATCGCGAGGTGGTCGAAGGGCGGGCCGAGCCGCTCTACATCTACTCCGATCGTCGCGAGGAAGTTGAAAGCAACGCCTCCTGAGGGACATTGAGATCACGATTGACCGCCTGCGTGTTTCGCGCGGGCGGTCTTTCTATGTGAACGGCCGGGAGAAGGCCAAATTCCTCAAGAATCCGCTATGGTTCGCTTGAAGTAGGGCGCAAAGCGCACCACAATAAAGATGACCCGACTGGCGTGGGTCCGACGCGGGTGGCCTGGAAATCGGCCACCGATGACACGGGTTCGGACGCGCGCATCAATATGGCGCGTAATTCCTGTCCTGGCCCGGACAACGATGGAGTACGCGGGACGCGGATGCGGGTCCCCCGTTTTGGAGAGATTGCCGATGTACGAGTATAATCCAGGTGTGGAACTTCCGGTTTTGCCGCTGCGGGATATTGTCGTTTTCCCTCACATGATCGTGCCGCTGTTTGTCGGCCGAGACAAATCGGTGCGTGCCCTGGAAGACGTCATGCAGGACGACAAACAGATCCTGTTGGTGACGCAGAAGAATGCCGGCGAAGACGATCCGAAACCTGAAGACATCTATGAGGTCGGAACGGTCGCCACCGTCCTGCAGTTGCTGAAGCTGCCGGACGGAACGGTGAAGGTCCTGGTCGAAGGCGTCCAGAGAGCCCGTATCTCGGACTACACCGCGACGGAAGATTTCTTCCAGGTGCGTGCCGAGATGATCGAGGACCCGGAAGAGCCGGAAGCCGACCTGCAGGCCCTGAGCCGCGCCGTGGTCGGTCAGTTTGAGCAATACATCAAGCTGAACAAGAAAGTCCCCGCCGAGGTGATGATCTCGATCAATCAGATCGAAGAACCGTCCCGTCTGGCCGATACGGTGGCGCAGCATCTGACGCTGAAGATCTCCGACAAGCAGGACCTCCTGGAACTGGACACGGTCTCCGGACGGATGGAGAAAATCTTCGGCTTCATGGAAGGCGAGATCAGCGTTCTGCAGGTCGAAAAGCGCATCCGCAACCGCGTGAAACGGCAGATGGAGAAGACCCAACGCGAATACTATCTGAATGAGCAGATGAAGGCCATTCAGAAGGAACTCGGCGAGGGCGAGGACGGCAAGGACGAGCTTTCCGAGCTTGAGGAGCAGATCGAAAAGACGCGCCTTTCCAAGGAAGCCAAGGAAAAGGCTTACGCCGAGTTGAAGAAACTTCGGTCCATGAGCCCGATGTCCGCCGAGGCGACGGTGGTGCGCAACTACCTGGACTGGCTGCTGTCCATTCCGTGGAAGAAGCGGTCCAAGGTGAAGTCCGATCTGAAGGAGGCCCAGGCCGTTCTGGATTCGGACCATTACGGTCTGGAAAAGGTCAAGGAACGCATTCTGGAATATCTTGCGGTCCAGGCCAGACAGAAGAAGCTCAAGGGTCCGATCCTGTGTCTCGTCGGACCGCCCGGTGTCGGCAAAACGTCGCTCGGCAAGTCGATTGCGAAGTCGACTGGACGCCAGTTCGTTCGAATGAGCCTGGGGGGCGTTCGCGACGAATCCGAAATTCGTGGCCATCGCCGGACCTATATCGGGTCGATGCCCGGCAAGGTCATCCAGGGGATGAAAAAGGCGAAGAAGTCGAACCCGCTGTTCCTGCTGGACGAGATCGACAAGCTGGGTGCGGATTGGCGTGGAGATCCGTCTTCCGCCCTTCTGGAAGTGCTGGATCCGGAACAGAACTCCAGCTTCAACGACCATTATCTCGAAGTCGATTACGACCTGTCGGACGTGATGTTCGTGACCACGGCAAATACCCTGCGCATGCCGCAGCCGCTGATGGATCGCATGGAGATCATTCGAATTCCCGGTTACACCGAGGATGAGAAGGTCGAAATCGCGAAGCGTCACCTGCTTCAGAAGCAGCGTGAGGAGAACGGCCTGACCGAAGAGGAATGGTCGATTTCGGACAACGCCTTGCGCGACCTGATCCGCTACTACACGCGGGAAGCCGGGGTCCGGAACCTGGAACGCGAAATTGCGAACCTGGCGCGTAAGGCGATCAAGGAAATCATGATGGGGGAACGGGAGACCGTTTCCGTGAACACGCAGAATCTCGGCAAATATGCCGGGGTCCGGAAATATCGCTTCGGCGAGATCGAAGAGCAGGACATGATCGGCGTCGTCACCGGTCTGGCCTGGACCGAAGTCGGCGGTGAACTGCTTTCGATCGAAGGTGTTCTTGTGCCCGGTAAGGGCCGTGTCACGAAGACCGGCAAGCTGGGCGACGTGATGCAGGAATCGATTCAGGCGGCAGAAAACCTGATCAAGAGTCGGTCTGTTTCCTTCGGGATCAAGCCGACCGTGTTCGACAAGAACGACATCCATGTGCACGTGCCGGAAGGGGCGACGCCGAAGGATGGCCCGTCGGCTGGCGTTGCCATGGTGACGTCGATCGTTTCCATTCTGACGGGGGTTCCGGTTCGTCGCGAAGTCGCGATGACCGGTGAGATCACGTTGCGTGGTCGGGTCCTGCCGATCGGCGGTCTGAAGGAGAAACTGCTTGCGGCATTGCGCGGCGGAATCAAGACCGTGCTGATCCCGCATGACAACGAAAAGGACCTCGCCGATATTCCGGATAATGTGAAGAAGGGGCTGGAAATCATCCCCGTTCGGACTGTCGATGAGGTTCTGGGGCATGCCCTGGTGGCGCCGCTGGTTCCGATCGAATGGAATCCGGAAGAGGACGAGAAAGCCGAAGTGCCTGTAACCGCGGGCGAATCGGGGGACGATCTCGACGGTGTCGTCACACACTAAGGCGCGAATTTTCGTTCTGTTCTATAAAATCTGGTGTGGTGGCGCACTGACGGTCAACCGTCGGTGCGTCACTGCTATCGGGGATGGTCAAAACTATCCACATACCGTTGCAGAATGCTAAAAATCCCCAGAAAACCGGGGAAAATTAAGCGTTTCGCGTTGACGCCCCTCCCGAATTCCCCGTAAACTCCACGGCGTTCGGATAGTTCTATCCGCCCAACTCAACATCATCCCGAAACATTAGGGGGGTTCCTGTGAATAAGAACGATCTCGTCGCCGCCGTCGCCGATTCTGCCGACCTGTCCAAAGCCGATGCTGCCAAGGCAGTCGATGGTGTTCTCGAAGCCATCACCGGTCAGCTGAAGTCGGGTGGCGAAGTCCGCATCGTCGGTTTCGGCACCTTCTCGGTGAGCAAGCGTGCGGCTTCCACGGGCCGGAATCCTCAGACCGGTGCGACCATTCAGATTCCGGCGTCCAACCAGCCGAAGTTCAAGGCCGGTAAGGCGCTGAAGGACGCGGTCAACTAAGACCGTTCCAGTCCTTGGAATTGAAAGCCGGCCGTCCGATTGGGCGGCCGGTTTTTCTATGCGCAAATGCTGTCGCAGGGGCGATTACGGATTTGAACCATCGGGCGTCACGGGGTATAGACCGCCTTGGAATGGGCGGTTAGCTCAGCTGGGAGAGCATCTCGTTTACACCGAGAGGGTCGGCGGTTCGATCCCGTCACCGCCCACCATTCCCCCTTTTCACCGTATATCCTCCCTGAGTTGCGCGCCTTTGTGGCCCGGTGGTTACTCCTCGATGTAGTCCAGGAGGTCGCCTGGCTGGCAGTTCAACTCCCGGCAGATTGCGGCCAGTGTTTCGAACCGTACGCCTTTCACCTTACCGGACTTGAGCAGCGACAGATTTTGCTCACTGATGCCGATTCGCGCAGCGAGCTCGCGGGATTTCATTTTCCTTTGCGCCAGGACGACATCCAGGCGAACCACGATGCCGGATGTCATATGAACTCCCGGTTTTCCTTGTCGATCCGAACGGCCTCCAGCAGAACCCAGCTCAGGACAAGAAGCAGGCCGCTCAATGCGAGCGAGATCAGCTCGCCGGACCCGATTGAAATGGTCAGGGCTCTTTGGCCCGGTCCCAGGTGATACGTTGCGAACACCGATGCGGCGGCGCCGGCAATCGGTTGCAGTATTGTGTGAAGCAGCAGGGTCACTGCGAAGAAACGCAGACTGGAAATCGGTGCTTCACTGAATACCTCGCCGCGGCCGAAACACCGGAACATGGTCCGCAATCGCCACAGACCGGCGCACAGGACCGCAGCAGGAACCGCGAGGGCCAGATAGGATCCTATCCGGTTGAGGGTCGGAACGGCTCCTAAAGCCTCCAGGTCAGACGGCAGTTCCGGGGGCAAAGCGTCGAACAAGGCGACAACAGCAGTTGGAGAGATCCAGACGACGGCCGGCAGCAGGAGGATCGTCGGAATGCCGATCAGGCAGAGAGCGGAGAGCAGCCGGCATGTTGTCCGAAGGGGAGGGGGCATTTGTCTCATGATCATCTCATTTGTGAAAAACTTAAAATAAAACATTAAAGAATTGTCGATCTGTCAATTACAATTGTCTGCGGGGAGATATTCGCAGCACGACAGGGTCGTCAGCGATTCGCTCAGTGTTTGAGACGCATGCGGGCGCGGGACGGTCTACGACACCCGGTGCATCATTGATTGGAAAGGGAGGTCGCCCCGACGGAAACCGGGGCGATACGATCTCGTCGTACCGCCCCGTCTCAGTTTCCTACCAGCGTGACGACGACGGGGATGGAACCCTGTTGGGGATCTTCCCCGACTTGCCGCGTTTGCCGCGTTTTGGATCGAGATAGGCCGTGATGAAGTCAGTGTGCTTTTTCAGGCCGTTACGGGCGCTACGATCGATTCGGTCCATCAGTTGCGTGTCGCAGGGACGTGCCGACGGTGGCGGCGTGCGCAATCCCGGTGGCGCCCATTCCATGCCATAGAGAATGAACTCGAAATTGATGTGCGAGAACAGCTGTTGCTGGTCCGTGAAGTCCAGACGGCTGGGTGGTTTCTCGGCCCAGCGTTCGAGCAGAGCGGCAAGGCTGTCGGTCGTATGCTCGCGCTTGCGGACTTCCTTCCAGAAGGGTGTATCGTCCCGCTGGTTCAGGATGTAGTGCAGGTTGATGAAATCCAGGCATTCCGTATAGCGATCGCGCATGCGCTCGTTATAGATCGCCCGGGAGTGCTCCATCGACCCGAGGCGCGGGAAGAGTTCGCACAGGTAGTCGACGCCTTCTTCGACGAAGAACAGGCCGGTCGATTCGAGGGGTTCCAGGAACCCGGCCGACAGTCCGATTGCGACGACATTGTTCTTCCAGGCTTGTTCGACGCGCCCGGTGGTGAATTTCAGGCGGCGTGCCGAAATCTGGTCGGAATGGGGTCCTTCATGTGCCCGCAGTTCCGATTCGGCCTCGTCGTCCGATATGAACTGGCTTGAATAGACGTAGCCTGTGCCGCGGCGGTTCTGCAGTCCGATATCCCAGACCCATCCGGAAGTGAGGGCCCTGGCGGTCGTGAAGGGACGTACGGTTGGCTCTGGCTTCTTGATGTCATAGGGCACCTGCATCGCCACGGCGCGGTCGCAAAGCAGATACTGGCCGAACTCCTGATAGGGGACACCAAGTGTCTTGCCGATCAGCAGGCGGGCAAAGCCGGAGCAGTCGATGAACAGATCCGCTTCCAGCCGCTTCCCGCCGGCGGTTTTGACGGCGGCCACATCGCCGTTTTCCTTCGTTTCCACATCGGTCACGTCATCGACGAGATGATGAATGCCCCGAGACCGGCCCAGTTCGCCCAGATAGACCGCGAATTTTTCCGCATCCATATGATAGGCGTAGGGCATCTGGCCCTCATAGTCCCCGTCATCCAGACGCTTTGGCGACAACATGTCTTCGCACATGCCTGTTTGCGGGGTGACGCTGTCGGCGAAGGAAACGCTGCGATCACTGGCCAGATAGCGCAGGCCGACGCGATCGTATTTCAAGGCCGTCAAGCGGTCGAACGGGTGATAATATCGATGACCGGGCCTGAGCCAGTCATCGAACCGAATCGCCTGCTTGAAGGTCGCGTCCGCGTGTTTCAGGAATTCCTTCTCGGGAATTCCCATGTTGGACAAGGTCCGCTTCATTGTCGGAATTGTCGCCTCACCGACGCCGATCCGGCCGATCCGGGACGATTCCACAACACCGATCAGGGCCTCTTTAGGCCCGGTACCATTCAGATATCGGTCAAGGTAGACGGCCGTGATCCATCCGGCCGACCCGCCGCCGACGACGAGTATACGCATATTTCCCCCTTTGACTTCAGCGCTCTTGTACCCCCACAAGCTTGCGTTCCACGCAGCGCCCCGTCTGTCTTCAATCCGTAACGTCAGTTTAATAGGTCGTCAAACGGCATTGGTCGGTGGGGGGCGCAAACAAGTTTCGCGGAAAACCGCGGATGTCACCGGCGGGGGTAGAAAAATCGTAACAAGGGGTGCGTTGGCTGCTTGACACTGTGGTTTGGGTGCAATATCACCCCGCTCACCGCAGACGAAGTGAGCGCTGCGGGCCCAAACGCGGGGGTGTAGCTCAGCTGGTTAGAGTGCCGGCCTGTCACGCCGGAGGTCGCGGGTTCGAGCCCCGTCACTCCCGCCACTTCTTCCCAAAAGAAGTCGACACGATCGAATGCGCAGGCAGCGGATGCTGCGCTGCGGCATTCGATGTCGTATGCGCCCTTTATGTTGCAATATCCAGCCAGTATAGTGTCCGTACCGGAACCCCGCGAATGCGTGCTATGCGGTCGCGGGTGCCTTGACCGGGGGGGCCGTCCGTGCAACATGGCGCGGACAAGAAAACGGGCGCCGGGGGCCAGGTCCGTATCGGGCAGAAGGGCTTTCGCGTCAGGGAATTACCGGGCGATCCGGACTCGCGGTACAGGCGGCCGGAAGCCCACGTTTCGATACGGGGACCGTGATGGAAGAGCTTCTGAGCGAATACTTTCCGATCCTGGTGTTCCTTGGCATCGCGATCGGTATCGCGGTCCTGATGATCGCCGCCAGCATGATCATTGCTCGGCAGGCGCCGGATTCCGAAAAGCTCTCGGCATATGAATGCGGGTTCGAGGCGTTTGACGACGCGCGGTCCCGCTTCGACGTTCGTTTCTATCTGGTCACGCTTCTCTTCATCATTTTCGATCTTGAAGTCGCCTTCCTGTTTCCCTGGGCGGTGGCCTTGGGCGACATCGGGTTGTTCGGTTTCTGGTCGATGGTGATCTTTCTGGGAATTCTGACCATCGGCTTCATCTACGAATGGCGCAAAGGGGCTCTGGAATGGGAGTAACCACCACACAACAGGGTGCCGTCCTTCCGCCGGGTGAAATGCAGAACCGGGCGATCGGCGCCGTTACCGACGAGCTGCAGGACAAGGGCTTCATCGTTGCCAATATGGACAAGCTGGTCAACTGGGCCCGCACCGGTTCGATGTGGCCGATGACCTTCGGCCTGGCCTGCTGCGCGGTGGAAATGATCCACGCCTACATGCCGCGTTATGATCTGGACCGCTTCGGTGTCGTCGTGCGGGCCAGCCCGCGCCAGTCGGACGTCATGATCGTTGCCGGTACGTTGACCAACAAGATGGCGCCCGCGCTACGCAAGGTATACGACCAGATGGCGGAGCCCCGCTGGGTTATCTCCATGGGGTCCTGCGCCAATGGCGGCGGGTACTATCACTACAGCTATTCCGTCGTGCGTGGCTGCGACCGAGTCGTCCCGGTCGATATCTATGTGCCGGGCTGCCCGCCGACCGCCGAAGCGCTGGTCTATGGTGTGCTGCAGCTGCAGAAGAAGATTCGCCGCACCGGAACGATCGCCCGCTGATCGCGGCAAGAGGGGCAGGGACAGTCACATGAATGCCAATCTGGAAGCCTTGAGGGATCTGGGAGCATACATCGCCGCGAAGTTCGGCGATGAGATCGACGGTCACGAGCTGATCAACGGCCAGCTTGTGGTGACGGTCGGTCCGCAGAATCTTCTGAAGCTCTGCAAGTTCCTGCGCGACGATGCCCAGTGCCTGTTTCAACAGGTGTCGGATATCTGCGGGGTGGATTATCCGGATCGCGAAAAGCGTTTCGAGGTTGTCTATAACCTTATGAGTTTCAAGCATAATCTGCGTTGTCGCGTGAAAGTCAATGCGGATGAGGACACGGCGGTTCCGTCGGTCGTCAAGATCTGGCCGGCGGCGAACTGGTTCGAGCGTGAAGTCTGGGACATGTACGGCGTGTTCTTCTCCGACCATCCCGACCTGCGCCGAATCCTGACGGATTATGGCTTTGACGGCCATCCGCAGCGCCGGGACTTCCCGCTGACGGGCTATGTCGAGGTCCGCTACGACGACGAGCAGCGCCGCGTGGTGTATGAGCCGGTCCGGCTCACCCAGGAATTCCGTAGCTTCGACTTCATGAGCCCGTGGGAAGGCATGACGCCGACTCTGCCGGGCGACGAGAAGGCCGAAGGCCAGCAGGAAGGGGACAAGGCATGAGCGTCGCTGAATCCTACAGCGGAACCAGCCAGGATCCGACGATCAAGACGCTGACCATGAATTTCGGTCCGCAGCACCCTGCGGCCCATGGCGTGCTGCGCATGGTCATGGAAATGGACGGCGAGGTCGTCGAGCGCCTTGATCCGCATATCGGTCTGCTGCACCGAGGCACCGAGAAGCTGATCGAGTACAAGACCTACCTGCAGGCTATTCCGTATTTCGATCGCCTCGATTACGTTGCGCCGATGGCGCAGGAGCACGCTTTTGTTCTGGCGACCGAGAAGCTGCTGGGAATTGAGCCGCCGATTCGCGGTCAATATATGCGCGTCCTCTTCGACGAGATCAGCCGCATTCTGAACCACCTTCTGAACGTGCCGGCCTATGCCATGGATGTCGGCGCGATGACCCCGATGCTCTGGGCGTTTGAAGAACGCGAAAAGCTGATGGAATTTTACGAAGGTGTCTGCGGTGCCCGTCTGCACGCGGCCTTCTATCGCGTCGGTGGTGTCCATCAGGACATGCCGGCCGACATGGCGGCGAAGATCGAGGAATGGGCCGACGGCTTTCCGAAGTTCATCGACGACATGGAAAGCCTGCTGACCGAGAACCGGATATTCAAACAACGCTCGGTCGATATCGGCATCATCACGCCGGAAGAAGCCATGGCATGGGGCATGAGCGGCCCGGTGATTCGCGGCTCAGGCATTCCGTGGGACCTGCGCAAGTCGCAGCCCTATGACGTTTACGACAAGATGGATTTCGACATCCCGATCGGAAAGAACGGCGATTGCTACAGCCGCTATCTGGTCCGCGTCGAGGAAATGCGTCAGTCGCTGAAGATCATCAAGCAGTGCCTGGCCGAAATGCCGGCCGGGCCGGTCCTGTCGACCGATAGCAAAGTCGCGCCGCCGCGCCGGGGCGACATGAAGCAGTCGATGGAAGCGCTGATCCATCATTTCAAACTCTATACGGAAGGGTTCCACGTTCCGGAAGGGGAGACCTATACGGCCGTTGAGGCGCCAAAGGGCGAGTTCGGCGTGTATCTGGTTTCCGACGGATCCAACAAACCCTATCGCTGCAAGATCCGCGCGCCGGGCTTCGCGCATCTTCAGGCGATGGATCATGTCTGCAAGGGACACATGCTGGCCGACTCGGTCGCCATTCTGGGCGGTTTCGATGTCGTGTTCGGCGAGATCGACCGCTAAGGCGGCGGTTCGACCAAGGGAAGCGGTTACGAGATGACGGCTGAGAACTTCGAATTTACCGGCAAGCACCTCTCCGAAGCGGAGCGGGCGATCGCGAAATATCCGGAAGGCCGTCAGCAGTCGGCTGTTCTGGCGCTGCTGTTCGAGGCGCAGGAGCAGAACCATGCCAACGGCCATTACGTGACCGAGGCGGCCATGCGGAAAATCTCCGACATGTTGGACATGCCGTATATCCGCGTCATGGAGGTTGCCAGCTTCTTCACGCAGATCAATCTGGAGCCGGTCGGCGAGTTTCACATCCAGCTGTGCGGTACGACGCCCTGCATGCTGCGCGGCGCCGAGGACATTCGCGCCGCCATCGAATCCAAGTTGGGCATCCATGCCGGCCAGACGACGCAGGACCGCAAGTTCACGCTGACTGAAGTGGAATGCCTCGGGGCGTGCTGCAACGCGCCGATGGTCCAGATCAACGACGACTATTACGAAGACCTGACACCGGACATCATGTCGGACCTGATCGATCGGCTCGCCAAGGGCGAGGCCGTGACCCCGGGGCCGCAGAATGGTCGGATGTGCTCGGAACCGGAAGGTGGGCCGCAGACGCTGCAGTCCGGCCCGGCGCCGCAGGTCAAGAACTGACGGAAGGGGGCTGAAACCATGCCGGATTGGTCTCCGCTCAAGGACGAGGATCGCGTCTTCCAGAATCTCTACGGGTACCACCCGTGGAACCTGGAATCGGCGAAAAGACGCGGCGCCTGGAAGGACACGAAGTCCCTGGTCGAACTCGGCCGGGAGAAGATTTGCGAGATCGTCAAGGCGTCCGGTCTGCGCGGGCGAGGCGGTGCGGGCTTCCCCACCGGCCTGAAATGGTCCTTCATGCCGCCGGCCAATCCGGAGAAGCCGTCCTATCTGGTCGTCAACGCGGATGAGTCCGAGCCCGGTACCTGTAAGGACCGGGAAATCATGCGCAACGATCCGCATACCTTCATTGAGGGCTGCCTTCTGGCCTCTGTCGGTATGGGCGCGCATGTCTGCTACATCTACATCCGCGGCGAATACCGCCTGGAATACCGTGTGATGGAACAGGCGATCGCTGAGGCCTATGAGGCCGGTCTGGTCGGCAAGAACGCCTGTGGTTCGGGCTACGATTTCGACATCTACATGCATCATGGCGCCGGGGCCTATATCTGCGGCGAGGAAACCGCGCTGCTGGAGAGCCTGGAAGGCAAGAAGGGTCAGCCGCGCCTGAAGCCGCCATTCCCGGCCATGGCCGGTCTGTATGGCTGCCCGACCACCGTGAACAATGTCGAAAGCATCGCGGTGACCGGCGAGATCCTGCGCCGTGGCGCGGAATGGTTCCTTGGCTTCGGACGGGAGAACAATTCCGGGACCAAGCTGTTCTGCGTCTCCGGGCACGTGGAGAAGCCCTGTAACGTCGAAGAAGCCATGTCGATCCCGCTGAAGGAATTGCTGGAACGGCATTGCGGCGGCGTGCGCGGTGGCTGGGATAACCTGAAGGCAGTCATTCCGGGCGGTTCGTCCGTGCCGTTGATCCCGAAGGATATCTGCGACGATGTTCTGATGGATTTCGACGCGTTGAAGGAAGTGAAATCCGGCCTGGGCACGGCGGCGGTGATCGTGATGGATCAGTCCACCGACGTCATCAAGGCGATCGCCCGGCTGAGCTACTTCTACAAACATGAAAGCTGCGGCCAGTGCACGCCCTGCCGCGAAGGCACCGGCTGGATGTGGCGCGTCATGGAGCGACTGGTGCGTGGTGAGGCGGAGATCGAAGAGATCGACACACTGCTGGAAGTCACCAAACAGGTCGAAGGGCACACGATCTGCGCTCTCGGCGACGCGGCGGCCTGGCCGATCCAGGGCCTGGTCCGTCACTTCCGCGACGAGATCGAAGACCGCATCAAGAACCGCACGCGCGTGGCCATGCCAGGCGCGGCGGCGGCTGAATAAGTAGGACGGGGCGCTGACCATGGCGACGATAACGGTCAAGATTAACGGCGAAGAGCACGAGGTCGAGCAGGGCATGACGGTCCTGCAAGCGTGCGAGCAGGCCGGCGTGGAAGTGCCGCGCTTCTGCTATCACGAGCGGCTCTCCATCGCGGGCAACTGCCGCATGTGCCTGGTCGAAGTGAAGCCCGGCCCGCCGAAGCCGGCGGCGTCCTGTGCTTTGCCGGTCGCGCCGAACCAGGAAATCTTCACCGATACGGAGATGGTCCATAAGGCGCGTAACGGCGTCATGGAATTCCTGCTGATCAACCATCCGCTGGATTGCCCGATCTGCGACCAGGGCGGCGAATGCGACCTGCAGGACCAGGCCATGGCCTATGGCCGCAGCGGTTCGCGCTATGACGAGAACAAGCGCGCGGTCAAAGACAAGTATATGGGACCGCTGATCAACACGATCATGACCCGCTGCATTCACTGCACGCGCTGTGTCCGCTTCGTCGCGGAAGTCGCCGGCGTCGAGGAAATCGGCCTGCTGAACCGCGGTGAAAATGCCGAGATTTCCAGCCTTGAGAAGGCGGTGGACAGCGAGTTGTCTGCCAACGTGATCGACCTGTGCCCGGTCGGCGCCCTGACGTCCAAGCCCTATGCGTTCGAAGCACGCCCCTGGGAATTGAAGAAGACCGAAAGCATCGATGTGATGGACGCCGTCGGCTCCAACATCCGCATCGACACGCGGGGCAACGAGGTCATGCGCGTGCTGCCGCGTCTGAATGAGGACGTGAACGAGGAATGGATTTCCGACAAGTCGCGTTATGCCTGTGACGGCCTGCGCCGTCAGCGCCTGGACCGCCCCTATGTGCGCGGCGAAGACGGCAAGCTGAAAGCGGCCTCCTGGCAGGACGCCATGACGGCGATCGCCAAGGCGGCATCCGGCCTGAAAGGCGCGGAGATCGCGGCGATTTCGGGCGACCAGGCCTGCGTGGAGAGCGTTTATTCCCTGAAGAAGCTGATGACGGCCCTGGGATCGCCCAATACCGACTGTCGTCAGGACGGTGCCAAGCTGGATAGCGGCGTGCGTGCCGGGTACCTGTTCAACACCACCATTGCCGGGATCGATGAAGCTGACGCATTGCTGGTCGTCGGCGCGAACCTGCGGTGGGAAGCTCCGATCATCAATGCGCGGATCCGCAAACGGTGGCTGCATGGCGATCTGAAGGTCGCATCGGTCGGGCCCGCGGTTCAGACAACCTACGATGTGGACCACCTGGGCGCCGGACCGGAAACGCTGAAGGAACTGGCGGATGGGAAGCACCCCTTCGCCGATGTTCTGAAGAAGGCGGAACGCCCGATGCTGATTGTCGGCCCTGGGGCGGTGGCGCGCGAAGACGGCGCGGCGGTTCTGGCTGCTGCGAAGAAGATCGCGGACATGTGCGGTCTGATCAAGGATGGCTGGAACGGCTTCAATGTCCTTCACACGGCCGCCGGCCGGGTTGGTGCGTTGGATCTTGGCTTCACGCCGGAAGAGGGCGGGGCGGATGCCGCCGGAATCGTCGCCGGTGCCAAGGCCGGGTCGATCAAGCTGGTATATCTGCTGGGCGTCGATGAAATGGATCTGACCGGCCTGAAGGACAGCGGCGCCGTCGTCGTCTACCAGGGGCACCATGGCGATGCGGGCGCCCATGCAGCGGATATCATCCTGCCGGGCGCGGCCTACACGGAAAAGAATGCCACCTTCGTGAATACCGAGGGTCGGGTACAGCTGGCGCGGCGTGCCAACTTCCCGCCGGGCGACGCGAAGGACGATTGGGCCATTCTTCGGGCACTTTCGGAAACGCTGGGTAAACCGTTGCCCTGGATCGATTTCGACGGTCTGCGTCAGTCGATGCGCGCGGAGTTCCCGCATCTGGCCCGGATCGACGATGCCGAGGCGGCCACCTGGGCGGATTTCGGTGAGGCCGGTGCAATGGATTCCGCACCGTTCCAGTCGCCGATCGAAAACTTCTACATGACGGACCCGATCTCGCGGGCGTCCGAGACGATGGCGGAATGCACGCAGGTCTTCGTGCTGGACCGCCAGGAAAAGGGGACCGGCACCAATGGCTGAGTTGTTCGACGGCATTTGGTGGAGCGGCTACGTCTGGCCGACCCTCCTGACGGTGTTGCTGATCGTTGCGATCATGGTCCCGATCCTGATCGCCGTGGCCTATCTGACGCTGGCGGAGCGCAAGGTCATCGGCTGGATGCAATTGCGCAAGGGGCCGAATGTCGTCGGCCCGTTCGGTCTGCTGCAGCCGCTGGCGGACGGCCTGAAGCTGATGCTGAAGGAAACCGTCATCCCGTCGGGATCGAACCCGGTTCTGTTCCTGATCGCGCCGATGCTGACCTTCATCCTGGCGCTGATTGCCTGGGCGGTCATCCCGTTCGACGAGGGCTGGGTGCTGGCCGACATCAATGTCGGGGTACTGTATCTGTTCGCGATTTCGTCGCTGGGCGTCTACGGCATCATCATCGCGGGCTGGGCCTCCAATTCGAAATACGCCTTCCTCGGGGCCCTGCGCTCCGCCGCGCAGATGGTGTCTTATGAGGTCTCCATCGGCTTCGTCATCGTAACCGTGCTGATCTGCGTCGGTTCCTTGAACCTCAGCGATATCGTCCTGGCGCAGGCCGGCGGCGGTTTCTGGAACTGGTACTTCCTGCCGTTGCTGCCGATGTTCGTCGTCTTCGTGATCTCGGCCCTGGCCGAAACGAACCGGGCGCCGTTCGATCTGCCGGAGGCGGAGGCGGAACTGGTGTCCGGCTATAACGTCGAATACTCCGCCATGGCCTTCGCCCTGTTCTTCTTGGGTGAGTACGCCAACATGATCCTGATGAGCGGCATGACCACGGTGCTGTTCCTGGGCGGCTGGCTGCCGCCGCTGGACATCGCGCCCTTCACCTGGGTGCCGGGCCCGATCTGGTTCGCGCTGAAGATCTGCTTCGTGCTGTTCATCTTCCTTTGGGTTCGCGCCACCTTCCCGCGCTACCGCTACGACCAGCTGATGCGCCTGGGCTGGAAGGTCTTCCTGCCGCTGTCACTGTTCTGGGTGGTCGCGACCGCCGGTTTCCTGGTCGCATTCGACCTGCTGCCCACCGCGGCCAATTGAGACAGAGGAGAGCTTCGATATGACTAGCCTCGACCGGACCGCGAAAGCCTTCCTGCTGAGCGAACTGCTCAGCGGCATGGCCCTGACCTTCAAGGCCATGTTCAAGCCGAAGCACACGATCAACTATCCCTACGAAAAGGGACCGTTGAGCCCGCGCTTCCGCGGCGAGCATGCACTGCGTCGCTATCCCAACGGGGAAGAGCGCTGCATCGCCTGCAAGCTGTGTGAAGCCGTGTGCCCGGCACAGGCCATCACCATCGAGGCCGAGCCGCGGGCCGACGGGTCCCGTCGGACGACGCGCTACGACATCGACATGACAAAATGCATCTACTGCGGCTACTGCCAGGAGGCCTGTCCGGTCGATGCCATCGTCGAGGGGCCGAATTTCGAATTCGCGACCGAAACCCGCGAAGAGCTGTTCTACAACAAGGACAAGCTCCTCGCGAACGGTGAGCGTTGGGAGGCGGAAATCGCTTCCAACCTTGAATTGGACGCGCCCTACCGGTAAGGCCGGGCGACACTACGAGGGGGGAACCAATGGCATTCGCCGGGTTCATGTTCTACATCTTCGCCGCGATCACCGTGGCGTGCGGGGTGATGGTCATCACGTCGCGCAATCCGGTGCATTCGGTGCTCTATCTGATCCTCGCCTTCTTCAACGCGGCGGGGCTCTTCGTCCTGATCGGCGCGGAGTTCCTGGCGATGATCCTCGTCGTGGTCTATGTCGGCGCGGTCGCGGTTCTGTTCCTGTTCGTCGTCATGATGCTGGACGTGAATTTCGTCGAACTGCGCAAGGGCGTGAAGAAATACGTCTATATCGGCGCGACGCTGGGCGGCATCCTGTTCCTCGAGCTGGGGCTCGCGGCGACATCCTGGACCCTTGGCCCGGAGATCGCGAATGTCGCGCTCAGCCCGGTGGCGGGTGACGTTCACAATACCCGCGCCATCGGCCAGGTGATCTACACCGACTATGTCTATCTGTTCCAGGGCGCGGGCATGATTCTGCTGGTCGCCATGCTGGGTGCGATCGTGCTCACGCTGCGCAGTCGACCCGGCGTCAAGAAACAGATCATCGCCGACCAGGTAAACCGGTCCTCGAAGGACGAGGTTTCCGTGGTCAAAGTGCCAACCGGCAGCGGCGTGTAAAGGGAGGGCGCGAAATGATCATCGGTCTCGAACACTACCTGACCGTTGCGGCGATCCTGTTCACGCTGGGTCTGTTCGGCATCTTCCTGAACCGCCGCAATGTCATCGTCATCCTGATGTCGGTGGAACTGATGCTGCTGGCGGTGAACATCAATCTGGTCGCATTCTCAGCCTATCTGCAGGATCTGACTGGCCAGATCTTCGCCATGTTCGTCCTGACCGTGGCTGCGGCGGAGGCCGCCATCGGTCTGGCCATCCTTGTCGTGTTCTATCGCAACCGCGCCTCCATCGCGGTCGACGACGTCAGCAATATGAAGGGCTAGAGACAGAGCCATGGAAGCACTGATCGTATTCCTTCCGCTGATCGGGGCGCTGATCGCCGGATTCGGCGGGCGCGCCATCGGCGGCCATAAAGGCGACGTCTTCGCGCAATGGGTCTCATCCGGCCTGCTGGTCGTGGCGGCGATTCTGTCCTGGATCACCTTCATACAGGTCGGCGGCCTCTTTGCCGGCGGCCAGGCGATGGAAGGCTACAAGATCGAGCTGCTGCGGTGGGTTGTCGTCGGTGATTTCGCCTTCGACTGGTCACTGCGCATCGACACGCTGACCGCCGTGATGCTGGTGGTCGTGACCACGGTGTCGTCGCTGGTGCATATCTATTCCATTGGATACATGCATCACGATCCGGGTATTCCGCGGTTCCAGGCCTATCTGAGCCTGTTCACCTTCATGATGCTGATGCTGGTGACCGCCGACAATCTGGTCCAGATGTTCTTCGGTTGGGAAGGCGTCGGTCTGGCGTCCTATCTGCTGATCGGGTTCTGGTACAAGAAGCCGTCGGCGAATGCGGCGGCGATCAAGGCGTTCGTCGTGAACCGTGTCGGTGATTTCGGCTTTGCGCTCGGCATCTTCGGCACCTTCGTGATGACCGGCGCGCTTGCCTTCGACGATATCTTCGCCGCCATTCCTGGCATTGCCGCCAGCGAAGCCGAAGGGGCGGTCTTCACCTTCCTGTGGATGAGCTTCACGCCCGGTGAAGCGATTACCTGTCTTTGCCTGCTGCTGTTCATGGGGGCCATGGGCAAGTCGGCGCAGCTGGGCCTGCACACCTGGTTGCCGGACGCGATGGAAGGTCCGACTCCGGTCTCCGCGCTGATCCATGCCGCGACCATGGTGACCGCCGGTGTCTTCATGGTCTGCCGCCTTTCGCCGATGTTCGAATTCTCGGAAACGGCGTTGTTGGTCGTGACCTTCGTCGGGGCAAGTACCGCCTTCTTCGCGGCGACGGTCGGCCTGACGCAGAACGACATCAAGCGTGTCATTGCCTATTCGACCTGTTCGCAGCTCGGCTACATGTTCTTCGCGGCTGGCGTCTCGGCCTATCCCGCGGCCATGTTCCACCTGTTCACGCATGCTTTCTTCAAGGCCCTGCTGTTCCTTGGCGCCGGTGCGGTGATTCACGCCGTCTCCGACGAACAGGACATGCGCAAGATGGGTGGGCTTGCGAAGCCGATCTGGAAGACCTGCGTGCTGATGTGGATCGGCTCTCTCGCCCTTGGCGGGATCGGTATCCCCGGCACGTATATCGGCTTTGCCGGCTTCTTCTCGAAGGACATCATTCTGGAATCGGCCTATGGCGCGCATACCGGGATCGGCATGTTTGCCTTCTGGATGGGCGTGGCTGCGGCCATCATGACCGCATTCTATTCCTGGCGTCTGCTGTGGATGACCTTCCACACGCCGCCGCGCGCGGATGAGAAGGTGATGGCGCATGTCCATGAATCCCCGAATGTCATGCTGGTGCCGCTGTATGTGCTGGCCATCGGTGCGGTCTTCGCGGGCGCTGTGTTCTATCCGTACTTCACCGGTGACAACTGGCAGGCATTCTGGGGCGACTCGATCCTGATCCTGGAACAGCATGCCGCACTCGAGAACGCGCATCATGTGCCGCTCTGGGTGAAGTGGACCCCGCTGGTCGTTGGGATCATCGGGATCCTGGGGGCCATCCATGTCTATCGTCGCGGCCTGGATAAGGGGCGTGCGATCGGACAGTTCTGGGGACCGTTCTACCAGTTCTCGTTCAACAAATGGTACTTCGACGAGCTCTACGACTTCCTGTTCGTTCGCCCGTCCTTCGCCATCGGCCGCCTGTTCTGGAAACGGGGCGACGGTACGGTCATCGACGGTCTGGGACCGGATGGAGTCGCGAAGACCACCAATCTGGCGGCAGGGCGCGTCAGCCTGCTGCAGAGCGGATATCTGTATCACTATGCGTTTGCCATGCTGATCGGCGTTGTCGTCCTGATCGGCTTCTACCTCCTGGCAGGCTAAGAAGGGACCCGTAGGGACAATGTCGCAAACCACTATGCCTCTTCTGAGTCTGACGACCTTCCTGCCGCTGGTCGGGGCGCTGTTCCTGATGGTGATCCGCAGCGACAATGAGGAGGAAGTCGCACGCAATGCCCGCTGGGGTGCCTTGTTCACCTCATTGGTCGTGTTCTTCCTGTCGTTGCTGATTCTGGCCAATTTCGATGGCTCGAGCGCGGAATTCCAACTGGTCGAGCGCGAGGAATGGCTGCCCTCTGTCGGCATATCGTATCATCTGGGCGTCGACGGAATTTCCGTCTGGTTCGTCCTGCTGTCGACCCTGCTCACGCCGATCTGCATTCTGGCCAGCTGGAACGCCATCAAGACCCGTGTGCGGGAATACATGGTCGCCTTCCTGGTTCTCGAAACCATGATGGTCGGCATGTTCTGCGCACTCGACATGCTGCTGTTCTACATCTTCTTCGAAGGTGTACTGCTGCCGATGTTCCTGATCATCGGTGTCTGGGGCGGCGCCCGCCGGATTTATGCCGCGTTCAAGTTCTTCCTGTATACGCTGCTCGGCTCTATCCTGATGCTGGTGGCGCTGATCGCGATGTACTACTTCGCTGGCGGCACGACCGATATTCCGACCCTGATGACGACGCAGTTCCCCGAGGACATGCAGAAGCTGATCTGGCTCGCCTTCTTTGCCAGCTTCGCGGTCAAGGTCCCGATGTGGCCGGTTCACACCTGGCTGCCCGACGCGCATGTCGAGGCACCAACCGCCGGGTCCGTCATCCTGGCCGGGGTGCTGTTGAAGATGGGCGGCTACGGCTTCCTGCGCTTCTCCATCCCGATGATGCCACTGGCGTCGGCTGATTTCGCCTGGATCGTCTTTGCGCTGTCCTGTGTCGCGGTGGTCTATACCTCACTGGTCGCCCTGGTGCAGGAAGACATGAAGAAGCTGATCGCCTATTCGTCGATCGCCCATATGGGCTTCGTCACGGCGGCCATCTTCTCGGTCAACGAGACCGCGATTGCGGGGTCCATCCTTCAGATGCTGAGCCACGGCCTGGTGTCCGGCGCGCTCTTCCTCTGCGTTGGCGTGGTATATGACCGCCTGCATACCCGTGAGATTGCGCGCTACGGCGGTCTGGCGACCAACATGCCGCGCTATGCGCTTGTCTTCATGCTGTTCACCATGGCGTCCGTGGGGCTGCCGGGGACCAGTGGGTTCGTCGGTGAGTTCCTGATCCTCTATGGAGCGTTCGAGCATAACACCTGGGTTGCGGCGTTCCTTGCGACAGGGATGATCCTCGGTGCGGCCTACATGCTGTTCCTCTATCGGAGGGTCGTCTTCGGGGAACTGACGAAGGATGACGTGAAGGCCATGTTGGATATGAGCCCGCGGGAGATTGCGATCTTCGCGCCGCTCATCATCCTGACGATCTGGATGGGCGTTTATCCATCGACCTTCCTCGATCCGATCGAAGCGTCCGTAATCAATCTGGTTCAGAACTACGATGCGGCTATTGCCGCGGCACGCGACAGCGCCGCCGCGCTGGCCGACAGCCAATAAGGAAGAGAGGGGCCGACCCCTATGATGTTCGAAACCTCCATGCTCGCCCCCGCGCTTCCGGAAATCGTCCTGGCTTGCGCGGTCATGGCCCTGATGATGGTCGGCGTGTTCTCGCCGGCCAAGGCGGCGCTCGGGCGCGTTTCCTTCCTGGCGGTCGTAACGCTGGTAGGGGTCGGCGTCTTGATCGCCGTTGTCGGCAGCGACTACCGACTGGCGCTTGGCGACCTGTTCGTGGTCGACAGTTTTGGCTTCTTCATGAAGCTTCTGGTCGTGATTGCGGCACTGCTGGCCCTGGTGATGAGCGACGGCTACATCCGACGGGAAGGCATGGGCCGGTTCGAGTATCCGGTGCTGTTGTGCTTCGCCACGCTCGGCATGCTGATGATGATCTCGGCGAACGATCTGATTTCGCTGTATATCGGTCTGGAACTGCAGAGCCTGTCACTTTATGTCGTCGCGGCCTTCCAACGCGACCAGCTGCGCTCTACGGAGGCCGGCCTGAAGTATTTCGTGCTCGGCGCGCTCAGCTCCGGCCTGCTGCTCTACGGCTGCTCCCTGATCTACGGGTTCGCCGGCACCACCGGCTTCGACGATCTGGCCCGCCAGATGTCCGCTGTCGACCAGGCTCCGACCGGACTGATTGTCGGTCTGGTTTTCCTGTCCGCCGGTCTCGCCTTCAAGATTTCCGCGGTTCCGTTCCATATGTGGACGCCGGACGTTTACGAAGGCGCGCCGACCCCGGTAACAGCCTTCTTTGCGGTCGCGCCGAAGATTGCGGCCATGGCGCTGATCCTACGCGTGATGCTTGGCCCGTTCGGGGAGTTGATCGACGAGTGGCGCCAGATCATCTGGCTGATCTCGGTCGCGTCGATGATCCTCGGTGCGTTGGCCGCGATTGCCCAGACCAACATCAAGCGCCTGATGGCCTATTCCTCCATCGGTCACGTCGGCTATGCCCTGATGGGGCTGGCGGCCGGCTCCGAAGCCGGGGCAGGCGGGGTCATGCTGTATATGGCGATCTACCTCGTCATGAATGTCGGTACCTTCGCCTGCATTCTGTCGATGAAGGTCAAGGACCGGATGGTTGAGAACATCTCCGACCTTGCCGGCCTGTCCAAGACCCGACCGGGTATGGCCTTTGCGCTGATGCTGTTCATGTTCTCCATGGCGGGTATTCCCCCGCTGGCCGGGTTCTTCGGCAAATTCTTCGTCTTTGCCGCAGCGATCGAGGCCGGCCTGATCTATCTGGCCGTGATCGGTGCCCTGACCAGTGTGATCAGCGCGTTCTACTACCTGCGCATCATCAAGGTCATGTATTTCGATGAGAGCGAGGAAACGCTCGACCCGATCGAAGGCCGTTCCATGAAGGCGATCCTGCTGGTCAGCTCCATCGCGGTTCTGGTCTTTGTTCTGGCGCCTCAGCCCATCGCCGACTACGCGGCGCACGCGGCATCGGTCCTTTTCCCGGGGTGATTTCGTCCCTGCCAGCGGGCTGGACGGAGCATCGCTTCGACAGTCTTGGATCGACGATGGATGCCGCCCGCGACATGGCGGAATCCGGCGCCGGCGACCGTACGCTCGTGCGTGCCGACGTGCAGAGCGGTGGTCGCGGACGGTATGGGCGTCCCTGGGTGTCGGAGGCCGGCAATCTCTATCTGACGGTCATCCTGCGCGAGGCGCGGCCGCTTTCCCAGTGCGCCCAGTTGAGTTTTGCGGCGGCTCTGGCAGTCGCGGAGTCGATCCCGGATGACGGTGTTCGTTTGAAATGGCCGAATGATGTTCTGATCCGGGACAAGAAGACGGCGGGAATCCTACTGGAAGCCGGCGGCGAGAACACCGCGCCGTGGATCCTGATCGGGATCGGCGTCAATGTCGCCCATTTTCCGACCGATACACCCTATCGCGCCACCAGCCTGTCGGCTGAAGACCTCCCGACGGACCTGGACGCGCTTTGCCGCAGCCTTGCGTCGGGAATCGACCGCTGGCGCGGGATTTGGCATAAGCAGGGGGCGCCCGCACTGCATCGGGCCTGGATGGATCATGCCAAGGGTGTTGGTGAGCCGATCCGTGTGCGCCTCCGGGAACGACAGATCGATGGCGTCTTTGAATCGCTGGACAGCGAGGGGCGGCTGATCGTCCGGACCGACGGAAATGAACGGCATGCGATTGCGGCCGGCGATGTGTTCTTCGACTGAAGGATTGGAACCATGCTTCTAGCCATCGATTCCGGGAATACGAATGTCGTGTTCGGCATCTTCGACGGTGTCGACTTCGTTAAGGCATTCCGCTGCGCCAATGATCCGAAGCGCACGGCGGACGAATATATCGTCTGGCTGAGCGAGCTCATGAAGCTGAACGGGCTGGATTACAACGACATTACCGGCACCGTGATCGGCAGTGTCGTGCCGGAAACCGAATTCAATCTGATCAGTCTGTGCCGACGCTATTTCGACGGCGAGCCGGTGGTGATCGGCGAAGAGGGCGTCGAACTGGGCATTGAGGTTCTGATCGACCGTCCGGAGCAGGCCGGGGCGGACCGGCTGGTCAATGCGCGTGAAGCGCATGAGACCTATGGCGGTCCGCTGATCTGTATCGATTTCGGCACGGCGACGACCTTCGACGTCGTGGACGGGGATGGAAACTATCGGGGCGGTGTGATCGCGCCCGGGATCAACCTTTCGCTGGAGGCCCTTTACATGGCTTCCGCCAAGCTGCCGCTCGTGGAGATCGCGCCGTCCCGCACGGTCATCGGCAAGTCGACGCAGCATGCAATGCAGTCCGGCATTTTCTGGGGCTATGTCAGCATGATCGAAGGCATGGTCGACCGAATCCGACTGGAATACGGAGATGATATGAAAGTTGTTGCCACCGGCGGTCTCGCGGACCTGTTCGCGGAAAAGACGGCCGTCATTCAGCATACGGACCGGGCGCTGACGATCCGCGGCCTGATCGGGATTTATCGCAAGAACCGGGGTAACCAATGATCGGGTTTCGCGAAACCGATACACCTGGCGCGGAAGAGTTCCTGTTTCTGCCGCTCGGCGGAACCGGCGAGATCGGGATGAACCTCAATCTCTACGGTCACGACGAGAAATGGCTGATGGTGGATTGCGGCATTACCTTCGGCGACGAACGCACGCCGGGTATCGATGTGATCATGCCCGACCCCGGCTTCATCGAGGAACGGATCGAAGACCTGTGTGGTCTGGTTCTGACCCACGCCCATGAGGACCATCTGGGTGCGGTTCAGTATCTCTGGCCGCGCCTCAAATGCCCGGTCTATGCGACGCCTTTCACGGCGGCCGTTCTGCGCCGGAAGCTGGCGGAGGCAAGCTTCGGCGGGAAGGTTGAGATCATAGAGGTTCCGATGTCGGGCCAGTTTGATGTCGGCCCCTTCAATGTGGAACTGATCACACTGACCCATTCGATCCCGGAACCGAATGCCCTGGTCATCCGCACGCCCATGGGCGCGATCCTTCATACCGGCGACTGGAAGCTGGATCCGGATCCCCAGATCGGTCCCTCGGCCGACGAAAAGCGGTTGATGGCGCTCGGGGAGGAAGGCGTTCTGGCGATGGTCTGCGATTCGACCAATGCCATGTCTCCGGGGCGCAGCGGCTCCGAAGGCGATGTCCGGGAGAACCTGGCGGAAGTCGTGAAGGGGTGCGACGGGCTCGTAGCCGTGGCGTGCTTCGCGTCCAACGTGGCGCGGCTTGAGAGCGCGGCGAAGGCTGCCCTGGCCTGCGGCCGCCAACCGGCGCTTGTCGGGCGCTCCCTGTGGCGCATGAATGATGCCGCGCGGGAAACCGGATATCTTCAGGATCTCCCCAATTTTCTGACGGATGAGGCGGCATCGCGCCTTCCACCGAACAAGGTTCTGTTGATCTGCACCGGAAGCCAGGGTGAGCCCCGGGCGGCGCTTTCCCGGATCGCCCGTGGGGACCACAACTTCATCGAGATGGGGGAGGGCGATACCGTTATCTTCTCCAGCCGCGAAATTCCCGGGAACGAGGTCGCCATCGGCGAGCTGCAGAACGCGCTGACGCAACTAGGCTGTACCATCATCACGGCCAATGATGCCGAAATTCACACATCCGGCCATCCGAACCGGGACGAACTGGCCGATATGTACGGTTGGATCCGCCCCCGCGTCGCGATCCCGGTGCATGGTGAGCACCGCCACCTGCTTGCCCATGCCCGGTTGGCCCAGAGCTGCCAGGTGCCTCATGGCATCGTGTCCAAGAACGGCATGCTGATGAATGTGACCCCGAATGGTGTCGATGTAGTCGACGAGGTCTATGCCGGACGCCTTGCGCTCGACGGGGACCGCCTGATCCCGTTGGACCACGGCTCGATCCGTCAGCGTCGCCGCATGTCCTATAACGGGGCCGCCGTTGTCTCGATTGCGTTGGACAAGTCTGGAAAACTCGCGGACGAGGCCCAGATCTCTGTTTCCGGCTTGCTCGATTCCGACGGGCCGGAATGGGACGAATTGCTGGATATAGCCGAAGACACTGTCGAATCCCTGGGGCGCAAGCAGCGTCAGGACGATGGCGCGGTGATTGAGGCGGTGCGGGTTGCCGTGCGGCGTCGATTGCAGCAGATGACCCGTCGCCGTCCCCAGGTCGATGTCCATTTGTTGCGTGTTTAGAGTAGGTTGAACAAGGAGCGGGAAATGATTGGCAAGCTCAACCACGTTGCGATCGTCGTACCGGATCTTGAGGCGGCCAGCGCGGTGTACCGTGATACGCTGGGCGGTGACGTTTCCGAACCCCACACCCTTCCGGAGCACGGGGTTACGACGGTTTTCGTCAATCTTCCCAATACGAAGATCGAGTTGCTGCATCCCTTCGGCGACGAATCCCCGATTGCCAAATTCCTGGAAAAGAACCCGTCCGGAGGCATGCATCACGTCTGCTACGAAGTGGATGACATCATTGCCGCGCGTGACAGGCTGAAGGCGGAGGGCGCCCGCGTCCTGGGTGATGGCGAGCCGAAGACCGGCGCCCATGGAAAGCCCGTGCTGTTCCTTCATCCCAAGGATTTTTGCGGCACCCTGGTGGAACTGGAACAGGTCTGAGCGGCATGAGCATCGCGTCCTTCATTGTCGTATTTGTCATCGGTTTCTGGCTCGCCTTCTTCATGGTCCTGCCGATCGGCGTACGCCGAGACGACAATCCGGAGAAGGGGAACGATCCCGGCGCCCCGAAAATTCACATGATCGGAAAGAAGGTGCTTTGGGCGGGACTTGCCGCGGTCGTCCTGACCGGCGTCTATTGGTATCTGGTGGATATCGTCGGGTTCCGGATCGTTCCTTCCTGACACAAGGCTGTCAGGAGCCCTGTCCGGCCCGTCTTTCTGATCGCGGAATCCGGTTCTATCGTCTGCCGCAGAAACAACTGCGAGGCTTACGATGAGTTGGTATTGCGACTTCGCGATCGGTGATCCGGTCCATGGCGGCTATCACGATACCGAGTACGGCGTTCCGGAACGGGATGAAGCGCGCCTTTTCGAGCGTCTGACCCTGGAAATCATGCAGGCCGGGCTGAATTGGGGCCTGATCCTGCGCAAGAGGGACGGGTTGAATCAGGCCTTTGACGGTTTCGATGTCGACACAGTCGCCGCCTATGGTGACGCGGATGTGCGGCGGCTTCTGGCAGACGAGCGCATCGTCAGGAACCGTCTGAAGGTCAATGCCGTCATATACAATGCCTGCGTATTGAAAAAGATGCGCGACAGTCACGGTGGTTTCGCGGGCTGGATCGAAACACATCACCCGCTGACCAAGGATCGCTGGATCAAGTTGTTCAAGAAGACGTTCAAATTCACCGGTGGGGAGATTACCGGTGAATTTCTGATGTCGATCGGCTATCTGCCCGGCGCCCATCGCGAGGACTGCCCGGCCTACCGTCGGATTGCCGCTCTGAGCCCGCCATGGATGCAGCAAGGCGCGGAGTTCTACGCGACCTGACTTCCACTTTCGGCGCGGGATGCCAGTTCCACAGTTTTTGTGTAAAGAACACTTTCCCGGTCGGCCATGGCTTCGACGGCTGTGAAATGGTTCAGTCCGGGCAGTTCCAGATAGGTGGCCTGGACACCCTGACCAAGCAGATGATCAACATAGTCGCGGCTCTGGCGGCGGAATTCGTCGCTTTCCGCGCCGCCGACCGCCGCGATGATCGGGCCGGGGGAGACCACCGGATACCGGATCGGGCTGATTTCCCGGGCCTGTTCCAAAGTCAGGCGCAGGGCCTTGTTGAGACCGGTATGGACCAGCGGCTCGACCTCAAACAGGCCGGAGATCGCAACCGTTCCCTTGATCAGATCGCGCGGCAGGTCCGTATGGACCGAGGTCCAATCCGTCGCCGCCAGCATGCCGACCAGATGGCCGCCGGCGGAATGGCCGGAAATGGTAATCCAGTCTCGATCATACCCGTATTTGTCCGCCTCCTGATAGAGGCAGGCGAGCGCGTCGCGGCAATCTGTGACAATGCCGCCGACCGTGGCGGGCGGGCAGAGAGGATAGTTGAGTACGGCGACGGCGATTCCGGCTTCGACCAGTCCGGCCCCGAACTGCCCGTTGTCCCGCTTGTCCAGGGCCTGCCAGTAACCGCCGTGAATATAGACATGCAGCGGCGGACGATCTTCTCCGCCGGAACTCGGCAGAAAAATGTCGATTGCTCGGGCGTCGTCGGCGCCATAGTTCAGCACCGCGCTTCTCTTGGCCTGATTGGCTGTTCCTTCGCGTCGCCACCGCGCCATGATATCCGGCGCCTCCGGGACCGTTGCACGAGGGCTGTACTGCCGGTTCAGGTCGCTGCGGGTGTATCCGGCAAAGACAATCTCATCGGATGCGGGGGGAATCACCGCCTGCGCCTGCAGACGAATTGCGCCGTCCGATTCGATCAGGGCGACCAGACCCGAATTGCCGGCCAGCGCCTCGCGATAGAGCAGATCCATGTCTGTCAGCGCGGCCATGAATGCCTCGGTGTCCGGAACCGCAATTGTCAGGCGTTCGATATGCGCGGGCGCCGCGCCCTTCGAGGCCAGGTCGCGCCCAAGAGCCGCCGCGGCACCGAGGAACCCACCCTTTAAATCCGTCTCGTTGGAAGTTCCTTCGGCCCAGACAGACACGCCGGTTTCTGCCGATATGTCCGGTGCCGGTTTCCCGCGCCATTCGATCTGCATGTACTCGCCCTTTCCACAGGTCTTATAAAACGATGCGCGATGGAATCAGACTCTCCCCGCCCGCGCCAGCATTGCCGTTGCCAATACCCGCGTTCCATCGGCCAGGTCGGACGGCGTTGCGGATTCCAGTTCATTATGGCTCAGACCGTCCCGACAGGGGACAAAGACCATTGCCGTCGGCTGGAGCGGTGCCAGATAGCAGGAATCATGCCCTGCCATCGAGAAGATATCTGCTGCGGCGATCCCGCAGCTTTCCGCGGATTGCCGCAACAACTGGACTAGGTCAGGATCGAAATTGATGGGGGGTTCCCGCTCCAGTATTCGGCTTTCGACGATCACCTGATCACGGGCCTGTTCAGCCGCGAATGCTTCAGAAATGGCGCTTTCCATGGCTGCCAGACCGGCGGCCGTCGGATGCCGCAGATCGATTGAGAACCGGACACGGCCCGGTATCGTTTTGATGGAGTTTGGTGCGACCGTCAGGGCGCCGACGGTACAGACACCCTGGGGCAGGTGGCTCAGCCCGATCTCTTCCAGCCTTACCACCAACCGGGCCGCGGCGGTCAGGGCGTCGCGTCGCATATCCATCGGCATCGTCCCGGCATGCCCCTCCTGCCCGGTGACCGAGACATCGTACCGAAGTTGCCCCCTGGCACCGGTAACGATGCCGACGGATAGTCTCTGTCGCTCCAGTAATGGTCCCTGTTCGATGTGAGCCTCGAACACGCTGTCGAAACGGCGGAATCCGCAGGGCAGGTTTCCCTTCGCGCCGATGGCGGTCAACGCATCCTCGAAGCGAGTACCGGCGGAATCGACGGTGTCATAGACCGTTTCCAGTTTCATCAGGCCGGCAAACACAGCGGAACCGCCATAGGGGAAACGCGTTCCCTCCTCGTTCGTCCAGACCACCACATCGATCGGACGTCGGGTTTCGATCGCGGCGTCATTCAGTGAGCGCACGACTTCCAGGCCGGCCAGAACACCGAAGGCGCCATCGAATCTCCCGCCGGTCGGCTGGGTATCGAGGTGACTTCCCGTGCAGACGGCTTCGGCATCGGGATCAAGACCCGGACGCCGCGCAAAAATGTTTCCCGCTGCGTCGATCTCGACCTGGCATCCGGCGTCTTCGCACCATTCCTGAAAGAGGTTGCGTGCGGCGCCGTCTTCCACGGTCAGGGCCTGACGATTGACTCCGCCCTTCTGCGTCGCACCGTGTTTCGCCATTTCCATGTGGCTTTGCCACAATCTGTCAGGATTTATGGAGACGTTGCTCAAAGTGCTATAGAATTCAGGCATGCCGTTTCCCCAACAGCGAGAATCGCGATAACAGTCTCGCCGATTGCCTTGGATGGAACCGCGAATGGATGGAGCAAACAACAGGGAATTGCTGCCCGCCACCATTGCGGATGTAGCGACGGAAATCCGAAACGGAGGCTCGGCCTCCCTGGACGCCATGTTTCAGGCATGGGGCGCCCCCAATCCGTTGATCGTGTTCGATCCAGCTGAGGCCGACATGCGCGAAAGCCGGCTTGTTACCTTGCTCCGCTATTGGCACGACATGCCGCAGATAAAGGGACTTCCGGACCATAGTGCCCTCGATCCGATCGACATCACGTCGACCCTGGGCATCGTGATGCTGCTGGAGGTTCTGCCGGAAGGGGATGATTTTCGCTACCTTATCTACGGAGAGGAAATTGCCGAGCGGTTCGGGCGTAACATGGTTGGGAAGCGGACCAGCGATATCCCGACCCAGGCGAGCGTGACGACCCTTTTCCTGGCCTGTTATCGGGTGGCAATCGACACCCGGCGGCCGATCCTGACGGAACATTCGGCGCCGCCCAAGGTTTCGGCCACGACGTGGCGCCGGCTGGTGCTGCCCCTTGCCGGCCCGACGGGCGCGGTGGAACGTTTTCTTGTCGGGAACATTCCCGGCGCCTGGCGCAAGCCCAGTTAGCGTCCCGCCAGCTCGGTGACTGTTTCGTACAGGGATCTTGCCAATTCAATGCCCGATTCCGGGGTCTCCAGGCGTGCGCGACGGCGGCGCTGCCCGGGCAGGCGGACGCCGTCCATCGCGGTGGCCGCGGCAAACAGCTGCTCGCAATGGGCAGCCCAGTTTTCCGCATCCCCAAACCGGGACGGGTCCATGGCGACGATGATCTCTCCACCGATCGGCGGCCCGCCATCCTGATTGTCCTGGCGCCCGGCCTCAAAGGAGAATACGGAGCCGATCAACCCACCAGCCAGCAATTCGATCATCATGGCAATATTGGACCCCTTGTAACCGCCAAAGGGCAGTTGGGCCCCCTTCAGAACCTCATTGGGGTCCTCGGTCGGATTGCCGTTCGCGTCGATGCCGGTGCCGATCGGAACCTTCTTGCCGTCCCGGGCGTGGATCATGACATCGCCGCGTGCCATCGCGGCGGATGCCTGATCGAAGACATAGGGATCCTTGCCCGGCCGCGGCCAGGAAAATGCCATCGGATTTGTCCCGAAGAAGGGGCGGGTCCCGCCGGTCGGCGCCACCATGGGGGAGGCCTGGGTGAAGGCCAGGGCGGACAGACCGGCCTCGGCAAGGGTTTCCACTTCCGGCCACAGGGCGGCGAAATGATAAATGTCGACGAGGCCCAGGGCTGCGATACCCTGGCTGCGCGCCCGTTCCGCGAGGGCCGGAAGCCCGGTGTCGAGGGCAAGCGGCGCGAACCCGCCGTCCCCGTCGACACGCAGAATCCCCGGGGCAATATCATGCAGTTTTGGCGATGCCGATCCATTGACCTTGCCACTGCGCAGGGATGCGCAATAGCCCGGCAGGCGGAACAAGCCGTGACTGGCGCAGCGATCCTGCTCGGCCCGCAGCATGATCTGAGTCACGGCTTCGGCATTGGCGCTGTCCGCGCCATGCGCGTCAAGGGCGGCAAGGGATAGTTCCCGGGCTTCGGACAGGCTCAGATTGACGGTCTCGGACATGTCGCCTCCTTCGAAACACTCAGAGCGGACAGCCTATGGGAGCGGCCGGTCCGTGTCAGGGCTTGAGTTGCGCTTCCGTCGGCGCGTCGGGCACCTTGCGGGCCCGTTCGCGATAGATGGTATAGAGACCGCTGCCCACCACGATCGCGCCGCCGACGATGGTCCAGAAATCCGGCAGGTTGCCGAAGACCAGGTAGCCCATGATGGTGGCCCAGACCAGAAGGGTGAAATTGAACGGCTGAAGCGTGGATGCCGGCGCCAGTTCCAGCGCCTTGATCAGCAGCAGATGCCCGGTCGCGCCGGTCACGGACAACAGGGCAAGCCAGCGCCAGGCCTCTGGCGTCGGTTCCACCCAATAGAATGGACCGATCAGAGTCAGGACCGCGGCCCCGACAACCGCCATGTAGAGCAGGGAGGTGTTGGTGCCGTCGTCGCGGCTGGTGACGCGCGTGATCACGTGATAGCTGGCAAACATGACGGCAGCGGCGAGGGCGATCAGGGATTCCAGCTGAAACACGCCGGTTCCCGGACGCAGGATGATCAGGACGCCCAGGAACCCAACGATCACCGCACTCCAGCGGCGCAGCCCGACCTTCTCACCCAGGAAGACCGCCGACATCGCGGTGACGATGAGCGGGAAGCTGGCGAACAGGGCATGGGTTTCGGCCAGGCTGAGAACCCGGACCGCCATGACGAAGATTCCGATTTCGGCCACGATGATCAGGGAGCGCACGACCTGTAGCCAGGGACGCTTCGCCTTCACCGCAGTCTTCAACGGCGTGTGCCAGCTGCTCAGTGCCATCGCGAAGACGGCAAAGAACAGATAGCGCACCCAGATGATCTGCGGCGTCGCATAAGTCTGCGCCAGATGCTTTGTGACGGCATCCTGGCACGCGAAGATGAATGTCGCGCCGATCAGCATCAGAATGCCGCGGCTGGTGGAGTCGAGCTTTGAGAACATGAACTGCCCATACGCCGGAACCGGTTCGGACGCAATCTTTGCGGGCCTCGCTTGCGTCGCGCGGGCGCGGGGATTAGATAGGGCCGTCACCTTGATCCCGGAATTTCGGAAAGCGCCCAAACCATGGCCACCCTTGCAGAGCAGGCCGCGAGCCGTCGCACATTTGCGATCATCAGCCACCCCGACGCGGGGAAGACGACGCTGACGGAAAAGCTGTTGTTACGCGGTGGCGCCATTCACCTTGCCGGGGAGGTGAAGGCCAAAGGCGACCGCCGGCGTGCGCGTTCCGACTGGATGAAGATCGAGCAGCAGCGCGGCATCTCGGTCACGACGTCGGTCATGACCTTCATTCGGGACGGCGTCTATTTCAATCTGCTCGATACGCCGGGCCACGAGGATTTTTCGGAGGATACCTACCGCACGCTGACGGCGGTCGACAGTGCCGTAATGGTGATTGACGCCGCGAAGGGCATCGAGCCGCAGACCCGCAAACTGTTCGAAGTCTGCCGACTGCGCGATATGCCGATTGCGACCTTCATCAACAAGCTGGACCGCGAGGCTCGCGATCCTTTCGAATTGATGGATCAGATCGCCGAGGAGCTTGCGCTGGACGTTTCGCCGGTTGCCTGGCCGATCGGGTCCGGGCGGGAATTCAAGGGCTGCTACGATCTGCTGAACGATCGCGTCCTGCTGATGGGGGAGGACCGCACGGAATCGGTCGAGGTCGACGGTCTGGACGACCCGAAACTGGACGACCTGATTCCGGCCGAACAGTTGGAACAACTGCGTGAGGAAGCGGAACTCGCCCGGGAAGCCTGTCCGAAATTCGACGTGGAGGCGTATCTGGAAGGGACCATGACGCCGGTCTATTTCGGCAGCGCCCTGCGCAATTTCGGGGTCGGTCATCTGCTCTCCGGCATCAGCCTGCATTCGCCGCCGCCGCGCCCCCTGCCGACGGACAAGCGCGAAATCGATCCGAAGGAAGAGAAGGTCACCGGTTTTGTCTTCAAGGTTCAGGCGAACATGGACCCGAACCACCGGGATCGCATCGCCTTCGTTCGATTGGTCTCCGGCAAGTTCAAGCGGGGCATGAAGCTGAAGCATGTCCGGTCCGGCAAGCCGATGGCGATCTACAATCCCATCATGTTCTTTGCCCAGGACCGGGAAATCGCGGACGAGGCCTATCCGGGCGACATTATCGGTGTGCCGAACCACGGTACGCTGCGTGTGGGGGATACGTTGAGCGAGGCAGAGGAAGTGCGCTTCACGGGTATTCCGAACTTTGCGCCAGAGATCCTGCGCCGTGTGCGGCTGGACGATCCGATGAAGGGCAAGCATCTGAAAAAGGCGCTCGAAAGCCTGGCGGAGGAGGGGGTTACCCAGGTCTTCAAGCCGGAACTGGGCGCCAACTGGATCGTCGGTGTCGTCGGGCAACTTCAGCTTGATGTGCTGCAAACCCGGATCGAAGCCGAATACGGGATCAACGTCACGCTGGAGCCCGCACCCTTCGAAACGGCCCGATGGGTCGCTGCCGACGACCCGGCGGAACTGGATCGATTCACAAGCTCGATTCGCAGTGCGATGTCGGTGGATCGCGATGGCGCACCCGTCTTCCTGGCGCGGAACTATTGGGAACTGAACCACCAGACTCAGAACAATCCGAAAATTCGGTTCTCCAAGACAAGGGAACGGTCGTAAGTCCGCCAAAATTCGGAATATTGATCCTGATCATCGACTTCGGCGACCAGTTGGGCGAAGATCGCAACCGCCCAAGAGACATGGCGTACCGAACACGAGGAGGTTGATCCGTGTCTGGTGAGTTATCCATCGCCGATCAGCGAGACCGATTCCTGGCATTTGCCTTTGCCGCATCGGACGTCCTGATCGAAGTGGACGACAGCGGCACCGTTGTCTTCGTGGCCGGATCGGTCAAGAGCCTGTTCGGCCTGTCGCCGGACCAGTTGATGAATGGAGATGTCGCCCGGATTGCCGATCAGGGCGACAGGGTTCTGTTGGGTGAATATCTGAAAAAGCTGATTGCAACCGGCCGTGCCTCTGATCGCCTAATTACCGCCGCGGCGGAAGCGGATGGCAGGAAGCTGCAGATCAGTGTGTCGGGCATGTCGAGCCCGCAGCGCAAAGGCATTCATCATCTTGCTGTGAAGCGGGTGCCATTGGCTTCCCGGCCTGCGCAGAAGCAGGCTCCGGCAAATCCCATGGGGGTTCTGGATTTCGCGAACAGCGCAGCGATGCTCTCCGGCGAAGCCCGGGACGCGGGCGAAAAACTGAACTTCGCCATGTATGATGTCGGTTGGGAGAAGGTCGAATCCCAGGTCGACAGCACGACTGCCGAGACGCTGAACGAGAATCTCGTCCAGACACTTCGGGCCTGGGCTTCGGGCGGCAGCGGTGTCGGACAGGTCGGGCAGGGCAAGTATTCGCTGCTGCTCGACGAAGGGATTGACCCGGAAGTTCTCAAGAAGCGTATCGCCGATGTTGCCCGGGAAACGGATGACAAGCTGGACCTGGACGTCAACCATGCCGCGCTCGATGTGAACGATGTCATCGACACTGACGATTTCGGTGCCTTCTTCGAACAGGCGATGGAGCGCTTCGACGCGGTCGGCGGCGAGAAGTTCGATCTGATGTCTTTCAGCGAACTGCCCGGATCCAAGCCCCAGAAACCGGAAGTCCCGCCCCCGTCGGACATTCATCCGGCACGGCGCATGGCCCGTCGGAAGGGGACGACCGAAAGCTGGGGGTGACGGTAGGCCCTTTTCTAACACTTTCGTGAGCGACCTTCGGTCGGACTTGGCATCTCCGACTGACGCTCTGCATAGTCTTCCGGATGCAAGACCGGAGGGTAGTCATGCTTGGCCCGTTTGCCCTTGTTGGGCGCTCTGCGCTTCTGAGCCTGTTGATCTGGCTGTCCGCACCTGCCGTGGCTCTGGCCGGTGCGGTAAACGCGACGACATTCGGCAATGTCGCCATCGACGGTGCCGATCCCGTGGCATATTTCCAGGACGGTCGGGCGGTGCTGGGGTCGTCCGACTTCGAACTGGAGTGGAACGGCGCGGTCTGGCGCTTCGCCAATGCCGCAAACCGTGCCGCCTTTGAGGCCGATCCGGAACTCTATGCCCCGCAATACGGGGGATATTGTGCCTGGGCGGTCAGCCAAGGCTATACGGCGTCGATTGACCCCGAAGCCTGGAAGATTGTCGATGGAAAGCTTTACCTGAATTACTCGAAGGGTGTGCAGCGCCGCTGGGAGGAGGATATTCCGTCGCGGATCCGTGAGGCGGACGCGAACTGGCCCTCGCTCAAGACACAGGAATAGGCATAGAGGGGCATTGGATCAGGGGAAGTCTCAGTAGACGGTTGCCCGTCGCGGCACAAAGGCATCGGCACGGGCACCGGCTTCCGCCCGTTGATCCTCCGAGAGTTCCGCGGAAAGTTTCTCCGCCTTCTTGGCGGCACCGCTATGCCCCTGTTCGGCGGCCAGGGTGAACCATTTCAGGGCTTCGACCGGATCCTTGGCGATGCCTTCACCGCGCATATAACGCGTGCCGATATGGTTCTGTGCCTTGGAATACCCCTGACGGGCGGCTGCCAGGAACCAGCGCGCGGCCATTTCCAGGCTCTTGTCGACCCCGTTCCCGTCCCGGTAACGCTTGCCCATATTGTACTGGGCGCGGTCAAACCCGGCGATGGCGGCGCGTTCGATCCACAGGGCGGCGCGAATTTCGTTTGAATCCACTCCCAGGCCGTATTCATACATCTTGCCCAGGGAATACTGGGACCGGACAAGCCCGTGATAGGCGGCCCGTTCAAGCCAGCCATAGGCGCGGTCATAATTCTGTTCCACCCCATCGCCTTCGATATAGGCGAGGGCGAGGTTATGCATGGCCTGAGCGTGACCGGCTTCCGCGGCACGGCTCCACCAGTTGATGGCCTTCTTGCGGTCGACGGCGACACCGCGCCCTTCATCGTACAAAACGCCGATATTGAACATGGACTTGGCGCTTCCGGCCTCGGCCAGGGGGGTCCAGATCGACATGGCCTTGAGGAATTCGCCGCGCTGATAGGCCGCCCAGCCGTCCGAGAAATCCTGAGCAAGGGCAGGGGTCGTAATCGAAAGCCCGCCTGCAAACGCGACGGCGAGCACGATACGACGGGTTCGTCTCGTCTCAGCGAACATGTGGCCTCCCTCCAACCAACTGAATCATTATGATCCGATTGGGATTGATGAACAAGGGGGCGACGTCAGAGTGATCGATCAGCCCTGAGCGGAGTATTTGGAGATCTTAAGTCGCAGGAGCTGCAGCAGGCCGCCGATATCCTCACGCGCGATGATCGAGGCGAATTCGCGCTTCTGAGTCAGGGTCATGCTCTTGCCGTCAATGACGACATCCAGAATCCGAATGGCATTGTCCCGCTTGCGAACCAACCAATCGATTTTGATGTCATCCGTCCCCTCCTGAACGATCCTGGTGGAGACCAGTGCCAGTCGTTCACGATAGACCTTTGCCTCCTCAATCGTGAGCGTCTGTCCCGAATAGCCGCCAAGGCGCTTCGTGTAGGTCTGCAGGACGTAGTTCGAGAACAGGTCGAGATATTCGGAGCGTTCTTCCGCGCTTGCCCGTTCCCAGGCCTTATCGAGCACGAACCGGCCGATCTCCTGGACCTCAAAACTGCCGGCGACGATGTCGCGCAGTTTTGCTTCGCGCTCCTCCAGGGAGATTGACTGGTCCTGAAGAACTTCGACGGCGCGGTCCCCCAGGCCCTCGATAAAGGCGGCCGCCTCGTCCGGAGGCGTTTCCGCCAGGGCCGTTGCCGGGAGCAGGAACAAGGCAAAAATAGCGGCAATCATACGCGGCATCTGGCGTCTCCGGACGATAGTCAGGCAGCGAGTTACATACGAATATCGAGATGCGGAAGCAAGGTTACGCATGCCCCAATGCTGCACCTACCGTCGTTGCGGGTTGCAAATATGTCACCGTTTGAGGCGCCGCACCATCTGATCCAACGGCAGAACCGTCGCAAGGCCGAAGGTGATCAGCAGCAGTCCTGCCAGTTCGACCGGACCGAAGGGTTCGCCGAGAAACAGAAAACTCAGAACCTGGCTCATCATCGGGACGGTAAGGACTGCAATGGAGGCAAATGCCATATCCGTCAGTTTCAGGATCATCGACCAGCACCACAGGCCAAATGCCTGACTGATCACGGTGACACCTGCTGCGGCCGCGATGACCGGTGCGGAGACGGTGGCGACCCATCCGGTGTCTTCAGACCCGAGAGCGAGCGCCATGAGAGGAAGCGAGCCGAGGACAAACTGCCATGCGACGAGCGTCGTGACCGGGGTCTTGAAGTTGAACTGTTTCTGAAGTGTCGAGCCCACGCCCCAGGTCAGGGCGGCGAGAAGTATGGCGACGATTCCGACGGGAAAGCCGGCCTGCCCTGCGGCGCCAAGGTCATCCCAGGCAAAAACAAGCACGGCGCCAATTCCCGCTGCGACTCCCACGCAGCGCCGGGTGGTCAGCCGTTCCTTCAGGAACATGACACCGATCACGAGGGCCCATAGCGGCATCGTATAGGCAAGGAGAGCGGCCCGGCCGGCCGGGAGATACGTCACCGCCAGGGCCGAGAGGAAAAACCATAAGGAAACGTTGACCCCGGCGCAGAGGATGACCTTGCGCGCTTCTCCCGCGGCGGGGCGCAGGGCCAGTCCGGTTGCTGCGGCGACACAGAGCATGATGGTGCCGGCGCAGGCCGCAGATCCGGCCCGGAAAGTCAGGAGGGGAATTTCGGTCAGAGTCAGCTTCATCAGGGGCCACATCGCGCCCCAGGCGAAGGTCAGGCAGATCAGCAGGACCCAGGCCGTGCCGGGAACCGCGCGGGGGGATGCCCCGGCGGCCGCAGCCGCCGGGACGTCACTCTCCGCAGGGGGCGGTACCGCCGCCCGTGTCACATGAAGGCCTGAATGCCGGTCTGGGCACGCCCCAGGATCAGGGCGTGAACGTCGTGCGTGCCTTCATAGGTATTGACGGCTTCCAGGTTCATGACGTGGCGAATGACGTGATACTCGTCCGAAACGCCGTTTCCGCCATGCATGTCGCGCGCCGTGCGTGCGATTTCCAGCGCCTTGCCGCAGCTGTTGCGCTTGATGAGCGAAATCAGTTCGACCGGGCACCGGTCCTCGTCCTTCAGGCGACCGGCTCGCAGGCAGCCCTGAAGGCCCAGCGAGATTTCGGTCTGCATGTCCGCCAGCTTTTTCTGGATCAGCTGGTTGGCAGCCAGCGGGCGGCCGAACTGCTTGCGGTCCATCGTATAGCTGTGCGCCTGGGTCCAGCAGAACTCCGCCGCGCCCAGCGCGCCCCAGGCAATACCGTAACGGGCATTGTTCAGGCATCCGAAAGGACCTTTCAGGCCCGAGACGTTCGGCAGCAGGTTTTCTTCCGGAACGAACACCTCGTCCATCATGATCATGCCGGTGATGGAGGCCCGAAGCGAGAACTTGCCTTCGATCTTCGGCGTCTCGAACCCTTTCATCCCGCGTTCCAGGATAAAGCCGCGGATCACGTCGTCCTCGGTCTTGGCCCAGACAACCGCCACATCGGAGATCGGGGAGTTGGTGATCCAGTTCTTGGACCCCGACA
Source organism: Alphaproteobacteria bacterium (assembly GCA_033344895.1). Classification (NCBI taxonomy): domain Bacteria; kingdom Pseudomonadati; phylum Pseudomonadota; class Alphaproteobacteria; species Alphaproteobacteria bacterium. Next base: position 3,795,106 of record JAWPMN010000001.1, read on the forward strand.
GCTTGTAGCCGCCGTCGACCTTCTTGGCCCGCGTGACCATGGAGCCGGGGTCGGAACCATGATCCGGCTCGGTGAGGCCGAAACAGCCGACCCACTCACCGCTGGCGAGCTTCGGCAGAAACTTGCGGCGCTGTTCTTCGGACCCGTAGGCGTTGATCGGGTGCATGACCAGCGACGACTGTACCGACATGGCGGAACGATAGCCGCTATCCACGCGTTCGACTTCGCGCGCAACCAGGCCGTAACTGGTGTAGTTGACGCCGGCACCGCCATATTCGGGGTCGACGGTCATGCCGAGAAGGCCCAGGGCGCCCATTTCGGTCATGATTTCGCGATCGAACTTCTCGTGGCGGTTCGCCTCGAGAACCCGCGGCATGAGCTTGTCCTGGCAGTAGTCTCTGGCCGTGTCGCGGATCATCCGCTCTTCTTCGGTCAGCTGATCTTCCAGAAGGAACGGGTCCTGCCATTCGAAATGCGCACGGCTCTGTCGGTCGCTCATGGTTGTTTCCTCAATCGGTTCTCGGGTCAAACTGCATGCCAGGTGGCAGTGCTACGCCGGTCTGTCCAAGGTGTAAAGATTTATTTTAAGCTTAAAATAATTTCCGGACGCAGCAACTGCTTGGACAGGTGCGCGACGCATCCTAGAATGTCGTTATGAGCCAACCTGTCCCGCCCAACAATAGAACAATTCTGCCGCAAGGGGCCCTGATCGAATTTGTCGTTCAGGGGAGCTATGTGAAGGTCTCCGCCGTCGATCCGGTTACCTATATCGAAGTTTCGATCGTCGGCGACCCGACGGCAGGGGAGAAAGTTCTGACGCAACAGGTTTTGCGCAAGCTGGAACGCATTGTTTACAAAAGAAAATATGACAAGGAAACACTGGGGCGTGAGGCCGACAAGGTCGTGCCGCGCGGAAAGCGTCAGGAGTTTCCGAGTGGATGGGATTTATAAGTCTGACGACCAGAAACCGGTTCAGCCGCGGCCACCGCGCCCGGTCGTTTTTCCAAGGCCGATCTGTTTGGCAAATTTGGACCGCTGTGCCGCGTAGTTCGGTGCGACCATCGGATAGTCGGGCGGCAGACCCCACTTGGCACGATACTGTTCCGGCGTCATGCCATAGGCGGTCCGCAGATGCCGTTTCAGCATCTTGAGCTTCCGACCGTCTTCCAGGCAGACGATGTAATCGGGCTGAACGGAGTCGCGTATCGCGGCCGTCGTGGTCCGGTTCGCGCGTAGCGGGCGGGCCGGCGTCTTGGGCGGGTCCTGATTCAGCGCGGAAAACTTTCCGAAAACCGTACCGATCACGCCACTGATGTCAGCCTTGGCGACATTGTTATGGCCGACATATGCCGATACGACTTCAGCGGTCATATGCAACAGTTCGCCACGGCTGGCAGACGGCTTGATCTTGCTTTCTTCGCGGCGACTCATCCCCGACGCTCCCCCTGAAGCCTAGGCTTCGCAAATGCCCCGCAGACGAAATATTGATAACAGCGAGGGCAAGCAAAGGAATTTAATCAAACTACCGTAAGTGAATCAATAAAGATTCAGTACAGACCTGTTTTGTCTTGAGAGATGTATTGAGTGTTTTAGATATTACCACAATTTGTTGATGCCGATCCGGCGGATAAATACCATATGGAGTGCCTGCCTAATACTTATTGGACACGCACGGTTTGGGACCCGAGGCAGGTGATGCGAAAATGCACCGCTTCGCAGGGCCTGGGCGACGGATCGATTGCGCTCGAACGGAGGCAGTTCCGCCGAAACGGGCTCGCGTCGCGTGTCGAGCGAAACCGATTGGATTGAAAGAAATACTATTTTTAACAATTAGATGATTAGTAATATTAATTTTAATTGTTTGTTGATGGACCTAATGAATTGTTTTTTATGGTATAAGGTAATTTGGATTTGCCGGGTTCATACCGTTGGGGCGTTTGGTTCAACACTATCCATTGGGGGAGAGGGCTGGCGAGCCCACATCATTTTCGCTGATTTACGGGTTTGAGGTGTGTTTGGCTGGAATTTCCCAGAGGGCTATGATACATCCCGCCCAATCCTGCCGATAGAGGCTTTCTGCCAGAGACTCGAAAGGGGTTTGTTCGGGTGTCCGATCCATCAAAAACCGTCGTTCTTGCCAGCGATCATGCCGGCCTCGGCATGAAGCGTGCCTTGGTGCCTGTTCTGGAAGAAATGGGCCTGACCGCGTTGGATCTTGGTACGGATACGACAGATAGCGTCGATTACCCCGATTTTGCCGATCGGCTGGCGGACGCGCTGGCACAGGGCCGTGCGGAACGCGGCATTCTTGTATGCGGCTCGGGCATCGGCATTTCCATCGCCGCCAACCGGCATAAGCATGTCCGGGCAGCATTATGCCACAATTCGACCGATGCGCGGCTGTCGCGTCAGCACAATGACGCAAACGTCATTGCTTTCGGCGCGCGCACGATGGGCGACGAAGTGGCGAAGGAGTGTGTTAGGGCGTTCCTGACCACGGGCTTTGAGGGAGGGCGGCATGAACGCCGCGTCTCCAAGATGTCGCCCGGCCGGCCGGGTTCCGCTTGAGACGGCGTTCGCTTGTGACCTATGGCCCGTCCCGCGTAGACCTCGGGCGCGGCGGACCGCAACGTGGAAGGACCCTGAGGATATGAGTACTGCAGAGAAACAAGAACTTTACGGTTACACCGGTTTCTTCGACGCGAGCCTGGAGGACAGCGATCCTGCGGTTCATGCCGCGCTTGAAGACGAACTGCGCCGCCAGAATGACGGGATCGAACTGATCGCGTCGGAAAACATTGTCAGCCGCGCCGTTTTGCAGGCCGTCGGCTCCGTGAATACCAACAAGTATGCGGAAGGCTATTCCGGCCGTCGCTACTATGGCGGCTGCGAACATGTGGATGTTGTCGAGACCCTCGCAATCGAACGGGTCTGCAAACTGTTCAACTGTCAGTTCGCGAATGTTCAGCCGCATTCGGGCGCCCAGGCCAACCAGGCGGTCTTCTTTGCGTTGCTGCAGCCGGGAGACACCTATCTGGGCCTGTCCCTGGCATCGGGCGGACATCTGACCCATGGCGCGGCCCCGAACCAGTCGGGCAAATGGTTCAACGCCGTCCAGTACGATGTGCGGGCGGAAGACCACCTGATCGACTTCGATCAGGTAGAGCGATTGGCGAAGGAGCACAAACCGAAGCTGATCGTTGCCGGTGGATCCGCCTATCCGCGCATTCTCGACTTCAAGCGTTTCCGTGAGATCGCCGATTCCGTCGGCGCCTACCTGATGGTCGACATGGCGCATTTCGCCGGTCTGGTCGCGGGCGGTCATCATCCGAATCCGCTGGAATACGCCCATGTCGCGACGTCGACCACACACAAGACCCTGCGCTGCACGCGCGGCGGCATCATCCTGACCAACGACGAGGCTCTGGCGAAGAAGTTCAACTCCGCTGTGTTCCCCGGTCTGCAGGGTGGTCCGCTGATGCATGTCATCGCCGGCAAGGCGGTTGGCTTCGGCGAAGCGCTGCGCCCGGAGTACAAGGCCTACACCGGTGCAATCGTCCGAAATGCCAAGGTGCTGGCGGGAACGCTGATCGAGGGGGGCCTGGACATCGTGTCCGGCGGTACCGACACGCATCTGATGCTGGTCGACTTGCGGCCGAAGGGGCTGACCGGCAACATCGCCGAGAAGAGCCTGGAACGGGCTGGCATTACCTGCAACAAGAACGGCATCCCGTTCGATCCGGAAAAGCCGATGGTCACCAGCGGCATTCGACTGGGCACGCCGGCGGCGACGACCCGTGGCTTCGGGGAGGCGGAATTCCGCGAAGTGGGGCAGATGATCGTCGAAGTGCTGGACGGACTGGCACAGAATCGGGAAGACAATAGCGCGGTCGAAAATGCCGTGCACGCGCGGGTGAAGACCTTGTGCGAACGGTTCCCGCTATACGCATCGGCTTACTGAGGCCTTGCGAAGCGGTGGTTAACGAGACCCGGGACGGGACCGGCCCGTCCCGGGCGCTTACACAAGGGGCGGTGAAGCGATGAAATGTCCGTTCTGCGGTCACGACGACACCCAGGTTAAGGATTCCCGGCCGACGGAGGACAATTCCGCGATCCGCCGGCGGCGGATGTGCCTGAACTGCGGGGCGCGTTTCACCACTTTCGAACGCGTTCAACTGCGCGAACTGACTGTCGTGAAGAAGAACGGTCAGCGCGAGCCGTTCGATCGCGACAAGCTGATCCGCTCGATGCAGATCGCCTGCCGCAAGCGGAATGTCGAGCTGGATCGCATAGAGCGGATCGTGAACTCCATCGTCCGGCGCCTGGAAAGTTCGGGCGAAAACGAGATTCCGGTCTCCACGGTCGGCGAGATGGTCATGGAAGCGCTGCTGCAGCTTGATCAGGTCGCCTATGTGCGATTCGCGTCCGTATACCGGAATTTCCGTGAGGCGAAGGATTTCACCGATTTCGTCCAGCGCGACGTTTCGCGGCTCGAAGACGAAATCTGATTCCGGGCCATGGCCCTTCCATCTCACCGCACAGACGACGCACGCTGGATGCGTGCGGCGCTTTCGCTTGCGCGGCGGGGCCTTGGCCGGGTCGCACCCAATCCGGCGGTCGGCTGTGTTCTTGTCAGGGACGGTCGGATCGTCGGGCGGGGCTGGACCCAGCCTGGGGGGCGTCCGCACGCAGAAACGGAGGCACTGGCACGGGCGGGAGACGCTGCGCGGGGCGCGGTCGCCTATGTGACCCTGGAACCTTGTTCCCATACCGGCCAGACCGGACCTTGTGCCGATGCGCTGATCGCTGCCGGTATCGTGCGGGCCGTCGTGGCAATGCCCGACCCGGACCCCCGCGTGTCGGGTCGCGGTCTGGACCGATTGCGGGCATCCGGCATTGACGTGACCTTGGGCCCAATGGAGACGGAAGCGGCACGACTGAATGCCGGGTTTCTGTCCCACAGGTTGCGCGGCAGACCCATGGTCACCCTGAAACTGGCAACCAGTCTGGACGGCAAGATCGCCACAGCGAGCGGCGAAAGTCAGTGGATCACGGGTCCGGAAGCCCGCGCCGACGCCCATCTTCTGCGGATGACCCATGACGCCGTTCTGGTCGGCATCGGCACGGCTTTGGCGGATAATCCGTCCCTGACCTGTCGGTTGCCGGGGATAGACGCCAGGGGCCTACGGGTCGTCCTCGACAGCCGGGGACGCCTACCGGCCGATGCTGCACTGTGCGACGGAACCGTTCCCACACTGCAGATTGTAGGGCCACAGCCGCAAATGCCGACCCCGCCGGGTGTCAATCGCCTTTCCGTCGGCCTCGGCAAGGATGGTCGTCTGGATCCGGCAGAATGCCTGTCCGCGCTTGCGGAAGCGGACGTTACCCGCGTGATGATCGAAGGCGGCGGGTCGGTTGCGGCATCTTTCCTGGCAGCGGGCTTGGTCGACCGTGTCGTCTGGTACCGTGCACCAATCGCGATTGGCGGCGACGGTCGGGACGGTGTGGCCGCATACGGCCTTGACCGCCTGTCGGATGCGCGATCTTTTCTGCCTGTTTCGGTCCGCACAGTTGGGGCGGATCGTGTCGAAACCTACGAAGCGGGGGATTTTTCGGCATGGCGCGAATGGGGTGGTTCAGCGCTCTAGTTCTGTCCGCCACGGCCCTGGCAGCCTGTCAGTCCAACGGAGGACTGAGCGGCCCGATGACGACGTCGGGGCAATGCTGGTGGGGGCACACCTGCTTCGATGTTTCAAAAACGGCGGACAGGCGTGTCGCCAGAATCGTGCTGGATTACAAAGGGTCCGAAGAACCCTTCACGGTTCGGATCCGAACGGACGTCTCCGGGATGGAAGGTACCTGGGTCGAGCGGGAAACTTTCGTCCTGAAAGACCCTCATCGGGTGGAAATCCTGAATGTCCGTGCCCGCGCGACCGGATCCTGGGACTGGCGCTGGCATTTCGACCTGCATCCGGGGGCGATGCCGGCAGCCCATGACGACAACAATCTGTATCGGCTGCCGTATCGCGACGGCGAGACCTATGAGGTCATTCAGGGGTATGGCGGCGATTTCAGCCACATGGGCGACAACTTTCATTCGATCGATTGGGCTATGCCGGCAGGGACGGAGGTGCTGGCGGCCCGGGGCGGCGTCGTGGTGGCGGTCCGGGGGGACTCGAACCGGAAGGGGCAGGGCTGGGACAACCACATCATCATCCGGCATGACGATGGAACCTACGCCTGGTATCTGCATCTGAAATACGACGGCGTGACGGTCGAAACCGGGCAGATCGTGCAGTCCGGCGACCTGATCGGACTTTCCGGGGATACCGGGTTTTCGTCGCGACCGCATCTTCACTTTCAGGTCTCCTCCCTGTCGCCGGACCCGGACGTCTTCTACAGGTCCTTCCCGACCCAATTCTTCACGTCGCGCGGCGTGGTGTCTCAACTACAGGAGGGCGGGCGGTATACCGCCGAACCGCTGCCTTCCGGCTGACCCCACTTTGTTGACATGGCGCAATGCGGGGCAGCGCCCCTGGTCGTAGTCTCCACATTATAGATTTCGAATTTTGGGTAAGGAGATGCAGCCAATGACGCACACGCCCCACGAACTGATCCAGGAATTTCCCGAATGCGGCGACCGGATCCACTTTCTCAAGGAACAGGATGGTCATTTCAGAGAACTGGCGGACAGCTACCATGAACTGAACCGCGAAATTCATCGCGGTGAGACGGATGTCGAACCGATGGGCCAGTTTCATCTGGAAGAACTGAAGAAGCGCCGGCTCGCTCTGCTGGATGAAATCGGCGGATATCTGCGTTGATCCGAGCGGCGCCGTCCTGTCGTACTCTGCTCTGAAAGAGTCGCAGTCTTGGTTTGCCTTATCGGGTGATAAGCGTAATACATCGGCCGATTTGGCACCGAGACAGGAAAGTGGGGCCGCCCATGTTCACCGGCATCGTAACGGACCGCGGACGGGTTTCCGCGCGACAGGATCGCGGGGATACGCGCTTCGTGCTGGAAACAGCCTATGAGGTCGAAAGCATCGATCTCGGGGCCTCGATCTCCTGCAACGGTTGCTGCCTGACCGTCATCGAAACCGGGCGCACTGCGGACGGGCAGGGGTGGTTCGCGGTGGAGGCCTCGACCGAAACGCTCTCCAAGACCACGCTCGGCGCTTGGCAGGCCGACACCCTGGTCAATCTTGAACGGGCGTTGCGCCTTGGCGACGAACTGGGCGGGCACTTCGTTCTGGGGCATGTCGACGGTGTGGCAGAGATCGTTTCCCGCGCCGAGGAAGGGGATAGCATCCGCTTCACCTTCCGCCCGCCGCCCGCACTCATGAAATACATCGCACCAAAGGGGTCAGTGGTTCTTGATGGAGTATCGCTGACGATCAATGAGGTCGAAGGCGATACATTCGGGGTTAACATCATTCCCCATACATCTGCGGTTACCGGATTTGGCGCAGCCAAGGCCGGAGACCGCGTAAACCTTGAGGTCGACGCGCTCGCCCGATATGTTGCGCGCCTTCTCGGGAAGGAAGGGTAAGGCCCTGATGAGCAAGGACGAACTCGCAACGGTATCGAAGCAGGACATTGCCCGGGCATCGGGCGATCTGGCGTTTCTGTCACCGATTGAGGAAATCATCGACGAGGCGCGGAACGGTCGGATGTTCATTCTGGTCGATGATGAAGATCGCGAGAATGAGGGCGATCTGGTCATTCCGGCGCAGATGGCGACGCCGGAGGCCATCAACTTCATGGCGAAGTATGGTCGCGGCCTGATCTGTCTCGCCCTTCCGGGAGACCAGGTGTCACGCCTGGGCCTGGAACTGATGCCGCAGAAGAACGCCAGCCGTTTCGGGACTGCCTTCACGATCTCCATTGAAGCGCGGGAAGGTGTTACCACCGGTATTTCCGCCCCTGACCGCGCCCGCACCATCGCGGCGGCCATTGCGCCTGATGCGACGCCCGCGGACATCACGACGCCGGGCCATATTTTCCCCCTTCTGGCGCGCGATGGTGGCGTTCTGGTGCGCGCCGGCCACACCGAGGCGGCAGTCGACCTGTCGCGTTTGGCCGGGCTGAATCCGTCCGGCGTGATCTGCGAGATCATGAATGACGACGGCGATATGGCGCGCCTGCCGGATCTGATCAAATTCGCCCAGTATCACGGCCTTAAGATCGGTGCGATTGCGGACCTCATTGCCTATCGCCGGCGCTATGATCACATCGTGGAGCGCTCGGAATCGACCACGCTGGAATCCGTCCATGGCGGCGCGTTCGATATGCACGTATACGTCAATCAGATTTCCTACGCCGAACATGTGGCCCTGGTGAAGGGGGACCCGACGGAGGGCGGACCTGTGCTGGTGCGCATGCACGCGCTGAACGTTCTGGATGATGTCCTGATGGACAAGGTCAGCGGCAAGGCGGGGGATCTGCAGAAGGCGATGGATCGGATCGGAGAGGCGGGACGCGGCGTCGTCGTCCTGATCCGCGAGCCGCATGCGAAGGCCCTGTCCGACTGCGTCCGTGTACGTGAGAACAAATCTGCCGGTGGCGCGGAACTGCGTGACTACGGCATCGGCGCCCAGATCCTGACTGACCTGGGCGTAAGCGAAATGATTTTGCTGTCCAACACGGAGAAGACCGTGATTGGCCTGGACGGCTATGGCTTGAAGATCGTCGATCGCCAGCCGCTGGATTGATCGCGAGATAAGGAAAAGACAATGCCCCATATTCTGGTGGTAGAGGCGCCGTATTATGCGGACATCACCGAAGAACTGACCCGCGGCGCCCTGGCCGAACTGGATGCGCAGGGGGCGACCCATGAGCGCGAGACGGTGTTCGGGGTCTTTGAACTGCCGGCCGCCATTTCCATGGCAAAGTCCGTGCGGAACGCCGATGGCACGCCGAAATATGATGGTTACCTGGCGCTGGGCTGTGTCATCCGGGGTGAAACAACGCATTACGACTATGTCTGCAACGAAAGCGCCCGGGGCTTGATGGACCTGTCGGTGCGCGATCATCTTGCGATCGGGTATGGCGTATTGACGGTCGAGAACGAGGATCAGGCCTGGGCCCGGGCGCGCGTGAATGAAAAGAACAAGGGCCGCGATGCGGCCGCGGCCTGCCTGCGGATGATCGAAATGCGTCGCGGCTTTGGCCTGTCGATCTGATCGGGACGAGAGATGAGCGGAAAATCCAGCAATAAGCCCAGCCGCGCAACACGCCGCCGCGCCGCCAGATTGGCCGCGGTGCAGGCCCTGTATGACATGGAAGTGTCCGGCCACAATGCGCTGCAGGTCATAGACAGTTTCCGTCTTCGCGGGGGTACGGCGGATCTCGACGGGGAAATGATCCTGGCCGACGGGGAATTCTTTACCGAACTGGTTCGCGGCGTCAGCGCATCGTCGGACGATCTGGACAGCATGATCGCATCGGCGATCGATTCCAGCCGCAAGGTGACGTCCCTGGAGACGGTCCTGCGGGCAATTCTGCGTGCCGGCGCCTATGAAATGTCGCGTCGGGACGATATCGATCCGCCTGTGGTCATCAGCGAATACCTGACCGTGACGGCCGCATTCTACGATCCGGCGGAAACGGGTTTTGTGAACGGCATTCTCGACCGTCTGGCCAAGGTCCTGCGCGGCGACGATCTGCCGGACGCGGATAACGGCTGACGGCGATGTCGGGCGGCGCGGGCGGATCGGGCGAATTCGACCGGATCGCGACCTATTTCGCGCCGCTGGCCCGCGGCTCGGAAGCATCCCTCGGACTGACCGACGATGCTGCTTTGCTCTCCATACCGGAGGGGATGGAGCTGGCCGTCACCGCCGATACTCTGGTCGAATCCATCCATTTCTTCGGGGACGAGCCCGCCGACGCCCTGGCCCAGAAATCGGTCCGGGTGAATCTTTCCGATCTCGCGGCCATGGGTGCGAAACCACACGGATATTTCCTGTCGATCAGCCTGCCCGGCCGGATTGACGACGAGTGGATTGCAGCCTTCTGCAAGGGACTGGAGCGGGATCAGGCGGCTTTCGGATGGCACCTGATGGGCGGCGACAGCACATCGACGCCGGGGCCGATTTCCATTGCGGTCACGGCGCTGGGACTGGTGGAGAAGGGGCGCGCGCTGCGCCGGTCGGGCGCACGGCCTGGTGATGCGGTCTTCGTGTCCGGCACGATCGGCGACGGATTTCTGGGACTGTTGGCTGCACAGGGACGTCTGCCCTATGGACCGGAGGCGGAGGCCGTCCAGCAGCGTTATCACAGGCCGGAGCCACGCGTTTCCCTGGGCATGGCGCTGGCAGGAACGGCCCATGCGGCGATGGATGTATCCGATGGTCTTGTTGCCGATCTGGCACATATCTGCGCGGCCTCCGGGGTCGGGGCGGAGGTCGACGCGCGGTCCGTCCCCCTTTCCCAGGCGGGCGCGGAACTGCTGGCAGGGGCGCCGGATCTTTTCCCGGAGATTCTGACCGGCGGTGACGATTACGAACTTCTGGTCACCGGGCCGGAGGATGCGATCCGCGCCGCCGCAGCGTCATGCGATACGCGCCTGACCCGCATCGGGGTAATCCGGGAAGAGCCGGGTGTGGCGGTTCGCGATGGCGACGGGAATCTGCTGGAGTTTGCGCAGACCGGTTTTCGGCACGGCTGAACGCTATTTATTTCAATAGTTTGCTGCATCGCGTAAACTCCCGCCGGGTTGAATTGCTGCGGGTCCCCGCTGATGAAGAAGTTACTGATCATTCTGCTCTTGCTGCTGATTCTCGGCGGTGGCGGCGGCTATTACTATTTCTTCATCCTGGCGGCGGAGCAGGAAAGTGCGGAACCCGAACCACCCCCGCCGCCGGACAATCGATTCGTGGAAATGAAGTCGCTGCGCATTCCGGTCATGCGCGGGGGCGTCGTCGTGAACTATGTCGTTCTGCACCTCACCCTGGAGACGGTCGGCGCGGATAACGAGGAACTGGCGCGTTCGCTCCTGCCGCGCCTCAGAAATGCGTTCCTGACCGATCTGCATGGCTATTTCGCAACGGTATCGGTCGAGGATCGATTGATGGTCAAGGCCCTGAAAAGGCGACTGCAAATCATCAGCAACAGGGTGTTGGGCCCCGGTACGGTCAATGAGGTTCTGATCCAGAAGGCGTTCAAGCAGAAAGGGTAGGCGGGGCCGTGTTGCCGGGCGGTATTACCAATTTGCGCTAGCCTTCCGGGGCGAACGGATTATTGTCAGGTCCGTCACGCCCCATGTTCATCTCTGAAAAACCGGGACTGAAAACCGATGAGAAATCTCGAGCTTCCGGGCCGTTCGCCCGTTCATGCCCCCAACGCCATGGCGTCCACGTCGCATCCGCTGTCGACCCAGGCGGCAATCCGAATTCTGCTTTCGGGCGGCAACGCGATGGATGCCGCTATTGCGGCCTGCGCCGTGCAATGCGTCGTGGAGCCGGGATCGACGGGAATAGGCGGTGACAACTTCTGCCTCTATGCGCCGCAGGGCGGGGATGAGATCATCGCCTTCAACGGCTCCGGCAAGGCACCGAAGGCGGCCAATGCCGCCTGGTACAAGGAGCGCGGCTATACCGAGATTCCTCGCGACGTTCATGCCGTCACGGTCCCCGGCGCCGTCGATGCCTGGTGCAGACTGCATGCGGATCATGGGAAGTTGCCCTTCGCTGAGGTGCTGGCGCCCGCGATCGGATATGCCTGTGACGGATTCCCGATCTCTCCGCGGGTCCATCGCGACTTTGCAGCTGAGTTCGACCTGATTTCCGCGGAACAGTCGACCGCCGAGGCCTATCTCATCGACGGGAAGGTGCCAGCCGTCGGTGCGCGTCTGGCGCTGCCGAAGCTGGCGGCGACGTTGCAGAAGATCGCGGATCAGGGGCGCGCCGGCTTCTACGCCGGGGATGTCGCGGACGACATGGTGTCCTATCTGCAGTCCAAGGGCGGCCTGCACACGACGGAGGATTTTTCGGCCGTCAAAGGTGACTACGTTACGCCGATATCCGCCGAATATCGTGACATGACGGTTTGGGAATGCCCGCCGAACGGCCAGGGGGTTATCGCCCTGCTGCTGATGAAGGCCATGGCGCGGATCGAGGCGGATCGGGCAAAAGGTCCGATCACGGCGGACCGCATTCATTACGAAATCGAAGCCTGCCGCATGGCCTATCGGGCGCGAAATCTCTATCTGGCCGACCCGGCCTTCGCAGATGTGCCGGTCGATGCATTGATGTCCGACGCCTATGCCCAGTCGATTGTGGATGCCATCGATCCGCAGCGCGCCGGCGACCCGCCGAAGGACCTGGCCCTGCCGAAACATCGCGACACGGTTTATATCACCGTTGTCGACAGCGACCGGAACGCCTGCAGCTTCATCAACACCCTGTTCTACGGCTTCGGCAGCGGCCTGACCGCCCCGCAATCGGGTGTGCTCCTGCAGAACCGCGGTATGGGCTTCTCGCTGGAGGAGGGGCATCCGAACGTGATTGAGGGCGGCAAGCGCCCGCTGCACACGATCATTCCCGCCATGGCGACGCGGGACGGCAAGGCGACCCTGTCTTTCGGTGTGATGGGCGGTCATTATCAGGCGATGGGACAGGCCCAGTTCATGAGCCGCCATTTCGACTACGGCCAGGATATCCAGGAAGCCATGGATACGCCGCGTTTCATGCCCGATCCGTTCAACGGGGAGGTCGAGATGGAAGGCGCCGTTCCGGAGGAAATCCAACAGGAACTGCGTGCCAGGGGCCATCGTCTGGTGACGCCGCGTGCCCCGGTCGGCGGATCCCAGGCGATCGAGATCGACTGGGAGCGCAATCTCCTGACCGCTGGGTCGGACCCGCGCAAGGATGGCTGCGCCATCGGCTACTGATAGGGCACGGTGGCGCGGTTTGCGCGCTTTCAGGCCAAAAATCCTGTGACGGTTTGAGGCCTTGGCCCGACCGGTCGACAGGCGTATTCAGGAGACGAAACGAATTCGTCCGGCATCCGCGCGCCGGCTGATCTGAGGTGAAAGGACATTTCCGATGGGGATTGAGACCGGCACGGGCGCGGGAATTCTGAAGGATCCATCCAAAAGGAACACACTGCTTCTCTGCGCGGCCCTTGCACTCAGCAATACCGGCGCAGTTCTGGTCATGACGGTGACGGCCCTGTCCGGCGCCTATCTTGCACGGGAAGGGGTGACTTACTGGCTGCCGCTGATCGGGGAGTTCCCGGAAAAGGCACTGTCGACGCTGGCTTTGTCGATGATGTTTGTTGGCACTATGGCCTCCGCGCCGCCGGCGGCACTTCTGATGGCACGGATCGGCCGCCGCGCGGGCTTCACCATCGGCCAGATGATCGGTGTCGGCGGGGCTGCGCTTTCCGTCCTGGCGCTGGTGGAACAGCATTTCTGGATGTTCTGCGCCGGCGGATTCCTGATCGGCGTTCACGCGGCGTTCTGGCAGCAATACCGATTTGCGGTCGCAGATACGGCCTCGGAGGAATTCCGGCCGAAGGCGGTCTCCTATGTCATGATCGGCCCGCTCGCTGCAGGGATTTTCGGCCCGGAAATCGCTCTCTATTCCAAGGACCTTCTGGCGCCGGTCCAGTTTGCCGGTGCTTATGGTGCGATTGCGGTCCTGTCGCTGTGTGCCATGACGTTGCTGCAGTTCATTCGGATCCCGACACCGCCGCGGCGGAAAAAGGGCGACAGTAGCGGCCGACCGTTCAAGGAACTGGTACGACAGCCGAAATTTGTCATCGCGGTGCTTGCCGGCATGGTGGGGTATTCCACGATGTCTTTCCTGATGACGGCCACGCCGCTGGCGATGATCGATTGCGGCCATGTCTTCGACGATGCGAAATTCGTTATCCAGGGACATGTCATCGCAATGTTCGCCCCCAGCTTCTTCACCGGCAGTCTGATCGGCCGTTTCGGTGCGCCGCGCATTATCCTGACCGGTGCGCTGTTGTACCTGTGCTCGGTCGCGATCAACCTGACCGGCGTTGAGGTCGCCCAGTTCTTTGCCTCTCTGGTTCTGGTCGGCGTGGGTTGGAACTTCATGTTTGTCGGTGGCACGACCATGCTGACGGAATTCGCCGGCGCGGAGGAGAAGGCCAAGGTGCAGGGCGTGAACGACTTCCTGGTCTTCGGGTCGGTGACGATCGCCAGTTTCCTGTCCGGCGCGCTGCAGCAGGCCTATGGCTGGGAGGTTGTCACGCTGACCATCGCCGGTCCGGTCATCCTTGCCGGTGCCTGCGTTCTGTTCCTTCAGGGTCGGGTAAACCGCCATGCGGTAGCGGCGGAATAAGGCGCAATCGTTCTACGATATCTTGCGCTTCCGGTGCCGGTGAATACAATATCCGGTGAAGCCTGAGGAGATTTAGATGTCCGAAGATACTGCGGCGCAGGATGTCCGCCCGACCCCGCTTGCGGACGCGTTGAGCACCCGTTACCTGGCCTATGCCATGTCCACCATCACGTCCCGGTCCTTGCCGGACGCGCGGGATGGGCTGAAGCCGGTTCACCGGCGGCTGCTCTATGCGATGCGCGAACTGAAGCTGAACCCGGATTCCGGCTTCAAGAAATGCGCGCGCATCGTCGGGGATGTGATGGGTAAGTATCACCCGCACGGCGACAATGCGATTTACGATGCCATGGTGCGCCTGGCCCAGGAATTCGCGGTGCGATATCCGCTGGTCGACGGCCAGGGCAATTTTGGCAATGTCGACGGCGATAACCCGGCGGCCATGCGCTATACCGAAGCGCGCCTGACGCAGACCGCGAACCGGCTGCTGGCCGGTATCGACGAGAATGCCGTCGACTTCCGCGCGACCTATGACGGTGAGGGGGCGGAACCGGTCGTTCTGCCCTCCGCCTTCCCGAACCTTCTGGCCAACGGCGCCGCGGGAATCGCTGTGGGTATGGCGACCTCCATTCCGCCGCACAATGTGGCGGAGCTGTGCGACGCCCTGGGTCACCTGATCAAGCACCCCAACGCGTCCATTCAGAAGCTGACCGAGTTCGTGCCCGGACCGGATTTTCCGACCGGTGGCATCCTGGCGGAGAGCGCCGAAGCGATTGCCGAAGCCTATGCGACCGGTCGCGGGTCCTTCCGCATTCGCGCCCGTTGGGAAGTCGAGAAGCTGAAGGGCGGTCTGTGGCAGATTGTTGTGACGGAAATCCCGTATCAGGTTCAAAAGTCGCGACTGATCGAGCGGATCGCCGAACTGATCCAGGACCGCAAGGTGGCGATCCTGGGGGATATTCGCGATGAATCCGCAGAGGACGTGCGCATCGTCATCGAACCGAAGTCGCGCAATGTCGAGCCGGAAATGCTGATGGAAAGTCTGTTCCGTCAGACGGATTTGGAAACCCGGTTCGGCCTGAACATGAACGTCCTGGTCGAGGGCGGAAAGATCCCCAAGGTCGTCAATCTGCGCGAGGCGTTGCAGGAATTTCTGGATCATCGTCATGACGTGCTGATCCGCCGAAGCGAGCATCGGAAGGAGCAGATCGAGCGCCGGATGGAAATTCTTGAAGGCTACATTGTCTGCTATCTGAACATTGACGAGGTCATCCGGATCATCCGCGAGGAGGACCATCCGAAGCAGGTGATGATGGAGCGTTTCGGGCTGACCGAACTCCAGGCGGAATCCATCCTGAACATGCGGCTGCGCAGCTTGCGCAAGCTGGAAGAGTTCGAAATCCGCAAGGAGCGTGAGGCCTTGGCGGAGGAACTTGCCGCATTGGTTGATCTCCTTGGTAACGAGGAATTGCGTTGGAAACGCGTCGCGGAAGAAATTCGCGACCTGAAGAAGGCCTATGGTCCGGAGACCGAGCTGGGGCGTCGCCGCACCGAAATGGGTGAGGCACCGAGCGCTGTCGTGGTGCCGCTGGAAGCCATGATCGAGAAGGAGCCCGTTACCATCGTCTGTTCGGCGAAGGGCTGGATTCGGGCCATGAAGGGGCATCTGGGGCCGGATGCGGATATCAAATACAAGGAAGGCGACAGCGGTCGTTTCGTTCTGCCGGCCCAGACGACGGACAAGCTTCTGGTTTTCTGCAGCAATGGGCGTTTCTATACGCTTGGGGCCGACAAGTTGCCCGGCGGCCGGGGCAATGGGGAGCCGTTGCGCCTCATGATTGACCTGCCCAACGATCATGAGATCGTGTCGATCTGTGTCCATGATCCGGAGCGCCGCCTTCTGGTCGCGTCCTCCGACGGCCGCGGTTTCGTCGTCGCCGAAAAGGACGTGGTTGCCCAGACCCGGAACGGCAAGCAGGTCCTGAACGTCAGTGGCAAGGTCGAGGCTGCGATCTGCCGGCCGGTCGGCGCCACGGATGACAGTGTCGCCGTGATCGGCAAGAACCGGAAGCTGCTGGTTTTCGGTCTCGACGAACTGCCGGAAATGGGACGTGGCCGTGGGGTAATGCTGCAGAAGTATCGCGACGGCGGCCTCAGCGATATCAAGACCTTTACCCGGTCGCAGGGATTGTCGTGGCAGATCGGTGACCGGACCCGCACGGAAACGGACCTGACGACATGGGTTGGCAAGCGTGCCGCCGCGGGTCGCATGCCGCCGGCCGGGTTCCCGAGGTCCAACAGGTTCGATTGACCCTCAAGGCAATGACCATCGATCCCACCGGCCGCTGGCGTTTGAACCGGCTGGTGGCGGATGGCGTCGCGCGTCGCCTTGTTCGCGGCAGCGGCGTGCTGGTGGCCACACCTGGATCCCCCGGCACATGGCGTCTGGTCGAAACACTGACATTCGACGGGTATGACGGCCGGCGCGAATCCCTCTGGCGGATTTCCGGGGATTCCCTGGATATCTGTTATGCCGACGGTGCGCCCCTGGTCCGTTTTGATTTGGAGTTGGCGCGGCCGGACGCCGTGCATCTTTGCGCACCGGATCGCTATGAGGCGCGGCTGAGAAACGGATTCCCGGACCGGTTTGCCCTCGGCTGGCGTGTCGTCGGACCGCGCAAGGACTATGCCATGGTGACGAATTACCAGCGTCTCGGCTAGACTGTCCCGAAACCGGACGGGGATGGACATGAAGCTTGGTATTCAGCACGCGAAAGACGGTCACTTTGACGACAAGGGGCTGCGTTCCTTCTTTCAGTACAGGGACTTGGGCATCGATGCCGCGACCGACGGCCGTTTTCATGCGCAGGTGATCCGCGCGGCTGAGGCCTGCACGAATGGAACCGGTCGACACACCCATACCCTGGATTTTCAGATGGTCTACGTGCTGAAGGGCTGGGTGAAGTTCTGGTACGAGGGCGAAGGGGAGGTCGTGCTGGAGCAGGGCGCCTGCGTGCATCAGCCTCCGGGAATCGCGCATGAACTGATGGCCTGTTCCGACGATTGCGAGATGCTGGAGATCACATCGCCGGCGGTGTTTGAAACACATGACGCCTAGGGTTTTATCGGCTATAAGCGCCGTGACCCCAACAAATCAACAGACCACAGTGCAGCAAAGGGAGTTGCAGATATGTCCAATGCGGTCGCAACTATGCCGACTCTGGCCGACACGCTCTGGCGTGCAGAAGGTCAGGCCCGGTGGGTTCGAAATGCGGTCCTGATCCTCGCCGGTTCCGCCCTGATGGCGATTGCCGCCAAAATCAATGTTCCGATGATCCCGGTGCCGATGACGATGCAGACCTTCGCGGTTCTGGTCATCGCGATGGCTTATGGCTGGCGTCTGGCCGGCGCAACCCTTCTGGCCTATCTCGCCGAAGGCGCTGTCGGGATCCCGGTTTTCGCGGCCGGTGGCGGCCTGGCCTATATGGCTGGCCCGACGGGCGGCTACCTGGTCGGCTTCTTCGTTGCCGCCGTTACGGTCGGCTGGCTGGCTGAGCGCGGCTGGGATCGCGGTCCGGTCGGCACGTTTGCCGCCAACACGATCGGCACCTGCCTGATCTTCCTGTTCGGCGTTGCGTGGCTGACCTATCTGGTCGGCATGTCCGGTGACAAGACGCTCGCGGAAGCCTTTGGCGTTGCCGTTGCGAACGGCGTGACGCCCTTCCTGATCGGTGCGGTTACCAAGATCGCTCTGGCGTCCATCGCATTGCCGCTGGCGTGGAAGACGTTCGGCAAGTTGCGCTAAGCGCCTGTCAAAAGCGTGAGTTTCGGGAAAGGCCCGGCCGCTGTGCCGGGCCTTTTCCTTATCCGAAGATGAGTTTGGGAAGCCAGGTGCTGAGCCCGGGCCAGATCCAGATCAGCACGATTGCGGCGATCTGAAGCCCGATAAAGGGCACGGCCCCGCGATAGATGTCCTGGGTCTGCAGTGCCGCCGGTGCCACGCCGCGCAGATAGAACAGCGCGAATCCGAAGGGCGGGGTCAGGAAACTGGTCTGAAGGTTCATCGCCATCAGGACACCCAACCAGATCGGGTCGATCTGTCCGGTCATCAGCAGGATCGGCGCCACGATGGGAACCACAACCAGCGCAATCTCGACGAAATCGAGGAAGAAGCCCAATACGAACATGACGAGCATGACGGCTAGCAATGCCCAGAACCCGTCGCCCGGCAGGCTGCGTAACAGGCCGGCGATCAGGTCGTCACCGCCCAGCCCGCGAAACACGAGGCTGAAGAGCGAGGCGGCGATGAGAATGGTGAAGATCATCGCCGTGATCTCGACGGTGCGGCGGTTCACATAGGGAAGAATACCGGCCGCGTGGCAGCGCCGAAAGGCGATGGCGATGCCCCATGCCGAGATGAGGCACAGCAACGCCGCCCCCGCCATGGCGATCGAGGTCAGACCGCCGCCATTCCCGCGAAGGTCTACGGCCAGGATCAGGCCCGCCAAAGCGATCAGGGACAGGCCCGCACAGTTGATCGGCATCTTCCCGCCCGGATCCAGACGTGCGGCGACGCGGCGCACGGCAGCGATCCGGGATAGCATAGGCAGGCCAAGGGCGCCGATGCAGGCAAAGAGCCCGGTCATGAAGAAGAACTGTCTTGTTCCGGCAAACAGGACGGCCCCCAGGATTGCACCCGCCAGAAATCCGCCGATCGTCCACCCCAGCTTCGTTGACTGCGGCTCTTCAGGGTCTGGATTGCCGGACATGGCCTGGGTGTTCCGCGCAGCCAGCAATGTCGCACCGACCGCGCCCACGGCTGCGGCTTCCCCCGGCGGCGCGATGCCAAGCAGGATCGATCCCAGAACGGCCAGGATCAGCAGAAGCGGCGCGACCAGCGCATTCAGGATGGCTATCCAATCTTGCGGATCGTCGGTCTCTTTCGTCGGGGGCAATGCTGCCGGGGTCAACGCGCCGCGGGCGAGCAGATAGGCAATGAACAGTCCGACGAGAAGCAGCCCAGGCAGCAGCGCACCGGCAAAGAGATCTCCGACGGACACGGCTTGCGGGGTAAAGTCCATGTTCCCCTCGGCCCAGGCCTTCTGCTGCAGATGGCTTTGCGCCTCCTGATAGGCTGCTGAAATCTGATCGCCCAGGATTACCAGAACGATTGAAGGCGGTATGATCTGACCGAGAGTGCCAGCAGCACAGATCGTGCCCGCCGCCAGCGAGGGAGCATAGCCGCTGCGCAGCATGGTCGGCAGCGAGATCACCCCCATGGCAACCACCGTGGCACCGACGATACCGGTCGACGCCGCCAGCATTGCACCGACCAGGACAACTGCGATGGCCAGCCCTCCTGGCAGACGGCCGAACAGCCCGCTCAGCGCACGCAGCAGGTTTTCGGCAACCTGACTGCGTTCCAGCATGACACCCATATAAACGAACATTGGGACCGCGATCAGCGTTTCATTTGAGATCGCGCTGCCGAAAATCCGGGCCGGGAGATTGCCGATGAGGCCTTCCAAACCGAACAGTTGGCCGAGAAACGAAAACAGCAGCGCGATGCCGGCCAGCGTGAACGACACGGGAAACCCCGCCAGCAAGGCACAGCAGGTCGTAGCCAGCATCAGGATGACGAGTAGGGCCGCCGGTTCCATCAGGCCTGTCTTCCGCACATCAGGTGCAGGCAATGCCGCAGCGCATTCGCGCCGCCCTGCAATAGGAGCAGTATCGCGAAGAGCGGGATTGTTGTCTTCAGGACAAAGGTCAGCGGCAGCCCGGTGATTTCGCGGGAGCCTTCCAGAATCTGCCAACTGCTGACCGTGTAGGGCAGGGAGAGAATGAGGAGCACCAGGGCGAAGGGGATAAGCATCAAGACCGAGCCGGCAAGGTCGATCCAGGATTTCTGCCTTTCCGTAAGTCCCCGATAGACGAGGTCGACCCGAACATGCCCGTCGCGCAGCAGCAGATAACCGGCCGCCAGCATGAAGATCATGCCGTGCAGATACAGCACGATGTCCTGAACCAGGATCAGGTTCTCACCAAAGACGAAGCGCATGAAAACGGCGCCGAACTGGATGACGACCATGAAGGTCGCCATCCAGCCCGCGGCAATGCCAATGGCGCTGTTCAGCCTGTCAATCGCACCCGATATCCGGTCGACGAGTGCTGCCATGGACGTCTCCCTGTCCGGACAGGCGGTCCGCCGTACCGGTTATCGGCTACGTCAGCTCCCGGATTAGAAGTACAGCGAAATGTCCCTGTGTCCGGAGTTGCAGGTGGCGACGTAAAGCGCAACGTTGCGGGGCAGGCGTTCCTGCTGACGCAAACCGATCGTATCGGAAATCGTTGCGATGTAAGTGTCAACCTCGGCCAGCAGCCGTTCGGAGACCGCGCTGCGCCAGGCCACTTCCTGGTCGAGAATCTGAAGGGCTTCCTCCAGCTTTGCCATGGCTTCCTGCGGGTCCGGAACGTTGGATCCCCCGGACCGCATCGTACGGCGTGCCTTCGACAGGGCAGAGCGGATATCACCGGCATTTTCGACATCGCCGACACGGGATTCCACATCCTTGAACGCGTCGTCCAGGGCATCGCCCTCGGCGGTGCGAATGACCTCCTCCAGTCCAGAGACATCTCCACGAAGCGCCTCGAGTCGTTCACCACCGCGCAGGATGCGGGCAAAGACGACCATAGGCTCATATGCGCTGTCGACGGTTCGGCGATAGGCACCGGAGGCCTTCTTCTCTTCCATTACGACGGTCTTGAAGGTCTTTTGGGCCTCTTCCCAGTTCGACGGGATGGACGCCGTCAGGGCCGCGCGTTCCGCTTCAAGCTCTTCCAGGTCGGCCTTCGCCTTCGCAATTCCGCTTTCGTCGTCCGGGCTGTTACGCTCGAGGCGGGACAGTATCCGCTTGGTGTCTTCGAACTTCTCGGCATTGTCCGCCAGTTCACGTTCGATGGCGCGCACCTGCCGTTGCAAAGGCTGGTAGGCGGGAGCCGCGGTGTCGATGGCTGCACTTGCGGCACGGGCGGCTTCCAGCTCGGCTGGTGCTTCCGACGCCAGCTTCAATGCGCCCAGGACATCACGTGCGACATCCTTCGGCACGTCGGTCATATCCCAGTTCTGTGCCGATGCGATTGCCGCCCGAATGGCGTCGCCGTTCTCGTCGAACTGTTCGGAGATGTAGTCCTCGATACAGGCTTGCAGACGGGGGTTGGCCGGCGGCGGCGCTGTTTCGGACAGAAGCGACATGCGCAGCGGCAGATAGTTCACAAGTGCCGGGTTTGCGCCGACGATCACCAGGGCCAGCAACTGCAATGCGATGAAGGGAATGACCCCCTTATACATCTGAACCGTCCGGACCACAGACGGGGCGACCCCGCGCAGATAGAACAGAGCGAAGCCGAAAGGCGGTGTCAGGAAGCTGGTCTGGATGTTCAGGCCAATCATGACGCCGAGCCAGACCGCCGTCACGTTGGCGGACGGGTCGGCCAGCAGGATCGGGGCAACGATGGGCACGACAACCACGGCGATTTCGATGAAGTCCAGGAAGAAGCCCAGGACGAAAATGACCGCCATGACGATGATGAACTGGGTCCAGAAACCGCCGGGGAGGCCGTGCAGGAATTCCTTTACCAGTTCTTCGCCGCCGAAGCCACGGAAGGCAGCGGTCAGCATGGCGGCGCCGAGGAGAATGATGAAGACGAGAGAGGTCGTCTTGGCGGTCTCGATGAGAACGCCCTGCATCGTGTTGTCGATCTTGAAGGAACGCCAGCCGCTCCAGACGACGGCAATCAGGAACAGCACCGTCGTGATCGATGCCAGGATGACGCCCAGCAAATCCGTGTTGTTCTGAATCGCCTTGATGTTCACGTTGAACACCGACGTGATGATCAGGGTCAGGGCAATGGAGACCGAGGCGAGGATCGCGGGCCAATAGGCGCGCGGACGACCTTCGTAGAGGCGATAACCGGCCATCACCATGGCACCCACAGCGCCGACGGCACCGGCCTGGTTGACGGTCGCGATGCCGGAAATGATGGACCCGAGAACCACGAAGATCAGGGTCAGCGGCGGCACCAGGGCCAGCAGGATCTTGGCCAGAAACTTGCGGTCATACTTGCCTTCGAACGGCACCGGCGGCGCGATGTCCTTCTTCAGGAAGGCGACCACCAGAATGAACACCATATAGACCGCTACCAGCACCAGACCGGGCAGCATGGCGCCCATGAACATGTCGCCGGCACTGGTGGAGACGACGCCGAAATCGCTCGGCATCGAGAATTCGCCGGTGGCCTGCTTGTACATGGCCTGGCGGGCCGTGCTGGCCTGATCGACGGCGTTGGAAAGCTGGTCCGCCAGAATGATCAGAACGATTGACGGCGGAATGATCTGTCCCAGTGTACCGGAGGCCGCGATCGTACCGGTCGAAAGCCAGTTGGCGTAATTGTTCCGCATCATGGCGGGCAGCGAAATCAGGCCCATCGCGACGACGGTGGCGCCGACGATGCCGGTGGTGGCGGCCAGAAGGGCGCCGACAAAGACAACGGAAATGCCCAGACCGCCGCGGACCGGGCCGAAGAGCTGCGCCATGGTGATCAGCAGATCTTCTGCGATCTTGGAGCGCTGCAGCATGATCCCCATGAACACAAACAGCGGAATGGCTATGAGAGTGTCTCGTTCGACCTCCCAATAGACCCCTCTGAAGTTCGTGACGCCCGCGCTCAGCCAGTTGCTGGCGCCGCCCTGGGCGAAGTAGACGTCGGGAGAGCCTTCGACCAGATAGCCGGTGAGGGCGGCAATCGCGATGGTCAGAATTGCCGCGCCGGGCAGGGAGAAGGCCACCGGGAAACCCGAAGCCAATGCGCCTGCCATCAGGACGATCAGGAGGAGTAGAAAAAACAGTTCCATGGGCTTAGCTCTTTATCTGACCGCTTTGCCGCGGGATTTTTGCCGGCCGCTTCGCAGCCCGGAAATCATTGGTGCGGAAACCGTTTCCGCCTCGAATGCGTCAGTGGGCGCCTGCTTGCGTGACTTCCCGCTTCCCGGGATCACCACGCCAGTCAGCCATGCCTTCGAACATGATGCTGACGAACTGCACCGCCATCGTCGCCGCGAAGACGCCCAGGAAGCCTGCCATCCAGAACTTCACATACATGCCGAACCCGGACTGGGAGACCTCGTAGTTCACCAGCGGTGAGTTGATGATGCTGGACTTGTCCCACATGCCGAACACCAGGATCGTCCAGCACAGCGCGATGCCCATGAAAACGGCACCCAGAGCATTCACCAGGCCCTTCTTGCGCTCCGAAAACCCGGAATAGAAGACGTCGACCCGGACATGGCCGTCATCGAACAGCGTGTAAGCGCTCGCAAACAGGAACAGCGCGCCGTACCAGAAGCGCACAAGATCGCCCTGATAGGCCTGCTCATAAGAGAACACGAAGCGGGTGATCACGATCAGCAGTTCGGCCGAAACGATCAGTAGGCCCAGCCACTGGAAGCCAAGATCCTTGATCTTGAGGGCGATCAGCAGGGAAAGGATGATCAGCGGGAAATGGACATAGGGCCCCCGGAAACGGGACCGTCCCAGTTCCGTCGTCATGTCTTCGCCGACAAAGGCTGCGAGAAATCCCTCGACCCGCAGGAAGGAGACCAGGGCGTCCACCAGTCCAATCAGGAGAACCGACCAGAAGGCAGCCCGAATGATGAAGTTGGTGATGCTGGAAAGGGTATTGGCATCCCGGCGAAGGGCCCGTCCTGATGTCCGTTGGCAGAAGAAGAGCGCGACGAGAATGGCGGCGACATAGAACAGAAACTGCGCCACCGTCTTGGCGATGGCCGCACCTGTCTCAGGGGCACCGCGACCGGCCTCGACAAGGCCGATCAACCCGTAAAACGGTGTCGCGCCAGGCCATTCCCACCAGACATTGAGGTAGTTGTTTACAATATAAACGAAGGAGCAAAGCACGATGGCCCAGCCGAACGCGCGCAGAAGCCAGACATTGGTTCCGGCGGCGTCGATGCCGTCATGAAATGCAGAAGTGTCAGATGATGAATTCATTCCCGCCCCATAGTGTCAGAATGAATGGACAGGATCGGCCCCCTACCGATCGCGCCGGCGTGTCCAGCTTCACGCCTCTAGTCGCTGGTTCCGTCGCAACGGTGACGTTTTCGTCTTATCCGCTGCGGTAGTCGCAAACGCTGATCCGGCGCCTGCAAGAAGGACGGGGCCCGAAGACCCCGTCCAATCTCGCAGAAGTTCTGGATTAAACGCCCAGAACGCGGTTGCGCTGCGCCACGTAGGCCGCGTCCGCGAGGTTCTGCCAGCCACCGATATCCGAACGAGCGGCAACGAAGCTCTCGTGGATCCGGTTGGCCAGGTCGCTGTGCGCCCGTGCTTCTTCGAAGACCTCTTCCGAAGCTTCGCCGAAGGAGTCGTAGACGTCGTCGTTGAACTTGCGGACCTGAACGCCCTGCTCCTGGATGAGCTTGCGGAGATAGGTACCGTTGTTTGCGTTGAACTCGGACATCATGACTTCGTTTTCGACGGTCGCGGCCGACTCGATGATCATCTGATCGATCGTCGACAGGCCGTCCCACCAGGCCTTGTTCACGCCACAAGCCAGCATTGAGCCCGGCTCGTGGTAGCCCGGATAGTAGTAGTACTTGGCGGCTTCGTAGAACTTCATCGCGTAATCGTTCCACGGACCGACCCATTCCGTCGCCTCAATGGCGCCCGAAACGAGGTTTTCGTAGATCTGACCGCCCGGCAGGGAGACCGGCGAGGCGCCCAGCTTGGCCAGGACGTCGCCGCCCAGACCCGGCATACGCATTTTCAGACCCTTCAGGTCGTCCGCCGAGTTGATTTCCTTGTTGAACCAGCCGCCCATCTGGACGCCCGTGCTGCCGCACATCAGACCCTTGATGCCGAATTCGGCACCGAGCTCGTCCCACAGTTCCTGACCGCCGGCAAAGCGAATCCAGGCATTCATTTCCGTATAGGTCAGACCGAACGGAACCGCCGTGAAGTAAGCCCAGCCCGGGTGGCGGCCTTTCCAGTAGTAGTCCGCGCCGTGATAGGCCTGCGCGTTGCCGGACGCGACCTCATCGAAGGCGTCGAACGCGCCGACGCGTTCACCGGCCGCGAAGTATTCGACCTGGATGCGGCCCTCGGACAGGTCCGAGATACGCTGCGCGAAACGCTGTGCGCCGGTACCCAGACCGGGGAAGTCGCGCGGCCAGGTCGAGACGATGTTCATCTCAACGCGGTTCTGCGCGATGGCCGGCTTGGCAAAATTCGAGGCGGCGGTAACAGCGGCCGCGCCTGCAGCAACCGTACCAGCTTTAAGGAAATCGCGACGTTTCATGATTCTCCCTCTTCGTGACGTCCCGTTCGTCTTTCCTGACCGCGACCTCGCGTCACGGTCAAAGCAGACGATGTTCTAGCCGTTTCAGTCCATTTCCGACCCTGCGGACGGATTGATGTCCTGAATGCAGCCATTTTGTTCGATCCTGTCGCCAGAACCGCTTAACTTGACGTTATAACGCAAATTTGGCCGCCTGCAACAGCAACAGCATCAATCAACCTTGCACCGCACAATTTCTGCCCAGTTGGCGGGATCGTCGATCTCTTGCCAGCCGCTGCGCGTGTAGCCCTCCAGGGGACGAAACCCCGCTTTGTAATCCATCTTCGGGCTGTCCGGGACCCAAAAACCCAGATAAACGAATGGCTTATCAGTATTCTTGGCCAAGTCCACCAGACTGAGAATCATATGGTTGCCCAGGCTGCGCCGGTCGTCCTCCGGGTCGAAGAAGCTGTAGACCGCGGAATATCCATCTGCCAGACGATCGGTGATGCAGGTCGCCATCAACTTGCCGTCGTCACGCCTCCATTCCAGCAGGCGGGTGTCGACGGGGCTTGCGACGACGAGGTTCGAATAGTCCCGAATGGTCATTCCCGCCATATCGCCATCGCCATGGCGTGACCGAACATAGCGGCTGAACAGGCGGTACTGTTCCTGCGTCGCCATCTGACCGACATCGGTCATCGTCAGGTCGGCATTCCGGTTGCGCGTCTTTCGATACCTGCGCCGATCGTCGAAATCCCTAACCCGGATTCGCACCGGCACGCAGGCCTGACAGCCGCGGCAGGTCGGCCGATAGACGATGTGGTGTGATCGACGAAAACCGAACTGGCTGAGATGTTCGAACGTGTCCTGCGCATTTGGACCGCCCAGTTCCATGAACAACTGCTGTTCGACGAGGCCGTCCAGATAGGGACATGACATCGGGCCTGAGCGATGGAACACGATTGGGGCAAGCGGGCGTTGGTGGCTCATTTCAGGATTCCGTTCGGCCTGCTTTCAGTGCGAAACGCCACGGTCACGCAGCGTTTTCTTCTTCCGGGTGACCGAAATAGGCGACCGCCATGGCGTTCGCGACTTCGATCAGGTCCAACTGCACGGCATCCAGAAATTCATGCATGCCATAGGATATGATGGCATCGATATCCGTGTCCTCCAAGCGCCGATGGATGACGTCGACCGACGCGGCGACGCGATCCCCCCGCGTTAGTTGGAACGTATAGATCAACTGGGACAGCAAAGTTGAGATTTCGGCGATGCAATAGCGCACCGAACGGGGGAACCGATTGTTCAGAACCAGAAATTCGGCAACTTTGATGGGCTCGATCCCGCGCGGGTGCACTCGTCGATAGGCGTGATACCCCGCCGCCGAGCGCAACAGCGCATTCCACTGGCTGAGATCGAGGATCGATCCGACTTCGCTGATGTCCGGCAACAGGGTGTGGTATTTGACATCGACCAGGCGGGTCGTCTGATCTGCCCGTTCCAGATACTTGCCCAGTTGATAGAAATACCAGCCCTGATCGCGATAGAAGGTTCCTTCGGTAATGCCGGAATGGGCCTGACACGCGGTCCGGACCCGATCGCAGAAGCGGGCGGTGTTGGGCACGGAGTTGGGCCCGGCCGATATCGCCGACAGCTCGTTGTAGAAGACATTCAGATGCGTCCACATCTCGGTCGAGATCAGCGGGCGCAGGGTGCGGGCATTTTCCCGCGCCGCCCGGATCGACGATACGATCGATGTCGGGTTCTCGCGGTCCAGCATGTAGAAATACGAAACATTGGTCGGCGAGGCAGCACCGTGCAGGTTTCGGAACCTGTCACGGTCCGAGTTCAGGTCGATGATGGCATCCCAGTTGTGGGCCCCGCGTCGGTCTCGCGTGAAGACCTCGTTGACCTCCAGCAGTCGTGCCAGATTGTCTGCGCGCTCCATGTAGCGGGCCATCCAGAAGATGTCTTCCGCATATCGCGCGAGGAGACTGTGCTGCGTCATGAAATCCGTCTCCTCCTTCGATCAGTCCGTCAGGACCCAGGTGTCCTTGGAGCCGCCGCCCTGACTGGAGTTCACGACCAGCGAGCCCTTGCGCAGCGCCACGCGTGTCAGACCGCCGGGCAGAACCCAACTCGACTTTCCGGTCACACAGAACGGACGAAGATCGACATGGCGCGGTTCAACGGCCCCGTCGACCAGCGTGGGACAGACCGAAAGATTGATCATGGGTTGGCTAATGAAGTTGGACGGGTCCGCCTTGATCTTTGTGCGGAACTCCGCCAATTCCTCCTTGGTCGCGCGCGGACCGATGAGAATGCCGTAACCGCCGGACTCCCCGACCGGTTTCACCACCAGCTCCTCGAGATGGTCCAGCGTGTAGGACAGTCCTTCCGCCTCCCGGCAGATATGGGTCGGGACATTGGCCAGGATGGCTTCCTCACCAAGAAAATACTCGATCAGCCGGGGCAGGTAGGCATAGACCGCTTTATCGTCGGCCACGCCCGTGCCGATCGCATTGGCCAGCGTGATGTTGCCTTTTCGATAGGCGTCGAAAATGCCGGGAACGCCCAGCAGACTGTCGGGCCGGAAAGCCCTGGGATCGAGGAAGTCATCATCGATCCTGCGATAGATGCAGTGGACTTCTTCCTCGCCTTCCGTTGTTCGCATGAAGACGCGGTCGTCCTCGACACGCAGGTCACGGCCTTCGACAAGCGGCACGCCCATTTCACGCGCCAGGAAGATGTGCTCGAAATAGGCGGAATTGTATGCGCCGGGGGAGAGCAGGACGACCTGAGGGTCCATCGGCCCGTCCGGGGCGACATCCAGCATGGCCTGGAGCAGTTTCGGACCGTAATCGTCCACCGGCCGGATTCCGATATCATCGACCAGATCGGGAAAGGCCCGCTGCATCATATGCCGGTTTTCGACCACATAAGATACGCCGGACGGCGTCCTGGCATTGTCTTCGAGAACCCGAAAGTCGCCATTGCCATCGCGGACCAGATCGATGCCGGATACATGGACATAGGTTCCGCCCGGTACATCCACACCCACCATGCGCTTGCGATAGTTTTTGTTCCCGACAACCAGATCGGTGGGAATGATGCCGTCCTTCAGGCATTTCTGATCATGATAGATGTCCTGGAGGAACAGGTTGAGCGTCTTGACCCGCTGTTCGACGCCGCGTTCGATCGTCTCCCACTCCGATGCGCCAATGACGCGGGGTAGCACATCGAACGGCAGGATGCGGTCGATCATGGTCCTGTCGGAATAGACGGTGAAGGTAATCCCGAGATTGTAAAGTTCCCGGGAGGCCGCATCGGCCCTGTTGCTCAATTCTTTGGTTTCGATGCTGCGCAATCGCTCGACCACAGCCTGCGGAATGACGCCGCGTTCTGCCGCGGAGAGGATTTCGCAAAAGTAGCCCGACGGGTCGTAACCGTGTGCCGGTGCGTTCGAGTTGTCTGAGACTCCCATCGCGTCACTGTCTCGAACGACGGCTCTTGATGACCGGTCGTTCGCCCTTCGTACCGACCCCGCTGGCCAGCCTGTTCATCTCATTCTTATGGAGATAAGTATGAGGCGTTCTTGTTGAAATTCAACAACAAAGCCCCTGATTGGCGGGAACCGGGGGCCTGAAACAGATCAGGGCGACACTTTCCCGGCGTGGATGGTGCGCAAGCCGCTCAAGATATCATGCAGGAATCGGCTGCGGTCGTCGAAAAGGACATACAGCAGGGGCACGAAGCTGAAGGCGACACTGACATAGAACAGCAATGTCAGGATCAGGGCCTGGAGAACCGAGGGGACATGCCCGGTTTCCGCGTCGACCACCTTCAATCCCAGGGCAGACTGTCCGACTGTCGCGCCGCGTCCCGAAACCATTAGCGTATGATACGCGATTGGCGTAGCCGCCCACAGAAGTGCGGTGATCGGGGCGAGCAGGCCGAAAGTCAGCGCTGTGATCAACCAGAGCGCCACTCCGATCGCCGCGAGCACACAGAAATCGATGAGGTAACTCATCGTCCGCTTGAAGATCGTGCCGGACCAGTATTGCGGGTCCTCAAACTGGTCAGTGCCGCTTTTTCCTCGACCCCGCCCGGGTTCGATCTGTCCGTCCTGGTGTGACATGCGCTCCATTCCTTCGCTTTCCATGAATGTGTGCACGCCGCCGGTCTCGTTCAAGTTAGGTCGGATCGCGGGCAGGGGGCAACGGACACTATCAGGGCGGCGCCGGCGCCTGGCGCAACAGTACGATTGTCATGCGCCGGTTCTGCGGAGAGGAAGGGTTTTCCGGGATCAGGGGGTCTGAATCCGCGACACCGATGACAGTTTCGAAGCGGACCTCGGGGATATTGTTCTGCCGCAAGCCGCGGCGGACAGAGTTGGCTCGATCCACGGACAGGTCCCAACTTTGATCGCCCCCCTCGTCGCTGCCCGTGTGGCCGGTAATCGATATGGGATTGGGCAAATTGATTGCGATGTCAGAGAGCAGTTGAAGGCTGATGCGTGCGTGTTCCGTCAACTGCGCGGTGCCTTCCTGGAAGTTCGACTTGTCGCGACTGTCGACCAGTTGAATCCGCAAGCCTTCATCCGTCACGTCGATCTTGACGGTTTCCTTCAGGTCCTGGAGTTCAGGCGGCAATTCATTGATTTGCGTTTCCAGGTTCTGTTTAGCCTGGTTGAAACGCTTTTCTTCCTCATCGGCGTTGACTTCGCCGATGCTGCCGGTGCTGGTCACATCGTCCTTACCGGATTCGTCGTCGCTGGAATTCAGGTTCCCCTGCGAGGAGCCGTCGGTCGCGTCCGGGGATTCGGTCCGCTTGTCCTGCGTCGGGCCGGGCTGGTTGGGGGTGATGCCGCCGAACACGTTGTTTGAGCCGGAATCGGCCGAGGTCGTTCGCGTGGTCGGTGTGAAATAGTTTGAGATGCCGTCCAGTACTTCCTGTTCGGTCGCATTCAGCAGCCACAGCAACAGAAAGAACGCCATCATGGCGGTAACGAAATCGGCATAGGCGACCTTCCAGGCGCCACCATGGGCGCCTTCCTCGGGGACCTTTACCTTCTTCACGATGATTTGCTGCTCGAGATCTGCCATGGCGCCCTCCGTCAATTCTCGGGTAGGGGCGGCGGGGCAAGACCGCTCGTATCGCGTGCCGGTGCGGCGCCGGCGTCTCCGCTGCCTGGAACATCGTCCACGCCCGGCACGAAGACCTGCTGTTGCTTCTCCGGCGCATTCTGGCGCAACAACAGGATGGAAATTCGGCGATTCCGTTCATTCTCGGGATCACGAGGGTCAAGAAGGTCGGAATCGGCCTTGCCTTCGACCCGTACGAGACGGCTTGTCGGAAAGCCGTTGCGCTCCATCCAGCGACGGCTGGCCGCCGCCCGATCCCCGGACAACTCCCAGTTTCCATAGTCCGGTGTCGCGCCAGGCTGCGGCGCGGAATCCGTATGGCCCGTGATCGCGACATCATTGGGAAGCTGCACGATGATGCCGCTGATCAGTGCCAGCAGGCGAACGGCGCGCCGTGTCATCTGGTCGGTTCCGGGCTCGAACATCTCCCGTCGTTGATAGTCCAGTAGCTGGATCAGCAGCCCGTCCTCAGTGATCTCATAGATAATGCTGTCCTGAAGATCACGGACACTGGGGTCTTCCTGAATGGACTGTTTCAGCTTTGCCAGAGCGTCATCCAGCATCTGCTGCTCCTGCTGCTCGGCAGTGGCGTCGCCCAGATTGACATTGGCAGCGTCGGGATCTTCCCGTTCCTCGCCGGTTTCCTTGCCGGACTCCTCCGAACCGTAGGAAGGGATCGCAACGCTGGTAACCGGTGGGGACGATGCGGAACGCATTGCGCCCTCCAGAGAGGCCACGGCACCGGATAGGGCCTGACCGATGCCCTGGGAATCCTCCGCCGCGCTGGGCGGGGCGAAATAGTCGGACAGGCCGGTCATCTGCTCTTCGGTCGTGGCGTTGAGGAGCCATAACAGGAGAAAGAACGCCATCATGGCGGTCACGAAATCGGCATAGGCGACTTTCCAGGCGCCGCCATGGGCCCCTGCCGGGATCTTGATCTTCTTTTTCAGGATCAGCGGTTCTATCGCTTCACCCTGGAGACCTTCCGACATCCGGCGTCAGTCCTCTCCTAAGGTCCTATCGGGTCCAGCGCACCGTCAAATTCAATTAGCCGCTGACCGGCGGCAGGGATTCGACCGCGCTTTCCACCTCTGCGAAGGTCGGGCGGTTATGCGGCGCCAGAGACTTGCGGGCGAATTCCGTTGAAACCGCCGGTGCATATCCCGCGAGATGCGCCAGAATGCCTGCCTTCATGCAGTTAAAGTAGGTTGCTTCCTCTTCCATGATCGCCTTTGCATTGCTGGCGAAGGGAGCGAAGAAACCATAGCACAGCAGAATGCCGAGGAAGGTACCCACCAGGGCGCCGCCGATCAGCCGGCCCAAGACTTCGGGCGGCTCGTTGATCGACCCCATGGTCTTGATGACCCCCAGAACCGCCGCGACAATCCCGAGGGCAGGGAAGCCTTCTGCCATACCCGTCAGGGCGTGGGCGATCTGGTGATCGGTCTGGTGGTGCGTTTCCAAATCCGCATCAATCAGCGCCTCGACTTCATGCGGATTGTCTGTGCCCAGCGTCATGAGGCGCAGATAGTCGCAGAAAAATTCGATGGCGTGATGATCCTTGTGGAATTTCTCGAACGGCTCGAACAGTTTTGAATCGTGTGGATTCTCGACATGCTGTTCGACCGCCAGCGCGCCCTTCTGCTTGATCAACTTGAAGACCTGATACTGCATGGTCAGCAGTTCCAGATAGTCGGCCTTCTTGTATTTAGGGCCCTTGAAAATGCCGCCGAGACGGCTGACCGAGCCCTTCACGATGCGCATCGGGTTGGCGATGATGAAGGCCGAAGCCCCGGCGCCAAAAATCAGGGTGAATTCAAAGGGCTGGTTCAGAACGCCCAGTTTACCGCCCATGGCCATGTAGGAGCCCAGGACACATCCGATAACTGCGACAATTCCAATGATAACAAACATAGAATGGGATGGACCTTCTGCCTATTGACGGTCTGCCTTGGAACCCACTCGGGCATTCACCGTCGAAACTGCGCAACTTTAGTCGGAATCGAATACTTCTGTCCATCATCGCAGTGCGAAATCAACGCCTTTTGACCTCAGCCCATGTTCCAGAGCAGTAGGGCCGTTGCCCGACCGCTTTCGATCGGTACCCGTCTGTCCGGCTCATGGCCCGGAACTTCGAAGGAATTGCTGACAAAAACCGCACCTGACGACATCTCCCGAGATGCCTTGTCATAAAGGGCGGCCATCGGGTGGGGGCTCAGGAAGGCATAGACGAGATTCCAGCCCTGAAGGTCGGTATTCCACAGCGACCCCCAGCGGATGTCGACGCGCCTGTCACGGGTCAGGAAGGAGCGTAGACGCGCGATCGCATAGGGTAGCGGCGCGTTTTCGACCCCTACAAAACGACTGTCCGGATTGTTTTGCCGACGTGCCAGGGCCAGGGGGACGCTGCCGGTACCGCAGCCGAGGTCGAGTACGGCAACAGGGGCATCATTCGGGAGCAGGTCCGACAGTCTGTCCACGGTCTCCGCATTGCTGAGGTAGAGCGGAACCCGGTCGCCGACGACATTCCGCAACAACAGGACCAGCACCAGCAATACTGCGCCCGGAATCCACACCGGCAGATCGATATAGAGCGCGGCCGCGAACAGTGCCGGAAGGGTCGCCATGAAGGCGATCCAGCCAAGCGCCGCCCGAAAGAGCGCCGAGGTCGCGGCCGCGGCTGATGAGGCTGCCGCGACCTTCACCCAGGTCGGTAAATCGGTGCCGGTCACATGAAAGTGGCCCTGAACGAGAAACAGCACCGCGATGACGGCGGCTCCCTGCGCTGCCACCGCCACCAGGATCGGTTTTCGTCCCCGCAGTGTCATCGTCCTCTCGCTTTCCCTCGCATACGCATCATGTTATGCCCGCAACGGCTTAACTTACTAGAGGTCAGGACGTCGATGGATAGCGACGACGAAGTGACATCGACGGTGTTTCGTACGGTTTGCGGACGGTTTGCGACCGGCGTGGCTGTGGCCACGACCCGGGACGGGAAGGGCGCGCGCTGGGGGCTGACCGTCAACTCGTTTTCCTCGGTTTCCCTGGATCCGCCACTGGTTCTGTTCTCGATCGATCGGTCGGCGTCCTCGCATGATATCTTTCTGGGATCTCCACGATTCGGGATCAATATCCTGTCGGACCGCCAGAAGGCGCTTTCGGACCGGTTTTCCTTTCTCAAGGACGAGGATCGGTTCGACGGTATAGATCTGGTGTCCGGAAGGGAAGCCGACCCCCCGCTTATCGACGGTGCGATCGCGCATATCGTCTGTGATCTGGCAAATACATTTCCTGGCGGGGATCACACCATTCTGCTGGGACGTGTGCGTCACACCGCCGTATCAAAGGATACGACGGCTCGGCCGCTTCTTTACTATGCCGGAGGATATGCTGGCATTTCGTAGAAGCCGGCATGCGGCAATTTTGGCATTGTGTGCGATCTTCGTGTCACGCAGTGTCGTGCGCCGTAAGTCACTAGGTCAGCGGTTCCGATGACGGCGAGCATCCGGACAATCAGGCTCTTGCGATTGCTGCCGGCCATATTGTGGCTGACGGCTCAGCTCGGCATGTCAGGTGTGTTCGGCGCGCAGACCGCGTCCGCCGCAACGGGCGATGGCGTCCGCAGCATCGTCATCTGTACCGCAGACGGATTCGCCAGGGTCGCATTGAACGCCGATGGTCAGCCGGTCGATCCGGCCAAGGCGATCGGAAGCCTGTGTGAATGGTGTCAGGCGTTCGGCGCAGTCGTGATGCCTGCGGCCCCGGCCGATGCCAGTATTCTGAACCTTGATCCGGTCGGCACCGTTGAAGTGTCCGCAGACCATGATCTGCGTGTCGGCCGCCCGTCCGACCAGCCTTATCCCATCCGCGGGCCACCTCTCTGATTTTCCAGTGCATCGATTGATTTCGCCGGCGTTCCGAGCATGGGACGGCGGAATGTTTGCCCGTGAAATGAGGGGGATACCCAATGTTTTTTCGAACGCTTTCCGTGGCGCGCGTCGCCGCGGCCGCCATTCTTTCCATCTACGCCTTGGCCGTTTCGGCCGCCTGTGCCCATGAAACCGTCGAGGTGACCGATGTCCTCGATCGGAAAGTGACCGTGCCGCATGGTGCGGAACGGGTTCTGCTGGGGTTCTACTTCGAGGACTTTCAGGCCATCGTCGGCCCCGGTGCCTTTGACCGTGTGGTCGCCATTTCCCGAGATACCTGGGAGGGGTGGCGCAATACGCAGTGGCAGGCCTACGTGAAGGTCCTGCCGCGCCTCGAAAGCCTGATCGACGTCGGGGAAGTGGATGCCGGGTCGTTCAACATCGAGGCGGCGGTGGCATCCAAGCCGGATGTCGCAATTCTGGCCGCGTGGCAGTTTCGCGGCCTGGGGGAAGCGGTCGCCAAGTTCGATGCGGCCGGCATTCCTGTTGTCGTGGTCGACTACAATGCCCAGACGGTCGAAAAGCATGTCGCCAGCACCCGCCTGATCGGCAAGATCATGGCAGTAGAGGATCGCGCCGAGAAACTCGCGATGGAATACAAGGCGGCTGTCGATGATGTGATGGCACGGGTTGCCGCGTCGGCGGAGGGCACGAAGAAGGTCTATGTCGAACTCGGCAACAAGGGAGCTTCGGAATACGGCAATAGCTATTCCGGCACCATGTGGGCCGGTGTCGTCGACCTGGCGGGCGGTGAGAACATTGCCGAGGGTCGGATCGAAAATTGGGGACCGCTGAGCCCGGAATATGTCATCGCCAGCCGGCCGGACGTGATCCTGATCCCTGGATCGGGCTGGGCAGGCCGTGACAAGGCGGTTCTGATGGGGTTCGGAACCGACCCAGCGGTGACGCGCGATCGTCTGCGCCCCTATACGGAACGGGCAGGGTGGGCGACGATTCCGGCGGTTCGGAACGGCGAGGTCCATTCCGTGTATCACGGCGGAGCCCGCACGCTCTACGACTACGCATTCCTGCAGTATGTCGCAAAGATCCTGCACCCCGAAGCCTTTGCGGATGTCGATCCTTTGGAGACCCATCGCCGCTTCTATCAGGCCTATCTGCCGATTTCGGCGGATGGAAGTTTCATGGTGAAGCTGGATTGATGGCCAATGGGCACCAGGGCCATGGCTCCGGTGCGCTCCGGATCTGAAAGGGACCGAAAATGTCCGCAACCGCAAGTGCCGTAACGCATTACGACATGATGCGTCGCCGCCGCATCGTGTGGCTCACCGTGGTCCTGGCTCTACTGTTCGCGATGGCAGTGACCGACCTCCTGATCGGGCCGGCGTTTCTGCCGCTTTTCGATGTTCTCGGTTCCTTCATTCCCCTTGGCGGTGAACTGGACCGGACGGTGGAGGTCATTGTCTGGAACATTCGTATGCCAATGACTGCGATGGCCGTCGTCGTCGGTGCGTCGCTCGGGGTTGCCGGGGCGCTGATGCAGACCATTCTCGGGAATCCGTTGGCCAGTCCCTACACGTTGGGTTTCTCCGCCGCAGCGGGATTCGGCGCGGCCCTGGTGATCCTGATCGGCATAGAAATTCCCGCATTGCCGGGGCTGACCGTGCCGATTGCCGCCTTCTTGGCGGCCGCAGGCGCGACCGCGCTGGTGTATGGATTGGCGAGACGGCGAGAGGCATCTGCGGAAGTCATGATCCTGTCCGGGATCGCCACGCTGTTTCTGTTTCAATCGGCGCAGTCGCTGGTGCAGTACATGGCGGCACCGGAGGTATTGCAGGAGATCGTGTTCTGGCTCTTTGGCAGCCTGCTGAAGGCGACATGGCTGAGTGTCGGTGTGTCCGGCGGCATCCTGATCGTGTCCGCCGTCCTTCTGGCGCCCGATCTATGGCGGCTGACCGCTCTGCGCCTGGGAGATGACCGGGCGCGAAGTCTGGGGGTGAATGTGGAGAGGCTGCGCCGTCGAATTTTCATAATCGTGGCGCTACTGACCGCAGGCGCGGTCGCATTCGTCGGGACCATCGGGTTCGTGGGGCTTGTCGCCCCGCACATTGCCCGGTCAATGGTCGGCGAGGACCAGCGGCTGCTGCTGCCGGTATCTGCGGCAACCGGCGCGGTGGTGATGGTCACCGCGTCGGTCGTTTCGAAGGGCATTAGCCCCGGCGCCGTGGTGCCGATCGGAATCGTGACCGCCGTCGTCGGCGTCCCCTTCTTGTTCGGCCTGATCTTGAGAGGCAGGAGGTCCTATTGGTAAGTGGAATATCCGCCCGCGGCGTCTCGGTCGCGATTTCCGGAACGCCCCTGATTGAAGACATTTCCCTGACCGTGAATGCCGGGGAAATGGTGGCCCTGATCGGCCCGAACGGCGCCGGAAAGTCGACGCTTCTGAAGGCGCTGTGCGGCATTGTTGCGTCAAGTGGTTCAATTGAAGGGGCCGGATCGGATGCTGCCTACATGCCGCAGGAGTCCGGGGTGGCCACTTCGCTGACGGTGATGGAGGCGATGCTGCTGGGGCGGGTCCGCACCTTGGGGATCAGGGTGTCGAGAAACGTGCTGAATGCGGCCTCGAGCGCCCTGTCGGGTTTCGGGCTGGCTGAACTGGCCGGCCGGCGGCTGGATACGCTCAGCGGGGGGCAGCGCCAGTTGGTGTTCTTGGCGCAGTCCGTGTTTCGAGAGCCGAATGCCCTGCTTCTGGATGAACCCACCTCGGCCCTCGATCTCCGACATCAGCTCATGGTTCTGGAATCCGTGCGGACTGTATGCCGGGCGCGCCGGATGGCGGTTGTGGTCGCCTTGCATGATCTTGGACAGGCAGCGCGCTTTGCCGACCGGATTGTCTGCATGTCAGACGGTCGCATTGTCGCCGATGGCGCCCCCGATCGTGTCCTGACGGAAGACAGGATACGTGCGGTCTACCGCGTCGAGGTGGAAATCTGCCGTACGGTACGGGGCGCGCTGAGCATTACCCCGATGACGGCTGCCTGACGACGGCGGTCAACATTCGACGACGTTGACGGCGAGGCCACCCTGGCTGGTTTCCTTGTATTCGGAGCGCATGTCGTCGCCGGTCTTCTTCATCGTCTTGATGGCCGCGTCCAACGGAACGAAATGCGTGCCGTCGCCCTTCATGGCGAGGGAACAGGCGTTCACGGCCTTGACCGCACCCATGGCATTGCGCTCGATACAGGGGATCTGGACCAAGCCCCCAATCGGATCGCAGGTCATGCCAAGATGGTGCTCAAGCGCGATTTCGGCCGCATTTTCGACCTGCATGTTGGTTGCCCCAAGCGCGGCGGCCAGGCCGGCTGCGGCCATGGCGGAAGCTGAACCGACTTCTCCCTGACAGCCGACCTCTGCGCCGGAGATCGACGCATTGTGCTTGATGATTCCGCCGATCGCGGAGGCGGCCAGAAGGAAGGTGCGAATGCCTTCCTGGCTGGCGCCCGGGATGAAGGCTTCGTAATAGCGGATTGTGGCCGGAATGATCCCCGCCGCCCCGTTGGTCGGCGCGGTCACGACGGTTCCGCCGGCGGCGTTCTCCTCGTTCACCGCGATGGCGTAAAGGCTGATCCAATCCATGATGTCGTGGTCAAAACGGCGGTTCGACTGCCGGTTTTTCTCCAGTTCCTGCAGGATCGCCTTGGCCCGCCGCTTCACATCGAGGCCGCCCGGCAGTCGGCCGTCCTGACCAAGTCCCCGTGTTATGCAGCTCCGCATGACACGCCAGAGGCGGTCGAGGCCGTCGATGACCTCCGCCTTGTCGCGCGCGGTACATTCGTTCTGAAGTTTCATGTCGGCGATGGAGAGGCCCGAGGTCTCTCCCATGGCCAACATCTCCTTGGCCGACTTGAAGGGGAAGGGGACCTCCGATTGCGGCAGGGAGCCGGCACCGGTCCTGTTGTCCAGTTCCTCAGGCGTCGCGACAAACCCGCCACCGATGGAATAGTAGGTCTGTTCCGCCAGCAGGTCGCCGGCCGTGTCGAAGGCGGCGAAGATCATGCCATTGGCATGACCGGGCAGGGGCGGTCCGAAATCGAAGATCAGGTGGTCGTCGCGGTTGAAGGGAATGCGCCGCGTGCCCCCCAGAGAGATTTCAAGCTCGGCATCGATCTGATGAACCAGCTTGAAGGCGTCGTCAGGATCGATGGTGTCGGGACGCGCCCCGGCAAGCCCCAGGATCACGGCCCGGTCGCTGGCATGTCCCTTGCCGGTCCAGGCCAGGGACCCATGCAGACTGCACCGCACGGATTGAACGGTCTCGAAGCATCCGCGTTCATTCAGCATCTCGATGAAGCGCGACGCCGCAACCATCGGACCCACAGTGTGGGAACTGGATGGGCCGATGCCGATCTTGAAAAGGTCAAAAACGCTGAGGAACATTTCGGACAGATCTCCTGTGAACGGGTCCGATCATGGACGCAGATGCAATACGTCGCCGCTTTCTTCGCCGATATCGCCCGTGCGCCCGGGAATTCTGAAATAGCGACCGTCGCGCCACGGCTCCAGCAGATCATCGTAGTGTGGCGAAAAGGGATTGCCGGACTGACCGCCGGCCAGAGCGTACAGGCTGTTGTCGAGGTCCGACAGATCATAGATCGCCCGATATCCGGCGCCATGTATATGACGGAACGGATGCCGGCCGTCGCCGCCCCGGCTTTGGCCGCGGTTGATCGTATGATCGCCGCCATTGGTTTCCAGCGGACGGTTTCCGAGAGAGGAAAGGCCAGGCACGAGGTCCAGCAGGAAGTTTTCCATCGGCGCGGTGTGCAGATCGCCCCACCGCCAGGCCGATGCATCCGACCCATAGTCGTCATTCAGCACGAACACGGCGCGGTCCAGGGCAGAGGACAGCATCCAACTGCAATCCTCTTCGGGGTCCGTTCTAGTGTCGTCACACCAGTGCGGGGCGACGGTCAGCACTTCTTCAACGAAACGCGCATCGGCGCGCCAATAGGCTTCGAACGCGTCCGCACCCAGATCGTCTTCGGCAAGCAGACGGACCGCTTCATTCAGCATCGTCATATAGATCGCCGCCGCAGCCGAATCCCGGGTCATTCGATAATCCCAGTCGCGCAGAAGATTGCGGGCATCCCGGGCAAGGGGCGATGTCGGCGCCGCCTTCAGGAAATGGGGCACCAGCCGACGGGCCGCGTCGGACAGGACGTCATTCTGAATTCGCGCGCTGTCTTCGAGTGTGTGCGCTTCGGGAACCTCGGAAAGGGCCTCCAGAAGCCGAACCGCGCGATACTCGTCGACAAAATC
This sequence comes from Alphaproteobacteria bacterium, assembly GCA_033344895.1. Taxonomy (NCBI): domain Bacteria; kingdom Pseudomonadati; phylum Pseudomonadota; class Alphaproteobacteria; species Alphaproteobacteria bacterium. The sequence goes on from JAWPMN010000001.1 coordinate 3,835,126, forward strand.
ATGCGAAACATCGTTCGGATAATCGGCGCTGACGACGCGGTTGTTGGCGTTTGCAATCAGGCCGTTGGCCGGGTCCACCAGGCCCGGAAGGTCCTGAGACGGAAGAACACCCCGCCATGTGGCTTCCGGTTGGGCCGAATAATTCGGAACGGTACCGTCTCCGCCGTGCCGAACTGGCAGCCGTCCGGCGACTTTCATGCCGATCCGGCCGGCAGTATCTGCGTAGAACACGTTCTGTACCGGGTCGTCGAACAGGGCCAGCGCCCGCAGAAACTGGTCCCAGTCCTGCGCCCGATTAAGATGGTAAAGCGCCTGGACGGACCTTGGGAGCGTCTTCGTTCCCGTCCATTGCAGGGCCACCGGCGGATCACCGAGCCTGCTGAGGACAGGTCCGAATGCGGAATCCCGGATCGTAATCGTCTCGTCGGCTCCGAACCGGACCTGGATTGTCTCCTGTCGGACTTCCGACGCGTCGAACGCCTCCTGATCAAGGCGGACCGTGTCCTGATTGTCGGCGTGGGTCGTCGTGAGGCCCCAGGCGACCGTGCCGTTGTGACCTAGTATGTGAAACGGAGCACCGGGCGCGGTTGCGCCCGTCAGGGAAAGTTCTGGGGTCTGTATCCTGGCCAGATACCATTGGCCCGGCATGCGCAGCCCGAGATGCGGGTCATTTGCAAGGATCGGCTTGCCGGTTTCCGTCCGTTTGCCACTCAGCACCCAGGCGTTTGACGCGTCGTATTTGCCGATCCAGGCATCCCGATTGTCGTCGTTCATGGTCGACGGACTGGCGAGATTGCGGGGGAACAACTCCCGAACCCGTTCGGCGCCCACCAGGTCAATCAGGGCTTCGCGACGACCCTCCGAGAATCCGTTCCCCGACAGTTGAAGCGACATCAAGCGACCCCAGACAAGGCTGTCGGCGATGACCCAGGGATCGGGAGAATGCAGGGTTAGCTGGAACTCCACCGGCAAGGGGGCCTCAGTGTTTTCCAGAAATGCGTTTACCCCGTCGGCATACGCCTGAAGATCGTCGCGTTCGCTCTGGCTCAGCGCTTCGACCTGCTGCTCTGCCTGGCGGTAAAGACCGAGTTCCCGCATCATTCGGTCATAGTTCAACATCGGGGCACCGACGATTTCTGCCATGCGGCCGGCCCCGATCCGCCTGGTTGTTTCCATCTGCCACAACCGGTCCCGGGCATGCAGAAATCCGAGCGCCCGATACGCATCGCGTAGGGATTCCGCCCGGATGACCGGAATGCCTCTGTCGTCGGTGATGACGGTGACCTCCGCATTCAGGCCCGGTAGTGTCTCGTCGCCCGCAACATCCGGAACGCTGGCGACGCCCAGAATCCAGATCAGCGCGCCGCCCGAAAGTACGATGACGGCAAGGACGATCAGCACAGATCTGAAAATGACGCGCACGGCTAAGGCTCCGACCAATGAAGTTCGAATGATCGCCTCGTTCTAGCGCATGGCGAGATTGAATGCAGCCTTGGGGTTGGGCAATGTCAGGCCTGTTCAGTGCGTCAGGAAGATGGGAGCAATATTTTGCCATTCCGAATGAAGTCGGTTCGCTGCGCCAGCCAGGCCGGGTTCCACGAGATGGTCTATCGGGATTGGGGCCGGTCGGATGCGGCGAAAACGGTCGTTTGTGTGCATGGGCTGACCCGAAACGGGCGCGATTTTGAGCGCCTTGCGGATGCTTTGGCGTCGGACGGCCATCGGGTGCTGTGTCCCGATATTGTCGGAAGAGGGGCGTCCGACCGTCTGGGCCCCGGGGGGGCTTATGAGGTTCCGCAATATGTCGCGGACCTGACGACAATGTTGGCCGCCGAGGGGCTGCGGTCCGTCGATTGGATCGGTACATCGATGGGCGGCCTGATCGGCATGGCGATGGCTGCGATGCCCGGCGGCCCGATCCGCCGCATGGTACTCAACGATGTCGGGCCATTCATTCCCAAGGCAGCGCTGCAGCGCATCGGCGATTATGTCGGAGTGGAATGGCGTTTCGACACCTTTCAGAAGGCGGAAGCCCATATTCGCGCTGCGTATGCGCCCTTCGGCCTTGAGTCCGATGAAGATTGGCGCTTCATGACGGAGATTTCGACCGCCCGTGATGAAGCCGGTTGCTGGGTCAATGCCTATGATCCGCGTATAGCGGACCCGTTTCGCGGCGATCAGATCGCGGATGCGGACCTCTGGTATCTATGGGATGCGATCCGAATACCGATATTCGTGATGCGCGGTGCGGAATCGGATTTGCTGACACCGGAAATTGCGAAAGAGATGACGCGTCGGGGGCCCGGGGCGGAGGTTCTGGAGATACCTGGATGCGGCCATGCGCCCGCGCTCATGGACTCCCATCAGATCGGGGTTCTGCGAGACTGGTGCCGATCGGCGTGACGAAAGGATTTGGAATGACTGCAGTTTGGTCGATGCGCCTGACGCTGGCTGGTTTCGTCCTGTTGGCACTTGTCGGTGGCATGGCATCCGATGGCCGTGCTCAGGGCAGGGACAGGGCCCTGGAATCCGTTCGGGAACTGGCAGCCCGACTGATCGACAAGACCGAGGATGCCGCCACCCCGGAATCGCAGATCTGGGCCGGCGTGCAGGCCCTGACCGATGCGACCCGACGGTTTGCATTGGCAGAGACCGAAACGCGTGCCGACGATAAAGTTGCTTCACCGCCGCTGGCGTCCTTGCGGCCCGGCCAGGCCGAGAGCGTGACACTTGCCGGCGAACCGGGGGCCGAAGTGCCGTTGTCCGATGTCCCACGGGATTGGTTCAACGCCAGAATCACTGACGCGCAGATTGCATTGAACGGTGCGCGTACCGCGATTGAACAAGGAGCGACCCGGGAGAGGATTGTCCGACATCTGCGGGATTACGCCGCGGCCCTGGCCATCCTCGACCGACCACCGGCGTCGTAAGAGTCTTGCCAGACTGCCTTTAAAGGAATGCGGCCGCTCCCGTTCTGGAAGCGGCCGTTTTGACGCGTTGGTACGATGTGAGCGTTAGACGTTGCCGCTGCCGTCATCCTGATTCTGAATGATGTCGTTCACGTCCAGCCCGGTGACGCCTTCCAGGGTTGCGACGGCTTCGAAGTTGTCGGAATTGCCGTCGCCGTTGGCATTGACCTTGACCGTGGTGTTGCCGGCATCGTCTTCCTCCAGCTTCAGGTAGTTCTGAAGCTGGTCGATATCGTCCATGTTCACCACGCTGGAGATATCCAGCATGTCGCCTTCGGCTGCGTTGAAGTCGGTAATCGTGTCGATGCCTTCGCCCGGATTGCCAAGAACGAAGACATCAGCGCCCGCGCCTCCGGTCAGGTCATCGCTGCCGGCGCCGCCATCCAGACGATTCGCGCCGCTATCACCGATCAAGGTGTCGTTGTGAGCCGATCCGACCATGTTTTCGAAGTTGGAGATATCATCCCCTTCCGCATGTCCGCCGGAGACCGTTCCGCTGCCGAAATCGATGGTGACGGCCTCATCGCTTTCCGAATAGTCGATCGTGTCGATCCCGCTGCCGCCGTCAATCGTATCGGCACCTTCGCCCCCGATGACCGTATCGTCACCGCTTCCAGCATCCACAGTGTCCGCACCGGCCGCGATGATTGTTGTCGAGTGATCGACCAGGGCATCGACACCGTTGTTCGACAGGTAGGAGATGTCGGTCGCGGACAACTGCTGATCGTAGAGCGCGATATCGTCGATTGCGCCGTCGAAATCGTCGCCTAAATCATCCCGGACCCCGAACCGCAGGGGCTCGGAGTTTGTATCGATTCCGTTTGTGACCGAGGTGTCGCTGTCGACCAGGCTGCCGTTCAAATACAGCTGCAATCCCTCTTCACCCCAGGTAACCGTGACATTGTTCCAGCTGTCCCAGCTGATGCTGCCGCCCTCGACGGTAACACTGTCCTCGTTCTCCTTCGTGAACTGGAAACGGATCTTCCCGTCGTTGCGTGTCGTCAACTGGAACTGACCGGCACCGTCGCCATTGTCGCCCTTCGAGACCAGTGTGTTCTGCTGCTGGTCGCTCTTGAAATTGAAGGACAGGGAGCCGCTTTGAAGTTCCATTGAGCTGTCGTGAGCGACTTGAATGTAGTCGTTGCTGCCGTCGAAATCGGCGGCGCTTCCATGTCGGCCGGAGAAGTCCAGGACGGTGCCGCCTTCAACGGTACCGTCGTTGTCTCCGCGGCTGTCGACCACTGTGCTGCCGCTCGTTTCGTCCAGTTTCCAATGACTTACAGGAATGTTGTTATAGACCACTCCTTCGCTGTCGCCACCCAGGTGGATCACATCGTTACCGGTCCCGCCGGAGATTACGTCGTCCCCGTTGCCGGCATAGATCGTGTCGTCGCCTGCGCCGCCGTCGATCGTGTCGTCATCGCCGCTCGACGCGGAGGTGAGCGATATGGCGTCAAGGCGCATGCCGCGGCCATAGTCGACGTCGGTTCCGTTCTCGGCGAACTCGATCCGCTTGACGGTACCGTCTCCTACGAATTGGACAGTGACTTCCTGCCAGTCGTGATCCGATGCGTTGCTGAGATCGTGAGTGTACTCACCCAGGGTCTCGCCGCCGACTGAAACCTTCATTGCGTTGACGGTGTCGTCGAAACCGGGGCGCCCGGAATATTGGAACGTCAGACTGTAGACCTTGCCGGCTTCCGTCTGGATGTCGCGATAGATGTTGGATGCATCCGAGTAATTGTCTGACGGGTCGGTGTTCAGTTCGATGAACTTCGATCCGTCAGCCGCGGTGTGGGTGTTGCCCCAGACCTCAATCTTGTCGCTGGTCGTCGACCAGCCATCGGCTGTATCCACAAAGTCCGTCGGATCGTCCTCGAAGTCGGTTTCGAAAAGCGTGGTCTCGCTGCGACCGGCGTGATTCTGGACATAATCTGCGATACCACCCGATGCCAGGGTCGCGACCTGATCGGACGTCAATGCGCCGTCCAGGAGTGTGGGGTTGTCGATCCGGCCATCCAGATAGGTATGCAGATTGTCTGCGACGTCATCGCCGCTGGTCGTTTGGGACGCGCCGAAGGTCCAGGGGTTCTGGTTCGGTGCCATGCTGTAATCGCTCTGAACGCTGTCGACTTCCGTCCCGTTGACATAGAGCGTGACCGTGGAACCGTCCCAGGTCACGGTCGCATTGTAGAAGTCCGAATAATTGATATCTCCGCCCTTCAGGTAGAAGGACTCGTTTTCCGTCTGGACGCGCAGTTCCACCTCGCGGCTGCTGTTCACTTTGAGATCGAAATGCCCGCCATCGTCGTAGTTCGACGAGTCTTTCGAAGCGATGGTCCCGTTGTTCCATGCCAGGAAGTCCACGGAGAAGGTACCGCTGTTCAGTTCCATCGCCGCGCTGTGCGGCACTTCGATATAGTCGCCGCTGCCGTCGAACTGCGCCGCGTCGGTGCCTTCGGTTCCGGACCCGGAGCCGGTTCCGCCCTTCGCGGTGCCTGTTACGCCATTGACGGAATCGGTGACCGTTTCGTTGCTGCTCCAACTGGCGTCTTCCAGTTCGAAGTGGAAGATCGCGTTCACGGCGTCGTCCGAGCCGACCGCAGGGTTGTCCCCGGTAATGACATCGTCGCCCGCACCGCCTTGCAGCGTGTCGCTGCCGGTGCCGCCGTCAATGGTCCGCCCGGCCACCTCCGGCACATCGACCAAGGCGGTTTGCGTCGTGCTGGCCGTTGCGCCATTGGCATCGGTCGCCGTTGCGGTGACGGAAAGGTCGAAATCGTCCGCGCCCGCCGGTATGGTCAGGACAAGGTTCGACAATTGGTCGGCGGTGAGGGTGGCCGATCCGTCCGAAACCTGGATCGCGGTTCCATCCGCGCTGAGGCTCGCCCCTTCGGGCAGATTGCCCAGCGAGATCGACAGGCTTTCCGAACCGTCGGAATCGAGGAGCTGTGCGCTGATCGTCAGCGGATACGCCGTGTCCGGATCAAGCTGCCCATCGACGGCGACATTGCTCCCAGATCCCACTGAGACGCTGACTGTCGGAGCGTCGGCAACCGCCGTTACCGAGACGGTGATCGTATCGCTGCTGGTCATCTCGAACTGGCCGTCGGTTGCCTTGGCGGTGACCGTCAGATCGAAATCGGCGTGACTGTTGGGCGGCGGGGTGATGGTTACCCCGGAAAGCTGATCCGCGCTAAGGGTGACCGTGCCGTTCGTGACAGGCTGGGATACGCCGCCTACCGCGATGATCGCCCCGGTCGGAACGCCGGACAGTTCGACCGTGATGACGTCACCGGAATCGGTTGCCGCCGCAGAGAGGTCGAGATCGATAGCGCTGTCCTCGTTGCCGGAGGCATCGCTGACAGAGAGGGTCGGCGTTCCGGCGGTCTCCGGTACCGTGACCGTCAAGGTCTGGGTGATGCTCGCGGTGTCGGTTCCGTCCGTTGACGTGGCCGTTACCGAAAGGTCGAACGTGTCTGTACCGTTCGGCAGTGAAACGCTCAGCCCGTCCAGTTGGGCCGGCGTCAGCGTAACGGAACCGTCGCCGTTGACTGTACCGGCGGAGAGCACTGCCCCGGTCGGCAAGTTGCTGATGGTGACGGACAGGGTCTCGGAGCCGTCCAGATCGATCAACGCCGCCTCGATTTCCAGCGCGGCAGTGAAGCTGGTGGCCTCCCCGGTCGAGAGGGTGTCCTGCGCGATTGCATTGCCCTCGGAATCCGTGACCGTCGCCGTAATTGCGTGGACGCCGCCATTGGGGAAGGTGACGGTCAGGTTGGCTGCATCGTCGGCAGCGACGGTCCAGGTACCGTCCTGATTTTGGGTTCCGGCACTTAGGACGGCGCCTTCCGGCAGGTCGGAGACAGTCAAGGTCGTCACGGTTTCCACGGTATCGGGGACGCTGTAATAGCCGCTGTCGTTGAGCGTCAATCCTTCGGGCACGCTACTGAACAGCGTGTTGCCGCCGAGCGTCGTGCCGTCCATCTTGACGAAGAGGTCCTGGTCGCCGCCATTTTCCCAGTAGACGATCTCGACCGGATAAAGGCCGTCCGTCTCGGCGACGAATGTGCCGTCGCTTGTCGCGGACGCGCGGTTGCCGTCGAACTCGGTGACGGTTGTGCCGCCGACCTTCAGTCGGAAACCGTCGTCGGACGTTACCTGGAAACTGTGCGATCCCGCCTCGATGAAGACATAACCGGTCAGTTTGACGACGAAAGTTTCGGCGGACGCGCCGGTGGTACCGCTGGCGCTCGCGGCGTCATTGCCGAGGAATTGTCCAAGCGTCGAGCCACCGTCGTAATCGACCGTGGTCGACGTGAACGTGACATCCGCGCCACCGGCTGCAATCAGGGCATCCGCATCGCTCAGATCCGACAGGGAACTGCCGGTGTCGTAGATTTCGCCCTGCAGGCCGGTTCCGGCCGGCAACTCATAGGGTTCGCTGGTATTGACCAGGGCATCCTGCAGGCCGGAAGGCAGGGCGATGGGGACGGTCACCGAATTCGCACTTGCCGTGGCGGCGCTTAGGTCAAGGGTCGGGGTGTCGGCCTCGGTATCGACCGTGACACTCAGCGTGCCGGATTGGGTTGCCGTATCGTTGCCGTCCGTTGCGGTCACGGTAACGGACAGGTCGAAGTCGCTGTCATCGTTGGTCGGCGGCTTGATCGTCAATCCGGATAGTTGGTCTTCGGTCAGGGTGGCGGAACCGTTTGTAACCTGAATGATTTCGTCACCGGATTGCAGGATGGCGCCAGCGGGAATGCCACCGATCTCGATCGAAAGAACTTCTCCGGAATCGGTACTGCCGGCCTGGATATTCAGGGCAATCGCCGCGTCCTCCGTGCCGGCCGCGTCGGCAGCGCTGAGCGTCGGTGTGTCGGCCACGGCGTCGACGGTGACCGGGATCGTTCCGACGGTGGTCGCTGTGTCTTCACCATCCGTGGATGTTGCCGTGACGGTCAGGGTAAAGTCATCGCTGCTGTTCGGCGGCGGTGTGATTTCCAACGCGTCGAGCTGGCTTGCCGTCAGGACCGCGACGCCTGCGGATACCGCGACGGCAACGCCGTTCGCGGTCAGGACCGCGCCATTGGGAATATTCGAAATCTCGACCGTCAGGGTTTCGCTGTCATCGGTGAGTGCGGCGGAAATGTCGAGGGCGATGGCGCTGTCTTCCTCGCCGGATGCGGCGATCGTTGTCAGTTCCGGTGCGTCGGCCACGGCGTCGACGGTGACCGGGATCGTTCCGACGGTGGTCGCTGTGTCGTCGCCATCCGTGGATGTCGCCGTGACGGTCAGCGTAAAGTCGTCGCTGCTGTTCGGCGGTGGCGTGATCGTAAGATCGCTCAGCTGATTTGCGGTCAGGACGGCAGCGCCGTTGGAAACCGTTACTGTCTCACCGTTCGCCGTCAGGATTGCCCCCACGGGAATGCCTCCGATTTCAACTGAGAGCGTCTCCGACCCGTCGGTGTCGGTGAGCGCGGAGGTGATGTCGAGGGCGATGGCGCTGTCTTCGCTGCCGGCTGCGGCCTCGACTGCGAGGCTCGGCGTGTCGGCCACGGCGTCGACCGTGACATCCAGGGTCTCGGTCACCGTCGCCGTATCGCCGCTGTCGCCATCCGTCGTCGTCACCGCCACCGTCAGCGTGAAATCCGCATCGCTGTCCGCAGCCGGCGTGATCGTCAGACCTTCCAACTGTGCCGGCGTCAGGGTTACGGAACCATCGTCATTCACCGTGCCCGCGCTGAGGGTCGCACCTTCGGGGATGCCGGAGATGGTGACACTGGCACTGTCGCCATCGGCCACATTGCTGACATCGATGTCGAGCGCGATCGCCGAGTCCTCGACGCCCGACGCCGCGGCCGTCCCGAGCGTCGCCTCATCCGCGACCCCGGTGACCGTCACCGGCAGTTCCGCCGTCTGGGTTGCGGTGTCGGTGCCGTCGGTCGAGGTTGCCGTGACGGTCAGCGTGAAGTCATCCGCACTGTTCGCCGCCGGCGTGATGGTCAGCCCCTCAAGCTGCGCCGGCGTCAGAGTGACGGTACCGTCCTCGTTCACCGTGCCCGCACTGAGCGTGGCACCCTCGGGAATCCCGGAGATGGTGACGGCCAGGGTCTCGGAGCCGTCGGTATCGGTGAGCGCCGAGGTGATGTCGAGGGTAATGACGCTGTCTTCGGCGCCGGCGGCCGCATCGACTGCGAGGCTCGGCGTATCGGCCACGGCGTCGACCGTGACATCCAGGGTCTCGGTCACCGTCGCCGTATCACCGCTGTCGCCATCCGTCGTCGTCACCGCCACCGTCAGCGTGAAATCCGCATCGCTGTCCGACGCCGGCGTGATCGTCAGACCTTCCAACTGTGCCGGCGTCAGGGTGACGCTGCCATCTTCATTGACGGTCCCGGCCGAGAGCGTCGCACCTTCCGGGATCCCGGAGATGGTTACCGACGCACTGTCGCCATCGGCCACATTGCTGACATCGATATCGAGTGCAATCGCCGAGTCTTCATCACCGGAAGCGGCTGCGGTCGCCAGGCCGGCCTCATCCGCAACCCCGGTGACGGAGACGGGCAGGGAGGCGGTCTGGGTTGCGGTATCGGTGCCGTCGGTCGAGGTCGCCGTGACGGTCAGCGTGAAGTCTTCCGCGCTGTTCGCCGCCGGCGTGATGGTCAGACCTTCGAGCTGCGCCGGGGTCAGGGTGACGCTGCCATCCTCGTTCACCGTTCCGGCCGAGAGCGTGGCACCTTCCGGGATCCCGGAGATGGTGACGGCCAGGGTCTCGGATCCGTCGGTGTCGGTGAGCGCGGAGGTGATGTCGAGGGCGATGGCGCTGTCTTCGCTGCCGGCGGCCGCCTCGACTGCGAGGCTCGGCGTATCGGCCACGGCGTCGACCGTGACGTCCAGGGTCTCGGTCACCGTTGCCGTATCGCCGCTGTCGACATCCGTCGTCGTCACCGCCACCGTCAGCGTGAAATCCGCATCGCTGTCCGACGCCGGCGTGATGGTCAGGCCTTCCAGCTGCGCCGGCGTCAGGGTGACGCTGCCGTCCTCATTCACCGTGCCAGCCGAGAGGGTTGCGCCTTCGGGAATGCCCGAGATGGTGACACTGGCGCTGTCGCCGGCATTGACGCCGGACACATCGATGTCCAATGCGATGGCGCTGTCCTCGTCGCCCGACGCCGAGGCTGTGCCAAGGGTTGCCTCATCCGCGACCCCGGTGACGGAGACGGGCAGGGAGGCGGTCTGCGTTGCGGTATCGGTGCCGTCGGTCGAGGTCGCCGTGACGGTCAGCGTGAAGTCTTCCGCGCTGTTCGCCGCCGGCGTGATGGTCAGACCTTCGAGCTGCGCCGGGGTCAGGGTGACGCTGCCATCCTCGTTCACCGTTCCGGCCGAGAGCGTGGCACCTTCCGGGATCCCGGAGATGGTGACGGCCAGGGTCTCGGAGCCGTCGGTATCGGTGAGCGCGGAGGTGATGTCGAGGGCGATGGCGCTGTCTTCGCTGCCGGCGGCCGCCTCGACTGCGAGGCTCGGCGTATCGGCCACGGCGTCGACCGTGACGTCCAGGGTCTCGGTCACCGTTGCCGTATCGCCGCTGTCGACATCCGTCGTCGTCACCGCCACCGTCAGCGTGAAATCCGCATCGCTGTCCGACGCCGGCGTGATGGTCAGACCTTCCAACTGTGCCGGGGTCAGGGTGACGGAGCCATCCTCGTTCACCGTGCCGGCCGAGAGCGTGGCACCTTCCGGGATCCCGGAGATCGTGACACTGGCACTGTCGCCGGCATTGACGCCGGACACATCGATATCCAATGCGATGGCCGAGTCTTCATCACCAGAGGCGGCGGCCGTCCCGAGTGTCGCCTCATCGGCCACACCGGTGACGGAGACTGGCAGGGAGGCGGTCTGGGTTGCGGTATCGGTGCCGTCGGTCGACGTCGCGGTCACGGTCAGCGTGAAGTCGTCGGCACTGTTCGCCGCCGGCGTGATGGTCAGACCTTCCAGCTGCGCCGGTATCAGGGTGACGCTGCCATCCTCATTCACCGTGCCTGCGCTGAGCGTCGCACCCTCGGGAATCCCGGAGATGGTGACGGCCAGGGTCTCGGATCCGTCGGTGTCGGTGAGCGCCGAGGTGATGTCGAGGGCGATGGCGCTGTCCTCGCTGCCGGCTGCGGCCTCGACCGCGAGGCTCGGCGTATCGGCCACGGCGTCGACCGTGACGTCCAGGGTCTCGGTCACCGTCGCCGTATCACCGCTGTCGGCATCCGTCGTCGTCACCGCCACCGTCAGCGTGAAGTCGGCATCGCTGTCCGACGCCGGCGTGATGGTCAGACCTTCCAACTGTGCCGGGGTCAGGGTGACGGAGCCATCCTCATTGACGGTTCCGGCGCTGAGCGTTGCACCTTCCGGGATGCCCGAGATCGTGACACTGGCGCTGTCGCCGGCATTGATGCCGGACACATCGATATCGAGAGCAATCGCTGAGTCCTCGTCGCCCGACGCCGCGGCCGTCCCGAGAGTTGCCTCATCCGCGACCCCGGTGACGGAGACGGGCAGGGAGGCGGTCTGGGTCGCCGTATCGGTGCCGTCCGTCGAGGTCGCGGTCACGGTCAGCGTGAAGTCTTCCGCGCTGTTCGCCGCCGGCGTGATGGTCAGACCTTCCAGCTGCGCCGGGGTCAGGGTGACGGAACCATCTTCGTTCACCGTCCCAGCCGAGAGCGTCGCACCCTCGGGAATCCCGGAGATGGTCACGGCCAGGGTCTCGGATCCGTCGGTGTCGGTGAGCGCCGAGGTGATGTCGAGGGCGATGGCGCTGTCTTCGCTGCCGGCGGCCACGTCGACCGCGAGGCTCGGCGTATCGGCCACGGCGTCGACCGTGACGTCCAGGGTCTCGGTCACCGTCGCCGTATCGCCGCTGTCGGCATCCGTCGTCGTCACCGCAACCGTCAGCGTGAAATCCGCATCGCTGTCCGCAGCCGGCGTGATCGTCAGGCCTTCCAGCTGCGCCGGCGTCAGAGTGACGGTACCGTCCTCATTGACGGTTCCGGCCGAGAGGGTCGCGCCATCGGGAATGCCCGAGATGGTGACACTGGCACTGTCGCCATCGGCCACATTGCTGACGTTGATATCGAGCGCGATGGCCGAGTCCTCGTCGCCCGAGGCCGCGGCCGTCCCGAGAGTTGCCTCATCGGCCACACCGGTGACCGTCACCGGCAGTTCCGCCGTCTGGGTCGCCGTATCGGTGCCGTCCGTCGAGGTCGCCGTGACGGTCAGCGTGAAGTCGTCGGCGCTGTTCGCCGCCGGCGTGATGGTCAGACCTTCGAGCTGCGCCGGGGTGAGGGTGACGCTGCCATCTTCATTGACGGTCCCGGCCGAGAGCGTGGCACCTTCCGGGATCCCGGAGATGGTGACGGCGAGCGTCTCGGAGCCGTCGGTGTCGGTGAGCGCCGAGGTGATGTCGAGGGCGATGGCGCTGTCCTCGCTGCCGACGGCCGCCTCGACTGCGAGGCTCGGCGTATCGGCCACGGCGTCCACCGTGACGTCCAGGGTCTCGGTTACCGTCGCCGTATCGCCGCTGTCGCCATCCGTCGTCGTCACCGCCACCGTCAGCGTGAAATCCGCATCGCTGTCCGCAGCCGGCGTGATCGTCAGCCCCTCGAGCTGTGCCGGGGTCAGCGTCACCGATCCGTCTTCATTGACGGTTCCGGCGCTGAGCGTCGCACCTTCCGGTATGCCCGAGATCGTCACACTGGCGCTGTCGCCGGCATTGACGCCGGACACATCGATGTCTAGCGCGATCGCCGAGTCTTCATCACCAGAGGCCGTGGCCGTCCCGAGTGTCGCCTCGTCGGCCACACCGGTGACCGTCACCGGCAGTTCCGCCGTCTGGGTTGCGGTATCGGTCCCGTCGGTCGAGGTCGCCGTGACGGTCAGCGTGAAGTCGTCGGCGCTGTTCGCCGCCGGCGTGATGGTCAGACCTTCGAGCTGCGCCGGGGTGAGGGTCACCGACCCATCTTCGTTCACCGTCCCGGCCGAGAGCGTGGCACCCTCAGGGATCCCGGAGATGGTGACGGCCAGGGTCTCGGAGCCGTCGGTATCGGTGAGAGCCGAGGTGATGTCGAGGGCGATGGCGCTGTCTTCGCTGCCGACGGCCGCCTCGACTGCGAGGCTCGGCGTATCGGCCACGGCGTCCACCGTGACGTCCAGGGTCTCGGTCACCGTCGCCGTATCGCCGCTGTCGGCATCCGTCGTCGTCACCGCCACCGTCAGCGTGAAATCCGCATCGCTGTCCGCAGCCGGCGTGATCGTCAGACCCTCAAGCTGCGCCGGGGTCAGCGTCACCGATCCGTCTTCATTGACGGTTCCGGCGGAGAGGGTCGCGCCACCGGGAATGCCCGAGATGGTTACCGACGCACTGTCGCCATCGGCCACATTGCTGACATCGATGTCGAGCGCGATCGCCGAGTCTTCATCACCAGAGGCCGCGGCCGTCCCGAGTGTCGCCTCGTCGGCCACACCGGTGACGGAGACCGGCAGGGAGGCGGTCTGCGTCGCCGTATCGGTACCGTCGGTCGAGGTCGCCGTGACGGTCAGCGTGAAGTCGTCGGCACTGTTCGCGGCCGGTGTGATGGTCAGACCTTCGAGCTGCGCCGGCGTCAGTGTGACGCTGCCATCTTCATTGACGGTCCCGGCCGAGAGCGTGGCACCCTCAGGGATCCCGGAGATGGTGACGGCCAGGGTCTCGGAGCCGTCGGTATCGGTGAGAGCCGAGGTGATGTCGAGGGCGATGGCGCTGTCCTCGCTGCCGGCCGCCGCATCGACCGCGAGGCTCGGTGTATCGGCCACGGCGTCCACCGTGACGTCCAGGGTCTCGGTCACCGTCGCCGTATCGCCGCTGTCGGCATCCGTCGTCGTCACCGCCACCGTCAGCGTGAAATCCGCATCGCTGTCCGCAGCCGGCGTGATCGTCAGCCCCTCGAGCTGTGCCGGGGTCAGCGTCACCGATCCGTCTTCATTGACGGTTCCGGCGGAGAGGGTCGCGCCACCGGGAATGCCCGAGATGGTTACCGACGCACTGTCGCCATCGGCCACATTGCTGACATCGATGTCGAGCGCGATCGCTGAGTCCTCGTCGCCCGACGCCGCGGCCGTTCCGAGTGTCGCCTCGTCCGCGATCCCCGTGACCGTCACCGGCAGTTCCGCCGTCTGGGTTGCGGTATCGGTCCCGTCGGTCGAGGTTGCCGTGACGGTCAGCGTGAAGTCGTCGGCACTGTTCGCGGCCGGTGTGATGGTCAGACCTTCGAGCTGCGCCGGTGTCAGGGTGACGCTGCCATCTTCATTGACGGTCCCGGCCGAGAGCGTGGCACCTTCCGGGATCCCGGAGATGGTGACGGCGAGCGTCTCGGAGCCGTCGGTATCGGTGAGCGCCGAGGTGATGTCGAGGGCGATGGCGCTGTCTTCGCTGCCGGCGGCCGCATCGACCGAGAGGCTCGGCGTATCGGCCACGGCGTCTACCGTGACGTCCAGGGTCTCGGTTACCGTCGCCGTATCGCCGCTGTCGGCATCCGTCGTCGTCACCGCAACCGTCAGCGTGAAATCCGCATCGCTGTCCGCAGCCGGCGTGATCGTCAGCCCCTCGAGCTGTGCCGGGGTCAGCGTCACCGATCCGTCTTCATTGACGGTTCCGGCGGAGAGGGTCGCGCCACCGGGAATGCCCGAGATGGTTACCGACGCACTGTCGCCATCGGCCACATTGCTGACATCGATGTCGAGCGCGATCGCCGAGTCTTCATCACCAGAGGCCGCGGCCGTCCCGAGAGTTGCCTCATCCGCGACCCCGGTGACCGTCACCGGCAGTTCCGCCGTCTGCGTTGCGGTGTCGGTTCCGTCGGTCGAGGTTGCCGTGACGGTCAGCGTGAAGTCGTCGGCACTGTTCGCCGCCGGGGTAATCGTCAGGCCTTCAAGCTGCGCCGGTATCAGGGTGACGCTGCCATCTTCATTGACGGTCCCGGCCGAGAGCGTGGCACCTTCAGGGATCCCGGAGATGGTGACGGCCAGGGTCTCGGAGCCGTCGGTATCGGTGAGAGCCGAGGTGATGTCGAGGGCGATGGCGCTGTCTTCGCTGCCGGCCGCCGCATCGACTGCGAGGCTCGGCGTATCGGCCACGGCGTCGACCGTGACGTCCAGGGTCTCGGTCACCGTCGCCGTATCGCCGCTGTCGGCATCCGTCGTCGTCACCGCCACCGTCAGCGTGAAATCCGCATCGCTGTTCGCCGCCGGCGTGATGGTCAGACCTTCCAGTTGCGCCGGGGTCAGGGTGACGCTGCCGTCCTCGTTCACCGTGCCAGCCGAGAGCGTGGCACCTTCCGGGATGCCGGAGATCGTCACACTGGCGCTGTCGCCGGCATTGACGCCGGACACATCGATGTCTAGCGCGATCGCTGAGTCCTCGTCGCCCGACGCCGTGGCCGTCCCGAGTGTCGCCTCATCCGCGACCCCGGTGACCGTCACCGGCAGTTCCGCCGTCTGGGTTGCGGTATCGGTCCCGTCGGTCGAGGTCGCCGTGACGGTCAGCGTGAAGTCGTCGGCGCTGTTCGCCGCCGGCGTGATGGTCAGACCTTCGAGCTGTGCCGGCGTCAGGGTCACCGACCCATCCTCGTTCACCGTGCCCGCACTGAGGGTGGCACCCTCAGGGATCCCGGAGATGGTGACGGCGAGCGTCTCGGATCCGTCGGTGTCGGTGAGAGCCGAGGTGATGTCGAGGGCGATGGCGCTGTCTTCGCTGCCGGCCGCCGCCTCGACCGCGAGGCTCGGCGTATCGGCCACGGCGTCCACCGTGACGTCCAGGGTCTCGGTCACCGTCGCCGTATCGCCGCTGTCGCCATCCGTCGTCGTCACCGCCACCGTCAGCGTGAAATCCGCATCGCTGTCCGCAGCCGGCGTGATCGTCAGCCCCTCGAGCTGTGCCGGGGTCAGCGTCACCGATCCGTCTTCATTGACGGTTCCGGCGGAGAGGGTCGCGCCACCGGGAATGCCCGAGATGGTTACCGACGCACTGTCGCCATCGGCCACATTGCTGACATCGATGTCGAGCGCGATCGCTGAGTCCTCGTCGCCCGACGCCGCGGCCGTTCCGAGTGTCGCCTCGTCCGCGATCCCCGTGACCGTCACCGGCAGTTCCGCCGTCTGGGTTGCGGTATCGGTCCCGTCGGTCGAGGTTGCCGTGACGGTCAGCGTGAAGTCGTCGGCACTGTTCGCGGCCGGTGTGATGGTCAGACCTTCCAGCTGCGCCGGTGTCAGGGTGACGCTGCCATCTTCATTGACGGTCCCGGCCGAGAGCGTGGCACCTTCCGGGATCCCGGAGATGGTGACGGCCAGGGTCTCGGAGCCGTCGGTATCGGTGAGCGCCGAGGTGATGTCGAGGGCGATGGCGCTGTCTTCGCTGCCGGCGGCCGCATCGACCGCGAGGCTCGGCGTGTCGGCTACAGCGTCTACCGTGACGTCCAGGGTCTCGGTTACCGTCGCCGTATCGCCGCTGTCGGCATCCGTCGTCGTCACCGCCACCGTCAGCGTGAAATCCGCATCGCTGTCCGCAGCCGGCGTGATCGTCAGACCTTCCAGCTGCGCCGGCGTCAGAGTGACGGTACCGTCCTCGTTCACCGTGCCTGCGCTGAGGGTCGCGCCATCGGGAATGCCCGAGATCGTGACGCTGGCACTGTCGCCATCGGCCACATTGCTGACGTTGATATCGAGCGCGATGGCCGAGTCCTCGTCGCCCGAGTCCGCGGCCGTCCCGAGAGTTGCCTCATCGGCCACACCGGTGACCGTCACCGGCAGTTCCGCCGTCTGCGTCGCCGTATCGGTCCCGTCGGTCGAGGTTGCCGTGACGGTCAGCGTGAAGTCGTCGGCACTGTTCGCCGCCGGCGTGATGGTCAGACCTTCGAGCTGCGCCGGGGTGAGGGTCACCGACCCATCTTCGTTCACCGTCCCGGCCGAGAGCGTGGCACCCTCAGGGATCCCGGAGATGGTGACGGCCAGGGTCTCGGATCCGTCGGTATCGGTGAGCGCCGAGGTGATATCGAGGGCGATGGCGCTGTCTTCGCTGCCGGCCGCCGCGTCGACCGCGAGGCTCGGCGTATCGGCCACGGCGTCGACCGTGACGTCCAGGGTCTCGGTCACCGTCGCCGTATCACCGCTGTCGGCATCCGTCGTCGTCACCGCCACCGTCAGCGTGAAATCCGCATCGCTGTCCGCCGCCGGCGTGATGGTCAGACCTTCCAGCTGCGCCGGGGTGAGGGTGACGGAGCCATCCTCATTGACAGTTCCGGCGCTGAGCGTGGCGCCTTCCGGGATGCCGGAGATCGTCACACTGGCACTGTCGCCGGCATTGACGCCGGACACATCGATGTCGAGAGCAATCGCCGAGTCCTCGTCGCCCGACGCCGAGGCTGTGCCAAGGGTTGCCTCATCCGCGACCCCGGTGACGGAGACGGGCAGGGAGGCGGTCTGCGTTGCGGTATCGGTGCCGTCGGTCGAGGTTGCCGTCACGGTCAGCGTGAAGTCGTCGGCACTGTTCGCCGCCGGCGTGATGGTCAGACCTTCCAGCTGCGCCGGGGTCAGGGTGACCGACCCGTCCTCGTTCACCGTGCCCGCACTGAGCGTCGCACCCTCGGGAATCCCGGAGATGGTGACGGCCAGGGTCTCCGACCCGTCGGTATCGGTGAGAGCCGAGGTGATGTCGAGGGCGATGGCGCTGTCTTCGCTGCCGGCCGCCGCATCGACTGCGAGGCTCGGCGTATCGGCCACGGCGTCGACCGTGACGTCCAGGGTCTCGGTCACCGTCGCCGTATCGCCGCTGTCGGCATCCGTCGTCGTCACCGCCACCGTCAGCGTGAAATCCGCATCGCTGTTCGCCGCCGGCGTGATGGTCAGACCTTCCAGTTGCGCCGGGGTCAGGGTGACGCTGCCGTCCTCGTTCACCGTGCCAGCCGAGAGCGTGGCACCTTCCGGGATGCCGGAGATCGTCACACTGGCGCTGTCGCCGGCATTGACGCCGGACACATCGATGTCTAGCGCGATCGCTGAGTCCTCGTCGCCCGACGCCGTGGCCGTCCCGAGTGTCGCCTCATCCGCGACCCCGGTGACCGTCACCGGCAGTTCCGCCGTCTGGGTTGCGGTATCGGTCCCGTCGGTCGAGGTCGCCGTGACGGTCAGCGTGAAGTCGTCGGCGCTGTTCGCCGCCGGCGTGATGGTCAGACCTTCGAGCTGTGCCGGCGTCAGGGTCACCGACCCATCCTCGTTCACCGTGCCCGCACTGAGGGTGGCACCCTCAGGGATCCCGGAGATGGTGACGGCGAGCGTCTCGGATCCGTCGGTGTCGGTGAGAGCCGAGGTGATGTCGAGGGCGATGGCGCTGTCTTCGCTGCCGGCCGCCGCCTCGACCGCGAGGCTCGGCGTATCGGCCACGGCGTCCACCGTGACGTCCAGGGTCTCGGTCACCGTCGCCGTATCGCCGCTGTCGCCATCCGTCGTCGTCACCGCCACCGTCAGCGTGAAATCCGCATCGCTGTCCGCAGCCGGCGTGATCGTCAGCCCCTCGAGCTGTGCCGGGGTCAGCGTCACCGATCCGTCTTCATTGACGGTTCCGGCGGAGAGGGTCGCGCCACCGGGAATGCCCGAGATGGTTACCGACGCACTGTCGCCATCGGCCACATTGCTGACATCGATGTCGAGCGCGATCGCTGAGTCCTCGTCGCCCGACGCCGCGGCCGTTCCGAGTGTCGCCTCGTCCGCGATCCCCGTGACCGTCACCGGCAGTTCCGCCGTCTGGGTTGCGGTATCGGTCCCGTCGGTCGAGGTTGCCGTGACGGTCAGCGTGA
Source organism: Alphaproteobacteria bacterium (assembly GCA_033344895.1). Taxonomy (NCBI): domain Bacteria; kingdom Pseudomonadati; phylum Pseudomonadota; class Alphaproteobacteria; species Alphaproteobacteria bacterium. Next base: position 3,853,967 of record JAWPMN010000001.1, read on the forward strand.
AGTCGTCGGCACTGTTCGCGGCCGGTGTGATGGTCAGACCTTCCAGCTGCGCCGGTGTCAGGGTGACGCTGCCATCTTCATTGACGGTCCCGGCCGAGAGCGTGGCACCTTCCGGGATCCCGGAGATGGTGACGGCCAGGGTCTCGGAGCCGTCGGTATCGGTGAGCGCCGAGGTGATGTCGAGGGCGATGGCGCTGTCTTCGCTGCCGGCGGCCGCATCGACCGCGAGGCTCGGCGTGTCGGCTACAGCGTCTACCGTGACGTCCAGGGTCTCGGTTACCGTCGCCGTATCGCCGCTGTCGGCATCCGTCGTCGTCACCGCCACCGTCAGCGTGAAATCCGCATCGCTGTCCGCAGCCGGCGTGATCGTCAGACCTTCCAGCTGCGCCGGCGTCAGAGTGACGGTACCGTCCTCGTTCACCGTGCCTGCGCTGAGGGTCGCGCCATCGGGAATGCCCGAGATCGTGACGCTGGCACTGTCGCCATCGGCCACATTGCTGACGTTGATATCGAGCGCGATGGCCGAGTCCTCGTCGCCCGAGTCCGCGGCCGTCCCGAGAGTTGCCTCATCGGCCACACCGGTGACCGTCACCGGCAGTTCCGCCGTCTGCGTCGCCGTATCGGTCCCGTCGGTCGAGGTTGCCGTGACGGTCAGCGTGAAGTCGTCGGCACTGTTCGCCGCCGGCGTGATGGTCAGACCTTCGAGCTGCGCCGGGGTGAGGGTCACCGACCCATCTTCGTTCACCGTCCCGGCCGAGAGCGTGGCACCCTCAGGGATCCCGGAGATGGTGACGGCCAGGGTCTCGGATCCGTCGGTATCGGTGAGCGCCGAGGTGATATCGAGGGCGATGGCGCTGTCTTCGCTGCCGGCCGCCGCGTCGACCGCGAGGCTCGGCGTATCGGCCACGGCGTCGACCGTGACGTCCAGGGTCTCGGTCACCGTCGCCGTATCACCGCTGTCGGCATCCGTCGTCGTCACCGCCACCGTCAGCGTGAAATCCGCATCGCTGTCCGCCGCCGGCGTGATGGTCAGACCTTCCAGCTGCGCCGGGGTGAGGGTGACGGAGCCATCCTCATTGACAGTTCCGGCGCTGAGCGTGGCGCCTTCCGGGATGCCGGAGATCGTCACACTGGCACTGTCGCCGGCATTGACGCCGGACACATCGATGTCGAGAGCAATCGCCGAGTCCTCGTCGCCCGACGCCGAGGCTGTGCCAAGGGTTGCCTCATCCGCGACCCCGGTGACGGAGACGGGCAGGGAGGCGGTCTGCGTTGCGGTATCGGTGCCGTCGGTCGAGGTTGCCGTCACGGTCAGCGTGAAGTCGTCGGCACTGTTCGCCGCCGGCGTGATGGTCAGACCTTCCAGCTGCGCCGGGGTCAGGGTGACCGACCCGTCCTCGTTCACCGTGCCCGCACTGAGCGTCGCACCCTCGGGAATCCCGGAGATGGTGACGGCCAGGGTCTCCGACCCGTCGGTATCGGTGAGAGCCGAGGTGATGTCGAGGGCGATGGCGCTGTCTTCGCTGCCGGCCGCCGCATCGACTGCGAGGCTCGGCGTATCGGCCACGGCGTCGACCGTGACGTCCAGGGTCTCGGTCACCGTCGCCGTATCGCCGCTGTCGGCATCCGTCGTCGTCACCGCCACCGTCAGCGTGAAATCCGCATCGCTGTCCGCGGCCGGCGTAATCGTCAGACCTTCCAGCTGCGCCGGGGTCAGGGTGACGGAGCCGTCCTCGTTCACCGTGCCCGCGGACAGGGTCGCCCCTTCAGGAATGCCCGAGATCGTGACGCTGGCACTGTCGCCGGCATTGACGCCGGACACATCGATATCCAATGCAATGGCGCTGTCCTCGTCGCCGGAAGCCGCGGCCGTCCCGAGCGTCGCCTCGTCGGCCACACCGGTCACCGTCACCGGCAGTTCCGCCGTCTGCGTTGCGGTATCGGTTCCGTCGGTCGAGGTCGCCGTGACGGTCAGCGTGAAGTCATCCGCGCTGTTCGCCGCCGGCGTGATGGTCAGACCCTCGAGCTGTGCCGGCGTCAGGGTGACGGAGCCATCCTCGTTCACCGTGCCCGCACTGAGGGTCGCACCCTCAGGAATCCCGGAAATGGTGATCGAGAGTGTCTCCGACTCGTCAGACAAAACGGCTTGGATGTCGAGGTCGATTTCGGTGTCTTCCAGGCCCGAGGCGGGTGTGGAAAGGGTCAGGGTCGGGAGGTCGGCTTCAGGATCGATCTGGACCGAGACGGTATCCGATACAACGGTCCGTGCGCCGCCGTTACTTTCCACGGCAATGGCGCGCACGGTCAGGTCTATGGATCCGTCGAAATTTGTCGGGGGAGTCAACATGAGGCCCGCAAGATCCGATTCCGTCAGAACCCAGGCTTCGGAGACGGGGTCATGAACGCCGGCGCTCAATTGTGCGCCCTCCGGCAGTCCGGAAATGGTGATCGCCAGTGTTTCGGAACCGTCGAGATCCGTCAGAGCGGCCTCGATTGTGAGTGCTACGGACTGATCTTCCGATCCGGTGATGGCGTTCGATACAGCCAAATCCGGTGCACTGGCGCCGGTGTCGGCGCTTGCCGAACCCCCTGATGAGCCATTGCCGCCGGAAGCGCCGCCGCTTGCGGATTCGCTATCCGACCCGCCGCCGGATGCGTTATCGCCGCCGGCTTGAGAATTTCCGCTTTGCGATTGGCCACCGCCACCGCCGCCACCCCCAAGTGAGCCAAGCGGCGCATTCTGTGAGTCCTCGGAATCGGAGTTCAGTGCCTCGTTTTCGAACCGATTGGCTTCTGCCCGGTTCGTCGTCGATGACGGGATTGCCGTCTCGCCGGCCGCCGTCTCGATATCTGCAAGCGCCTCTGCAAGGCCCGATCCGAGCCCGTACTCCTCCAGAAAATCCGGTGCCTCCTGCAGAGACCCATCCGGCAGAGCGACAAGCTCAAGCATGCCCTCCGACACAGCCGGCACGAAATCCTTGAGGACGATGAATTCGCCGTCCTCGGTGATGATGGCCAGATCATCCTCGAAAACGGCAATCAGCTGAGCGGTTTCCGGATCGAACACGATCCGCAACCTGCCGTCCTGGATCATGCCGTCTTCTTGGACGTTAATGACTTCAGCCGCCTCGATCAGGTGATCGGGCAGGGGCTTGTTGCCTCCACCGTTCAGCACCAGTTCCTGCAGCTCGACGAGATCCATTTCGGCCATAACAGCTATCTCCATACCGCGCGCCACTTATTGCGCGGAGGCATCTTCAACAAACCGAGTCGCACACCATGTGCCGCGAGACGGCGATATCCGCACCGTAAGGGTGCCACAGGCAGGTTTAAAACTCAGTGATGATCGTCACAGTTTTAACTAAATCTGCCAAAAAACCGTCGAAAACCTGTTCGATCCACGAACAATCCTCCGGACAAGGCGCGCTAGCCCCCAAAATCTGCCTCGTTTTCGGTAAACAAGCGATTAAGGGATGCGTCCCAATTGACCGTGATGTCTGAAAACCCTCGTGCCGGGGCCTCCGCGAGGTCAAGCGCCCGCGATTCACCGCCAACCAAGAAATCCAGGTCGGCCGCAGTCAGGTCGCGCATGTCGAGGATGCCGTCAGCGTCCATGTTCAAGTCGGGCTCCCCGACGCTCGTATCGGAGGATGTTTCGATGGAATAAATCAATTGCTCGAGAACGTCCTGGCCGGCAAACGTCTCAAGGAAGTCAATCGGATCGTATTCCGGCCCGTCGGACAGAGCGATTATCTTGAGCGTGTCGGTTTCCAGCCAGGACCAGAAATTCGGCAGGACATAAACGGCAACAGGCGTCGAAACGAGCAACCCGTCCTCGGTCGGCAGGACGATAACGGCGTCGTCGTGCGAGACGGGGAGGGTGAGCCGCCCGTCTGAAAAGAATGCCCCGTCATCCAGCGAAAGAGTGATTTCGGGAAAGGAGGACTGAGCAGGGTCTGCGTCGGACTTTGATAGGTCGCGGACGGAGAACTCGGCGTTTACAGGGACTTCTGCCATGACGCGCCTCCAGAGATATGCCGGATGGAGGCTATTCTGCGCTCATCCACTCAGCGTTATCCAGTTGCGCAGTGCAGGCATCGCTTGTTGGCCCGAAGCAACACGACGACGAAGGGCGAAGCCGTGGCGCTCTATGCGCCGCCAAGCTGACGGGCCATTCCAAATCCGCAACCGGTCCATAGTGGGGTACCGCCGAAGATATCAGCGATCAACAGAATTTACCTAAATTTTTATTAAAAAACGTATGGTATTTATAATTTATTCAATCGTTTTGCCGCATCCAATGCGAAGTAGGTCAGTATTCCGTCTGCACCGGCGCGTTTAAAGCAGAGCAGTGCCTCGAGCACGCCGCGTTGCGGATCCAGGCGCCCCATATCGAACGCCGTTCTGAGCATCGAATACTCACCTGAAACCTGGTAGGCGAAGGTCGGAACACGAAAGGTTTCCTTCACCCGACGCACGATGTCCAGATATGGCATCCCGGGCTTTACCATCACCATGTCGGCCCCCTCAGCGAGGTCCATCTCCACTTCCCTTATGGCTTCATCGCTATTGGCGGGATCCATCTGATAGGTCCGCTTGTCACCGATGAGGGCCGACGACGACCCGACTGCGTCGCGGAACGGCCCATAGAAGCAGGAAGCATACTTCGCGGCGTAGGACATGATCCGGACGTTGGTATTCCCGGAATCGTCGAGTGCGGCACGAATTGCCCCGATCCGGCCATCCATCATGTCCGAGGGCGCAAGTGTGTCGCAGCCGGCTTCGGCCTGTACCAGGGCCTGCCTCACCAGGGCGTCGACGGTCTCATCGTTCAGAATTTCGCCATCGCGCAGCAACCCGTCATGTCCGTGGCTGGTATAGGGGTCGAGGGCGACATCACAAATCAGCATAAGATCCGGGCAGGCTGCCCGAATGGCCCGCACTGCGCGGCAGACCAGATTGTCGGGATTCGACGCCTCACTGCCGTCTTCGTCCCGCAAATCCGGGTCTGTATAGGGGAAGATCGCGATCGCACGAATTCCCAGATCGACCGCGGATCTTGCCGCGTCGACTGCATAATCAACTGACAGCCGGTCGACCCCCGGCATCGACGGAACCGGCTGCCGTCCGACGTCCCCATCCATCACAAAGACAGGCCAGATCAGGTCGTCCGTCGTCAGCACGTTTTCCGCGGTCAGGGCACGAACAGACTGGCTGGAGCGGTTGCGTCGCGGACGGGAATTCGGGTAGCGGCCGGGAAAGGGCATGGCTTGGTTCCTCAAAGATCTGAAACATGACGCGCCAACCTAGTCGTCCGGTGCGAGGCGGGCAATTGCCCTTCGACTAGTCGCCTGCCACGGCCGCCTTGGCGGGAAGTCGAGCCGACTTCCAGCAGGTGATGGCCCGTGTGCCGGCTCCCGGATTGCTGAAGATCTCAAACGCGCCTGCATTCAGGGACATCAGTTGCGACACGATGGCCAGTCCGAGGCCGGATCCTGTGGAGGTGCTTCTCACATGCGGGGAATGGGCGTGCGGGAAAGGCTGGCCGACCATGTCCATCAGATCGTCGGACATGCCCGGGCCTTCGTCGGAAATGACCACACGGGTGAAGCCGTCTTCCTGGCCGGGGCTGTCAGGCCGGTCAGTGTTCCGGGCGATTGTCTCGATGGTGACCGCCCCTCCGCCGTGGTGAATTCCGTTCGAAATCAGATTGATCATCACCTGGCGGAACGCGCGCCGGTCCGCCTGGACGTGAACCGGGCCGGGCGGGGCAACGAAACGAATGGATGCATCGGGTCCCTGGGAGCTTTGCATCGTCCGTGCGATTTCGGAAATCGTCTTGACGATATCAAACGTCTCCGGGGTCATCTTCTGGCTGCCGCGCTCGATTGCGGCCATATCCAGCATATCGCTGACCAGCGTCAGAAGATGTTCACCGCTTCCCTTGATGTCGTTTAGATATTCGTTCGACCGGATCGGGTCATTTCGAATCGACTCGACCGTGAGCAGCATCTCCGCGATACCGATGACGCCGTTCAACGGGGTTCTCAGTTCGTGGCTCATGCTGTGCAAAAACTCGGTCTTGGCCCGGTTCGCACGCTCGGCCTGCAGTTCCGCACGTTTGACGTCGGTGATGTCGGTTGAAAGGAATACCGTACCGCCATCCGACGTGTGTCGCTGCCGAACCAGCGCCCATTGGTGTGGACGGGGCTGCCACAAAAGGGGGCTCTTGGGAGTCGCATGATGCTCCATGATTTCCCCGGCACGATCCAGGACATCGACATCCGGATCGGCGGCAAAGGCGCGGTTAAGATGGCCCCTCATGATCACTTCGAAATGCAGCCCGGAAGGGTCTGAATTTTCAGGGCAATAGGACTCTCGGAAGTGGCTGTTCCAGAAGACGAGCTTGTCCGACGCATCAAATATGGCGAAATCGTCGGCCAAGGTTTCCATGGCTTCTGACAGACGTCGGTCGCTGACCATGGCGCGGCGGGACGCCTCTTCTCTGTGCAGGACTTCCCGGGCGAGTCTTCGGTCATATGCCAGGGCGCCGCCGGCGGCCGCCAGAATGGTCAGAGTAGCGACCCCGGTAACTGCAGCGAGAATGTCGGGATTGTATGGGCTGAGGCTGAAATCATGGGCGGCGGATGTATAGCACAGGGTCGACGCCATCGCGGTATAATGCATGCCGGCCACCGCAATCCCGATAATGCCCGCGGCCACGACACTGGCGGAAATCTGAAGTTCGTCGCCGCGGCGTACAATCCATTTTGCAATAGACAGCGCCACAAGGCCGAGTGCGACGGCCACAGCGATTGATGCGCTGAACAGGATCGCGTCGTATCGAACGATTGCGTTCACTTCCATGGCGGCCATGCCGCTGTAATGCATGGCCCCGATCCCGCCGCCGAATGCGATCGACCCGAGAATCAGAGCCCGCGTGCCATGGCTGCGGCTGCCGACCAGCCGAATGGCGGCGAACGACCCTGCAACTGCAGGAAGGGCGGAAACGGCGGTCAGTAGGACATCGTAACCAATGGGTATCGGCAGGCGATAAGCGAGCATGCCAACAAAATGCATGGACCAGACGCCGAGGCCCATAATCACCGAGCCGATGACCTGCCAAGTCGTTTGCGCCGGACCTTTTGGTTGCTCGGCTACGTGAATGAGAAGCCGGATAAAGGCAAAGCCCGCCAGTCCGGCAATCAGATAGGATGTGGCTACAAGTGTGAGATCGTACTGGGCTGTCAGCGCCCTTGACGAGTCCAATCCAATTGAGAAATACGACGCCAGATCCATAAGGGCACTTTACTTAGGTCACGCCTGACGCATGCTTCTGCACCTGCTCAGGCTCGTCAGCACACCCAATTGGATAGCATAATATAGAACGCATCAATATTTCGAAACCGACAACTTACCGAAATCGCAAGTAAAGTGTTCGCGGAAAAGAAGAGGGGCGGACACAGTCCGCCCCAAATGCACGCGACGATGGAATACTTTCGTGTTAGCCCGCCAGGCCTGCAAACAGAGCTGGATCGGAATCGATCTCGTCTCCATCCGGCTGGCGACTGGTTCTGGCGGCAACCGGCGTAGCGTTCCGGATGACATCGAGAACCGGGCAATGGGCGTCCACGGCGCGTTTCAGGCGGTCCAGCTCTGCCGCCGATGCGTCGCTGTCGAGTTCGACCTGAATATCCAGGCCGCGGAAGCCGGGGCGGGCGCTCGGGTCGATGGCGAACATGCCGCGCAGGTCGATATCGCCCTTAACCGTTGCGGAGACGCCGCGCAGCGGAATGCCGAGCTTGTCCGCATACAGTCGATAGGTGATCTCCTGGCAGGATGCGATGGCAGCGAGGACCAGTTCAATGGGGTTGGGCCCCAGATCCTGGCCACCCAAGGCCTTCGGTTCGTCAACCGTGAGCAGATAGTCGCGAGCTTCAACCTCGCTGTGCAGACCAGAAATCTGGCGGGATTGGACTTCGAAACGCGCGACCGCCTTCGAGGCGTCTCCGCGGATCGTGTCGGCAATGCGGTCGAACGTGCCGGCAAAACCGACTTTCGCAGGGGCATCCTTGACTTGGAAAGACATCGGATCGGTCCTTTCGTGAAACGACGGTTCTTAAGCGGCGGCCTGAACGGCCTTGGCGGCTTCGCCCAACGCCCTGGAGAGATCGGCCAGGATGTCGTCGATATGCTCGATCCCGATCGACAGCCGGACATAGCTGTCGGTGACGCCGGTCTTATGCTGTTCCTCGACCGTAAGCTGGGAATGCGTGGTCGTGGCCGGATGGATGGCCAGCGAGCGCGCATCGCCGATATTGGCAACGTGATAGAACAACTGCAGCGCGTCGATAAAGGCTGCGCCGGCGGCAGCACCACCTTTGATGTGGAAACCGACCAGGCCCCCGTATCCGCCTTTCAGGGCTGCGTCGGCACGCTCGCGGGCCTTTCCTGACTGGTGGCCGGGATAGATCACGCCGTCGACGAGATCGTGCTGCGACAGGAAGTCGGCGACTGCGGCAGCGTTTCGGGAGTGTTCCCGAATGCGCAGCGGCAGCGTTTCCAGTCCCTGAATGATCTGGAAAGCGTTGAACGGCGACAGTGCAGCCCCCAGGTCGCGCAGAAGGGTGACCCGCGCCTTGATGATATAGGCGATCGGACCCAACGGCTTGACCGCTTCCGTCCAGACCGCACCGTGATAGGACGGGTCCGGCTGGTTCAGATAGGGCTGGCGGTCCTTGAAATCCTCCCACGGGAAGTTGCCGCCATCGACGATCAGGCCCCCGATGGAGGTGCCATGGCCACCGATATACTTTGTCGTTGAATAGACAACGACCGCGGCCCCCAGATCCAGCGGGCGGCACAGCACCGGTGCGGCGGTGTTGTCGACGATCAAGGGGATGCCGAGCTCTCGGCCGATCGATGCGACCTCGGCGATGGGAAAGACCTCCAGCTTCGGATTCGGCAGCGTTTCCGCATAATAGGCACGGGTGCGCTCGTCCGTCGCGGCCCGGAAGGCTTCCGGATCCTCCGGGTCAACGAAGCGAACTTCAATGCCCTGATCCTTCAGGGTGTTGGCGAAGAGATTCCAGGTGCCGCCATAGAGGTTGGTCGAACTGACGATGTTGTCGCCGGCCCGGGCGATGTTTTGGATGGCAAAGGCGCTTGCCGCCTGACCCGAAGCGACGCCCAGCGCAGCCACGCCGCCTTCCAGGGCTGAAACGCGCTTTTCCAGCACGTCGACGGTCGGATTCATGATCCGGGTATAGATGTTGCCGAGTTCCTGCAGCGAAAAGAGCTTCTGTGCATGTTCGGCATTCTCGAACTGGTAGGAGGTCGTCTGGTAGATCGGAACGGCCACCGAATTGGTCGCCGGATCCGCACGATAGCCCGCGTGAAGGGCCAGGGTTTCAGGGTTGGTCGTGTCGTTCGTCATCGTCGCTTGCTCCGTTATCTTTTTCCGGGCGCGCCCGGAACCCGTCATGTCGGGTTCCGGGTGCTCCGGAGTGGCTCCAGCGAGGATCCGCGCCTCGACCGTTGGTCCCGAATGAAAGGCCGACGGTTGGCGTCGCTTTAGCATTTGATGACGCGGTGCAAGCTGATCCTCAAATCACCGCGGGCATGTCTCTGGCCGAATGAAAGCCGTCGACTGCCGATCGCGCCGGTTCGATGAATGGATGACTTGCGGGAAAACAATGCCGGCCCCTGGGGGCAGGCGGCGGGCCAATGTCTCGACAGGGATCGAAACAAAAAACCGCCGCAGCATGTGCCGGGCGGTTCTGGGCCGACCCGCTTTAGCTGCATTTGTTAAGCGCCCGCAAGCTGAGCTTCAAATCGGCGCTGAGGGATTGGTACTTCGTGACGGTATCGGCCGTCAAGAGGAAATTTTCTAACGCGATCGACCCCCTGGCAGGGGTAATAGACTGGCAGGGGCAATAGAAAAGGGGGCGCCTCGCGGCTGCCCCCCGAAATCTCTTGTGCGAATTGTCCCCCATCAAGGTGACGAATTCTCAGCCCTCCCTAAACTTGGGCCCCGTCGACCGTATTCTTGCGGGTTCATTGCCGCCAGCCGTCCGGATTGGACCAGTCCGTACACCGGCGTTCACAAGACTTCGTAGGGCGAAGCAATCTGCGGCCGGTACACGCGGTCTCCGTGTGTATTTGTGAGTTTAAGGAAATACCTTTCGCAGGTCACGGCAAAAATAAAAAAATATGACACCCGGATGCTTGGAAACTGCAAACACTCCGATTAAACACGATGCATGCAATCCGATCCGTCCGAACCAGTCTCCAGCACCGGAAACGGTTTCGAAATCCCCCGACTGCGGCTCAGGGGGATCACCAAGCGTTTTCCCGGTTGTCTCGCCAATGACGACGTTTCGCTCGCCCTGAATGGGGGAGAAATTCACGCACTGCTTGGAGAGAACGGTGCCGGCAAGTCTACGCTGGTCAAGATCCTGTATGGCGTACAGACCGCCGATTCAGGCACGATTGAGTGGGATGGCAAGCCGGTGGAAATCGCGAATCCCGCCGCGGCGCGCGATCTTGGGATCGGCATGATTTTTCAGCATTTCTCGCTCTTCGAGACGTTGAGCGTTGCGGACAATGTCGCCCTGTCCCTTGGTACCGGAACCGGTCGGGATCCGGATTTGAATCGGGAAATCGCGCGGCTCAGCGAGGAATACGGATTAGCACTGAACCCGCGCCGGATGGTGCACGAACTCTCGGTGGGGGAGCGGCAGCGCGTCGAGATTGTGCGGTGCCTGATGCAGAATCCCCGCCTGATTGTCATGGACGAGCCGACTTCAGTTCTGACGCCAAATGAGGTGGTTCGGCTGTTCGCGGTGCTCCGGCGACTTCGGGACGAAGGCAAAACGATCCTCTACATTTCCCACAAGCTTCAGGAAATTCGCGATCTCTGCGATCGGGCCACGATCCTGCGCGGCGGCAAGGTTGTTGCGAGTTGCGACCCCCGGGAGGAGACACCCAACTCCCTTGCCGCCATGATGATCGGTCGCTCGTTCGATGCGCCCGTTTCCGGTAGGCGCGCGACCGCCGGGGACGGCGCCCACTTGCTGGAGGTTCGCGGGTTGAGCCAGGAAGCGACATCGCCGTTCGGGACCGCGCTCAAGAATATCTCCCTGCATGTCCGGGCCGGTGAGATATTGGGAATTGCCGGGGTCGCCGGGAACGGACAGAGCACGCTGCTCGCCGCATTGAGCGGTGAATCGGTATCGCCGCGGGATGAGTGGATCCGGTTCGAGGGGCGGCCGATCGGCAGGGTCGGCGCCCGGGGGCGCCGCGATCTGGGGATTGCGTTTGTGCCCGAAGAACGGCTTGGGCATGGCTCTGTCCCGGACCTTTCGCTGGACGAGAATGCGCTGCTGAGCGGGTGGCGCCGATGGGGACTGGTACGTCGCGGCCTGGTGTCCCGCAGCAAGGCGCGGGAAAGGGCGGAGCATGTTATCCAGACCTTCAATGTGGTCAGTGCCGGATCCGCTGCGGCGGCGCGCAGTCTGTCGGGCGGCAATCTTCAAAAGTTCATCATCGGGCGCGAAATCCTGCAGGAACCCAAGTTGCTGATCGCGGCACAGCCGACATGGGGGGTCGATGCCGGATCGGCGGCCGCGATCCAGTCGGCGCTGATCAATCTTGCCCGGGCCGGCGCCGGCGTTATCGTCGTCAGCCAGGACCTGGATGAGCTGTTCACCATTTCGGATCGTGTCGCGGTCATGTTCGACGGCAATCTTTCCGAAAGTCGGCCGACCCATGCGACAACAGCGGAGGAAGTCGGCTTGCTGATGGGCGGACTGTTCGAGGCGGCGTCATGATTGCGGTTGAACGCCGTCCCGAGACGTCGCGCCTGTGGCTCTACGCGACGCCGGTTCTGGCCGTCGTACTGACGGTCTTGTGCGGCGCAATTATGTTCGCGGTCCTGGGATTCGATCCGTTGGATGCGCTGCATGCCTATTTCATACTCCCGCTATCCGACGTCTATGGGCTTGGCGAACTGACGGTCAAGGCGACGCCCCTGGCCATGATCGGCGTCGGGCTGGCACTCGGGTTCCGGGCCAATGTCTGGAATATCGGCGCGGAGGGTCAACTGACCCTTGGGGCGATATTCGGTGGCGGTCTGGCTCTTGCCTTCTATGGGCAGGAAGGGCCGCTGCTGCTGCCGGCGATGTTGCTGTCCGGCATGCTTGGCGGGGCACTCTGGGCAGCGATTCCGGCATTGTTGAAGACGCGGTACAATGCCAACGAAATTCTGGTCAGCCTGATGCTGACCTATGTTGCGGGGTTGTTGCTCAGCTATCTGGTGACGGGTCCGTGGAAGGATCCGATGGGGTTCGGTTTCCCGCAGACCCGGTTGTTCGGAGAGGGGGCGCTGCTGCCGATCCTGTTGGATGGCACGCGCATGCATGTCGGATTTCCGCTTGCCCTTGTCACGGTGGCCGCCGCCTGGTTCATCGTGTCGCGCAGTCTGTTCGGGTTTCAGATCAAGGTCGTCGGTCTGACGCCGCCCGCAGCCGGTTATGCCGGTTTCAGTGGTCCGAAGATCGTTTGGGCGACTCTGATGATAGGCGGGGCCCTCGCCGGTCTGGCCGGCGCCATCGAGATTTCCGGCCCGATTGGGCAACTCACACCTTCGATCTCACCGGGATATGGCTTTACCGCCATCATCGTCGCGTTTCTTGGCCGGCTGCATCCGGTCGGAATTCTTCTCGCCGCATTGCTGATGGCCCTGAGCTATATCGGCGGGGAAACCGCCCAGATTGACCTTGGCCTGCCGGTTGCCGTCACTGGGGTGTTCCAGGGCATGCTGCTGTTCTTTCTGTTAGCGAGCGACATGCTGGTCCATTTCCGGGTCAGGTTGGGATCGAACCGTGCGGGCAGGGCGGTCTAGATCATGGATATTCTGATTGTCTCTTCGGTGATCGTCTCCGTCTTGGCCGCGTCCACGCCGCTGCTGTTCGCGGCGATGGGCGAACTGGTTGCCGAAAAGTCGGGGGTTCTCAATCTCGGGGTCGAGGGAATGATGCTGGCCGGTGCCGTCCTGGCCTTCATCGTCGGTCTGGAAACAGGGAGCGGAGTTCTGGCTGTCCTGGCCGGGGCGGCCATGGGGGCGCTGATGGCGGGTCTGTTTGCGCTTCTGACGCTCGGATTTCTCGCCAACCAGGTTGCGACCGGACTGGCTCTGACGTTGTTCGGCATTGGGTTGAGCGCCTTGTTGGGGCAGAGCTATGTCGGCACGCCGATCTCGCCCTTACCCAAACTGTCGCTCGGAGCGTTGTCGGAGGTTCCGATCCTCGGTCCGGTGATCTTCGGACAGGATGCATTGGTCTATCTGTCGTTCGCGATGACGGCGGCGGTTGCCTTGTTCCTGTATCGAAGCCGCGCCGGTTTGATACTGCGTTCCGTGGGTGAAAATCCACATGCAGCCCATTCCATCGGGTTTCCGGTGATCCTGATCCGGCTGGCGGCGGTGCTGTTCGGTGGCGCCATGGCAGGGGTCGGCGGCGCCTACATGTCCCTGTCCTATACCCCGATGTGGGCCGAGGGCATGATCGCCGGTCGCGGCTGGATCGCGCTGGCACTGGTTGTCTTTGCGACCTGGCGCCCGGGGCGGGTTCTGCTGGGGGCCTATCTGTTCGGCGGCCTGACCATCGCCCAACTGCACATGCAGAGTTCGGGCATGATCGAGATCCCGGCACAGTTCCTGAACATGATCCCGTATATCGCGACGATTGTCGTCCTGGTCCTGATATCGCGCGACGCGACCCGCATTCGGCTCAACGCGCCGGCCAGTATCGGTAAGGTGTTTCATCCGAACGGGTAACGGGTTAGGATTTTTTGCATCGCACCATACGTTGGGCCGCATCCGGCCGTAATCCGCACAGTCTGAAACAAGAAACAGGGGGCTCCCGATGATCAAGATTTCCCGCCGTTCCTTCTCTGCCATGACGCTGGCCGCCGGTGCCAGCGCGGCGCTGCCAGCCCGTGCTGCCGATCCGTTCAAGGTCGGTTTCGTCTATGTCGGCCCGATCGGCGATCACGGCTGGTCCTACCAGCACGATCAGGGACGGCTGGCGATCGAAGCGGCCTTCGGCGACAAGGTTGAAACCAGCTATGTCGAGAGCGTGCCGGAAGGGGCCGATGCCGAGCGTGTCATCACGCAGTTGGCACGCAGCGGACATAAGCTGATCTTCACGACCTCCTTCGGTTACATGAACCCGACGGCAAAGGTCGCGAAGAAGTTCCCCGACGTGAAGTTCGAGCATGCGACCGGCTTCACCCGTGCGCCGAATATGGCGACCTATGCCGCGCGCTTCTATGAAGGACGCTATGTGGTGGGGATTCTCGCCGGACATATGAGCAAGACCAACAAGGTCGGCTATATTGCCTCCATTCCGATTCCGGAGGTCATCCGGGGCATCAATGCCTTCACCCTGTCGGCCCGCAAGATCAACCCGGCAATCGAAGTCACGCCGATCTGGGTCAATTCCTGGTACGATCCTGGCAAGGAAGCCGATTCCGCAAAGGCCCTCATCGACCAGGGTGCCGATATCATCCTGCAGCACACGGATTCTCCGGCGCCGGTTCAGACCGCCGAGGAACGCGGCGTATGGTCAGTCGGTCAGGCATCGGACATGTCCGCGTTTGGACCGAAATCGCATATGACGGCGATCGTCGACGATTGGGCCCCGTACTATGTAGAACGGACCCGCCAGGCGATGGCCGGGACCTGGACGTCCGGCGACGTCTGGGGCGGTTTCGATTCCGGCATGGTCAAGATGAGCGACTACAATCCGGCCCTGCCTGAGAATGTGGTCGCCGAGGCTGTGGCCGCCCGGGATGCCATCGCGGCGGGCAACCTTCATCCCTTTACCGGTCCGATCAAGAACCAGGCCGGAGAGGTCGTTGTTGCGGAGGGGCAGTCGCTCGAAGACGGCGAACTGCTGGGCATGAACTGGTATGTCGAAGGCGTGAACGGCAAGGTGCCGAGCTGACCGCGACGTCAGGTTAGAGATTGATAATCCCCTGCGGCCGGCGCCGCGGGGGATTTTTCCTGGATCAGTCCACCAGCAGGACGCGGCCCTGTTCGGCAAAAGAGCGGATCGCCTCACGGGTGCGCGGCCCGTCTATTCCATCGAGTGCGCCGTCATAGAAGCCGTGTTCACTGAGGTATTCCTGATAGGTCAGAATTCGCTCGTCGCCGCCCAGTTCCATTGAACGTGCATAGTAGCGCGTGGCACTGTCCACATCACCGAGCAGGACATAGGCGGCCGCCGCCGTGTCGACATTGTCGGCGTTCTCATCCAGTTCGATTGAACGCTCGACATAGTCGAGGGCCGCGGCCGGGTCGCGAAAATCCTTGTCTTCGGCCGAAACAAGCAGCCAGGCGAGCGAATTGAGGTTGTCCGCCGTTGGGGAGATCTGGGCCGCGACGTCCATGTCGTTGCGTGCCTCATCGAAGGATTTCAGTTCCATATGCAGCAGACCGCGCCCCTGCCAGGCGCCCGCTAGGGTCGGGTCGCCGTTAATGGCGGCGGTGTAATCCGCCATGGCTTCCTCATCGCGGTCAGCGTCCCGGTGCACCATGGCCCGCAGCATGTAGGCGTCCGGCAGGCCATTCTCCATCTCGATGGCGGCTGTCAGATCCTTCAGCGACTTGTCCCATTCGCCGGCCTTCATCTGCGCCAATCCGCGCCGCAGATACAAACGCCCGATTTCAGGTTGCAGGTCGATGGCTCGATCGAAAAGGCCGATTGCCTTCTCGAATTCTCCGACTTCGGTGTAGAGGCCGCCCATCAGCGCAAGCGTTTCAACATTCTTTGGTGCGATCGTGCGGGCCTTTTCAAGATCGCGAAAGGCGGCGTCCATATTGTCCAACTGCGCGTGGATCAGGGCGCGGCCGGTAAAGAGGGCAGCGTTCTTCGGCGAAATCTGGATGGCGGTGTCGTAATCCAACAGGGCCTTCTGATAATGACCCAACCGCTCAAGCGCCTGGGCCCGACCGTGCATCAGCCCGAAATTGCTGGGTGCCATGTCCAGCGCGCGTGAAAAATCGGCAACGGCCCCGCTGAAGTCATAGGTATCCATCTTGGCCGTTGCGCGGAAGGCGAGGGCGGTCACGCGCCCCTCCTTGTTCAGAATGGGGTTCTGAAGAAGATCGGAGCAATGCTGGACCCGGTCCGTGGCCGGGACATCCGTTGCCATGCAATTCCGGACGAGCCCGGGAAGGGTGCCGGGATCGACAGGCGCTTCGTCGTTGGATTGAGATAGGGCCGGCGCTGCGATGAAAACCGTGAGTGCTGCCGATACCAAATGCATTGCGATACGTGCCATGCGCGTTCCCGTCGTGCTAATCGGGTGACTGACCGGATCATACGGTAGCTCAGGTTTCTGCCGCGTCAAACTTCGGCTAGACTGTTCATCGTTTCCTCAATGCGTTGGCCCGAGATTTGCTGATGGAACCGGCATGTTGATGCGACTTCTCATGACCCTACTTATCGCGGCCATGCTGCCGGTACCGCTTCACGCCCAGGCACCGGAGAATCCGTTTTCCAATGCGGGCGAGGGGGCGACGCAGCCGAACAATGTGCCGCCCCAAAATCCGGGAGGCGCCCCGCCGCCGAAACCGGACAGCAAGCCGGATCTGCTGCTTCGGATGACGAAGAAGGACTGTGAGAAGGTACTGCGGAGACGGAATGTTGTCGGTGCCGACTATGTGGCCGGCGTCGATGTGCGCGGCAACAGTGTTACGGGTGCAGATCTCAAGGGTACGCTCACGGCGGCGGATGTCCTGCCGGAGGAAATTGCCTTTGAACTGTCATTGAACCCGCTGACCTTTGCCGGCAATGAGGCCCTGGAAGAGCGCTTCTCGAACAGTTCATCCGGATTCGGCATGGTTCGCTTCAATCTGTCTTCCGGCGCGCTGACCCTCGACGGCAAACGGTTGAACGCCGAAACCGAACAGGAACTCGCTGAAATCTGCCGTCAGGCGCTCGGGCAATAGGCTCGCCGGAATGTGGAGCTTCGGCTTTACGCGACCGGTCACTCCCCCTAGATTGCGCCGCAGTCGAAACCGGTATTGAAGGGTCGCCCAATGCGCCTGTCCCCCGCGGTCCGCCTTAGTGAATATTTCATGCCCACCCTCCGGGAAACGCCGAGCGAGGCGGAAATCGTCTCGCACCGGCTGATGTTGCGTGCCGGGATGGTGCGGCAGGAATCGGCGGGCATCTATTCGTGGCTGCCGCTGGGCTATCGCGTTCTGCGCAAGATCGAGCAGATTGTTCGGGAGGAGATGGATCGCATCGGCTGCCATGAAGTGCTGATGCCGACGATTCAGTCTGCGGATCTGTGGCGCCGTTCCGGCCGGTACGACGATTACGGCAAGGAAATGCTGCGTCTCGAAGACCGCCACGAGCGGGAGATGCTGTACGGCCCGACCAACGAGGAAATGATCACGGATATCTTCCGCGAGCACGCCAAGAGCTACAAGGACGTGCCGAGGATGATGTATCACATCCAGTGGAAATTCCGGGATGAGGTCAGACCGCGTTTCGGTGTCATGCGCGGTCGGGAGTTCCTGATGAAGGACGGCTATTCCTTCGATCTGACTGCGGAAGACGGCCGGATTTCGTACAACAAGCAGTTCGTCGCCTATCTTCGCCTCTATGCCCGTATGGGCCTGCAGGCGATCCCGATGGCGGCCGATACCGGACCGATCGGTGGTGACATGAGCCATGAATTCATCATTCTGGCCGAAACCGGAGAGAGCCAGGTCTGGTGCGACGCGGACCTGCTGAAACTGGATCTCCTGAACGCCGATATCGACCATCGCGACGCGGCACAGATGAGCGAAGTGATCGGCAAGGTTACATCCTACTATGCGGCCACCGACGAACAGCACGATCAGGCGAAGTTCGAATCGGAAGTGGCTGAAGAGAAACGCCTTTCTGCCCGCGGTATCGAGGTCGGCCATATCTTCTTTTTCGGCGACAAATACTCGACCCCGCTTGGCGCGAAGGTTCAGACGAAGGACGGCCAGACCGTTCCGGTTCAAAGCGGGTCTTATGGCGTCGGCGTATCGCGATTGGTCGGTGCGATCATCGAAGCGAGCCATGACGAGAACGGCATCGTCTGGCCGGAAGCGGTGGCGCCGTTCAAGGTCGGTCTGATCAACCTGCGCAGCGGCGACGACGCCTGCGATGCTGCCTGCGAAGACCTGTACCGCAAGCTTCAGGATGCCGGTGTCGAGGTCATGTATGACGACCGTGAAGAGCGTGCGGGCGTCAAGTTCGCCGACATGGAGCTGATCGGGCTTCCCTGGCAACTGGTGGTGGGGCCAAAGGGCCTGGCCAATGGCGTCGTCGAGCTGAAATCCCGCGCGACCGGTGAGAAGGTGGAACTCTCCGCCGAGGCCGCGCTGGCGAAACTGGCAGGCTAACGGCGGTATGTTGTCCGCCGTAGAACGACTCGTCGCATTCCGGTATCTCCGGGCCAAGCGTCAGGAGGGCTTCATCTCCGTAGTCGCGTGGTTCTCGCTGCTCGGCATCATGCTGGGCGTGGCCACACTCATCATCGTGATGTCGGTCATGAACGGCTTTCGGGCCGAACTGCTGGGACGGATCATCGGGTTGAACGGCCATGTCACGGTCGGAACGCTGGAACGCCGTATCGAAAACTACGACGATCTGGCACAGAGGCTGATGCAGAAAGAGGGCGTGGTCTATGCCACCCCGATGGTCGAGGGGCAGGTCATGGCCAGCAGCGGCGCCGGTGCCGGCGGGGCCCTGGTGCGCGGTCTTTCGGCCAAGGACTTTATCGCCCGCCCGATCCTGCGGAGCTCGATCGTGGTCGGAGATCTGGAGAAGTTCCGGGCCGGCGACGGCATTCTGATCGGCGTGCGGATGGCCGGACGCCTTGGGCTGAATGTCGGTGACAAGCTGACGCTGATTTCGCCGAATGGCACGGTTACGGCATTCGGGACTGTCCCGCGCATGAAGGCCTATACGATTTCCGGTCTGTTCGAAGTCGGCATGTACGAGTTCGACAACACCTATATCTACATGCCGCTGTCGGCCGCCCAGTCCTTCTTCAAGACGGGCGATGCCGTCGGGTCCATCGAGGTCATGCTGGAGAATCCGGACCTTGCCCGCACCACGGCCTTCGAGTTGCGCCAGGAGTTGGGGGCGGGCTATCACGCGACGGACTGGCAGCGCGTCAATGTGAGCTTTTTCAATGCGTTGGAAGTTGAACGTAACGTTATGGCCATGATTCTGTCCCTGATCGTGATTGTTGCCGCGTTCAATGTGATCTCGTCCCAGATCATGCTGGTCCAGGACAAGTCACGCGGGATCGCGATCCTGCGCACCATGGGCGCGACACGGGGATCGGTTCTGCGCATCTTCTTCATGACCGGCAGTTCGGTCGGGGTGATCGGTACGGTTTTGGGCGCCGCCCTGGGGATCGCCTTTGCCGTCAATATCGAGACCATTCGCCAGTGGATCCAATCCCTGTCCGGTGCGACCTTGTTCGACGCGGAAATCTATTTTCTGTCCCAGTTGCCGGCGAAGGTGGAGCCGCTGGAAGTTGCTCTGACCATTGTGTTCGCTCTGGCGATAAGCCTCCTGGCCTCGATCTATCCGGCCTGGCGCGCCGCGCGCCTCGATCCGGTGGAGGTGCTGCGTTATGAGTGAAGCAGAAGCTTTCGCCCTGGAACTGCGCGACGTTGTCAGGACCTACAAGACGGCGGCTGGCCCGCTGACCGTTCTGGAAGGCGCCTCACTGTCTGTCGGCAAGGGGGAGCTGGTCGGACTGGTAGCCCCCAGCGGGACCGGCAAATCGACGCTGCTTCATGTGGCCGGACTGCTGGAACTGCCGGATGGCGGCGATGTCGCGATCGAGGGGCTGGCATGCGGTGCCCTGAACGATGCGCGTCGTACATCGATCCGCCGGAACACTGTCGGTTTCGTCTATCAGTTCCATCACCTGCTGCCGGAATTCTCCGCTTTGGAGAATGTGGCCCTGCCACAGATGGTGGCGGGACGGGGCAAGGGTGCGGCGAAGAAGGCGGCGTCCGAACTGCTGGACCGCGTCGGTCTGACGGCGCGGGCCAGTCATCGTCCGGCCAAACTATCGGGGGGTGAGCAACAGCGCGTTGCGGTGGCCAGGGCGCTTTCGAACAATCCCGCCATCCTGCTGGCGGATGAGCCGACCGGTAATCTCGACCCGGCGACCTCCGACACAGTCTTCAATCTGCTGGTTGAGATGGTCCGCGAACGCGGGATGAGTGCGCTGATCGCGACGCATAACATTGATCTGGCGGAACGCATGGATCGGGTAGTCACCCTCCAGGACGGCAGGATAACGGATTTCCGGCGCTAGCTCCCGCCGCGCAGGCTGAAGGCCAGCATCATCGCCGATGCGGCCGCGACCCAGCTTGCCAGAACACGCATCCCAATCCGCGTAATTGCGAAACGTTCGATCTTGCGTAGCGCGAGCGCCGCATTGACGACGATCAGCGAAACGCCGAGCCAGGCGCCCGCCGCAAAGACTGCGCGATCCACCGGTCGCGCGGCATCAAGCCCGGTATCGAGCCCAATTGCCAGAAAGACCGGCGCCAGCAAACCGATGCTATACGCATAGTCGCGATCCTGAGTTGCCGCGACGGCAAGTCCGAGAAGCAACGCACCGACCCAAAGTGCCGGTGCGGTCCAGATGGAACTTGTTGCGCCCACCCCGAAAACCGACAGAATCAACCCGGCCGCCAGCGGCAATACGACCGACAGAAAATGCCGCGGCATCTTCGCCTCGGGTTGATGCGCGATCAGCAGGGAACCCGCCAGCAGGCAGACTGCGTGGACGGGCTCCAGCACCGGGTGCAGGAGCCCGTTCGGAAAGGCCCCGATTCCCTCCAGGCTGCTGTGAGCGTGGGCGGCTTCCGGTGACAGAATGAGGAAAGCGGTCGCCGGTATGACAGCCCGCATCAGGCCATGCCGGTCAGGAAGGCTAGGCCCATGACGGCGATCAGCCCGCCAAGGCCGCGCGCCGCAATCCGGCCGAACTTGCCCCGGCCGAGCTCACCCAGCCCGATACCGGCGAGGTGTAGCAGGCCGGTCGATAGGACAAAGCCCACCGAATAGGCGGCGGCGCTTGCGGAGTCCGGCAATTCCGTGCCGTGCGCGTGCCCGTGAAACACGGCGAATACACCAACAATGGCGGTTGCGATTGGTACGGGCGCGCGGACAGCGAATGCGATCAAGAGCCCGAGCACGACCGCCGAGGTCGCAATTCCGGCTTCCACGGCGGGGATCGGGATCCCGAGGACCCCCAGCGCGCCGCCAAACGCCATGATCAACGGAAACACGATCGGCAGAACGTAAATGGCCGGTCGTCCGAGGAAAACGCCCCAAAGCCCGACAGCGACCATGGCGATGACGTGATCCAGGCCGAAGATCGGATGTGTCAGACCACTGACGAACCCGCCGCCATGGCCGGGGCCACCATGTGCCCAGGCAAGGGATATCGGCAACAGTGCCAGGATGGCGGATACCGTCAGTATACGGCTTACACGCAGGTTCATTTTTTGACTCCGGCTTCCAGCGATTGGTGAGGCTTGTACTTGAATGCGGCAAGGTGCGCGGTATGGTATCCGGGCCTTCAAATTGGGGAAAGGGCGGGTATGAGCGACGCATCCATTGCGCGGAAACTGGATGCCTCCAGTGATGGAGAGGACATCATGCGTCAGCTGCTGCGTCGGGCGGAACCGCTGGACCCGCGCCGCCACGGGGCGTTGCGCATTGCCGCGGGCCGCGATTACAGCTTCGTTCGCAAGCTGCACACGGTGCCCTTGAGTGCGGTTGAGTTCATGCCGTCCGCCCGGCATTACCCGATCATCTTTGCCGGCGATACGGAGCCGCAGCCCGTCGCTCTGTTGGGCCTGCGTCCCGATCAGAACCTGTTCGTCGACGAAAAAGGGAACTGGAAGGAAGGCTGTTATGTGCCTGCCATTCTGCGTCGCGCCCCGTTCGTTCTGATGCAGGAAAGCAAGGACGGCAAGGAAGGCGTCAATCTGTGCCTGGACGTGGAATCGCCGCTGGTTTCCAAGAAGGCGGGCGCGGCGCTGTTCAAGGACGGGCGGCCGACGCCGCTCGTCGCGAAAATGGCGACTTTCGCGGCTTCCTTCTCGAAGGAACAGGCGCGGACCCGGCTGTTCGTCAATGCCTGCCGTCAGCAGAATCTGCTGGTGGAACGACAAATGGAGATAACGCTGGCATCCGGTCAGAAGATCGTCTTTTCCGGATTTCGGGTGATCGACGAAGAACGCCTGCGCAAACTGTCGGATGCGGATGCGGTCGAATGGTTCCGGCGCGGCTGGACCGCCCTGGCCTTCGCACATTTCCTGTCTCTCGGAAACATGGGGCGCTTGCACCACCGTGCAAACCGGGAGGTCAGTGGCGGCGGCGACTGATCGGCCGGGGCAGGGGGCGTTACTCCGCTTCGGACGAGAGGGCGGCGAGATCCTCTTCTTTCGGCGCGGTTTCGATTTCCGTTTTTCGATCCATGACGGATAACAGGTTCTGCGCCAGAATCCGGAACAGGGCCCGGATGAAAGGGTCGGATTTTTCAAGCTTGGCGTCCAACTGACCGCGTTCTACAGCGATCAACAGACAATCGGTGGCGGCGCGTGCTCCGGCGGCTCGGGGACGGTCGGTCAGGAGGGCGACTTCCCCGAAAACCTGGCCGGGTCCGATGGTCGCGATCGTATCGAACAATCCGTCGGGCCCGCGTTTGATCAATTCCACCTTGCCGGACTGGACCAGATAGGTTGCGTCCCCGACATCGCCTTCCATGAAGATGATGTCGCCTGACTGGTAGGTGACCTTGGCCAGCGCGCTGTCAGCCATCGCCTTGTGCTTCCTGCCGTCTCTGTGCGGCGACGGTGCCGGCCTGATCATCCGCTTGCCGGGCCAGTGCCTCAAGGTCGTCCGGTGGGATCGGTGTATCGTCAGCGACGCGCCGCAGGAGCCGTATCAGCATCAGCATCAGCATGCGCAGAACCGGATCG
Organism: Alphaproteobacteria bacterium; assembly: GCA_033344895.1. Lineage (NCBI taxonomy): Bacteria > Pseudomonadati > Pseudomonadota > Alphaproteobacteria > Alphaproteobacteria bacterium. The sequence continues at coordinate 3,877,041 of JAWPMN010000001.1, forward strand.
GTCTTGGCCAGTTTGGCCTTCAGGGATTCCTCCGTGATCACGATGCAGACGCAGGATTGTTCGGCGATCGCACTGGCCATCCGCTCGGATTGGTCGATCAGTGCCATTTCGCCGAAAATCCCGCCAGGCTCAACGAATCCCAGGGTTCCCTGGCGGCCGCCCGCGACGTTTTTCGTTATCCGAACGCGCCCGCTCTGCAGAATAAACGCCTGACTTCCCAGATCACCCTCATTGAAAATGATATCGCCTGGAAAGAATGTTCGCCGATTGAGAACACGACCGCTGTCGCTCACGCCATGATTCCCGTGCATGGATGATCGTCTGCCTGCATTCCAGCGTAGGGCGCCCCATGCGGGGCCGCAAGGCACCAGTTGGCGAATCGAACAGAGAGGGGAAGACTTGTGAAACCAAGGCGCTTATTGTACCGGAATGATACGCTGTAGCGCTTGGGGAAGGGAGGGCCCAATCGTCGCCGGCGAAATGGTGGCGGGAGGTCATGTCGAAGAGCTACGATTTCACGAACTTGCGGGTATTGGTCGTCGACGACTGCAAGTTCATGCGGAACATACTTGAGCGTATGTTGGAGGCCTTGGGGTGCGGTTTTGTCCGAACTGCGTCGGACGGGATTGATGCCTGGGATTATTTGGCGACCGACGATTTCGACCTGCTGATTACCGATTGGGAGATGGAACCGGAAGACGGTCCGGCCCTGGTGCGGCGTCTCCGAATGGACAGCGATAGCCCGGCCCGTTACATCCCGGTGATCATGCTGACCGGGTATACGGAAAAGTCGAAGGTCATGAGTGCGCGCGATTTCGGAATTACCGAGTTTCTGGCAAAGCCGCTGGCGGCCCGATCGCTTCATGCCAGGATCGTGAATATCATCGAGAATCCGCGTCCATTCGTGCGTACGGCATCCTTTTTCGGACCGTGCCGGCGGCGCCTGAACCTGCCGACCTTCGACGGCAGCGATCGTCGCGCCTCGATGGACGACGCGCTGGAGATCTAGCCGACACCGCAAGACGGATTGGCGGCGGACATTGAGAGGACCATAGGGTGATGGCGAAAGACGAACTTCCCGAAGTGCCCCCGAACCCGAACAAATCCTGGCACCAGGTGGTCGAGCGCCCGAACAATCTGGCGAAGAAGGTGCCCAAGGTCGGTGGCAAGAACCCTGAGAAGGCGTTTGCCGAGGCGGAAACCATCGTCAAGCGGATGGCCGCCGAATATGTCAGCAAGCTGGCAGGAGATATCGAGCAGATGAAGGCGCTGGCGGCGGCTTATCGGGCCGACCCGTCCGAGCAAAACCTCGATAAGCTGTTCCGGCTGGTTCATAACATGCGCGGTCAGGGGGCGACGTTCGGATTTCCGCTGATTACGGAAATCGGCCGAACCTTCTGTCGTTACGTCCGTGAACGCCCGGCCAATGTCGAAGTCAAGCCAGCCTTGGTAGACCAGCATCTGAAGGCGTTGCAGGTCGTCTACAGCCAGTCGATCAAGGGCAGCGGGGACGAGATTTCCCAGGCTGTCGTTCACGCCCTTTCTGAGGTCGTGGAGAAGGAAATCGGCTGACCGGCGGTCGTCGAAGATCGTCTCCCCGGAACCGCCGTAACGCTTTCATCCACCCGGGGGATGGCTTAGACTTGCGCCCTCGATACGGCGGCGCATCGTCCTGCTGAATTTCTCAAGAAATCGTCCCAAGGGGGTATTAATGTCGGGCAGTCTCAACAAGGTCATTCTGGTAGGCAATCTGGGCCAGGATCCCGACGTCCGGTCGCTGCAGTCCGGTGACAAGGTGGCGAACCTGTCAGTCGCGACGAATGAACGTTGGCGCGACCGCGAAGGCAACAATCAGGAACGTACCGAGTGGCATCGTGTCGTGATTTTCGGCCGAACGGCGGAAGTTGCAGAACGCTTCCTGAAACGTGGTTCCAAGGTTCTGATCGAAGGGCAGCTTCAGACCCGTAAATGGCAGGGTCAGGACGGACAGGACCGCTATACGACCGAAGTCGTCGTGCGCCCCTACAGCGGCAATATGACGATGCTGGACGGCCGTGAAGGCGGCGGCGGGTCCGGTGGCGGCGGATATGGCGGCGGTGGCCCGTCGGGCGGCGGTTATGACGACGGCGGCTATGGCGGGGGGTACGATGACCGCGGTGGCCGACCGTCCGGTGGTGGTTCCGGTGGCGGTGGCGGCGGTGGCCGTGATTACAGCGCCGATCTGGACGACGAAATTCCGTTCTAGGAACGAGTTACCGAACAAACTTGAAGCCGAGGGGATTTCCCCTCGGTTTTTTGTTTGCCCGATCATTTCTGAGGGATGCTGCCTTGGCGTCACGGCATCTGGATGCGGGTGCCGAATGCGATCCGGCCGGGCTTCCATTGCAGTCGGACGGAAAGAATCGCTCGCGTCACGTTGCGAATCGGCAGAAGGGAAGGCCACCGGGTCATAAAAACGAAACGAATGAACAGGAGATCCAAATGGTCGATCGGTCTGCGGTACTTGATGTAGAGGACCGTCCTTCGCCTCCGGCATGGGCGGCCCTGAGTTTACAGCATCTGTTTGCCATGTTCGGGGCGACCGTGTTGGTGCCCCTGATTACCGGTCTCAGCCCGGCGGTCGCGCTTGTGACCAGCGGCGCCGGGACACTGCTTTACATCGTTATCACGAAGGGCAAGATCCCGGCCTATCTCGGGTCGAGTTTCGCGTTCATTGCCCCGATCCTGGCCGCAACTGCGTCCGGAGATTCCAATCTCGCCCTGGTTGGCTGTTTCTTCGCCGGACTGGTCTATGTCGTCATATCCATCTTGATTCGTCTGCTGGGCGTCGGCTGGCTGTTGCGAATTCTGCCGCCGGTCGTGGTCGGTCCCGTGATCATGGTGATCGGACTCGGGCTTGCAGGCGTCGCGGTCAATATGGCGACGACGGGGACCGGCGCGCCGGACGGCACCTATAGCGGAACCTATTTCGGGGTTGCCCTGTTCACCCTTGCGGTGACGGTCGGCTGTGCGGTTTACCTGAAGAATTTCTTCTCCATGGTGCCGGTGCTGATCGGCGTGGTCGTGGGGTATGTCGTTTCGGCGATGCTCGGTCTGGTGAATTTCGACGAGGTCGTGGCGGCGCCGGTCTTCGCCATGCCCGATTTCTCCGTGCCGTTCGTTTCCTATTCACCACAATTCAGCGGCGCGATCATCCTCGCCTTCATTGCCGCCGCCATTGTTCCAGTGGCCGAACATATCGGCGACCAGATGGTCTTGAGCAAGGTCGTCGGCCGCAACTTCCTGCGCAAGCCGGGCCTCGACCGATCCATCCTGGGGGACGGCGTCGCAACGATCCTGGCCTCCCTGCTGGGCGGGCCGCCGAACACCACCTACGGCGAAAACATCGGCGTGCTGGCCGTGACTCGGGTCTTCTCGATCTTTGTGATCGGCGGGGCCGCGGTTCTGGCGCTGTGCTTCGGTTTCATCGGCAAGGTCGCCGCTCTGATTTCGACCATTCCGGTGCCGGTCATGGGCGGTGTCGCGATCATGCTGTTCGGCATTATCGCAGCCAGCGGTCTGCGCATGATGGTGGAAAGCCGCGTTGATCTGGGCGCCAAGCGTAACCTGATTATCGCCTCGGTCATTCTTGTCATCGGGGTCGGCGGCGCGACCATTCAGGTTTCGGATAATCTGCAGATTGCCGGCATGGCCCTGGCCGCCATCGCGGGGATCGTCCTGAATCTCGTTCTTCCGGGTCGCCCGGCGACGGACGAAAGTGAGAAGATGTTCGAAACCCTGGATTGATCCACGGACGGGATCGGACCAAACCGATCCACTCGTCGGTTGTTCGGGGCCCTTTCGGTATCGTCGCATGACGCGGCGGTCCACCGGGAGGGCCCCGAGCCGTTTCGGAACCCGTCCCCGACTACCAGGGAACGTTGCCGCGAATCCATTTGTCGAGGAAGTCGATGAACCAGTCCCTCATCGGCGCGTGATAGACATCCGCCAACTGGCGTTGCGTGAAGACGTCCTGTGCGCCGGGAATGGTCGTCATGTCGATCTGTGTTTCCAGCCACGCCTCGTGCTGTTCCATGGTGATCTCAGGGTGAAACTGAAACCCGAAGGCGTTCTCCGCATATCGGAAGGCCTGATTTGGAAATATTCCGGAGGTCGCAAGCTGGATCGCGCTGTCCGGGATTTCGAAGCCCAGGAAATGCCATTGTGCGACCGTCATGCGTGTCGGGAAGACCGAGAGGCCGTCCGGCGTCGGATCGATCGTATAATAGCCGATCTCGGACAAACCATCCGGGTGCGGGGAAAGGCCCGATCCCAGCTGGACGGCGAGAACCTGTGCGCCGGAACAGATACCCAGAAAGGGGCGCCCCGTGGCAAGCCATTGGCCGACCCAGTCGACCTCATCCGCCATGAAAGGGAAGCGGCGCGTCTCCGTGGCCGCGTACTCGCCGCCATAGACGATTGCACCGGCATGTGTCGGCTCGATTTCCGGCAATGGCTGCCCTGCGGCGGGGCAGACCCATTCAAGGCGATATCCAAGTTCGGAAAGACGTTGTGAAGCACTATCCGGAAGTGGTCTCGGCTGATGCGTTACAAGGATAACGGATCGGGAGTTTGCATCTGTCATGGGAGCCAGTTTACCCAGGCCTGGAACGGGTGCAAAGCGGCCTGAAAACGGCGCAAATTTCCCTTATTTGGTTGTTCAGAACCCGGTGCGCATGCTAGATATATGAGCCATCGCGTTCAGCGCGATTCCTGACAGAGACGGTCCGACGACCCTCCTTCGATCCCACAGCGAAAAGCGATCTTCCAGCCTTGTCCGACGATACAGCACCCCCTTCAGATTTTGACATTTCCTCCGTCCTGATCGAGGACGAAATGCGCCGCAGCTACCTCGATTACGCCATGAGCGTGATCGTGAGCCGCGCGCTGCCGGATGTTCGGGACGGTCTGAAACCGGTCCATCGCCGCATCCTCTATACGATGAAGGAAAACGGCTACGATTCGACCAAACCGTATCGTAAATCCGCCCGTATCGTCGGTGATGTCATGGGTAAGTACCACCCCCATGGCGACAGTGCGATTTACGACGCCATGGTTCGCATGGCGCAGAACTTCTCCCTGCGGGTGCCGCTGGTCGACGGGCAGGGGAATTTCGGGTCGATGGACGGCGATGCCGCTGCGGCCATGCGATATACCGAGGCGCGCCTGTCCAAGGCGGCCGAGACGATGCTGGACGACATCGACAAGGATACCGTCGACTTCCAGCCGAACTACGACGAATCGGAAACCGAGCCCAGCGTCCTGCCGGCGCGCTTCCCGGCCCTGTTGGTGAATGGCGGCGGCGGTATCGCCGTCGGCATGGCAACCAACATCCCGCCGCATAATCTCGGCGAGGTTCTGGATGGCTGCATCGCCTATGTCGCCAATCCCGATATCACCATGGAAGAACTCATGGAGATCGTGCCGGGTCCGGATTTCCCGACCGGTGGCGAAATCCTGGGGCGCGCCGGAATTCGGGCGGCCTATGCGACGGGGCGCGGCTCCGTCATCATGCGCTCCAAGGTCGACATCGAGGATGTCGGCAAGGATCGTCAGGCGTTGATCGTCACGGAAATTCCGTACCAGGTGAACAAGTCCCGCATGCTGGAACGCATCGCTGAAGTCGTGCGTGAGAAGCAGGTGGAAGGTGTCGGCGATCTGCGCGACGAATCCGATCGGGACGGCGTGCGTGTCGTGATCGAGTTGAAGCGCGGTGTCGAACCCGAAGTCGTGAAGGCGCAGCTTTTCCGCCACACGCCGCTTCAGACCAGTTTCGGCGTCAACATGCTGGCGCTGCATGACGGGCAGCCCAAGACGCTGTCGCTCAAGGACATTATCGGCGCCTTCGTCTATTTCCGGGAGGACGTGATCAAGCGCCGGACGGCGTTCGAACTGGCCAAGGCCCGCGACCGGGCGCACATCCTGGCCGGCCTGATGATCGCGATCCTGAACCTGGACCCCGTGATCGAGCTGATCCGCAAGGCGCCGGACCCGCAGTCGGCCCGCGAATCCCTGATGGCGAAGCCCTGGCCGGCCGCTGAAATCCTGCCCTACCTGAAGCTGATCGACGATCCGGAGAGCCGCGTCGACGGTGAGAATGCCTGGCTGAGCGAACGTCAGGCGCGTGCGATTCTCGACCTGCGGCTGCAGCGCCTCACGGGCATGGAGCGCGAGAAGCTGGAAGCTGAAGCGCGTGAAATCCAGATTCAGATTTCCGATTATCTGGAGATTCTCGGCTCACGGCCGCGGCGTATGGAAGTTCTGACGGATGAACTGCGGGACATTCGGGACCGTTTCGCAGATCCCCGCCGGACGGTGATTCTGGAAAACGAGTTCGAGCACGACATCGAGGACCTGATTCAGCGCGAGGATATGGTCGTTACCGTCACCCATGGCGGCTACATCAAGCGCACGCCATTGGCGACCTATCGTGCACAGCGCCGCGGGGGCAAGGGGCGAACCGGCATGTCGATGAAGGATGAGGATGCGATTTCCAGCGTCTTCGTCACGTCGACCCATACGCCGGTCCTGTTCTTCTCGTCGCGCGGCATGGTCTACATGATGAAGGTCTACCGTCTGCCGGCCGGATCGCCGCAGTCGCGCGGCAAAGCCATGGTGAACGTCCTGCCGTTGCAGAAGGACGAATGGATCACGACGGTCATGCCGCTGCCGGAGGAAGAGGGAAGCTGGTCCGAACTGGATGCGGTTTTCGCAACCGCGACCGGCAACGTCCGACGCAACAAGCTGTCCGACTTCACCAATGTGAAGGCCAATGGCAAGATTGCCATGAAACTGGACGAGGGCGACCGTCTGGTCTCCGTAAGCGTCTGCTCGGACGATCAGGATATTCTGTTGTCCACCCAGCAGGGGAAGTGCATTCGCTTCGAGGTCGGGGCGGTTCGTGTCTTCTCCGGCCGGACGTCAACCGGCGTGCGTGGTATCAAGCTGGCGAAGGGCGATCAGGTCATCGGCATGTCGATCCTGCGCCACAGCGATCATACGCCGGAGGATCGGGACGATTATCTGCGCGCCCAGGCGGCGACGAAGCGTCTAACGTCGGGCGAATATGCCAATGGCGAAGATCGTGTCCGGGACGAGGAGCGCGCGGCGCTGTTACAGCAGGAAAAGTTCGCCGAAATGGCGGAAAGGGAAGAATTCATTCTCACCGTCTCGGACCGCGGCATGGGGCAGTTGGCCTCTGCCTATGACTATCGCGTCACCGGCCGCGGCGGGCAGGGGATCAACAACATGGATCTTCGTGGCGCCAGTGTGGCCGCGGCGTTCCTGTTTGATCCGACGCAGGATGAACTGATGATGGTCAGCGATGCGGGCCAGATCATCCGGATCCACGGCCAGGGTATCTCCTGGCGCCGCAGGGGCGGGAAGGGCGTCATCGTATTCGATGTCGGCAGCGAACAGCGTGTCGTGTCCGTGGCCCGGCTGCGAGAGGATGCAGAGGCGACGGACGAGGACGGGAACGTCATCGAAAGCGATGGTTCCGAAGAAGGGAACGTGCCGGAGCAGACCGGTTCCGACGAGCCGGAGCCGCTGACTTCCGATTCCGATGATTCCGGTCTATAACCGCAGTGCCGCCCCCGCAACGGGGGCGGCCGCTTAAGGTCCAGTGTCGTAGCGGAAGCCAGGGAACCAGATCTCATGGGGCAGACCGAACGGGTGGGGATTTATCCTGGCACCTTCGATCCGATTACCAATGGTCACTTTGACATCATCCGACGGGCTGCCACCCATATGGTGGACCGATTGATCGTTTCGGTTGCGATCAATGCCGGCAAGGGGCCGCTGTTCTCCCTCGAGGAACGCACGGAACTGGTTCGGGCCGAGGTCGCGACCCTGCCGGAGGCGGTGCGCAATCGTGTCGACGTGATGCCCTTCGAGGGTCTGTTGATGCATCATGCCGTTTCCGTCGGCGCGGAACTCATCATTCGCGGTCTCCGAGCCGTGTCGGATTTCGAGTATGAGTTCCAGATGACGGGCATGAATGCGCGACTGAATCGTGATGTCGAAACCGTGTTTCTTATGGCCTCCGAGAGGCATCAGTTTATTTCGAGCAGATTTGTTAAAGAAATCAGGCAGTTGAACGGTGACATCTCCGAATTCGTCAGTCCCCGGGTGATGGCGAAGCTGGACGAAAAGATCGGCTGATTGCAATTTTGCGTTTCGAGGGTCGATTTTTCCTCCCATCCGCAACATTCTGTTAACGCGTTGTCCGATACGCTCCGTTATGCGCGAGCGTTGTAATGAAATTTTTGTGCTTGGGCGGCTTCTGCCGGTGACAGCCAGGATCCGTCCGGATGAGGAGTGGGGAAGTGCGTTCCGCGACTGCCTCAGCGTCGACTGAGGCGCCGGTGGCCACTGGAGGGGGGCGGCCGGCAGACACCCAGGAAGAGTTTGGCGGGTTCGGGCGTGGCCTGGCCTATCGGCTGGCGCGCGCCGGCGTTCTGGTGGCCATTACCGTCGGCATCATTCTGTCCTCGTTCCAGGTCTATCTCGATTATGGCAGCCAGAAAGCCGCATTGGATCGACAGATCGAGGAGTTGCTCGGTGTGGCTGCAAAACCGGCTGCTCGGGCGGTCTTCACAATCGACTACGCTCTGGCTGATCAGGTGGCTCAAAGCCTTCTGATCTATGATTTCGTAATCGAGGCAAAGATTATAGGCGATCATGGTGAACTTCTGGGGTCGGCGAAGAAATCATTGGAGGGTCGGCCGGATCACGCCCTGAAAGGTCTGCTGGAAGAACAGGTCGAACTGCATCGCTCCCTGGCGCCGCCGATCGCGCAGAGCCAGGCCGTCGGGCAGGGTGAGATGATCGTGCGGGTCAGCCGGGCGGAGGCACTGTCCGGATTCCTGGATCGCGCGGTCGTGGTTTTCCTGGTCGGTATGGCGCGAAATGTCTTTCTGACTTTGGTTCTCTTGTTCGTGTTCCATTATATCGCGTCCAAACCGCTGAGAAGCTTGCTCGAATCGTTTCGGGCCATTGATTCCTCGGATCCGGGTTCTTCCCGAATACAATCGCCCAAAGGGCATGAGAATGACGAACTGGGCGCCCTGGCCCGGACCGGTGATCGATTCGTGACCGAAGTCGCCGAACAGATTGCGATCCGGCGGGCGACCGAACGTCAGCTTGAGGAGCAGATTGCATCGACCAAGGCGGCGCTGAATGCCTCAAATGTGGCAAGCGAGGCGAAATCGACGTTTCTGGCCCATATGAGCCATGAACTGAGAACGCCGTTGAATGCGATCATCGGCTATTCGGAACTGGTGACCTCAAAAGACAATACGTTCTCACTCGAGAAGAACGTCGAGTTCGTCCGGCAGATTCACCGCGCCGGAAAGATCCTGCATGCCCATATCGATGATATTCTGAATTTCTCTGAACTGGAGCGTGGTGGCCGCGCGCTCGAACTTAAGCCGCAATCCCTGTATCGCGCATTGAATGATGCGATGAGCCTGCTGCGGCTGACTGTCCGCTCCCGCGGTATCGTGGTCCAGATCGATGATCCCTCCGGCGACCCGACCGTTCTCGCTGACAAGCGCGCGCTCCATCAGGTCATTGTGAATGTCCTGGCAAATGCCGTCAAATTCTCCCCGGACAAATCGGAAATTCGGATTGAACTGTCGGAAGTGCAAGGGTTCGGCGTTTTGTCGATTCGAGACAAGGGACCCGGTATTGCGCCGGAAGAACTGGACCGAATGCTGGAGCCGTTTACGCGGTCCGCCAATCCCATGGTCGCCAGTCAGCCGGGAACCGGCCTCGGCCTCCCGATTTCATTGAAACTGGTCGAAAAGATGAACGGGGCCTTGCTTCTCACGCCAAGAGATCCGGTCGGCCTGGAAGTCACCGTCAAGATTCCCCTCGCCGCCGGAACGGGAAACCCCGATGGGCCGACCGGGCACAAGCCGGTTTCCTGAAACCCCTGCAGTGAGGTCCATTATCTAACTATTTGATTATCAGGGAAAATGGTGGGCACTACAGGATTCGAACCTGTGACCGTTCGATTAAAAGTTGGGCGGCAACCTTTGGTGGCTAAATAATTTGAATATCTATCTGATATTATTCACCAAAATCCGTACTAGCGTTCCCCAAGAGTTCCCCAAGGTCAAAAACCACAAAAAAGCCGCCTCGGGTGGCGGCCTATCGTATTGATTTTTAGGGGATTTTGGTGGGCACTACAGGATTCGAACCTGTGACCGTTCGATTAAAAGTCGAATGCTCTACCAACTGAGCTAAGTGCCCGGGAAGGGCGGCACCGGATCGGTCCGCCCGTCGACCGGGGCGGAACATAGGGAAGGCCGCCCGAAGGGTCAATCACTAGAACGCATTCATCGGTCGTTTTTCGAACGGCTCAGAAAACGGCGAGCAGCCAGCGATCTGAAGCACTCAGAATGAGCGCCAGCATGGTCAGCGGAACCGTCAAAATCAGCGTCTTGATCTCCACCATGTCTCGATACTCCTCTGATAGATGAAGTATCCCTCCCACGGTTGGAGGATGCAGTGACTTCGGTCACAGGACGCGGCCGAAATTTGACAATTTCAGGGCATTCATAGCGGCTGGAGACGGAATCAGTCGCCGCGGAACTGCTCGACCATGTCGCGCAGGCGGTTGGTGTCGGTCAGTTGAAGGACGTTGCCGGCCCGCTTTACCAATCCCTTGCGCGACAGGTCACTGAGCACGCGCGCCACGGTCTCGCGGGTCGTGGAAACGCGGCTGGCCAGTTCGGAATGAATCGGGATCGGGTCAATCTTGGCCGTACCGTCGTCCTGAACCGTCGGCTTGGCGAGGCGAAGCAATTCGGCATAGACGCGGTTGTTGGCGCCCAGAGTGCTCAAATCCATGATCCGTTCCACCGACATCCGCACCATCTGGGTGAGGCGCTTCATCAGGGTAAAGGCGATTTCGGGATGCTCCTCCAGGACGCTGCGAAACGTCTGGGGGTGCATCAGACCGACCGTGGTCGGCGCGACCGCGACGACATTCGCGGAACGGGGCTCTCCGTCCACCGCGGCCAGTTCTCCGAAGACCGCTCCTTCCTTCAGATCGTCGAAGGCGATCTCGCGGCCGGAGATGGAGTAGTTCACGACGCGGGCAACGCCCCGGGTTATGAAATAGACGTCCTGACTATCGTCCTGGAAATCGATGATCTGTTCCTGTGGCGCAAAGTCCCGCCAGCGGCAGCGTGCTTCAACACGCGCACGATCTTCCTCAGACAAATCTTTGAAAAGAAAAACATTCGCCAGCGTCCTGGCGCTTTCCCCCGTCATCGTAACGGCCCTATCCCCTCCGATTATGCATCTCAAGTTACCGCATGGCCAAGACGATGGCGAGAGGGTTGTCGCCATCCGGATTGTTAGCGGTTAGTTTTTACAAACTGGCGCTTTTCCAGAATGATGCTTGCGGTCGACCGAGGGTGATTTTGGTGATGGACGGACTGTCGAACTGGCTCCCGTGGAGGCCGGGCGGATACTCGCTCGGTACGGCGGCGATCGCTGTCTGCATCATCCTGTTTGGCGTTGCGACCAGCTTCTACGCGGCAAGCAGCCTTGAGCAGCGGGAGTTCGATGACTGGACAGACCGCGCCCGAAGCGATGCCTATCGTCTGACCGAGTTTGCGACGCTTGCCCTCAATCAGGGAGAGGTGTCGGTCAGCGTGATGTCGGAGCGCGTGCATGGCACGGTTTCGCCCCTGACGGAGGAGGCCCTGTCCGCCGTGATCCGAAAGTCACTGCGACATACCGATTCCGTCCGGTTCGACTCCGTGATCTATGCGGTTCGGCACCATGATGCCGGGGCGCTGCCTTCCGAACAGTTCATTGTCACAGCGGCCAGCGGCACGGATGTCCCGCTGCAAACGGGTATGGCACTGTCGGAGATTCCGGCGGTGCACCAAGCTGCTTCCAGTGCATTTCGGCTCGTCGGGCGGGTCGTGCTGGGCTCGCCCTTCGAAAGCGCGGATGGCTGGCCAACCCTGACGCTGGCGGCGCGGACGGATGTCAACGGCAAGGAGGGGGTGCTGATCGCCGTCTTTGATCTGTTGACCTTCTTTGAGTCCTTCCTGACTTCGGTCGCTCCCGACGGGTTGGTGTTGCGCCTGGGCGTGAAGATTGCTGGCCGGGACGGGGAGGAGCCGCTGATCGGGCATGGGCTGCCCCTGCCGAATGCCGTGCAGACCTTCGAGGTGCCGATTGCCTATGGCGAAACGGTCTGGCGGTACAGTTGGGACATGCTGCCCGGCTATGAAGGGGGCCGCGACGAGTCGTTGGGGACGATCGTGCGGTACGGCGGTGCCGGCCTGTTTGTTGTGGTCGGTCTGCTGATTGCGTTGCTGCTGCAGGTCAACCGGCGGATTACCCTGGCGGTTCGCAGCCGGACCGAAGAACTGGCCCGTGCGCGGGATCAGGCGGAAATTGCCAACCGCACCAAGTCCGAGTTTCTGGCCAATATGAGCCATGAACTGCGTACACCGCTCAACTCCGTCATCGGTTTCGCCGAGATCCTGGAATCCCAGGTCATGGGTCCGGAATCGTGGCAGCAATATCGGGAGTATGCCGCCGACATTCGGCAGAGCGGTCGGCACCTGCTGTCCCTGATCAACGATATTCTCGATCTTTCCAAGGCCGAGGCCGGCCATCTGGAACTCGATGAATCCTACATCGAACCGGAGGCGGCGATCGAAGGGGCGGTCCGACTGGTCCATGAACGGGCGCGAAACAATGGACTGGAAATCGAAACCGAGATTGAAAACGGCATTGCGCTGGTGCGGTGCGACGAGCGCCGTGTGAAGCAAATCCTCCTGAATCTGCTCTCCAACGCGATCAAGTTCACGCCCCGCGGCGGTATGGTGACCGTTCGGGCGGATACGACGGCGGAGGGCGGCGTCCGCTTTCAGGTTTGCGATACGGGAATCGGCATGCGCCCGAGCGACATTCCGCTGGCGATGACGAAGTTTCAGCAACTGGACAATGCACCCCAGGAGGAACTGCCGGGTACCGGTCTGGGACTACCCCTGGCGGATAATCTGGCCCGGCTTCACGATGCGAAGCTCGAGATTTCTTCGGAATTGGGTCGTGGCACAGTGGTTTCTCTGATATTCGGGCCGGATCGTGTCGGACATGCCGATGACGTCCTCGGGCGGGCCGGATGAACCATCCATGTGCCGTTTGATCCGTCGCCGATTGGCCCTATAGTGGGGCTGCCGTTTATTGCGGTGCAATATCGACCAGATTTCGCCCATTCGAAGGGCAGCAAACGCAAGGGGCCTCTGATATAATGCGTACGCCCGAAGACGATCAGCAATCGCATCATCATCCGCGCGGCGGATTGTTTGCCAAGCTCCGGGCTTACTTCCTGGCGGGGGTTCTGGTTACCGCGCCGGTCGCGATCACAATCGCCCTAGCGGTATGGATCGTCACCTATATCGACGACACCATCATGCCGTTGATTCCGGCACGCTATAACCCCGACACCTATTTCCAGCAGTATCTGGGGGTCGACTTCGGTGTTCCAGGCCTGGGCGTTCTGGTCCTGATGATTGTCATCACGCTGATCGGCGCCTTTACCGCGGGCCTTGTCGGTCGCTGGGTCGTTGGACTGGGCGAGAAGATCCTGGACCGGATGCCAGTCATTCGCAGCCTCTACAAGCTGACGAAGCAGATCTTTCAGACCGTGCTGCAGAACCAGTCCAACGCCTTTCGCCAGGCGGTGCTGGTCGAATATCCCCGCAAGGGACTGTGGGCTGTGGCCTTCGTGACAGCTTCGACCGAAGGCGAATTGCGTGAGAAACTGGCCCGGGACACGGTCAATGTCTTCCTTCCGACAACGCCGAACCCGACCTCCGGTTTCCTGCTCTTCGTGCCGCGGGAAGACCTGATCGTGCTGAGTATGTCGGTCGAAGACGCCGTGAAGCTGGTGATCTCCGCCGGGATCGTGCATCCGGGCGTGCATCTGGTCGGCGAAGACGAAAACGGCAAGAAGGACACCGGCTAACCGGATTTCAGGTTGGCAATCGCCGCGTCGCGTTCGAAGAGATACAGCAGATAGCGCAGCTTGCGGCCCCTGTCGCCGGTCAGGTCCGGGTCGCGTTCCAGGACCAGGCGCGCGTCGTCATTCGCGATCCGCATCAGGTCGCCATGCAGCCCGATATCCGCCAGACGGAACTCCGGCAGGCCACTCTGTCGTGTACCCAGTATTTCCCCGGCTCCGCGCAATTCCAGGTCCTTTTCCGCGATGACGAACCCGTCTTCGGTCTCGGCCATCGTGCGCAACCGTTCCCGGGCGGTCTCGCTCAATTGTTCTGCCCGCACGAGAATACAGGTCGAGGCAGCGTCGCCGCGCCCGACGCGCCCGCGCAACTGGTGCAACTGTGCCAGACCGAACCGCTCTGCCTGTTCGATGACCATGACTGTCGCTGCGGGCACATTCACGCCGACCTCGATCACCGTCGTTGCTACCAGGATATCCGCCGGACCGTCGACGAAACGGGACATGGCGGCATCCTTCTCCTTGGCCTTCATCCGGCCGTGCACCAGGGCGACCTTTGCCTCTCCGAAGGCCCGGCACAGATCTGCGTAGCGTCCCTCCGCATTGGCAAGATCGCTGGTTTCGGACTCCTCGACCAACGGACAGACCCAATAGACCTTTGCGCCTTCCTTGAGCTTGCGCCCGATGCCGTCCACGACCTCATGCAGGCGACTGTCCGAGATGACGACGGTCTTGATGGGCTGCCGGCCCGGCGGCTTGTCGGTCAGGCGGGACGAATCGAGATCCCCGTAGGCAGTCATGGTCAGGGTTCTGGGGATCGGCGTTGCCGTCATGACCAGAACATCGGCCCGCTGCCCCTTGGATCCCAGGGACAGCCGCTGATGGACCCCGAAACGATGTTGTTCGTCGATGATCGCGAGTTTCAAGTCGCGGAAGGTAACGTCGTCCTGGAAAAGGGCATGGGTTCCGATGGCGATCGGCGCGCGCCCTTCCGCCAGTGCTGCAAGGGCGTCTCGCCGTGCCGCCCCCTTGTCACGGCCCGTCAGGACGATGCATTTGAGACCCAGCTTGGCGACAAGCGGTGCGATCGTTTCGTAATGCTGCCGGGCCAAGATCTCGGTCGGCGCCATCAGGGCCGCCTGTCCGCCGCATTCGACGGCGTTCAGCATGGCCATGAGGGCAACGACGGTCTTGCCGCTGCCGACGTCGCCCTGCAGCAACCGCAGCATCCGGTTGCCGGAGGCCATGTCGGCGAAGATTTCGGCCAGGGCCATCTCCTGACTGCCGGTGAGGGCAAATGGAAGGGCCCCGCGAGCCTTGTCGCGCAGCGATCCATCTCCCTGGATGGCCTGCCCGCCCTGACGCTTTGCCTTTCGGCGTACGACCGTCAATGCCAACTGATTGGCCAGCAGTTCGTCATAGGCCAGCCGTTGGCGGAGCGGCGACAGAGGCGACAGATCCGCAGTTCCGCGCGGATTGTGCGCATCCCGGATCGCCTCGTGCCATGTCGGCCATTTCATGCGCTCCAGATGTGCAGGATCCAGCCATTCCGGCAGATCCGGCACCCGGTCCAGGGCAGCGGTCAGAGCTTTTGCCAGAACTTTCGGTGTGACGCCTTGCGTCAGGGGGTAAACCGGTTCGATCTCCGGGATCTCGGAGGCTTTATCCAGCGGTTGAATGTGGTCCGGATGGGCCATCTGCTTGATGCCGTTATAAAGATCCAGTCGGCCGGACACGAGGCGTTGGGAGCCTTCCGGCAACTGCTGCTCCAGATACTTCCGATCCCCGCGAAAGAAGGTCAGGGTCAGCGTGCCGGTAGCATCCGAGGTCTGTACTCGGTAGGGACGACGCCGGTCGGACGGGGCATCATGCCGCCCGACCGTGACAGTCAGGGTGACGATCTTGCCGGGAACCGCGTCGGCGATGGTCGGGCGTGCCCGGCGATCTATAATCTCCCTTGGCAAGTGCCAAAGAAGGTCAATGACATGCGGCCCCGCCGCCTTTTCCAGTAGGGTAGCAATCCGCGGCCCGACGCCTTTCAGGCTGTCCAGCTTGGCAAAGAGCGGAAAGAGGATTTCGGGACGCATGGACCTGCAAACTGTAAATCACGGCGGGAAACAGAGTGTACCGGCCCGATGCCGGAACGAAAATCAACGATTCAAACTGACGGGTTTGCGGTGGCGGGATCAGGGCGGTAAAACGCGCCTCATGACAGCCCGGCGGCTGCGTCACCGTCCCCGGACAAGGAATGATGGAACCTGACAACGACAACGCTTTGCCTCTTGAGATACGCCGAAAGAAGCTGAAGTTTCGGGCGTGGCATCGGGGCATGAAGGAGATGGATATCATCCTCGGCAACTTCGCCGACCGGAACCTCGATTCGTTCGAACCGGCGCAGCTCGACGATTTCGAGGCGTTGCTGCATGTCCCCGATCAGGCCTTCTATTCCATGCTGGTTCATGGTGCCGAGGTCCCGGAGCAGATTGAGGGCCCGATGTTCCGCCGGATATTCGAATTCGCCAAATCACCGTTGAGCCAGTCTTGAGCCTGCCTGATTCACTTGCGACCGGACCCGGCCGAACCGTTGTCGCCGGCGCGCCAGAAGGCGCCGATACCCTGGCCCTGGCCCAGATCGTGCGCCGCAGCGGCGGTCCCGTTCTGGCCGTCATGCGCGATGAGGGGCGGATGCGGCAGGCCGCCGCGCGCCTTTCCTTCGTGGACCCTGATCTGGAAATGATTCTGCTGCCGGCCTGGGACTGTCTTCCCTATGACCGTGTGTCGCCGAATGCGGAAAGCGTTGCAGGAAGGCTCGACGCGCTATCGGAACTGGCCGCCGGTATCGACGGTCGCATGGTCGTCGTCCTGACAACGGTTGCATCCGTACTTCAGAAGGTTCCGCCGGTGCAGTCGTTCCAGGAATCGACGCTGACGGTTGATAAGGGCGAACGCTGCGCTGTCGAGACACTGCAAACCTTCTTTGAGCGAAACGGATATCGCCGCGCGAATACGGTGCGGGAGCCCGGGGAATACGCCGTGCGTGGCGGTATTCTGGATGTTTTTCCGCCTGGCGAGCCGGATCCGCTGCGACTGGATTTTTTCGGTGACGAACTGGAATCCATCCGCCGGTTTGATGCCATGTCCCAGCGCACTCTGGGCCAGGCGGACAGCCTGATTCTGCGTCCGGTCAGCGAAATCATGCTGGATCGTGAGCATATCGATCGGTTTCGGCAATCCTACAGGCAATTGTTCGGCGGGGACGCTACCGGGGACCCGCTATTCGAGGCTGTGAGCGAGGGGCGGCGCGCGCCGGGTGTCGAACACTGGCTGCCCCTGTTCCACGATCACATGGAATGCATCCCGGACTGGATGCCGGAAGACTCACCGATCGTACTGGACATCCAGGCCGATGAGGCGATCGCGGCGCGGCTTGAGACCGTCCAGGATCACTATGCTGCCCGCAAGGACGAAGAGGCCATCCGTCAGAAACGGCGTCGGACCGATGATGACGGGCCACCGCCGTACAAACCCATCGCGCCGGAAATGTTGTATTTCACCGCGAAGGAATGGTCGGAGCGGATCGCCTTGTCCCGCGTCTTCGCGCTGAATGCCTATCCCTTGCCGGATGTCGGGTCCGAGGGCGGCGTGGAGTTCGGGGCGCGACGGATTCCGGATTTTGCAGCGGCGCGGAAATCCCCCGATGTCGATCTGTTCGAGGCCGTTGCCGAACGTGTCAAAACCACAGATCAGAGACGCAGTCTGATTGCCGCGTCGGGAGAAGGCGCTCGAGAGCGTCTGAAGCTGCTGCTGCGGGACGGTGGGTTGACGGATCTGGCGGATGTCCGGTCCTGGTCGGAGCTGGATGGTGTTCCGATGGGCAAGGCCGCCATCGGTGTCCTTCCGGTCGATGCGGGTTTTGAAACAGACGATATCCAGGTCATCAGCGAACCGGATATTCTCGGCGAGAGGCTGTCCCGGCCGGCGCGTCGGCGGCGGCGCGGCGAAGAGTTCATTACCGAACTTTCCGCGATCGAGACCGGTGATCTGGTGGTGCATGTCGAACACGGCATCGCGCGGTATGACGGATTGGAAACCCTGACCGTCGATGGGGCGCCGCACGATTGCCTGCGGCTTGTGTATTCCGGGGACGATCGGCTCTATCTGCCCGTTGAGAACCTGGAAGTGCTGTCCCGCTATGGCTCTGAAGAGGCCGGAGTGCAGCTCGACAAGCTGGGCGGGGTTGCCTGGCAGGCCCGCAAGGCAAAGCTTAAACAGCGCGTACGTGAGATTGCGGAATCGCTGATGAAAATCGCGGCTGAGCGCGCCCTGCGCAAGGGTGAGCCCGTCGTGCCGCAGCAGGGCGCCTATGACGAGTTCTGCGCACGCTTCGCCTTCAGCGAGACCGAGGATCAGCTGAAGGCGATCGAAGACGTCTTCACCGATCTGGCATCGGGCAAGCCGATGGACCGGCTGGTCTGCGGCGATGTCGGATTCGGCAAGACCGAAGTCGCCCTGCGCGCCGCCTTCGCCGTGGCGATGACCGGAAAGCAGGTCGCCGTTGTCGTACCGACGACACTGTTGGCGCGCCAGCATTTCCGTATTTTTGAGGAACGTTTCCAGGGCCTGCCGGTGCGCGTGCGCCAGTTGTCGCGCCTTGTGACGGGCAAAGCGGCGGAAGAGGTCAAGGCGGGACTGGCCGATGGGACGGTCGACATCGTTGTCGGAACCCATGCATTGCTGGCGAAATCCGTGAAGGTGCGGGATCTTGGGCTGCTGATCGTGGACGAGGAGCAGCATTTCGGGGTTCAGCAGAAGGAACGGCTGAAACAGCTGCGGGCCAACGTGCATGTCCTGACCCTGACGGCGACGCCTATTCCGCGGACTTTGCAGATGGCGTTGGCCGGTGTTCGGGAAATGTCGATCATCGCAAGTCCGCCGGTGGATCGTCTGGCCGTCCGTACCTTCGTTCTGCCTTACGATCCGGTGGTGCTGCGAGAGGCGATCCGGCGGGAGCGCTATCGCGGCGGCCAGATCTTCTATGTCTGCCCGCGAGTGTCCGATCTCGACCGCGTTCGTGAGCGGATTCGGGAACTGACCCCCAACTCATCCGTAGCCGTGGCGCACGGTCGGATGGGCGCGCGGGAGTTGGAAACCGTGATGACGGATTTCGTTGCCGGCAAATACGACGTGCTGTTGGCCACCAACATTGTCGAAAGCGGTCTGGATATTCCCAACGCCAACACGATGATCATTCATCGGTCCGACATGTTCGGTCTGGCGCAGCTCTATCAGTTGCGGGGCCGGATCGGGCGCGGGAAACAGCGCGCGTATTGTTATCTGACCCTGCCGCCGGGGAAGGTCCTGACCGAAACCGCGCGGAAGCGACTGGATGTCATGCAGACCCTGGACAGTCTTGGTGCCGGATTCACCCTGGCCAGCCACGACCTGGATATCCGAGGCGCGGGTAACCTGGTCGGGGAAGAGCAGTCCGGTCATATCAAGGAAGTCGGTGTCGAGCTGTATCAACGGATGCTGGAGGAGGCCGTCGCCGCCGCCCGTGATCATGTCGCCGCGGAGGAAATTGAAGAGACCTGGACGCCGACGATCAATGTCGGGATCGCCGTTCTCATCCCCGAAAAATATGTTCCGGACCTGTCGGTACGGCTCGGCCTGTATCGCCGCTTGTCCGACCTGAAATCCGCCAAGGAAATTGACCAGTTCGCCGTGGAGGTCGTCGACCGTTTCGGCCCAATGCCGGAGGAAGTCGAGAATCTGATGGCCGTGGTGGCGATCAAGCAGGCCTGCAAGGCGGCGGGGATTGAAAAGGTCGATGCCGGTCCGAAAGGCGCCCTGATCTCCTTCCGGAATGACGCATTCTCCAATCCCGCGGGTTTGATCGGCTTCATTCAGCGGATGGCCGGCACAACCAAACTGCGGCCGGACCACAAATTGGTGATCATGCGGCCCTGGACGGACTCGAAGCGCCGTCTGAAAGGCGTTCGAAAGGTTGCTGAGGCCCTGGCAAAGGTCGCCGGCTAAGACCCGGGACCAGGGGAGGGGCGTTCGGACCTATTCGGAGGCACTGGATGCCGCGTCCGAACTTTCCTGAAGCGCCATGTCCAGGATCGGCAGAAACGCTTCCGGTTCCTGAGCCCCGGACAGGGCGTACTTCCCGTCGACGATGAAGCACGGTACGCCGCCTATACCAAGCCGGCGGGCATAGACGTCTTCGGCCTGGACTTCGTTTTCGTCCTCATCGGTTGCCAGATACGCGGCCAGATCGGCCCGTTGCATGCCGACGCCTTCCGCGATGTCCAGCAAGGTCTCGTCGTCGCCGATATCCCGGCCGTCCAGGAAATAGGCCTGAAACAGGGCCGGAACGAGGTCATTCGCCTTGTCGATGTCGGGGCGGTGGGCGTAGCGGATCAGGCGGTGCGCCTTCAGGGTGCTGGGCGTTCTCGGGATACGATCGAACTGGAAGTCGATGCCGACCTGGCTGCCGACCCTGCGAATATGGCCATAGACCTCGCCGGCACGGTCGGCCCCGCCGAATTTGGCGGAAAGATAGGCCTGGCGGTCCATCCCGCTGCGCGGCATGTCCGGATTGAGCTGAAACGCCCGCCAGCGCACCGTAACCGGAATATCCGGTCGCGCGGCAAGCGCTTCATCCAGGCGCTTCTTGCCGATGTAGCACCACGGGCAGATGGGGTCGGAAAAGACGTCGATCGTGATCATGCCCGGACATATAGGATCAAAGGACGGCCGTGGCCATAGGACCTCACCAACTTGTCAGGTCGCAATCTGCCTTGCGCGTTCTAGCAGGCTCTCCGCCGTGTCGCCGGATTGCAATCCGGCAACCCCGCCTTCCGCCCAGGCATGGATGACCTGCATGACCTCTTCGCCGAGATGAAATTCGGAACTGTGGAGAATGCCGATGATTCGTTGCACGACGCGGTTTGCTTCGCTTTCCGGCGTGTCGGGCAGCAGGATCGCGAAAGTATCCGGGCCGATGCGGGCCACGGTGTCTTCGATGCGGGTCATACCGGTGATCCAATCCGCCAGTTGATGCGCCAGGATCTCCGCATTCTCTTCGCCATACTCCTCCCGAATGCGGGGCAGGGTCGGGACCTCGATGTAGCCGAGCGCGAGGTTAGCGCCCCGGTCCTGCGCGGCGCGGACACATCGCGGCAGATGCGCGTTCCAGAATTCAGCAGAATAGGCGACGCCGGTCTGATCCGCTGTCTTGTTCGACAGGGTCGCCTTGTACGGGTCGCGCATGGTCCAGCGCAGACGCTGCCGGTTGACCAGCATATGGATGTAGGTGCTCAACAGGGCCTGATCGGCCTTGCCTGAAAGCACGATGGCAGCACCCCCACGATACAGATCCATGTCGACATGGTTCGCCCGGCCGTTGGAGAGGACCAGGGTCGGCAGATTGAACAGTCGCGGATTGTTGCGGATGTGAGAGCACAGATACTGTACCCGGCCCAGATCATCGCCTTCGTCAATGGCGATGATGGCCGCGTCAAACCGGCCCTCGTCGAGACGGTCCGCCGCCCGGAAGGGGCTTACCTCCGGAATGCAGTGAAGTCCCGAAGCGTTCAGCGTTTTGCCGAGGGATGTCAGGTGGCCCCATTCTGTGCGACGGCAATGACCTGAGGCTCATTTGGATATCCGCGGTGGAACTGGCGCGGGTCCACGTCGATGCCGAATTCGGCGGCCGTCTGAACGCGCCGCTGCAATTCCGAGAACATCACGGAGGACCGGCTGAGGCGCGGCAGTCGCGCCAGAAGCTCATCCAGCGTGTCATCCGGCGGCAGCAGGTCGTCCGCGCCCGCGTCGCGATATTGCGCCAAAGCCGGACCGTCCAGCGGTGCATCGATCAACACGATCGGAATATTCTGCGTGGCGTCCGCGGATTTCAGGGCACTGACGATACTGGCGGTATCGACCGGCGCCGCGAACGTGCCGAGAAGGATCACATCGGGTTTTCGGGAATCCGCCAGCGAGAGAAGTGTATGGCCATCCGATGCCTGAATGCAGCGATAGCCCTTGGCCGTCAGGGCTTCAGATCTGGACAGGGCGGAATCGGGATCGGGGTCGCCAATCAGTAGATATGCCAAATGCCGCATCACGTCCCTCGTCCTGAAAGAACCGGTGAAGCCGTCGGGCTTCGGAAGTCATTGAACGGCGATGGTTCTTGACCTCCCCGTTTACCTCTACAACAAAGATAACAAAACCGTCCGGGGTGGCGAGAGAAAAAGCCGAGGGGGTTCCCCGCCGTCGCAAATGCATGGGAGGCCGATCAGTGACGCAAGTTGGTATTTACGACCGGGATCTGGACAAGGGCGTCGCCAATTACGTGCCGCTTTCGCCCGTCAGTTTTCTGAAACGAGCGGCCGGCGTGTTTCCGCATCGCACGGCGGTGATCCATGGCGAACTGCGGTTCACCTATGCTCAGTTCTACGAACGGGTCCGTCGCTTTGCTTCCGCCCTCAAGGCGCGGGGAATAGGCAAGGGCGACACGGTAACCATCCTGTCGCCGAACATTCCGGCTCTGCTGGAGGCGCATTATGCGGTGCCGATGCTGGGGGCCGTACTGAACGCGCTGAACACCAGGCTGGACGCGGCGACTGTCGCCTTCATCCTGGAACATGGGGAATCCAAGGCTGTTCTGTCCGAATGTTCGATGAACGCGGTTATGGCCGAGGCATTGGAGAAGACGGCAAACCGCCCGGATATCCTGATCGATATTGTCGATCCGGTCGAACCGGATGGTCCGCGAATCGGTACGACGGATTATGAGACGATGCTGTCCGAAGAAGGCGACCCGACCTTCGTTCACAGCCTGCCGCCTGACGAATGGGATGCGTTGGCGCTCAACTACACGTCCGGGACGACCGGCAACCCCAAAGGGGTGGTCTATCATCATCGCGGCGCGTATCTGAACGCCATGTCGAACGCCCTGACTTTTGGGGTCAACAATCGGTCCGTCTATCTGTGGACCCTGCCGATGTTTCACTGCAACGGCTGGACCTATACGTGGGCTGTCACGGCGGCCTGCGGTACGCATGTCTGCCTGCGGCGTGTCGATCCGGCGCTGATCTTTCCGATGATCCGAGACCACGGTGTCACGCATATGTGCGGTGCCCCGATAGTGCTGACCATGTTGATTCATGCGCCGGCAGAGCAGAAGGTCGAGTTTCCGCAGCGGGTTGAAGTTTGTACCGGGGGCGCCGCGCCGCCGTCGGCCGTGATCGCAAAGATGGAAGGCATGGGGTTCAACGTCACCCATATGTACGGCATGACGGAATGCTACGGCCCGTCGACGGTCTGTGAGTGGCAGCCGGAGTGGGACGACATGGAACTGTCCGAACGGGCGCCACTGATGGCCCGCCAGGGCGTTGCCATGGTCGCATTGGAAGACCAGCGTGTTGCCGATCCGGAGACCCTGCAGGACGTACCGCGCGATGGTGAGACGATTGGCATGCTGATGTTGCGTTCCAACACCGTCATGCGCGGTTATCTGAAGAATCCCGACGCAACCCGAGAGGCACTTGGAACCGGCTGGCTGAATACCGGTGATCTGGCCGTGATGCATGAAGACGGCTATGTCGAGATCAAGGATCGCGCCAAGGACATCATCATCTCCGGGGGTGAGAACATCTCGTCGCTCGAGGTCGAAGAGGTCCTGTTCAAGCATCCGGACATCATGGAAGCGGCCGTCGTCGCAGCCCCGGACGAAAAATGGGGGGAGACGCCCTGTGCCTTCGTCACCATGGCGCCCGGGCGCGAGAATGCCGTCGATGCGGCCGCAGTGATTGCCTACTGCAAGGAAAACATGGCCCGGTTCAAGGCGCCGACAAAGGTTGTCTTCGGTCCGCTGCCCAAGACTGCGACCGGAAAGATCCAGAAATTCGTGCTGCGCAGCCGGGCGAAGGAACTTTAAGCCATGGATTTAAGACTGGACGGGCGCAAAGCGCTCATTACCGGCGCTTCCAGCGGATTTGGGCGCCATTTCGCCGGTACGCTTGCCCGGGCGGGTGCGGATGTCGTCCTTGCGGCGCGACGGGTCGATCGCCTGCAGGATGAAGCGACGGCGATCACCCAGGAGACAGGGCGGCGAGCGGTTGCCGTGGCGATGGATGTTGCGGACGTGCCATCCATTGAAAGCGGTGTGACCGCGGCGGCAGAGGCGCTCGGCGGCCTGGATTTGCTGGTCAACAATGCCGGAACCGTGGTGCCGAAACCGTCCCTTCAGCAGAGCGAAGCGGACTGGGATGCGGTGGTCGATGTCAATCTCAAGGGCGCCTTCTTCGTTGCGAAGGCCTGTGCCGCGGCAATGGCTGAAGGGCAGGGGGGCGCGATCGTGAATATCTCCAGCCTACTGGCGGAACGGGTGTCCAAGACGGAGATATCCTATTGTGTCTCCAAGGCAGGGCTGTCGCACATGACCAGGGCGCTTGCCTATGAGTGGGCGAAGCACGGCATCCGCGTGAACGCCATCGCTCCGGGTTATGTCGAAACCGACCTCAATCGATCGTTCCTGCAAAGCGATCTGGGCGCCAGAATGATGAAACAGATTCCGATCCGCCGATTTGGCCGGCCGGAAGACCTGGATGGAGCGCTGCTGTATCTGCTCAGTGACCTCGCGTCCTGGACCACAGGGCATGTTCTGACCGTCGATGGCGGGCACGCGCTCGCCACACCGTAATCGAACCGACAGAATCCAGAAAATCAGGAGACCAGTTCATGATCATCGACCATCGCACCTATTCCGTTATCCCGGGGAAACTGCCCGAACTGTTGAAGATCTATGAAGAAAAGGGACTGCCTCTGCAGCGCAAATACCTGGGAGAGCCGGTCGGTTGGTATGTTTCCATGGATATCGGCGAACTGAATCAGGTCGTTCATATGTGGCAGTATGAGGATCTTGCCGATCGCGCGGCGCGACGGGCGAAACTGGCCGCCGACCCGGGCTGGCAGGACTATCTGAAGCTGGGTATGCCGCTGCTGCAGAAGATGGAAAACAAGATTCTGTCGCCCGCGCCCTTCTTTAAACCCTGATGTGAGCCGAGGCCGCCATGGACTTCACCCTTTCGCCGGATGTCGATGCCCTGCGCCTGAAGGTGCGTGCCTTTGTGGACGAACAGCTGATCCCGCTGGAATCCGATCCTGCGTGCTTTGATGCGCATGAAAACATCGCCGAGGAGCCCTTGGCCCGCATGCGCGAGAAGGCGAAGTCCAGCGGCCTGTGGGCGCCGCAGATGCCTCGGGACAGGGGTGGTCTAGGTCTCGATACGCAGGGGATGGCCGCGTTCTATGAAGAGGCCAACCGGTCGATCTTCGGGCCGGTCGTGTTCAACTGTGCCGCGCCGGACGACGGCAATATGTTCATCCTGAACCGGGTCGCCCGTGAGGATCAGAAGCAGACCTGGTTGCAGCCGATTATCGACGGGACCGTACGCTCATCCTTCGTGATGACGGAGCCGGCACCGGGCGGGGGATCGGATCCTTCGATGATCCGGACACGTGCCGAAAGGCGGGGCGACAAGTGGATCGTGAACGGGCACAAATGGTTCATCACCGGGGCGGGGGTCGCCAGCCACTTTATCCTGATCGCCAAGACGTCGGACGATCCGCGCAAGGGCCTCACCGCATTCCTGTTTCATAAGGATCAGCCCGGCTGGCGCATTGGGCGGCGTATTCCCATCATGGGGCCCGAGGAACATGGCGGCCATTGCGAGCTGCATTTCGAGGGGTTGGAGATTCCCGACGAGAACCGGCTGATGGAAGTCGGGGACGGCTTGAAACTGACACAGATTCGCCTCGGCACCGCGCGGCTGACCCACTGCATGCGCTGGCTCGGCCTGTCGCAGCGTGCCTTGTCCATTGCCCGCACCTATGTCGAGAACCGCGAAGGGTTCGGCGTCAAACTGGGCGACAGGGAGTCCGTTCAGTTGCTGCTGGGGGATGCGGCGATGCAGGTGGATATCGGCCGGCTGCTAACGATGCGGGCTGCCTGGGCGCTCGACCAGGGCGACAAAGCCCGCAAACAGGTCTCCATGGCGAAAATTCAGGTCGCCGATGCGCTGCATCAGGCCGTGGACACGGCTATTCAACTGAACGGCGCGCGGGGCTATTCCAAGGACACCGTCCTTGAATGGATCTACCGCTACGCGCGGCAGGCGCGCCTGGTCGATGGCGCGTCCGAAGTCCACAAGATGGTTCTCAATCGGTTTCTGTCGCAGGAAGGCGACGATTTCTGGCGATGGGGCGTTTGATCCGGAATGTTGGATTTGTCGGGGGATAGCGCGGCGCGCGACCGTCTGGCTCGGCGCTTGGCAGAGGAACTGGAGGCGCATTCGGTCGAAATTGGCCGAATGGAGCGCCTGTCCGGTGGCGCAATCCAGGAGAACTGGGCTGTCGACCTGACCGTCGAAGGCGGACCGAAGGCCGGATCGCTTTCCGCTGTTCTGCGGACGGACAGCCCGACCGGTGTGGCCGTCAGCCTGTCACGGGCCCAGGAATTCGAACTTCTTTCCGCGGCTTGGCACGCCGGTGTCACAGTGCCGGAGCCGTTGGCCTGCGTGACGGACAAGTCGGTCATCGGAAAGGAATTTTGCCTGATGCGGCGGGTTGCCGGCACGGCGCTTGGGCAAAAGATCACCCGGGACATGGCACTTGGCGGCGATAGAGAGACCCTGACCGAAAGGATGGGGGCCGAAATGGCCCGCATTCACAGCATCACCCCTGAGACCCATCGCTTCGACTTTCTGCCTGATCCGCCGGCGAATGCGGCGCAGGCGGAACTCTCGACAATGTGCCGTTTCCTGGACGAGATGGACCGACCACGCCCGGTTCTCGACTGGACGATTCGTTGGTTGGAGCGGCATCAACCGGCGCCCGCAGATATCGTACTGGCGCATCATGATTTCCGCACCGGTAACTACATGGTCGATGAAGGCGGGCTGACTGCCATTCTCGATTGGGAGTTCGCCGGCTGGTCGGACCGGCATGAGGATATCGGCTGGTTCCACGCCATGTGCTGGCGGTTTTCAGGCCGGGACAAGCCGGCCGGTGGGATCGGCAGCCGGGCCGCCTTCCTGCGCGGCTACGAGGCGGTATCGGGTGTCCGGGTTGATCCAGAACGGGTCTATTATTGGGAAGTCTATGCCCATCTGCGCTGGGCGGTGATCGCCATGCAGCAGGGGGACCGTTATCTGGTCGGCGGCGAACGCACGCTGGACCTGGGGCTGACCGGCCGGCGACCGGCGGAGATGGAACTGGAACTTCTGCGCATGACAGCACCGAAGGAAGCAACCGCATGACCCCTGACAGACCGGATAGCGCGGATCTGCTGCGCACCGCGGCGGACGTGCTGAAATCTGAAATCATGCCGGTTCTCCCTGAGGAGAAAACCCTCGACATGCTCATGATTCTGGCAATCCTGGGGGCTGCGGAGCGCGACCTCGCGGATGCCGGAGGCTTGGCGGCCCGTCAGGAGCAGCGGCTGGACAAGATCATGCCCGGCGGCGATGTCCGACAACTCAGTGCCGCAATTCGGGCAGGAGATTTCGACGAGGGCGATGCCGCATCGCGTCTGCATGCGCTGCTGATGGAGGATGTGCGCGACCGCCTGTCGCTGGTGAACCCGAAATATCTGGCTGCGGCGGACGAAACGCCTTCCTGACCGGTGGGCGTATCTAGATTTCGATACTGTCTTCCGGGTCGCCGCGTCGTTCCGGTCCGCTGTAGTTAGGGTCGTCGATGCGGCGGCGGTCGGGGCCGAAATAGTCGCTCGACCGGACGAAGGGGCGGGGCCTTTCGATGACGGACACGATGCGCTGATACATGGACCGCACCGTCATCGGCTTGGCCAGAAATTCCGTCACGCCGGCATCCCTTGCCTTCAGCACAATCGACATCTCGGTATGGCCGGTCATGATGATAACCGGAAGGTATCGGTTCGGACTGTCAGGATGCATCCGGATAAATCGGGTCAGTTCGATCCCGTTCATCGGCTCCATGTCCCAATCAACCATCAGGACATCGACCGTCGATGTCTGCAATTCGTCCAGCACGATGTTGGAATCGGTGACGGTTCGGACCTTCGTGATTCCGAAGCCGTTCAGAAGGGATCGGGTCAGCGACAGAATGAAACTGTCGTCATCCGCGACCAGGATCGAAAGTTGACTGAGGTCGTACGCCATCCCCAAGGGCACCCCAACACGCGACCAGCGCCGCGATACGAAACGAATTCCCGATAAAGCAAAGAACACCTGTCCCGGAAAAACACCGGTGCCCTCCCGACAGGTTGTTGCATTGCCCACGCTTGTTACCCACTTGATAGCAGGCACACGGTAACCGTGGAACGATATTTTTGAGCCCTATTGCCATTTCCGGCACGAATTGTGTCGGTCAGCGGCGGGGCTTGTCTTTCCGGGCCGAATGGCTCATATCCTACGCGCCCGTTTATGGGGCGGCGGAAGGCGACAGGCTTTCCGCCGTTTGATCGTTTAGAAGAAGGTTCGGATAACGCGTCTATGTCGAAAGAAGAACTGATTGAATTTCAGGGCACCGTGGTCGAAAAGCTGCCCAACGCCACCTTCCGCGTGGAGCTGGAGAATGGCCACGAGATCATTGCCCATACCGCCGGTAAGATGCGCAAGTTCCGCATCCGCGTCATGGTTGGCGACAAGGTCGACGTGGAAATGACGCCTTACGACCTGACCAAGGGTCGCATCACCTTCCGCCACAAATAACAGCCGATGGCCGTCGCGGGTCCAGGGACCCGCCTTATTCGCAATGGGCGGCCGGTACGGCGGAGAGTTTCCTAACGGAACTCAATCGAGGCATAGGCCTCATCGATCGCTTCCTGTTCCCAGATGTTAGCAGGCGTCGGCGCGGCTCCGCCGACCATGGGCAGGAAGGTGCCTTCGTTTTCCTCGTCCAGCGTGACCGATCCCTGCAGTGTCGAAACCTCGATGGCGCCGGAAATGCTCATGAAGCCATAGTGCAGTTCACCGGGCGGCATTCCGGATGCCAGCGGTCCACCGAAGAAATCCGTGCCGCGAATGCCGATTGTCGCAACGGGCGTCGCGATGCGCACCGCGTTTTGGTCCTCTCGTCCGACCGCCCCTGTAATGAACCGAAAGGTCCCGGCAAACACTTCAAAGGCTTGGGAAACCGCACCGGCTTCCGATGCGGCGACGTTGTAGACGAGTTCGTCCATCACCAGCCGGGCCTCTGCACCAAGCGTCATCTGGGACCCGTCGATGAACACGATTTGCAAGCGGGAGTCCGCGCCGGTTTCGACAACGCCTCCGGCCCGGATCAGCGATCCGGCTTCAAGCGGTTGCGCCGCGTTTTCCAGCGTCTGGGTCGCGCCGCCTTGAAGCCGGGTCACTTTGCCGATCTCGTCTTGCGCCGCTGCAGTGCCCGCCGCAAACAGCAGCCACAGCCCGACGATGGTTGAGATCCAGCCTGAGAGTTTCCGCATGGTGCATGTCCTTCCCGTGTCCTGAGATGAACTTGGCGTCCATC
Organism: Alphaproteobacteria bacterium; assembly: GCA_033344895.1. Classification (NCBI taxonomy): domain Bacteria; kingdom Pseudomonadati; phylum Pseudomonadota; class Alphaproteobacteria; species Alphaproteobacteria bacterium. The sequence goes on from JAWPMN010000001.1 coordinate 3,906,622, forward strand.
GCAGGGGCAGACAAGGGGCTATGCGGATGGAAGATGCTTCAGGGAAGGATTGAATTCGGAATCATGGCCCAGGCCAGCCCGGAGAGGTAGAGGCCCAGTCCGAAAGAGGCATGCGCGATCAGGCTCCGAACGCGGCTTTCGGCGGGGCGGGGAGTCTTTGAGGCGGCAATTCCGAGGCCGAAGGCAGGTTGCATCACCAGAAACGGAAGCAGCACTGTTCCCACACCAATGGCGACGGCCGGCAGCAGGGTAGGGGCGGACAGCCATCCGGCACCGGCGGTCCCGACCAGGAGCGCTGCAAACAGCACGCCGGTCAGGTAGTGACTGATCCAGCCGACAAGGCGCTCGCCTCTTGCCGGACAGGTCTTGGCGATACTCGGATGCGTGAAACGGCCCTCCGCCATATGGCAAACCCAGCGCCCGACCAGGGCAAAATTCAAGGATGGGATGCCGAAGGCGACGCGCTGAGCCACCGCCCAGAGATCCATGAATGCCGTAGCCCCCAGCCCGACAAGTGCCGTTCCGGTCGCAATTTCCAACGCACCAGTCATACCCTGATCCCTCTCTCCTTGTGAATGCGTGACGCGATCATGGGCGGATGCTACAAGTTAAAGTGAACTTTAGGTCAAGAGGGATAGATCATGCCCGTCGATATCGCTGTCCTGGCACGCGCTTCGGGATTGCCGGCGTCGACATTGCGGTTTTATGAAGAAAAGGGGCTGATCGAATCCATCGGCCGCCGGGGCCTGCGAAGGGTGTTCGACGACGACACGCTGGAGCGCCTGTCTCTGATTGCCCTTGGTCGGATTGCCGGTTTCAGCCTGGATGAAATACGCGCCATGTTCGGGCCGGATGGGGCGCCTCGGATCGACCGCACCAGACTGTCCGACAGGGCCGACGAATTGGACAGGCACATTGAGGATCTGACGTCATTGCGCGACGGCCTGAGACACGCGGCGGCGTGCCCGGCACCGAACCACATGGCCTGTCCGACATTCCGGCGGATGGTAAGGCGGGCCGGGGCCGCGCAGGCGCGCGGGCTGGACATGCCACGTGCAGGTCGCCCGACCTTCTGACAGGCGAACCAGTTCAAGGATTTGTGGCGGGCTAACACGGCCGCGGCAGCGTACCGGAACGATGGTCGCCATTTGGGCCGGGACGACATTTCACCTCATATCGACCCGCCCGAACCCCCTGTCCTTTCGACTGCGACAGCGATCGGGCACAATGTGCTACATCGGCATGAATTGGGCGAAGCAATGAATGCGGCGCATCGCGCCCGTGCCGAGGTTGCCAAGGCGCCACAGGACACCTTCTGCGGCGGCTACGCCGGATACTTCCGGGCTCCTGACGGCGATTGTGTGGAACCCCCAATTGCTGCCAGTGGAGCCTGATCCGAGATTGTTCGGCATCAATGGTGAACCGTGGGGCCATTCGGTGGTCAAATGGCGGACAGGGTGGGATTCGAACCCACGTTACGGTTTCCCGTACGCCGGTTTTCAAGTTTACAATCAATGAACTTTATACATCTTGGTTCTTTTCGATGTAACTGAAGTATTTTCAAAAATCAGTTTCTTGTCTTGACCGATAAGCCGTAGGAAAATATGCGTAGCTCTAGCACTGCTACTTACGAATTGCTTACGGAGACTGCCATGAGCGGCAAACCGAATCGAGCAAAACTCGCCAAAGGCTAGATGGATCGGATCAAAGCTAGGGCCAAGGTCGATTTCTATTGGGATGGCTGAGTGAAGCGGTTTGGCTTGAGAAGCACTCCTACCGGCAGCCTAGCCGCATACAATCGTGACAAGATGTCGAGCATTGATCGAGCAAGTTTCCGACCGCCGCATCGGCGCACCTGGAGCTACTCTTCTCGATACAGCTGCCTCAGCTACTTTTGATTCATTGCAATTCCCACACGTGCCAACTGCGGATGCAGACGCCGATGACAAAAACGCCGTTCTCCCCGTGGCACGGCGCGGGGGCTGAGTCTTCTCCCTACCTTGCGCAACTGACGCTTGTAGATCGACAAGATTTACCTCAAAATTTCATGCACCGTAAACTTATGCAGCGGAGGGGATAGACGTGGCCACTGAATTCAATTTGCCAGGCTCGTCTTTTGAAGAGATTCAAAAGATACTTAAGGGATACAACAATGCTCCGGAGCAAGCGTCTCTCGACCAGCTATCGAAACTGACAGGGCTTCACGGAACGGTAATCAGTAGGAACAACAAATTCCTCTCGGACATCGGACTCATCGCGGGTGGGATGAAAAAAACTGCGACCGAGTTGGGCAAGAAGCTCGGACGTGCCCTCGAACATAAGCAGATTGCCGATGCCGAAGGCTATTGGAAGGAGGCCGTTCAGACCAACGAAAAGGTTGCCGGACTTGTTACGACAGTGCGCATCAAAGACGGCATGACGGAAGGCGATTTCTCCGCACACGTGCTGTACGTCTCCGGCCAAAAGAACAACTCAGGAAACAAGACCGGTGCTCGCTGTGTTGTTGATGTCTTGCTCGCCGCCAAACTACTTCAGGAGGAAAATGGTAAGCTGGTTGTGTCTTCGGCACCGGCGAAGGAGATATCCGAGGGGCTCAACCCCACTATTCCAGCAGCAACGCAACCGGGCGCATCGGATAACGGATATAGCAACGGAGTTGGGGCCCAATCGCCGCTTCCTCTACCATCCCTGCCGTCGGTTCCGCAGACGGGAGCCTTGACGCCGCAAATCGCAATCAACATTCAACTACACCTCCCGGAAACAGACAATGCAGAGGTGTACGAGAAGCTGTTCAAAGCTCTACGCGAACACCTCCTTAGGCCGCAGGCGTGAGCGATGAGTTTGGAAGACTGGACTACGCGGGCAAGTAAGGCGCGCCGCGCGGCGCATCAAGCCTTGTCGAAGCACGAAAGCGCCGCCTCGCGTGTCGTACTGTTGGAGGATTTGACCAAAAGCTTGTCGGGCACACCCGTTGACGTGCAGGATTACTTCAGTGAAGCAATCGCGTGTCTCGAAGGTGAGTTATATCGATCGGGTATCGTACTTGCTTGGGCGGGACACTTCCACGTGTTCTCGGAGCGGTGCTATCAGAAGCATGAATCTGGCATTCGAGCCGCCCGCCCAAAGTGGACTTTCAAAGACCTGCCAGAGCTGAAAGAATCCGTTGCAGAATCCCACTTTCTTATCGTCGCCAAGGATGTGAAGTTTACGACCAAGGCCCAGCTTCGAATACTCGATGGGCAGCTATCTCTGCGAAATCAATGCGCTCATCCGACGCTCTACCGCCCGAGCATGAATGCCGCCATCGGGTACGTTGACGACATGATCCGGCAGACACTCTCATATATCCCGTGATCGTCCTTAGCAAAATTTAAGTCGCCCGAGGGTGGCATTCTTCATGCGTCACACGCCTTTGACACAAGGCATCCCAGCACTTCCGGAAAGGCAGACGTATTGGCCGGTATGCCCTCACAATCCCGCAGGAAGGCAAGTAAGGCTGGCAATACTGGCGGAAGCGGTGGGATTCGAACCCACGAACGGGTTTCCCCGTTGCTGGTTTTCAAGACCAGTGCCTTCAACCACTCGGCCACGCTTCCGTCTTTTGCCGCTTACGACTTGCTTGTCAGTGAGAAAATACCTGAAAGCTGAGTCTGTATGGCGTACCTAGAACCCTCTGTAAAAAATAGCAATATTCTTGCTTCAAAATTGACTGCAGACTTTAGCGCTTAAGCTTTCAAGACCAGTGCCTTCAACCACTCGGCCACCTGTCCGCATGCCGTATCGGGCGCGGGTGATTACCATCATTGCGCAGCGGCAAGCAAGTCCAAGCGGCTCCTATTTGCCCTGGACCGGCAGTTTAAGCTGCTCAAGGGATTCCACCGGCTCACCGAAGTAGGGGCCGTTGCAAAGGGCACCCTCGATCTTGGACAGCAGCCGTGCCCCGGCCGCCTCAAGAACGCCTTCGAACACGATGCGAATTCCGTATTCCCGGCAGCGTGCCACCATATTCGCCATCATGGGCAGGCCACGCTTCAACTGGTCCAGATTGACCACGAAACTGGGGTCCAGAAGGATGTAATCGGCGGGAATGGCTTCCAGCTTCTCCGCCGTCACGGCACCGACATCTCGGCCGTACAGTGCGATGGCAAAGCCTGCGCGGCGCAGAATGTCGAGTGCCTGCACCTTCTCCCATGGAATCCGGTCCAGACCGTTGAGGCGCAGGATGACCATGCGCTGTGGCGCCTTGTGGCGGAAATCCAGCAGCATCCGGATCACTTCCGGCTCCAGCAGGGACCGGATCGCCACGTTGACCGATACGCCGACATCGTCCAGCGCCTCATGGGTCAGGATATAGCGGCACTGGGCGGTATCGACCTTGGTGCGCAGGTCGTCGTCGCCATCCGTCAGCTTCAGAATCTCTGCTGCGCCCAGCCCGTCATCGTCCAGATTGGCCCGGAACTCCGATGTCAGGTGATGCGTGGTCCACTTTGCAATGTCGCAGACCGGTGAGAAGGCGCAGGTCAGCACGTCATCTTCGAGGCAGCGCATCAGCAGGGCCGTGCGCGTCTCCTTGCGGTCGAGATAGGAGGCCTGGCTGTCCGCCAGCGTATCGAAGATGACCGCATCGATGCCGGTATCCGCAAACTCGTCGACCGCGTGTTCCAGCGCAGTGCGAACGTCGCCGATATCCATCGTCTCGGCGTCAAGAGCGACCGTCGAGGCATCGACTTTCAGGGCCTGTCCGCCCGGATCCACATCCTTGGCGTAGCTTTCAAGCTCGGTGCGCAGTCCTGACATGTCGGCGTTGCGATCGTGGACAAGCCCGTATTTGCCGCGATCAACCCGCCCCAGGGAGTCGCCGCCGACGCTTTCCGCCTTCAGGCGGCTTTCGACACGGTCCGTGAACCGGCGAACGTCCTCCGGACTCAGCCCCGGGATCGACCCCAGGCGTCCGACATCGCCGATATCCAGGAAGGTCATGTCGATATCGCGATCGTTCTCGGCGGCATCCTGGATTGCGCGTTCCACCGCGCCGACGAAGCCCTCACGGGAGTTCTTCGATTGCGGCCCGTACTCCATGTCCGGGTCCTGGACGAAGTTCAGGCGATACAACTCGTTGAAGGTCTGCGGCTTGCCGGTGACCTCGAACCCGCTGACAGACCCCGTCCGTCCGTCGCGCATGAAGAACAGGCTTTTCGGCAGAAACTCGCGCAGGGCCGCCTGGACCAGGATTTCACTGATGGCGAACTGGGATTCCTCGGCGGCGAATTCTGCAACGGAGCGGCCCTCCAGGTCGGACAGATTGGTACCGAGCCAACGGTCCGCATTGCCCCGTGCCATGGCGATGCGACCGCTCTCGTCGATGTAAAGCTGAAACGTCCGACGTTCCGCTTCGCTATCGCCATCCTGTCCGCTCATCCGCGGGTCCATGCCTAGGAAGTTATCACCCTGCCGTCCTATAGCTGAGTTACACCAGACCGTAGCGTCAGGCAAATGCCCCGGCCGCGATTCGCGTGCCTTTGTTGCCGCCGTCTGGGAATTGCGGCCAAAAAAGGATGTTTTTCAGAAGGATGTAGACATCCCTTGTGGTGAGGTTCCGGATTGGCGTAAGCCTGTCTGTCGGCAACTCAATCGAAAAAATCCGGTGATGCGAAATCTTCTCCTGGCTGTAACCGCAATGGCGAGTGTTTGGGCAAGCCCGACCGTCGCTTCCGCCCAATCCAACGACTTCGCAACCTGGCTCGACGGGGTCCGTAGCGAGGCGCTCGCCAAGGGGCTCAAAGGGTCAACTCTGGATTTGGCGCTGAATGATCTGCAGCCGATCGAGCGTGTTCTGGAACTGGACCGTCGCCAGCCGGAATTCACCCGGACGTTCTGGGGCTATCTGGATTCCTTCGTGACCGAAGACCGGATTACCCGCGGGCGCGCGCTGCTGCAGCAGCATGCAGGATTGCTGCGCGACGTGGCAGACAAATACGGGGTTCAGCCACGCTTTCTTGTCGCCTTCTGGGGGATGGAGACCAATTTCGGGGATTATACGGGCGGCTTCCCGGTGATCGGCGCGGTTGCCACGCTCGCCCATGATGCGCGGCGTTCGGAGTTTTTCCGTGCCGAGTTGTTCCATGCCCTGACGATTCTCGATCAGGGCCATATTGCCGCTTCGAACATGAAGGGCAGCTGGGCGGGGGCCATGGGGCAGCCGCAGTTCATGCCGTCGACCTTCACCGGCTACGCCACGGACGGCGACGGGGACGGCCGCAAGGACATCTGGAACAGCTTGCCGGATGTGTTTGCTTCGGCGGCGAACTATCTGTCCCAGATCGGCTGGGACGACACCGAAACCTGGGGCCGGGAAGTCCGACTTCCCGACGGCTTCGATCTGGAGGCCGCGGACTTGTCGGTCCGAAAGCATATTTCCGAGTGGCAGTCGCTCGGTGTGCGGCGGGCCAACGGGGCGGATTTACCGGTAGCCGATATCGAAGGCGCCATCGTTCTGCCGGCCGGCGTCAACGGACCCGCCTTTCTGGTCTATGGCAATTTCGAAGCCATCATGACCTGGAACCGCTCCGTCTACTACGCCCTGGCCGTCGGTCATCTGTCGGACCGGTTGATTGGGCTGGGGAACCTGGTGGCGAAGCGGCCGGCGAACGAAAAACCTTTGCACCGGGACGACATCATCGACCTGCAGGAGCGCCTTACGGCGGCGGGATTCGATACCGGGGAGCCGGACGGCATGGTCGGACCGATGACACGCGGCGCGGTGAAGGCCTATCAGAAGTCCCGTGGTCTTCCGCCGGACGGGTATCCGACCCATGAGTTGCTGAATACCCTGAGGGGAGGGTGAGTCTGAATGCCCAATGCCATCGCACGGTTCGCGCTGCTACTGGTCCTGCTGCTCCCTGGCGCGTGTGCGGAACTGTCCTTCCTGTCCCAGGCGTCCAAATCCGTCGGTAATGCCGTGGTGCCGCCATCCGCCGACCCGCAGATGCCGGAGCTCGGTGCGGCGTACAAGGTCGGAAAGCCGTATCAGATCAAGAATATATGGTATTATCCTAAAGAAGATTTCAGCTATGTCGAAGAAGGCATTGCTTCCTGGTATGGTCCCGGATTTCACGGCAAGCACACTGCCAACGGCGCCATTTTCGACGAAAATCGGGTGTCCGCCGCCCACCGCACCCTGCCGCTGCCTTCCATGGTGCGCGTCACCAATCTGGAAAACGGGCGGTCGCTGAAGATCATCGTCAATGACCGGGGGCCCTTCGCCCACAGCCGGATCATCGATGTGTCGCGCCGTGCGGCCCAGCTTCTGGGGTTCGAAGTGAAGGGAACCGCCCTGGTCCGGGTTGAGGTGCTGGAGGCGGAGAGCCGCAAGCTGGCCGCCGCCGTTTCCGGTGGCCCGGCCTTCGTTCAGGCGTCCAGGCCTGAACCGCCGCCGCCGCAATCGGCGCCCACCGGCGCGGTGGCTGGAGAAGACTTGTCCGCGCCGCCAGGGACGGCTTCATCGACGGTGCAGCAGGCGGAACTGCCGCGCGAAGAAGTGCCGATCGAGCGCCCGGAGGCCGACGCGCGCATCGAATCCGATCTGGAGGTGGTGCCGGTGACACCCGACCCCTCGGTCTACATCCAGGCCGGTGCCTTCGGACAGTTTCACAATGCCGACCGCGCGCGGGTCTCGCTCAGCTATCTCGGGCCGATCATCGTGGAAGAGATTACGCGATCGTCCACCCCGCTATACCGTGTCCGACTAGGCCCGCTGAAGGATGACGAAAGACTGGAATCGCTGCTGGTCGCGGTGATCGAGGCGGGCTATACGGACGCGCAGATCGTGGTCAACAAGAATTAGCCCCAATCGGACCGCGATCCTGCCTGGATTTCACACGATACGATGGGGCAAACTGGCGACCGTCGCCACCCGAACGATCAGACTCGCCGAATTTGGAGGAAGGATGCTCGCAACCCTCGCCAGAAAGTCGCTTCTTGCCATCGCCTTCATCGGATTGGCGACCGTCCCAGCAGCGGCGCAGGATGTCAGCGGCCTGGAGACCAAGGCCCTTCAGGCTGTCCTGGTGGACTACGATACCGGGACGGTTCTGCTGTCCAAGAATGCCGATGAGCGGATGTACCCGGCGTCTATGACCAAACTCATGACCGCCTATCTGGTCTTCGAGCGCCTGAAAAACGGCACCCTCTCTCTGGATGATACCTTCCCGGTCAGCGAAAAGGCCTGGCGGAAGGGTGGATCCAAGATGTTCGTCGAAGTCGGCGCCCGTGTCCGGGTCGAGGACCTGCTGCGGGGGATCATCATTCAATCCGGCAACGACGCCACGATTGTCGTCGCGGAGGGCCTGTCCGGCAGCGAGGAAGCCTTTGCCCGGGAAATGACCGCAAAGGCCCGGGAAATCGGCATGACCGGCACCCAGTTCCGGAATGCCAGCGGATGGCCGGATGACGAGCACTACACGACGGCGCACGATCTGGCCGTGCTGGCCGAGCGCATCATTCGGGAATTCCCGGAATACTACCATTTCTACGCCGAGACGGAGTTCACCTATTCCGAGATTACGCAGCGCAACCGGAATCCGCTGCTGTACCGGAACATTGGCGCCGATGGCCTGAAGACGGGCCATACCGAGGCATCCGGCTACGGGCTCACCGCGTCGGCCGTTCGGAACGACCAGCGCCTGATCCTGGTGGTCAACGGTCTGACCTCGTCGAAAGAGCGGGCGCTTGAGGCCGAGCGGGTCCTTGACTGGGGCTTCCGGGAGTTTGGAACATACCGTCTGTTCGAAGCGGGGGAGACAGTGTCCGAAGCACCGGTCTGGCTGGGCAAGGAAGGGCGCGTTCCGCTGATTGTCCAGGAGCCAGTCGACATTGTGCTGCGCCGATCCGTCCGCGACGATCTGAAGGTGGTGCTGCATACCGAGGAGCCGATTGCCGCGCCGATCACACCCGGCACGCCCTACGGCGAAGTGGTCGTCAGCGCCCCCGGCCTCGATACGGTCCGAATTCCCGTCGTTGCCGGTGAACCGGTGGAACGGCTCGGCTCCTTCGGTCGCTTGCGCGCCGCCCTGGAATACCTGGTCTTTGGCGAGTCCGGCTGATGGCGGAAGTTGGCCGGTTCATCACCTTTGAAGGCGGTGAAGGCAGCGGAAAATCCACACAATGCGCGCGGCTGGCCGAATTCCTGACGCAAGCCGGAATCGAGACGGTCGTCACCCGAGAGCCCGGCGGCACCGAAGGGGCGCAGGCAATTCGGGACCTCGTTGTTTCAGGCGCCGGGGATCGTTGGGGACCCGTCAGCGAAGCGCTGCTGATGTATGCCGCGCGACGCGACCATGTCGATCGCGTCATCAAGCCAGCCCTGTCGAACGGCAAATGGGTGATCTGCGACCGGTTCAGCGATTCGACACTCGCCTATCAGGGGTATGGCCGCGAGCTGGGGGCGGACTGGATTGCGCAACTGGACAGGCTGAGCCTCGATGGGTTCAAGCCGGACCTCACATTGCTGCTCGACATGCCGGTTTCGACAGGCCTCGCGCGGGCGGCGGAGCGGGGAGGGCCGGATCGCTTCGAAAAGCTGGGCAGTACCTTCCATGAATCGCTGCGCCAGGCTTTCCTTTCCATTGCGTCCCGGGAACCTGACCGGATTGTCACGGTCTCCGCGGAAGGGTCCATGAATGCCGTGTCAGAGCGAATTCAGGCGGTTGTTCTGGATCGATTCGCGCTCCCTGGGGCGCCGGCATGAGCGGTGAAGACGATTCGGGGCCGCCGCGCGCCCGTCACAATCCGGACCTCTTCGGACATGCCGACGCCGAGGAAACCGTCACGAAGGCCTGGGCGTCGGGTCGCTTCCCGCATGCCTGGTTGATCTGCGGTCCGCAAGGGATCGGAAAGGCCACGCTGGCCTATCGAATGGCCCGTTGGGTGCTGGCGGGCGGCGATGGCGGGCAGGGCGCCGGATTGTTTGGCGAGCCGGCCGGCGATGGGCTCTACCTGTCCCCGGAAAGCGGCACCTTTCGACGGATCGTGTCCGGCGGACATCCGGATTTCAGGGCCCTGGAGCGACCGGAAGGCAAGACATCCATCCCGGTCGAGGACGTGCGCGGCATTCTGGGATTCGTCCATCAGACACCGGCGGAAAGCGACTGGAAGGCCATTGTCATCGATAGTGCCGACGAACTGAATACGTCCGGGGCCAATGCTATTCTGAAGGCCCTGGAAGAACCGCCGCCCCACACCCTGTTCCTGCTTGTCAGCCATGCGCCGGGCCGATTGCTGCCGACGATCCGGTCTCGGTGCCGGAAGCTGACTCTGTCGCCGCTGTCGCCGGACGATATGCGGGCCTTGATCCGGCAGCATGCGCCGGACATTTCGGATTCCGACGCGGGTATCCTGATCCAGTTGGGGGAGGGCAGTATCGGCCGTGCCCTCGATTACGCCGCCGCCGGTGGGATCGACTTGTATCGCGCGGTGCTGGTGCTGCTTTCCAATCCGGCCAGACCCGATCCGAAGCAGCTATACGGACTTGCAGACACACTGTCACCCAAGCATGCGGAAGCGGCTTATCTGGCGTTTCGGAACCTGTTCGATTGGTGGATCAAGCGTGCCATTCGGTCCCAGGCGACGGGCATTCGACCGGCAATCGTCGTTCCCGAGGAAGAGCGGGCGCTCGAGGGCTGGAACGCGTTGGGCGGCCTTGAAACGTCGATGCAGCTATGGGAGAAACTGACCGGCCTTCTTGCCCAGTCGGACAACCCGGCCAATCTAGATAAGCGTCAGTTGATCGTGGCGGCCTTTGGCGAGCTGCAAAAGGTTGCGACGGCACGGCGCTGAGTTTCCTCGGTGATTTCGAATTGGACCAGTTCATGTCGCGCGATGCCGGTAGCAAACCATCGTTTTACGTCACCACGGCGATCTCCTACGTCAATGGACCGCCGCATCTCGGCCATGCCTATGAGGCGATCTCCACGGACGTGATCGCCCGTTTCAAACGTCTGGACGGGTATGACGTGATGTTTCTGACCGGCACGGACGAGCACGGTCAGAAGGTCGAGAAGACTGCCCGCAGTCAAGGCAAGGAGCCATCTGCCTTTTGCGATGAAATCGCATCGAAATTCAAGGAGATGGCCGAGACGCTTGATATTTCGAATGACGACTTCATTCGGACCACGGAGGCGCGGCACCATGACAGCGTCCAGGAGATCTGGAAGCGCATCGCCGCCAAGGGCGACATCTATCTGGACAAGTATGCCGGCTGGTATTCAGTCCGGGACGAAGCCTATTTCGGCGAGGACGAACTGACCGAGGGCGAGGGGCCGAACAAAGGCAAGAAGTTCGCGCCGTCCGGTGCCGAGGTCGAATGGGTCGAGGAAGAGAGCTATTTCTTCCGGCTGTCGGCCTATGGCGACAAACTGCTGGCGCATTACGAGGCCAATCCGGATTTCATCCTGCCGCACTATCGCCGCAACGAGGTTGTGAACTTCGTGAAGCAGGGGCTGACGGATCTGTCGATTTCCCGCACCAGCTTCAACTGGGGCATTCCGGTGCCGGGCGATGACCGGCATATCATGTATGTCTGGCTCGACGCCCTGACTAATTATATCACCGCGACCGGTTTTCCGGACGAAGGCAAGGAAAGCTATCAGAAGTACTGGCCGGCCGATCTGCATGTGATCGGCAAGGACATCATGCGGTTCCACACGATCTACTGGCCAGCCTTCCTGATGTCTGCGGATCTGCCGCTGCCGAAGCGTGTTTTCGGGCACGGATTCCTGAACATTGAAGGCCAGAAGATGTCGAAATCTCTGGGCAATGTAATTACGCCGCAGGCCATGATCGATGAGTTCGGGCTGGACCAGGTGCGCTATTTCCTGATGCGCGAAGTGCCCTATGGCAATGACGGGTCCTTCTCCAAGGAAAGCATGGTCAACAGGATCAATTCCGATCTGGCCAACGACCTGGGCAATCTGGGGCAGCGCGTTCTGTCGATGATCGCCAAGAACTGTGATGGCAAAGTTCCGACTCCAGGTCCGTTGACGCCGGAGGACGAGGCACTGATCGCGGCTGCAAAGGGCGCTCTGACCGGCATGCGCGAAGCGATGGACATGCAGGCCATCCACAAGATGCTGGAGGCGGTCTGGAAAGTCGTCGGCGAGGCAAACCGTTATGTCGACGCCCAGGCACCCTGGGCCCTGCGCAAGACGGATCCGGCGCGAATGGAGACCGTTCTGTACGTTCTGGCCGATGTCATTCGGATCCTCGGCATCTATGTCCAGTCGGTCGTGCCCGCTTCCGCTGCGAAACTGTTGGATCAACTGGAAGTCCCGGCTGACAACAGATCCTTCGCCGATATCGACGCGGCCCTTGTTGCCGGGACGGCCCTGCCGAAACCGGCGCCCGTCTTCCCGCGCTACGTCGAACCGGAAGCGGACTAAGCCGGCATGTTGGTCGACAGTCACTGTCATCTCGACTACCTGCAACGCGACGGGCGCGACCTGACGGAGGTCGTGTCGGCCGCAAGGCGGGTTGGTGTCGGAACCCTGGTGACGATCTGCACGAAGGTGACCGAGTTCGAGACCATCCGCGCGATTGCGGAGGATCATGACAATGTCTGGTGCACCGTCGGCATTCATCCGCATGAGGCAGAAAGCGAACCGGAAATCACGGCGGAACGGCTGATCGAACTCGCCGACCATCCGAAGGTCGTCGGCATTGGCGAGACCGGTCTGGATTACTTCTATGAGCACAGTCCTCGCGAGGCGCAGCAGAGGAGCTTCCGTGCCCATATCGCGGCCGCGCGGGAAACCGGTCTGCCGCTGATCGTCCATACTCGTGACGCCGATGAGGATACGGTTGCCATCATGGAAGACGAGATGGGCAACGGCGCCTATCCCGGGGTCATTCACTGTTTCAGCAGCAGCAAGTGGCTCGCGGAGCGGTCGGTCGCGATGGGTATGGCGATTTCGATCTCCGGCATACTGACCTTCAAGAAGGCCGACGAACTGCGCGAAGCGGTGGCCGCGGTCCCGGCGGAAAATCTGCTGGTCGAGACGGACTCGCCCTATCTCGCCCCGGTGCCGAAGCGCGGGAAGCAGAACGAACCGGCCTTCGTCGTGCACACGGCCGAGCGTCTGGCGGAACTGAAAGGGATGACCGGATCGGAACTGGCAACGGTTACGACCGATAATTTCTTCCGGCTGTTTTCCAAGACGGTCCGGCCGGAAGGCATCGCATGAGGGTTCGGATTCTCGGCTGCGGCTCTTCCGGCGGTGTGCCGCGGCTGGGCAGCGGCTGGGGGGCCTGCGACCCGACCGAGCCGCGCAATCGCCGTACCCGGTGTTCGCTGCTGGCATCGGTGAAGGGAAAGCACATCCTGGTCGATACATCGCCGGACATGCGCGAGCAGCTTCTGGCTGCCGGTGTCTCGGACATCGCCGCCGTTTTCTACACGCACCTGCATGCCGACCAGGCCCACGGGATCGATGATTTGCGCGGCCTGGTCCTGCTCAACCGCCGCCGCGTGCCTGTCTATGCCGAGCCGGATATCCTTGAGCAGTTGAAATCGCGTTTCGACTACTGTTTCCGGCAGGTTAAGGACTATCCGCCGATCCTTGATGCTCATGGGCTAACCGGTCCGGTCGACGTTGCCGGAGTGCCGGTCACGCCTGTCCGCATCGTCCATGGATCCATTCCGGCGACGGGATATCGCATCGGGGATGTGGGCTACATTCCGGATGTGTCGGAGATTCCGGAAGACGTGATGAGCATGTTCGAAGGGTTGTCGCTGTTCGTGATCGACGCGCTGCGCTACCGGCCGCATCCGAGCCATGCGCATCTGGCCCGCACCCTGGAATGGGTTGACCGGTTGAAGCCGAAACGTACGGTGCTGACCAACATGCATATCGATCTGGATTACGCGACCCTGCGGCGTACGCTGCCGGACGGGGTCGAACCCGCTTACGACGGAATGGAACTGGATGTCTGAACGGCCGCTGGCTTGACCGGACGGCCAGATCGGTTACTTCGAACGTGGGGATTTCCACACGCATCAAGGGAGGACGCTTTATGGCGAAGGTTGCATTTCTGGGGCTCGGGGTCATGGGGTATCCGATGGCCGGTCACCTGAAGACCAAGGGCGGCCACGACGTGACGGTCTATAATCGCACGGCGGCCAAGGCGGAGAAGTGGGCGGCCGAGTTCGGTGGCAGCGCCAAGACGACGCCGCGTGAGGCCGCCGAGGGCGCCGAGATCGTCTTTGCCTGTGTCGGCAATGACGACGACCTGCGCAGCGTGGTGCTGGGCGATGACGGCGCCTTCGCGGGAATGGCCGAAGGTGCGGTCTTTGTCGATCACACCACGGCCTCCGCGGATGTGGCCCGTGAACTGGCTGCGGTCGGTGCAGAGGCGGGCATTGGCTTTATCGACGCGCCGGTTTCCGGTGGCCAGGCTGGCGCGGAGAACGGCGTCCTGACGGTCATGTGCGGCGGAGACGAGGCTGTCTACGCCAAGGCCGAGCCGGCAATCGGCGCCTTCGCCCGTTCCTGCAAGCTGATGGGACCGGCGGGGGCCGGCCAGTTGACCAAGATGGTCAACCAGATCTGCATTGCCGGCCTGCTGCAGGGGCTGTCGGAAGGCATGAATTTCGGCGTGAAGGCCGGATTGGACATGGAGAAGGTGATCGACGTGATCTCCAAGGGCGCCGCCGGTTCCTGGCAGATGGAAAACCGGGGCGGCACCATGTGCAAGGGTGAGTTCGACTTCGGATTCGCCGTCGACTGGATGCGCAAGGACCTTGGCATCTGCCTTTCCGAGGCCAAGAACAACGGCGCGCGTCTGCCCGTGACGGCCCTGGTCGATCAGTTCTACGCCCAAGTCCAGGGACGAGGTGGAAACCGTTGGGATACATCCAGCTTGATCCATCTATTGGCGAATGACTGATCGCGCGTCAGGCGGTATTCTCGGGCCATGTTGACAGACTGGATTCAGCAGACCAGCGATTGGCTGGTCGACGAAAGCCTGCGGGGCACCCGAGCGGACCGCCTGATGAAGCATCTTTGCGAGCAGATGGTCGCGGGCGGAATCCCGATCAGCCGGGTTCACATCGCCTGCGGCCAGCTGCATCCCCTGTTCAAGGCATTCTCTGTCGTATGGAGCCGCGATGACGGACTGGTCCGCGACCGGTTCAGCTATCACGGTGCCTCGACCGATGCCTGGCAACAGAGTCCGCTGAAGGCGGTCCTGAACGTCCACAGGACCGAAATTCGGGCCCGAATTCATCTGGGCGAAGGCGTCGACGAGTTTCCGGTGATCCGCGAATTCCAGGAGCGCGGAATGACCGATTACCTCTGCGTCCGTGCCGGCTTTTCGGAGCCGCTGGAACGCGCCCTGGACGAGCTGGATGGCTGTATAGCCAGCTTCTCGACGGATGCGGAGGGCGGGTTTTCCGATGCCTGCATTCAGACGATCAAGCGCCTCTTCCCGCGTCTGGCGGTTGCCCTGAAATCGCTGGTTCGGGAAACCACGGCGCAGAATCTGGCGTCCACCTATCTCGGCAGTCAGGCCGGGGAGCGCGTGCTGCGCGGGCATATCCGGCGCGGCGATTGCGATTCCATCCGCGCCGCGGTCTGGTTCTCGGACATGCGTGACTCCACCGTCACGGCGGACAAGATGGACCCGCGCATCTTTCTGGAGCGCCTCAATCGATATTTCGAATGCACTGCGGGATCCGTGTTGGATCACGGCGGAGAGGTGCTGCGCTTCATCGGGGATGCCGTCCTGGCGATCTTTCCGATCGGCGGGCCCGGCGGCGCGGAACGGGCAGGGCGCATGGCGGTCTCCGCGGCGCGGGACACGATCCGAAGACTTGAAGCCATCAATGCCGATCCGCCGCCCCATGACCGCGACCCGATCCGCTTTGGTCTCGGCCTCCATGTCGGGGATGTACTTTACGGCAATATCGGCGTGCCGGAGCGCCTGGAATTCTCGGTGATCGGCCCGACCGCCAACGAAGTCGCCCGTCTGGAAGACCTGACCAAACCGCTTGATCGGCCGATCCTGGCATCGGACGCATTCATCGCCCTGGCCCATGCCGACTGGGAGGCGATGGGCAGTCATCGACTGCGCGGCGTGACGGAACCTCAGCCGATCTACGCTCTGAACGTCTGAGCGGCGGATGGCCGCCTAGTCGTTTTCAACGCCTTTGACACTGTCCCAACGGGCATCCATCTCGTCCAGGCTGCATTCCGGAAGCTGCCGGCCCTCCTGCGCGAATGATGTCTCCATCGCCCGGAACCGGAGCTCGAACTTGCGATTGGTACGGCGCAGGGCCTTTTCCGGATCGACATTGAGCATGCGCGCCAGATTGGCGACGACGAAGAGGATGTCGCCCAACTCGTCCTCCAGCCGGTCTGGATCGCCGCCGGCCTCAATTTCTTCCTTAAGTTCTTCAACCTCTTCGTCCAGGTCCTTGAAAACCCAAGACACTTCGGGCCATGTAAAGCCGACACGCGCAGCCCGTTTGGACAGTTTCTCAGCCCTTTGAAGGGCGGGAAGGGCGAGTGCGACCCCGGAAAGGGCACTGTCATCCTGACCCTTTTCCGCCCGTTCCGCGGCCTTGGTGGATTCCCAGCTTTGCTTGACCGCGTCCGGCGTGTCCGCACCGTCGGTGCCGAAGACATGCGGGTGACGTCGGATCATCTTGTCGGCAATGGCACCGGCCACCGAATCGAAGTCGAAACGATCCTGTTCCTCGGCCATGCGGGCGTGGAAGACGACCTGCAGCAGCAGATCCCCCAACTCATCCCGCAACTCGTCCATATCACCGCGGGCGATGGCGTCGGCGACCTCGTAGGCCTCCTCGATCGTGTAGGGTGCGATTGTCGTGAAATCCTGCTCCAAATCCCAGGGACAGCCGCCGTTCGGATTGCGCAATTGCGCCATGACGTCGATAAGTCGGTCGATATTGCGGCCGTTCTGCATATGTCGAGCACTCTGCTTCTTGTTTGGGACGGGCTAGCGCGCCACGCCTTCCGCGATCAGCTTGCCGCCCAGGACCCCCATGACGGCGCCTGCCGCCCGGTCGATCCAGACCTTGAAACGCAGATAGGCCGCCCTCGGATGCCTTGAGGAGAAGGCGATTGCGACGACGGCATACCAGAGAGTCTCCATGATGAAAAAGGCGAGCGGCAGCACGATGTTCATCCACAGGGGAATTTCAGGCGGCAGGAAGGCGGCGAAGACGCTGCCATAGACCACGGCCAGTTTCGGGTTGCTGACCTGGATCAGGAAGGCCAGTCCGAAGGCGCGTTGCGCAGATCGGGCAGGGGGCGGCGATCCGTCTTCGGTCATTCGCCCGGCCGGTATGCGGGCATCACGCCAGATGCGAACGGCCAGATACAGCAGATACAGTCCGCCACCGATCTTCAGCCCGGTACAGAGCCAGGGCGCCTGGGCGATCAGGAAGTTGAGGCCCAGCAGCGCCAGGGCCCCGAACAGGGCGGCGCCGGTCCCCATTCCCAGGGCGGCGGCGAGTCCGTCCGAACGTCCGCCGCCGATGGCGATGCGCGTCACCAGTACGAAACTCGGTCCCGGGCTCATGGCACCGATCATCAATGTCCCCAGAATGCCGGCGATCAGGACAAGTTCCGGGATCACCGCCGTCATTTCTACAGATACCATTGCATTTCCCTGGGCAGCGGTTCGGACAGCAGGTCCAGAAACTCGTTGCTCTTCACCGTGTGATAGATGTCGACATAATCGCTGCCCAGATACTCCTGCAAAATGGTCGCGCCGGACAGGGCGTCCAGGGCGCGCCAGATCGTCAGGGGCAGGGCGGGATCCGCTTCCTCCCCGGCATTGCCGTCCCGCGGCGGTGTCGTCGGCTCCAGCCGGTTCGACAATCCGTGGTGCAATCCGGCCAGGACACAGGCGAGGGCGAGATAAGGATTGGCATCCGCCCCGGCGACACGGTGTTCGATCCGTTTCGCCTGTCCACGCGCCGAGGGAATCCGGAACGCAAGCGAGCGATTGTCATAGCCCCAGTCCGTCGTGACGGGCACGAAGAGATTCGGCTCGAACCGCCTGAAGGCGTTCAGGTTGGGTGCGAAAAAGGCCATGGACTGTCCCATCGTCGCCTGCAGGCCGGCCATCGCGTGTCGCATGCGTTCTTCATTCGAATCGATTGATTCGTCGAAGATATTGCCCCCATCCTCTCCAAGAAAACTGATGTGGACATGGAGGCCGGACCCGGATTCTTCCGCGAACGGCTTGGACAGGAACGTCGCGTCCATGCCGTGCTGACGCGCGACGGATTTGACGCAGCGGCGCAGCAGACAGGCATGGTCCGCCGCCTGCAGCGGATCCGTGACATGGTTCAGGTTCAACTCGAACTGACCCGGCGCGAATTCGGTCGACGCGACGGAGGCCGGTATGCCCTGGATGGCGCAGGCATCGGTAATGGCCCCCAGCACCTCCGAGAATTCGTCCAGCGTGTCCATGCTGTAGACCTTCTTGGAGTCCATTCGGCGACCGGTTGCCGGTGAACGCACGGGAAGGGGCCCGCCCTGGGAGCCCCGATCCAGGTCGATCAGGTAGAACTCCAGTTCCAGGGCCACGACCGGGGTGATCTTCAGGTCGTCGAAGCGGTCCGCGACACGTTTCAAAACCTGTCTTGGTTCGAACGGCACGATTTCGCCGGATTGCGGCCGCCGCATCGACATCAGAACCTGGGCCGTCGGTTCCGCCGCCCAGGGAACCGGCGTCAATGTGCCTGCGATCGGAAAGGCCAGGGCGTCCGGATCACCGTCGGACACGCCGAACCCCTTCGGGTCGCTCGTGTTGCCGGTCGCGTCCAGAAGGGTGACCGCCGCACACATGGTCAGCCCGTCCTCATACAGCTTCGCCGCATCCCGGATTGGATAGCGCTTTCCAAGCGCGAAGCCGCACATGTCGAACAGCACTCCGTCGATGTATTTCGTTTCCGGATGGGCCTTCAGGTAGGCGTTCAGTTCTTGAATCGTCACAGGCGGGTCTCAAACGGTCAGGATGTTGGTGGTAGGGTGTCTGTCGGGCGGTAGAGTGCAATGACGCGAGCACCGGCGCAATGCGAAGTGTCCGGTTGCCATTCCGTAATCGTGATAATGTATATTATGGAAAATAAATTGGGGTGTATCCCATGGGCCAAAGGCGGTTCTGCCTTGTACCACGCGGCCCGCAGCCGTGATACCCTGCCGGCAAGCAACAAGAGCAACTTGCGGGAACATGGGACGGTCATGACGGTACAGGCGCGCCTGCGGGCGATCAGCGGATCGATCCTGTTTCTCTTTCTGACCTGTCATCTGATCAACCATGCATTCGGCCTGGTCTCGTTCCAGGCAATGGGCCACGCGCATGACATCCTGATGACGACCTGGCGCACGCCGGTCGGAACCGCGATTTTGTCCCTTGCCTTCCTGACGCATTATTTCGTGGCAATCCTGGCGATCTATCGCCGCCGCACGATGACGATCACCGGCTGGGAAGCTGCCCAGATGGGCAGCGGCCTGATCATCCCGATCCTGATTGTCGAGCATATCCTGGGCACCCGGATTGCCGAGGAAGTCGCCGGGGTCGATCCGACCTACCGCTATGTCATCGCGGCGCTTTGGGTTGCCGAACCGGTGACCGGCGTCCTTCAGGGGCTGGCCGTGATCGTGGCCTGGACCCATGGCTGCATCGGTCTGCATTTCTGGTTGCGCGTAAAGGACTGGTACGGCGCATGGCGCCGGCAGCTGCTGGGCGTCGCCCTGGTTCTGCCGGCGCTATCCCTTGCCGGTTATGTGTCGTCCGGGTTCGAAGTGCTGTTCGAACTGGATCGCGACCATATGGTGAATGCCATCCTGTCCCAGGCCCGGTTCGATCCGGCGAAAATACAGCCGCTGCTTGCCTGGAAAGCCCCGGCGACCGCGACTTTTGTCCTTCTCGGCACCGTGCCGTTTCTGGCCCGGTTTGTCCGCGACCGCATTGTCTGCAAGCCGCGCGTGGCCCTGATGCTGCCGGACGGGACGCGCGTGCCGGTACCGCTGGGGGCGACGGCCCTGGAGGCCCTGCGCGCGGCCGGGCGGCCCCATGCCGCGGTCTGTGGCGGCCGCGGCCGCTGCACAACCTGTCGCGTGCGGGTCATTCAGGGCGCGGAGGAACTGGAGCCGCCCGCAGACCTGGAGGAGTCTGCCCTGCAGCGGATCAAGGCCCTGGAAGGCGTCCGTCTTGCCTGTCAGATCCGGCCGAAGGCGCATCTGGGTGTCTCCCCCCTGCTGCCGCCCACGGCAACCGCGCGGGACGGCCGCCAGATGGGAGGCCTCGAGGGCGAGGAACGGCAGGTTACCTGCCTGTTCATCGACATCCGCCGGTCGACCAAGCTCGGCGAGGAAAAGCTTCCCTATGACGTCCTTTTCATCCTGAACCAGTTCTTTTCCGAGATGAGCCACGCCATTGCGGAGACCGGTGGTCATTATGCCCAGTTCAACGGCGACGGATTGATGGCGCTCTATGGCCTGGAAACGTCGCCGGAGATCGGGGCACGGTCGGCCCTGAACGGGGCGAGAGCCATGCTGCAACGCCTTGAAAAACTGAATAAATCCCTGGAGAGTGAGTTGCCCTTCCCGCTGGCCGTCGGAATTGGCCTGCATCATGGTGAAGCGATCGTCGGCGCGATGGGCCCGCCCCGCGCCCAGATCACCTCAGCCATCGGCGACACGATCAACATCGCCGCCCGGTTGGAAAGCCTTACCAAGGAACATGGCGTTCCGGTGATCCTATCCCATGAGGTAGCCCTGGCGGCGGGGGTCGCGACGGCGACACTGACCGCGGCCGAAGTGCCGGTTCGCGGCCGCACGGCGCCGGTCACATTCTATCCTGTCGGCAATCCGGACGGCCTGTTCCCGGTCTAGTCCTTTCCGCTAGTCGCGGCTCATCAGAAAACGGCGCAGTTTTCGCCAGATTTCCGCGTTCGGCGCGCTTAGCAGGCCGTGGACGCGGTCGCCGGCACGATACGGGGTGCCGTCGACGCGTTCGATCATGCCGCCGGCTTCTCGCAGCAGCAGCGCCCCCGGGGCGTGATCCCAGGGCCAGAGCCGTCGGTAGAACGAGAAATGGCGCTGCCCGAGAGCCTGCGCCAGAAAATCCTGGCCGGCACAGGACAGCGACGAGACATGCCCGAACCGGGCCTGCGCCTCGGCGCGGACCTGTTTGCGCCGAGGCTCCTCGAAATACCAGGCGTTGACGAGGCCGATCATCTCCTTTTCCGGCGGTGCCTCCGGAATGGTCAGCCGCTGACCGTCGAGCCAGCCCCCTGCCCCAGCCACGGCAATGGCGGTCCGGTTGGGCAGCGGATCGTGGATCCAGCCCATGACCGGCCGGTTGCGCTCAACCAGGGCGACCATCATGCAGAAGGTCGCACTGGACTTCGTGAAGTTCTTGGTGCCGTCGACCGGGTCGATGACCCAGACCGGGCCGTCATCCTCGAACCGGCGCAGGATTTCCGGGTCTTTCGAATGGGCCTCCTCGCCGACGACGAGGCTGCCCGGCAACAGGGCGCTCAATTCCTTCGTCAGGAACCGCTCCGCCTCCAGATCCGCGATTGTGACGAGGTCGCCCGGCGCCTTCTCGATGATCTCATGACCGCGCAGACTGTCGAACCGGGGCAATACGATGGTCTCCGCCGCCGCGCGCAGCAGCGCCTCGACTTTCGCGGTGTCGATGCGGTCCGTCAGAGTCACCCCTGCCCCCCTTCGGCATAGCCGCCCAGGGTGGCCAGCAGGTCGTCCGGCACTTCGACCCCTTTGGCTTCCGCTTTGGCCCGGTTCTCGTGCCGTCGGTTGCCTGGCAGGCGCACGCCATCCTGTTCCAGCATCGCGCCGAACAACGTTTCGATCCGGTCGGCCATTCCTTCGCCGCCGAAACGGGCGGGATCGATGGCCAGATAGAATTGCCCGATGTCCGGCGGACCGCCCTCGTCTCCCCCCAGGCTGGAGGCTTCGAAAGACCATTTTGCGCCGGTCAGGCCCCCGGCCATGATTTCGACCAGAAGCGCCATGGCGGCGCCCTTATACCCGCCGGACGGGGCCATTGAGCCTTCGCCGAGGACTATAGTGGGATCGGTGCAGGGATTGCCGTCGGCATCCAGGCCCCAGCCTTCCGGTATCGGTTCGCCCGCCTGCGCCTTGAGGGCGATGTTGATCCGGGCCGTGGCGGTGGAGCTCTGATCGATGACCAGCGGCGGTCCATCGCGGCGCGGGACGCCGAAGGCGATCGGATTGGTGCCGAACAGGGGTTTCCTGCCGCCGAACGGGGCCAGCGTGGCGGAGGCATTGGTGAAGGTCATGCCGATCAGCCCGGCGCGCGCCATGCGGTCGCTGAACCAGCCGATGACGCCGGACGCATAGGAATGACGGATGCCGAACCCGGCGATCCCGTTTTCCCGCGCCAGGGCGTAGAAGGCCTCCTCCCCTGCCGTAAAGGCCGGATGGCAGAAGCCGTGCCCCGCATCGGCCATCAGCGCGGAGGGTCCGGTTCGTGTCACCACCGGGACGGCATCGCCGACCACCTTGCCGATGGACACATGCCGGCAATAGATCGGCAGATAGGCCAGC
This sequence comes from Alphaproteobacteria bacterium, assembly GCA_033344895.1. Taxonomy (NCBI): domain Bacteria; kingdom Pseudomonadati; phylum Pseudomonadota; class Alphaproteobacteria; species Alphaproteobacteria bacterium. The sequence goes on from JAWPMN010000001.1 coordinate 3,929,247, forward strand.
CCAACATTCCGGATCCCCTCCGCCTCGGCATCCGTGATGCTCTGTGCCACGACTTCCGCCGGATCTTCCGCCGTGCCCGCGCCGATCAGCGCTGCTCTGGCGAGGGTGTAGACATCTTTGAGGGAGAGGGTTTCGGGCATGGCGGGCTTCATTGTTTGGCGTAAAGGAGAACCTATCAGCATCGCCGAAAAGAAAAAGGCCGCCGGGTCGCCCCGACGGCCTTCTTCGTAACGTGGTGCCTGGGCAGGCTTACATCATGCCGCCCATGCCGCCCATGTCGGGCATGCCGCCACCGGCCGGGGCGGAGCCCTTCGGTTCCGGCTTGTCGGCAACCATGGCTTCCGTCGTGACCAGCAGACCGGCGACCGAGGCCGCGTCCTGCAGGGCGGAACGGACGACCTTCGCCGGGTCGATGATGCCGGCCTTGACCAGATCGCCATAGACGGCGTTCTGAGCGTCGAAGCCCCAGTTGGCGTCTTTCGACTCCAGCATCTTGCCGACGATGACCGCGCCATCTTCACCGGCGTTGTTCGCGATCTGACGGCACGGGGCGGTCAGGGCGCGGCGCACGATGTCGACACCGACGGACTGGTCGTGGTTGGCGCCTTCCAGCTTTTTCAGCGACTTGGTGGCGTAGAGAAGCGCAGCACCGCCACCCGGGACAATGCCTTCTTCGACGGCGGCACGGGTTGCGTGCATGGCGTCGTCGACGCGGTCCTTCTTCTCTTTCACTTCGACTTCGGTCGCACCGCCGACACGGATGACGGCAACGCCGCCCGCCAGCTTCGCCAGGCGTTCCTGCAGCTTCTCACGGTCGTAGTCGGAGGAGGTCGATTCGATCTGCTGACGGATCTGACCGCAGCGACCTTCGATTTCCTTCTTCTTGCCGGCGCCGTCGACGATCGTGGTTTCGTCCTTGGTGATCGTGACGTTCTTGGCCTGACCCAGCATCTGCAGCGAGACGCTTTCCAGCTTGATGCCGGTGTCTTCGGAGATCACCGTGCCGCCCGTCAGGATGGCGATGTCTTCCAGCATGGCCTTGCGACGGTCGCCGAAGCCCGGGGCCTTGACGGCCGCGACCTTCAGGCCGCCACGCAGCTTGTTGACGACCAGGGTCGCCAGCGCTTCGCCTTCGACGTCTTCCGCGATGATCAGCAGCGGACGACCGTTCTGAACAACGCTTTCCAGAACCGGCAGCATGGCCTGCAGGTTGGACAGCTTCTTCTCGTGGAGAAGAATCATCGGGTTTTCCAGTTCGCAGACCATCTTGTCCGGATTGGTCACGAAATACGGCGACAGGTAGCCGCGGTCGAACTGCATGCCTTCGACGACGTCCAGTTCCGTGGTCAGGCCCTTGGCTTCTTCCACGGTGATGACGCCTTCATTGCCGACCTTCTGCATGGCGGCGGCGATCATTTCACCGACTTCGCGGTCGCCGTTGGCGGAGATCGTGCCGACCTGGGCGACTTCGTCGGAGGTCTTGATCTTCTTGGCGCGCTTCTGGATGTCACCGACGACCGCTTCGACGGCCAGATCGATGCCGCGCTTCAGGTCCATCGGATTCATGCCGGCGGCCACGGCCTTGGCGCCTTCGCGCACGATGGCCTGGGCCAGAACCGTCGCCGTCGTCGTGCCGTCACCGGCCAGATCGTTCGTCTTCGACGCGACTTCGCGCACCATCTGGGCGCCCATGTTTTCGAACTTGTCGGACAGTTCGATTTCCTTCGCGACCGTGACGCCGTCCTTCGTGATGCGCGGGGCACCGAAGGCTTTGTCGATCACGACGTTGCGGCCTTTCGGGCCGAGGGTGACTTTGACCGCATCGGCCAGGATGTCGACGCCTTTCAGCATCTTGTCCCGGGCTTCGGTCGAGAATTTGACGTCCTTGGCTGCCATTGCCCTAGACTCCTTCTAAAAGTTTGTTCGGATACGAAAAAAGCGCGGTACCGGAGCGGTCGCGCTTACTCGATGATCCCCATGATGTCGGACTCTTTCATGATCAGCAGCTCGTCGCCGTCGATCTTGACTTCCGTGCCCGACCATTTGCCGAACAGAACGGTGTCGCCCTTCTTCACGTCCAGTTTGCGGACGCTGCCGTCTTCCTTGACGGTGCCGTTGCCGACGGCCAGGACCTTGCCCTGCATCGGCTTTTCCTGGGCCGTATCCGGAATGATGATGCCGGACGCGGTCTTGGTCTCGCTTTCGACGCGCTTCACCAGAACGCGATCGTGCAGAGGCCGGAATTTCATGGTGTTTCCCCTTAAGCCAGCGTTGTTTCGGGAGCCTTGGCGACGTTTCGCCGGTCGGCCCGTGAACGAGGTGTTAGCACTCCCCGCATGTGAGTGCTATCCGCATATACGGGCCATACGGGGTATGTCAATGGATGGCGGGGAAAAAAGGGCGGAATCGCTGGATTTTCTATTCTTCGGCCTCAGTCGGATGACCGAAACGCTGCGCGAACCGGTCCCAGTCCCCGGGATCGAGAGAGGCCGTCACGATCTGCGTCCCCTCCGTTTCGTCCGTCTCGTGCCCCAACACATCGCCGAAGCGATGCAGCCAGGCAACGGCGGCACCGTCACCGGCCGGAACCCGAACGCGGCGTGTCTCCCGGAACCGGGCCAGTGCGGCATCGATCGCCGCCAGAAGCTGATCGAATCCGGTGCCTTCAGCGGCGGAGATCGCATAGGCCGACGGGTCGTCCTCACTGTCCCGAGCAGCCGCGGCACGCGCTTCGACCGGCCCCCTTCCCTCTTCAGGCAGCAGGTCCGTCTTGTTCCACGCCTCCAACATGACCGTCTGAGGATCAATTTCAAGGGAGGAAAGGACCTGCTCGACGTCGGATTTCTCAACCTCGGTCTCGCCGGACGAGATATCGCGCACATGGATCAGGACCTGTGCTGCCCTTACTTCTTCCAGAGTGGCGCGGAAGGCGGCCACGAGGTCGGTCGGCAGGTCCGAGATGAACCCGACAGTGTCAGACAGAATGGCGGTTCGGCCACTCGGCAAATCCAGCTTGCGCATGGTCGGATCCAGCGTCGCGAACAGCATGTCCTTGGCCATGACGGACGCATCCGTCAGCCGGTTGAACAAAGTGGACTTGCCCGCATTGGTGTAGCCGACAAGGGAGACCACCGGATAAGGCACCTTCTCCCGCGCCTTGCGGTGCAGGCCCCGGGTTCTGGCGACCTGTTCCAGCTCCTTCTTCAGGCGCACGATGCGCTCGTCGATCAGGCGGCGATCGATTTCGATCTGGCTTTCCCCGGGACCGCCGATGAAGCCCAGTCCGCCGCGTTGCCGCTCCAGATGGGTCCAACTGCGGACAAGGCGGGATCGCTGGAACGTCAATGCCGCCAGTTCGACCTGCAGACGCCCTTCATGGGTGCGTGCCCGGGCTCCGAAGATCTCCAGAATGAGGCCGGTGCGATCGATGACCTTTGTGTCGATGTCCCGTTCCAGGTTGCGCTGCTGAACCGGCGTCAGGCTGGCATCGACGATCAGAAGTTCGGTCTCGAGAGCCGCGCAGATTCCCTTCAGACGTTCGACCACGCCGCCGCCCAGCAGGGTGGCCGGGACAACCTTGGACAGCCGAACGGCCTCGGCGTGGACAACGTCCAGGTCGATGGCGGCCGCCAGACCGACGGCTTCCTCCAGACGTGCTTCAGGGCTGCGGCGCCTCTGGGAGACGCCGGGAATTTCCGGGTATATGACGGCAGCACGCCGAGCACCGGCGGCGGTCCAGCCCCGGTGCTCCGTACGGTATCGGGTCTCGGTCAATTACGCTCAGCTCTCCTCGCCGCTGCCTTCATTGGGCTCGAACAACTGGATCGGGCTGCCAGGCATGACGGTGGATATGGCGTGCTTGTAAACCAACTGCGAGTGGGCGTCACGTCGCAGCAGCACGCAGAAATTATCGAACCACGTAACGATTCCCTGAAGTTTCACGCCGTTCACCAGGAACACCGTCACGGGAAGTTTGTTTTTCCGAAGATGGTTCAGAAACGTATCTTGGAGGTTCTGGTTCTTGTCGGACGACATGGATGCCCCCTTCCGTATGGCAACGTTGTTGTTTTTCGGTCCGCTCTTGCTGCTTCCATCCGATTTTTGGACAAATCCGCAAAAATACAACGGTTTAATGTCGCAAACACGTATGGGGCGGAATCACCGATTCCGCCGAGTCAACCAGACACTATCAGACAAACCGTTGTTCCGCCGTTAAAAAATGGTGAAATGCCGGCAGCCCGTCAAAGTGCCGCACCGGTGGGCAATCGCGAAACTCTCCGGACAGATCGGGGTTGGGGTGAATCAGAATGGGGGTCATGCCTGCGGCATGGGCAATTTCCATATCGACGCTGGAATCCCCCACGAAATAGACGGCCGGGCCGATCCCGCTTGGCTGGCCGTCCAGGGCCAGGATCGCAGGGTCCGGCGCGGGCTTGTCACGTGCGGCATCCCCCGCACCGATCAGTTTGCGGAAATAGGGCGTCCAGTTCAGGTGGTCCGCTTCCATTCGCAGATATCGCCCCTGCTTGTTCGAGACGACACCCTGCGGAATACCTGCCTTCTGAATGGCTGACAGCATGCTTTCCGCGCCCGGGGCGGCAACCAGGGCATCAAGATGGACGGCCTCGAAACTGGCGTAGAAGACGTCCCGCGCCTCTTCCCAGCGATCCCCGAACATTTCAGGAAAACTGTCCCGCATCGACTTGCGGACGCGGGCCTTCGTATCCTCTAGCGTCCATTCTGCCATTTCCATATGGCGGAACAGGCTGTTCATCGCGGCGTGGATGACCGGCCAGGTATCGACCAGCGTATTGTCCCAGTCATACAGGATCGCAGACGGGCGAGGCAGTACGGTATCGTGCATTTTCCTAGAAATATTCGAGCCTTACGGCGAACATCTTTTCCATTTTCTTGACGGCCTGTGCCGCGGCCAGCAGTACCACGCGGTCCTTGGCGCGGACAACGGTATCCGGCCGCGGAATGATCACATCGTCGCCGCGAATGACAGCACCGACGATGACGCCATTCGGCAGTTTGGCATCCTTCAACTGCTCGCCGACCAGGCTTGACGTCTCCATCGCCTCCGCCTCGATCAGTTCCGCGAATCCGTCGCGCAGGCTGTGGACCTGACGAATGCGGCCGCGCCGGACATGCTGCAGGATGGTTGAGGCCGTGATTTCGCGCGGACTGACCACGACATCGATGCCAAGGGTCGTAATCAGCGGTCCGTATGAGTTCTTGTTGACCAGCGTGATGGCCCTGTCGACGCCGTAACGCTTGCAGAGCAGCGAACACAGGATGTTGGTCTCGTCATCATCCGTGACGGCGACCACCGCCTCGGTATTCCGGATGCCGGCCTCTTCCAGGATCTCATGATCAAGGGCATCGCCCTGGATGACCACTGTCGTGGGCAATGCTTCCGCAACCTTCCTGGCCTGAACCTTGTCCATTTCGACGATCTTGGCGGAATAGCCGTCGTTGCTCGCTTCCAGTTCCCCGGCCAGGGTCATGCCGATATTGCCGCCGCCGATGACGAGGATCTTGCGGGCTTCCTTCTCGTCATGGCCGAACACCGTCATGGCGCGCGGCACATGGCTGGTCTCGGCGATGAAATAGACCTCGTCCCCCGGCAGCATCTGGTCGTCGGAGGACGGGATCATCATGGTCTCGTCGCGGAAAATCGCCATTACGGTGATGTTCAGGTCCGGGAACAGCGAGGTCAGCTGCCGCAGCGGTGTATGAATGACCGGGCATGTGTCGGTACAGCGAACGCCGATGACGCGGACCTTGTCGTCGCCCATCCGGATCATGTCGAACGCGCCCGGGGCCCGGATTCTGCGGGCTATGGCCCGTGCAACCTCTATCTCCGGGGAGATAATCACATCGATCGGCAGTTGGTCCCTGGCAAACAGATTGGACCAGATCGGGTTCAGATAGCTTTGCTGTCGAATGCGGGCGATCTTGGTCGGGACGTTGAACAGCGAATGCGCAACCTGACAGGCGATCATGTTGACCTCATCCGCGAAAGTCACGGCGATCAGCATGTTGGCATCCGCGGCCCCTGCCCGCTCCAGCACGTCCGGATGGGACGCGTGTCCGACAAAGGCCTGAACATCCAGCTGGTCATTGATTTTGCCGATCAATTCCGGCGATTGATCCACGACGGTGACGTCGTTGTCCTCACCGGAGAGATAGCGCGCAATGTGGAAGCCGACCTGACCGGCACCGCAAATGACGACTTTCATTGGTTTCTCACTGGTTTTTCTGTTCAGCCGTTGCGACGGCGGGCGTCAATCCGTGGCGTCCTGCTTCGCCCGGTTGCTGGCCGCCACACCCAGCCCCTTCAGTTTCCGGTGCAAGGCGGCCCGGTCCATGCCGACGAATTCAGCTGTTCGGGAGATGTTGCCCCCGAAACGGGCCAGATGAAATACCAGATACTCGCGTTCGAAGGCCTCCCGGGCTTCCCGTAGCGGCAGGCCCATCACTTCCGGGGCGCGGTCCCAGCGTGAAACCGTGCTTTCCGCGCTGCCGATCGCGCTGGCGACTGCGTCCGCACGGACCGGATCCTGCGGTCCCCCCGGCGCCATCAGCAGCAACCGTTCGATCACATTGGCCAGTTCCCAGACATTCCCGGGCCATTCATGACCCTGAAGTGCCGTCAGGGCGTCCGATGTCAGCGGCCTCGGGGAGCGCCCCTTTGCTGCGGCCGACCGTTCCATGAAATAGGTGGCCAGCAGCGGAATGTCCTCGCGACGGTCCGACAGAGGCGGGACCTGCAACGGCACGACGTTCAGCCGGTAGAACAGATCTTCGCGGAACTTGCCCTGGGCGATCAGTTCCGTCAGGTCCTGGGATGTCGTGGCCAGGACGCGGGTGTTCACCTCGACCCAGTTGTCGCCGCCGAGACGCTGAAAGCGACGGGAATGGAGAACGCGTACGATCTTCTGCTGGGTCGCCAAATCCATGTCGGCGACCTCATCCAGCAACAATGTGCCGCCATGGGCTTCCTCCAGAACGCCGATCTGTCGCCGGTTGTCGCCCCGCGCTTCGACGCCGAAAAGCGCCGCTTCCAGCGTGCTTTCGGTCAGCGATGCACAGGTCAGGACAACGAAACGGCCGTCCTTGCGCAAAGACCGGCTGTGCAAGACCCGGGCAACGGCGCCCTTCCCACTCCCTGGGGGCCCCGCGATCAACACGCGGCTGTCGGTCTGCGCGACCTTGTCTATGCCGCGCCGAACCTCGGCGATGGCGTGGGACTTTCCGACCAGATCGTCCAGCACGGCGTAGGGCGAGAGCTTCCGCAGAGACTCGTTTTCGTGTTTCAGACGCGCTTCGGACAGGGCCCGTTCGATCGTCAGCATCAGGACATCGGTCTTGAAGGGCTTGGAAATGAAATCGTAGGCGCCCTTCTTCGTCGCGTTGACCGCCATATCGAAGGTGCCGTGCCCGCTGATCATGACGACGGGAAGGGTCGGATGGTCTCGCCGCACGATCTCCAGAATCTGAAGACCGTCATATTCGGAATTCGCCAGCCAGACATCGAGGATCATCAGCGACGGCTGCCGGTTCGCGACCTCCGCCAGCGCATCCGACGAATTCGACGCCTCGCGCGTCTGGTACCCTTCGTCTTCCAGGATGCCGGCGATCTGCATGCGGATATCCGCCTCGTCGTCGACGATGAGAATGTCGTATGCCATGTCAGGCCGCCTCCCCACCGGGCGGTACATCATTGTTCGTTTCCGTGGATCCCAACGGCAGGGTCAGCGTGATCAGTGCACCGCCTCCCGGTGCGTCGTCCAACTGCAAGCTTCCGCCATGGTCTTCCATGATCTTCTTCACGATCGCCAGGCCCAGGCCCGTTCCCTTCCTGCGGGTCGTCACATAGGGCTCCGTCAAACGCTCCCGTTCCGCAGTCGGCAGGCCCTTCCCGTTATCTTGAATCGCAATTCGAACATGCCTGTCGTCAGCCTCTATTGAAAGCCCTATGCGGCCGCCGGGTTCTTCAGAGACCGGGCGTCCCTCGGCCTCCGCAATTTCGAAACGCCCTTCGATTGCATCATGGGCATTCTGAAGCAGATTCGTCATGACCTGGCTAAGCTGGCGGCCGTCGCAGCGGATCACCAGCGGCACCTCCGGCCCGTCAAATGTGTAGTCGACATCGGCGTTGGCATTGCGCTGCAGAAACAGGGATTGCCGGCAGATATCCACGATGTCCTGATCGCGCATAGTCGGCGCCGGCATGCGGGCGAAGGACGAGAATTCGTCCACCATCCGACCGATATCGTCGACCTGTCGCACGATGGTATCGATACAGGTCTCGAAGACATGCGGGTCCGTCGTAACTTCCTTGCGGTACTTCCGCTTGAGGCGTTCTGCCGACAGTTGGATCGGGGTCAGCGGATTCTTGATCTCGTGGGCGATGCGGCGGGCAACGTCGGCCCAGGCCGCCTTGCGCTGCGCGGAAACAAGCGGTGAAACATCGTCGAAAGTGGCAACATATCCCTGCACCTGACCGTCGTCCTGCTCGACCACGATGCGTACGAACAGGGTGCGCGTCTCTCCTTGCACCGTCAGGCGGATTTGCGCTTCGACCGGGCGCCCAGGCGTTGAATTGCGTGCCTGATCCATGGATTCCTGCAGTTCCGGCAGGATATCCGTCAGTTTTTCTCCGATCAGCGCGTGCGGCGCCATGGCGAGGAGTTCGCTGGCGCGGCGGTTCGGCAGATCGATCCGCCCGTTCCGGTCCAGCCCCAGAACACCGGCACTCACGCCGGACAAGACCGCCTCGGAAAACCGTCGCCTGCCGTCGATCTGCCGATTTGCCTCCATGAGCTCATTGTGCTGCGACCGCAATTGCGAGGTCATGCGGTTGAAGGCGCGGCTCAACAGGGCCAATTCGTCCTCCCCGGCGATTTCAGACACACGGGCGTCCAGATCCCCTGCCCGCACCTGTTCGGTGGCTCCAATCAGGGCGCTGATCGGGGAGGACAATTGCGTCGCCAGGGTCAGCCCGATCCAGATGGCCGAGAGCAGCAGCAAAAGCGCCACCACGACAAAGGCCAGCGCGAAGGACAGTTGGATGTCGGACCGCTGCGATTCCAGGCGTTCGAACTGCGCCGCAGCGCCGCGAACCTGCTCGATCCGGGACAGAACCTGCGGGTCCACCAGTCGGCCGATGTAAAGATACATGTCAGCGAAGGCGTCGAGCTTCAGCAGGGCCCGTACGCGGTCATCCGCCCCGCCGGTCAGCACGACAATTTCGCCGTTGGATGCCGCCAGCAGGTCGCGGGAATCGATCGGCTCGAACTCCAGAACTATGGTCAGGCCGGCGCGGGCCACGACTTCCCGTGTGGTTCCCTGAAAGACGATGGCTTCACTCAGCTCCCGCACCCGGCGTTGGATTTCCAGGGTTCGGTTGAACAGGGGCGGGTTCAGTTGCAGTTGCCGTGCGTCGCGATTGAGGTCACGTGCCATGCGCAATGCATCTGCGCGGATGTTGTTCCTGTGTTCGACAAGATAGGCCTCCGCCACGGCGCGACTCTCGTTTACGGCCGTACGCACGCGTTCGCTGAACCAGCTTTCGATCCCCAGGTCGAAGAACAGCAGGGAGAACGTCGAAACGATGATGGCCGGCGTCACGGAAAGTGCTGCGAACAGTGCCACCAGCCGGACATGCAGCCTTGACCCGGCCGAGCCGCGACGTCTTTCGGACCACAACGCCACGATCCGGCGGGCGACGATGAAGCCGAGCAGCAGCATGATGACCAGGTCGACATAGACCATGACCACCAGCGTATCGGGGTCGCCGCCCAGCGGCGGCACACCGGTAAAGGCAGCATAGGTCCCGAAACCCGCGAGTACCGCGAGCGACATCAAGGCAATGCCGAGAATACGGGAAATCCTCTTCGATCCAGAAAGACGCTCTATCCGCGCTGCCAGCCCGCCCTTTCGAACGGGCGCGTCGCGTGTCTGGGATGCGCTGTTTCCAGATTCAATCTTCATGACCGGGGAAGGTTTAACATGGTTTGTCCCAACCCCGGCAAGCGCGATTGCGCGGCGGCATCATTCGTCGCGGCTGCCGCGAACGACCGTTATGTCCAGGTCGCGAATCTTCTTGCGCAGCGTATTGCGGTTCAACCCCAGAAGCTCTGCCGTTCGCACCTGATTACCGCGGGTCGCCTTGAGGCAGACCTCAATCAGCGGACGCTCGATCTCCCTCAGAATGCGGGCATGCAGCCCGGCCGCGGGCAGATGATCCCCATGGGCGTCGAAATAGGCGACGATATGCTTGCGAACGGACTCGGACAGGTTGTCCGATTCGGAGGACATGGCATCCTCTGGATCGGCAAAGTTCGGCGTCTCGCCCAGTTCTGCCTCGATGATTTCCTGATCGATCCGGTCCTGGGCATAGAGCGCCGCCAACCGGCGAACGAGATTTTCCAGTTCCCGCACATTGCCGGGCCAGCGATGGCGCGTCAGGCGTTCCATTGCCGATTCCGTCAGGGTCTTCTGCGGCAGTCCGCTGTCCGCCGCCTGTGCCAGGAAATGACGGACCAGATCCGGCACATCCTCGCGGCGTTCGCGCAGCGGCGGTAAGCGGATCGGTACGACATTCAGCCGGTAGTACAGGTCTTCCCGAAACAGTCCCTGAGACACGAGCTGTCGCAGGTCACGGTGGGTAGCGGCAACGATTCGGATATCCGTCTTGATCGGGTTGCGCCCGCCGACCATCGTGTATTCGCTTTCCTGCAATACGCGCAGGAGGCGGGTCTGGGCCTCCAGCGGCATGTCGCCGATCTCGTCCAGGAACAGCGTGCCGCCGTCGGCCAGTTCGAAGCGGCCGGACTTGCGCTGTGTCGCCCCGGTAAAGGCGCCCTTTTCATGGCCAAAGAGTTCGCTTTCGATCAGGTCGCGCGGAATCGCCGCCATGTTGACCGCGATGAACGGTCCGTTCTTCCGTCTGGAAAAGTCATGCAACGCGCGGGCGACCAGTTCCTTGCCGGTCCCGGATTCCCCGGTGATCAGAACCGACAGGTCAGTGCCGGTCAGTCGGGCGATAACGCGATAGACGTCCTGCATGGCCGGTGACCGACCGATCAGCGGCAGCGGGTCTTCCGATTCCTGATGCGGCGCAATATCCCCCGGCGCTTCGGCCTGCGACTTCAGGGCACGGCGGACAGTATCGACCAGATTGGTCAGATCGAACGGTTTCGGCAGATATTCGAAGGCGCCCCGTTCGGTCGCCTGGACCGCGGTCAGCAGAGTGTTGCGCGCACTCATGGCGATGACCCGTAGGTCCGGCCTGATCTTTCGGATCTGGGGGATCAGGTCCAGCCCGTTGCCGTCCGGCATGACCACGTCCGTCACCACAAGGTCGCCCTCGCCTTCCGACACCCATCGCCACAGGGTTGCCGCGTTACCGGTCGTGCGGACTTCGTACCCATGACGGGCCAGCGCGTGGCTTACCACGGTTCGGATGGCACGGTCGTCATCCGCGACCAGGATCGTTTCCCCCGCCATGATCAGTCGCCTTTCCCATCCGGTACCGGCGCATTTTCGCGCAGAACCGGCATCATGACATTGAACTGAGTGCGGCGCGGGCGGCTTTCGAAATCGATGACGCCGCCATGTTCCGAAACCAGTTTTGCGACCAGAGCGAGGCCCAGCCCGGACCCGCCGGATTTGGTTGTTATGAACGGTTCGAACAGATGCGGGCGCAGATCGTCGGGAATGCCAGGACCATTGTCGCGGATGGAAATGACCAGCGGCAAATGCATGCGGGCCTCGATACCCGGTACTGCCAGGCGAATGCCATGGCGATAGGCGGTGGTAACCGTGATCTCGCCTTCCAGGCCTTCGCCTTCCGAGGCGGCTTCCGCTGCGTTCTTAACCAGATTGAGGAAGATCTGAACCAACTGGTCCCGGTCGCCGAGTACGGGCGGCAGGGAGGGGTCATAGGATGCAACCAGGCGCATCCCTCTGGCGAACCCGTTGCGCGCAATGTCGAGGACGCGGTCCAGGACCTCATGAATGTTGACGGGCGCCCGCTCCAGATTGGGCCGATCCGAGAAGATCTCCATACGGTCCAGCAGTTTGACGATGCGATCGGTCTCTTCGGTGATCAGCTTGGTCAGTTGCCGGTCTTCGGCGGGGACCATGGTCTCCAGAAGCTGCGCCGCCCCCCGAATGCCGGATAGTGGGTTCTTGACTTCATGGGCCAGCATCGCCGCCAGGGCGGTCACCGACCGAACGGCGCCTCGTTGTGTCAGGGCGTGGTCGATCTTGCCGGCGATCGAGTGTTCTTTGATGGTGATGACCACACTGTCCTGGCGATCCGTCAGCGGCGCCGCGTCGACTGTGACCGTGTGATTGCCGATGCGCGGTGTCGACAGGCGGACACCGTGAACGGTCATTGAACTCCCAACCCGGCGGGCCCTGTCGACCGCCGCCAGGATCGGGCTGTCATGGGGGATCAGGTCCTGCAGATTGACGCCGCTGAGAACGGCCTCCGACCCCTGAAGAAAGCTCTGACCGGCGGCGTTCAGGTAGCTGACATTGCCCGTGGCATCGACCACGATGACCGGCTCGGGCAGCGAATCCATGATGCTGTCGATGCTGGGACGCTCCGGGCCGCCACCGAAGGTGTTCTTGATCGCCTTCAACATCAGGCGGCCTCCGCCAGATCCGCGGCAGCGGCAAAGGCCCGTTTCAACGTATCAACCACCGCTTCCGGGCATTCCGCCGCCATCGCTTCGGCCCGTAGCGCGGCGGCACCGGGAACGTCGGCAATGGACCAGGCGATATGCTTGCGTGCCATTCGCAGGCCGCGGTCCGCACCGTGGTAGCGCAGGATTTCATCGAGGTGCCATAGCAGGATTTCGCAGCGGCGCGCGGTCGGCGGATCGCCGCGACGTTCGCCGGTCCGGAAATAGGTTGCGGCATGCCCCAGAAACCAGGGTCGACCCTGTGCCGCGCGGCCGATCATGACGCCATCCGCGCCGGATTCCGACAGGCAGCGGTCAACTGCGTCGAAATCGGTCATGTCGCCATTTGCGATGACCGGGATTGTCACGGCCTGCTTGACCGAGCGGATGAAGCCCCAATCGGCGCGTCCGGTATATTTCTGCTCGCGCGTCCTGCCATGAACCGTGACCAGTTGAATGCCGGCGTTTTCCGCGCGCCGAGCGAATTCCGGGGCGTTGCGGCTGTCGTCGTCCCAACCGGTACGCATCTTGACCGTCACCGGGACATCGACCGCGGCGACAACGGCGTCGACGATGCGCAATGCCTGGTCCAGATCCCGCATCAGCGCCGACCCGCACAGTTTGCGGGTCACCTTCTTGGCCGGGCAGCCAAAGTTCAGATCGACAATATCGGCGCCAAGGTCCGCGCAGAGCTTTGCCGCCTCCGCCATGGTCGCAGGGTCGTGACCGGCCAGTTGGACGATATGCGGCGTGTCGTCATCCAGGGCTTCCGCCCGTTTCAGCGTGCCGCGGGTTTCGCGGATGGCTTCGCTGCTGGCGATCATCTCGGATACGACAACCGGGGCGCCGAGCGCCCGCGCAACGGTCCGGAAAGGAAGATCCGTCACCCCCGACATCGGTGCGAGATAGACCGGGGTATCGATGGCGACCGGGCCCACGCTCAACGGCGCGCCCTTCGGATATGTGCCGATTTTTTGCGCAGGCATTTGGTCAGCTCAAACTTTAGGCAATTTTCCCGATAGCGCTTGTACCCCTGCTTGCGCGGAAGCACCAGAGGTAAATCTGACGCAGGATTGCGAGCTCGCTAGCCGACCAGAATGTCCGAGACGAATTTGACGCCCGGATAGGCCATCGTGACGAGCAGATAGGAAATCATGACGACGCGGGCCGCGCGGCGTCCGCGCAAACCGCTGAAGCGCTGAAGCGCCAGCAGCAGGCCGATCACCAGAAACGCCGCCAGGGTCAGAAGTGTCTTATGGTCCGCTTCGAGAAGCGGCTGGGCGCGCTGAATGTGTATGGCGACCCCGGAGGCAAGGCCAAGGGCCAGCACGACCTCGGATACCACCATCAACCTGTCCTGCAGCCGTTCGCTTTCCGCCACGGGGGGCAGCAGCGCGGCAAGACCGTTCTGGGTTTTTGCCTTGAGCGACCTTTCCTTCAGGAAAACGGCAAGGGCCGCCACCGCCGCGACGGTAATAAGGGCATAGGTCGAGACAGCGACGACGATATGGACGGCAAGCCAAGCGCCCGGCGCATCTGTCATGGGCTGGCCGTCGTGACTCGTCAGGATCGCAATCAGGATCGACAGGCCCAGATACGGCAGGACCAGTGCCGCCATCCGACGGGCAGTCCGGGAAAGGACTGCGAGGCATCCGAAAAGTATCAACGTCGCGGACGCGGAAACCCAGACCGTGAAGGCAAAATCGGTGCGCCATCCGGACTGAACGGCGGCAAGACACAGAAGCGCCGGGCCAACCGCCGCCAGGACCAGTGCTGGTAAAAGCAAGGCGCCTCGGCCGCCCGGACGGACAGCCAACCACATTGCCGGCAACAGGCAGGCCAAAGCGGCTATTTGAAAGATCGGCGACTCCGCTAGCATGCCGCGCTATATATCACCGGGTGAGCCGCCCTGAAATGCCTTCCTCCGAGCCTGTCCCGAGAGATTGAATGTCCGCCGAAGCCGAACAATCGATTCAGCCGTTTCACCTTGTCCTTGTCGCCGCCGGACAGGGGGTGCGGGCGGGCGGAGGCCTTCCGAAGCAATATCGCCCGGTCGGCGGCATACCGCTGATCCGGAGGAGCATCGAGGTTTATCTCCGTCATGTGGCCTGCCGATCGGTCATCGTTGTGATCGGCGAAGGGCAGGAAGATCTGTGCCGCGATGCGCTCGGATCCGTCACGGAGAAAGTCGTGTTCGCACCCGGCGGTGCGACACGGCAACAATCAGTCCTGTCCGGCTTGAACGCAGTGGCGCGCCTTGCGGACCAGCAGGACATCGTCCTGATTCACGACGCCGCGCGCCCCTTCGTCACCACCGCGTTGATCGACCGGGTCCTGGATGGCGTTACCGATCATGGTGCCGCCCTGCCCGGCCTGCCGGTTGTCGATACCTTGAAACAGGCGCCGGATGGGGGCCGAATTCGTCATACTGTCCCCCGGGAGGGCCTTTTCCGAGCCCAGACCCCCCAAGGGTTTCGACTGAGCGAAATTCTGGATGCACACCGGGCCGCCGTTTCGGAAGTCACGGATGATGCGGCTCTGTTCGAAACGCTGGGAAAACCGGTCTGGATCGTTCCGGGCGACCCTGCGAATGTGAAACTGACGACCGAGGACGATTTTGCCGCCGCGGAAGAAGGGTTGGTCAATTTGATGGAACCGCGCACCGGGATGGGATTCGATGTGCACCGTTTTGCGGAAGGCGACGGCGTCTGGCTGTGTGGAATCCTGGTGCCGCATGACAAGAGACTGGAAGGTCATAGCGATGCGGATGTGGGTCTTCACGCCATTACAGACGCGCTTCTGGGGTCGATCTCCGATGGCGATATCGGCAGCCACTTCCCGCCAAGCGACCCGACGTGGCGCGGTGCGGATTCCGCCAGATTTCTACGACATGCGGGTGACCGTGTTTCGGCCCTGGGCGGCCGGATACTGAATATCGACGCCACGCTGATCTGCGAGAGGCCCAAGGTCGGGCCGCATCGCGATGCCATGCGCGCCCGGATCGCCGACATTCTGAACATTACCAAGGATCGCGTTTCGATCAAGGCGACAACGACGGAACGGCTGGGCTTCACTGGCCGGGGCGAAGGAATTGCCTGTCAGGCGATCGCGACGGTGGCGGTGCCGCCGGATGGAGGGTTTCAGTGAATCGGTTGGCACATCTGATCGCCACGTGGTTCGGCAGCGGCCTGTTGCGCCCGATGCCGGGAACCTGGGGGACTTTGGCCGCCCTGCCCTTTGCCTGGGTTCTTGCAACGCTTGCCGGGCCTCTTTGGCTATTTGCGGCCGCTGCCCTGCTATTCCCGGTCGGTGTCTGGGCATCCAATCGATACGACGCGATGAAGAACGCCCATGATTCCTCCGAAATCGTCGTGGACGAGGTCGTCGGGGTCTGGATGGTTCTCGCCCTGGTGCCCCCGGACTGGATGCATTATCTGGCCGGTTTTCTGGCCTTTCGGGTCTTCGATATCGCCAAGCCCTGGCCTGTCGGCTGGGTCGACCGGCGGCTGGCCGGTGGATTGGGTGTGATGGCAGACGACGTTCTGGCGGCCCTCTACGCCATGGCGGCAGTTTATGGTCTTGGCTGGCTGATTGCCTGGAGCAGTGCGTGATGGTCGATTCGGAACTCTATGAAATCGCAACAAAAACCCTGCAGGTCTTTCGCCATATGGGGGCCACGATCGCCACTGCGGAATCCTGTACCGGCGGGCTGATCGCCGGTACGCTGACGGAGGTGCCGGGGTCTTCGGATGTCGTCGATCGGGGGTTCGTCACCTATACGAATGCGGCAAAGACCGAAATGCTGGATGTGGATGCGGCACTTATCGAGGCCCATGGGGCTGTATCCGAACCGGTTGCCCGCGCCATGGCTCAAGGTGCCCTGCTGAAATCCGGGGCCAAGGTCTCGGTCGCGGTCACAGGCGTTGCAGGGCCCGGCCAGTCCGAACGCAAACCGGCCGGACTGGTGTATGTGGCGGCGGCTGCCGGTACTGACATCGAGGTTGAGGAGCACAGTTTTTCGGGGGATCGGGCTGCTGTGCGACGGGCAACCATCGTGGCCGCCCTCGATCTGGCGATCAGGCTGGCGTCCCGAGCGCCGGTGTAGCGATACTGCGTCCGGTAAGACGCACCAGATCCGCCAGGGGGTGCCCAGCCCTATCCCCGAAACGCTCACACTTCGATTCCCAGTCGTCGAATATGTCGATCAGCGACTGCGGGTGATCCAATGGCCGCCATTCCGCGTCACGCAGCCGTTCCACGGCCTCGGATAGCGGCGCCAGGGTGGTATCTTCCACGATCCTGTCGATGAATGTGAGATTGGGGGCATGCAGAGCGAAAGCAGCCAGCAGGATGCCTGCCGTTTCAGCCGTGCGGGGCCCGCTTGCCATCGTGAAACTGACCTGATCGAACAGCACGGTTCGTACCCGACCGATCAACATGAGACAGAGCTTCACGGCTTCCGCGCCGTCGCGAATGGCGTGGTCGCGTCGGGGGTAGAAGAGAATGCCCTCCACCTTCAGCAGGCTGTCGCGTGACAGGCATTCCAGAATCCGCTGACTGGCATGAAAGGTTTCATAGGCACTCGGCCGGGCCAGCCGATGAAGCCGGACCGTTTCGGTGGCGCCGTCGGATTCAACCTCGACACCGGCGCCAAAAAGGGCGCGCTCGATTGCTTCCAGAGTGCTTGCCCTCGGATCGCCGACACCGCGTTCGATATTGTTGAGGGTGGCGAGGGAGACACCGGCCGCTTTCGCCAATTCGCTCTGTTTGACATTGAGCAGCGATCTTCCTGCCCGGATCTGCGCGGCCGATATCAATCGCCGACCTCCCCAAAATTCGGTCTGACACCTAATTGATTAGGGAAGAGATATATGAGTCCCGGAAAGGCCTCAAGATTTCGTGGATGAGGTCAATTTTGGAACCGCTCCCGATTCGCTGATTCGAGGTCATTGCGAATCGACAACGAGGCATGACTGCGGGTGTAGTTCTGGAAGAATCGCGGGAACTGCGGATGCAGTCAGGGATTTCCACCCTTGCCGTAGAGTTCTTCGGCCCGTGTTTCGAATGCCGAGACCATCCGTTTGACCGCTTCCGTGAAGACAAGCCCGATCATTGTCTGAAGCAATCGGGACCGGAATTCGAAATCGACATGGAAATCGACCCGGCACGAATGCGAATCGGGTTCGTCCTTGAATTCCCAATAGTTATCCAGATACTTGAATGGACCGTCTTCATAGGCGGTGCGAATGATTCCATTGGGTCGGTCCAGTGTGACCCGGCTGGTAAACTTCTCCGTTATCCCCTTGAATCCAATCACCAGATCCGCGACCAGCAAGGTTTCGTTCTTGGTTCGGATTCGGGCTGCGCGGCACCAGGGCAGAAATTCGGGGTACCGCCCGACATCGGCGACAAGTTGAAACATGTCGTCGGCGCGATAGGGCAGCAACCGCTGTTCGGTATGACTGGGCATTCGGTCGTGGCGTCCGTTAATGTGGCCTGGGCGTCAGATCGATTGCGGAACTATCCTATTCGGACGGATGGGTCACGCTTTCCCTTGCGCGGCGAGTTTGGCCTCGCGGGCCTCCCGCAGTTTTCGGAAGTCGTCCCCGGCGTGATAGCTAGACCGCGTCAGCGGCGTGGAGGAGACCATCAGGAAGCCACGGGCACGAGCCATGGAGGCGTAGGATTCGAATTCCTGCGGTGTAACGAAACGGTCGATGGCCGCGTGTTTCGGTGTCGGCTGCAGGTATTGCCCGATCGTCAGGAAATCGACATCTGCAGCGCGGTAATCGTCCATCAGCTGCTGAATCTCGATCTTGGTTTCTCCCAGACCGACCATCAGTCCCGATTTTGTGAAGATCGACGGATCGAGCTGCTTGACCATGGCGAGCAGCTGCAGCGACGTGAAATATCGCGCGCCCGGGCGGATCGTCGGGTACAGGCGTGGCACGGTTTCCAGGTTATGATTGAAGACGTCGGGCCTCGCCGCGACCACGGTTTCCAGCGCGCCCGCCTTGCCCTTGAAATCGGGCGTCAGGATTTCGATCGTCGTGGCCGGCGTGCGCTCCCGGATCGCGTTGATGACATTTGCGAAATGCGCGGCTCCGCCATCGTCCAGGTCGTCACGGTCAACGGATGTGATGACCACATGTTCCAACCCCAGTTTCTCGACTGCGTCCGCGATTCGATAGGGCTCGAAAGGGTCCAACGCATTCGGTCGGCCGGTGGAGACATTGCAGAACGCGCAGGCGCGTGTGCAGATCTCCCCCATGATCATGAATGTGGCGTGTTTCTTCGCCCAGCACTCCCCGATATTCGGGCAGGCGGCTTCCTGGCAGACCGTGACCAACTGGTGGTCTTCGACAATCTTGCGGGTCGCCTTGTATTCCTTGCTGACAGGCGCCTTTACACGAATCCAGTCCGGCTTCCGTTGAATCGGATTGTCCGGTCGATTGCGCTTTTCGGGGTGTCGATGTGCGCGGGTCTTAACGTCGGTCGGTTCGGTCATTGGCCTTCCACCAGCTCTGCGGGCTCGATAAAGCTGAGGAGTGGAACCGGCGGGGTCAAGGGGTGTTTCCCAAATGACCTCGGTTCAGTCGAATTGTCAGGGGTTCCGGACGACGATCCCGTGATAGCCGCTCTTGTTTTCGATAGCGGAATTCGCAACGGCCTGAATAACCTCGTTCAGGGCCTTTGCGTCGTGATCGGGTGCGGCGGGGTCCAATGACAGATCGGTCACTACCACCAGCATGTGACGCCAGCGACCACCGTCATACACGATTTCCCGACGAACCTCCGCAATATGCGGATGCTCGATGGCATTCATGGCGGCCGCCCCTTTTCCCTCATCAATGTCCATGACCGTATCCATGAGACTACACGTGCCACAGAACCGATCAAGGGAGAAGACAAAACGTCTAAAATTTTATATTTATTTTATTAAAGTCTCCTTCGAATATGAGGCGTATGTTGTGCAAATGCGCCAAGCGGTTGAACACAAGGCGTGTTCGCTCACAGGTGAATGACCTTGCCATACGCGTCCAGCACTGACTCATGCATCATTTCGCTGAGGGTCGGATGCGGGAAGACGGTGTGCATCAGCTCTTCCTCGGTCGTTTCCAGGGTCTTCGCGATGGAATAGCCCTGGATCAGTTCGGTCACCTCCGCACCGATCATATGGGCGCCCAGCAATTCGCCTGTCTTGCCGTCGAACACCGTCTTGATCAGGCCTTCTGGCTCTCCCAGGGCGATGGCCTTGCCGTTCCCGATGAAGCTGAACCGCCCGACCTTGACGTCGTAGCCCTTCTCCTTGGCCTTTTCCTCGGTCAACCCGACGGACGCGACCTGGGGATGGCAATAGGTACAGCCGGGAATCCGTGAGGTATCCAGCGGGTGCACGCCCTTCAGGCCCGCGATCTTCTCGACACAGATCACGCCTTCATGTTCGGCCTTGTGCGCCAGCCACGGCGGCCCGGTCAGATCACCGATTGCATAGACTCCAGGCTCGTCGGTTTCCGACCACTCGTTGGTCAGAACATGCGTCTTGTCGACACGAATCTTGGTGCCCTCCAGACCGATGTCTTCGACATTCCCCACGATTCCGACAGCCGATATGACGCGATCGACTGTGATCTCCTGCGTCTTGCCGCCGGCGTCCACGGTGCAGGTGACGGTATCGCCGGCCTTCTTCAGGCCCTTGACCGACGCCCCGGTCAGGATCTTCATGCCCTGCTTCTCGAAGCTCTTCTTTGCCAGTTTGGAGATTTCGGGGTCTTCGACCGGCAGTACCCGATCCATCACCTCGACGACCGTTGTCTCAGCCCCGAGGGTATTGAAGAAGCTGGCGAATTCGATGCCGATCGCACCGGACCCGATGACCAGGAGCCGCTTGGGCATGGTGTTGGGAACCAGGGCGTCCTTATAGGTCCAGACCAATTTGTGGTCTGCTTCCAGGCCGGGCAGTTCCCGAGCCCGCGCGCCGGTTGCCAGAACAATGTGCTTGCCGGTCAATTCCGCGACGGATTTTCCGTCCTTTTCGACCGACACCTTGCGTGCCCCCTTCGATCCACCGGCGAGTTTGCCCCAGCCGTCAAAGACCGTGACCTTGTTCTTCTTGAGAAGGTGGCCGACGCCGGAATTCAGCTGCTTGGAAACCGCACGGCTGCGCTTTACCACGGCGTCGAGATCGAACCCCGCCCCTTCGCATTTCAGGCCATAATCCTTGGCGTTCTGCATATAGTGGTAAATCTCGGCGGATCGCAGCAGCGCCTTGGTCGGAATACATCCCCAGTTCAGACAGATCCCGCCAAGATGGTTCGCCTCCACAACGGCGGTCTTCATGCCGAGTTGCGCGGCGCGGATCGCCGTGACGTAGCCGCCGGGACCGGCGCCGACCACGACGACGTCGAAGGAATTGTCAGCCATGGCTATTCTCCTAATCCGTCCGCTTACAGCATCAGGGCGATCGGGTCTTCGATCAGCGCCTTGAGTTCTTTCACCAGGGCCGCGCCCGTTGCGCCGTCGATGCAACGGTGATCGACCGCGAGGCTCAACGTCACCACGGTGGCGAGGCCAAGCGCGCCGTCCTTTACGACCGGCCGCTGTTCACCCGCCCCAACCGACAGAATGCCGCCCTGAGGCGGATTGATAATCGAGGTGAAGCTCTTCACCCCGAACATGCCCAGGTTGGAGATCGTGAAGGTGCCGCCCTGATATTCCTCGGGCGCCAGCTTGCCGTCTCGGGCCTTGCCTGCAAGTTCCTTGGCTTCCTTCGAGATGGTCGCCAGTCCCTTCGCCGCGCAGTTCTTGATGATCGGCGTGATCAGGCCACCGTCGATCGCGACCGCGATTGCCATATCGACCTGCTTGAATTTCAGGATCGCGCTGTCCGTATAGGCGACGTTGCAATCCGGAACCCGCGTCAACGCAAGCGCCGTGGCCTTTACGATGAAATCGTTGACCGAAATCTTGTAGTCGGCCCCGTCCCGCTCGTTCAACTGCTTGCGCATGGCGAGCAGCTTGTCGATTTCGACATCGACCTGAAGCGTGAAATGCGGGATGTCGCGGGCCGACTCGGTCAGACGCTTCGCAATTGTCTTGCGCATCCCGGTATGTGGAACGCTCTCCGCTTCCGGCAGCATCTTGAAGATGGGATCGTCGGCGGACAGAACAGCCGGCGCCGCCGCGGCCGGCTTGGCCTGCGGCGCCGCGTCCGCCTTTGCGGCAGCCGCAGGCGCACTCGCCTTGCCGGTGCCTTCGGAAAGGGCCTTTTCGATGTCGCGCTTCACAATGCGACCGTGAGGGCCGGATCCCGACAACTGTGCCAGGTCGAGGCCTTCATTGGCGGCCATCCGGCGGGCCAGCGGACTGGCGAAGATGCGATCGCCCTTTTGGGGCGACGCCTGCGTTCCTGCGGCAGACGGCGCCGCCGCGGGCGTGCCTTTCGGCTCTTCCTTATCGGCCTGCGGCTTCGGACCGTCTGCCTTCTTCTCTTCCTTTGCGACCGGCGCGGCCTCGGATTTGCTGCCGGATTCATCCCCGACAGCGGCGATGGCATCTTCGGCGCTTTCGCCCTCTTCCGCCAGAATCGCGATCGGCGTATTGACCGCGACGCCTTCGGTGCCGCCGGACACCAGGATCTTGGCGATGACACCTTCATCGACGGCCTCGAATTCCATCGTTGCCTTGTCGGTTTCGATTTCGGCCATCACGTCGCCCGAAGCGACTTCATCGCCTTCCTTCATCAGCCATTTCGCCAGCGTGCCCTCGGTCATCGTGGGCGACAGGGCCGGCATCAGGATCTTTACAGCCATGGGATCGGACCTCCCTTCCCGGCTCAGCGATACGAGACGGCGCGGGCCGCCTCGACAATTTGATCGACTTGCGGCAGCGCCAGCGCCTCGAGATTGGCGGCGTACGGCATCGGAACATCCGCGCCGGCGACCCGGGCAACCGGGGCATCCAGATAGTCGAACGCCTGCTCCATCAGCATCATGCCAAGTTCGGAGCCGATCCCGGCGAAGGGCCATCCCTCCTCGACCGACACAAGCCGGTTCGTCTTCTTCACCGACTCGATGATGGTTGCCGTATCGAGCGGACGAATGGTGCGCAGATCGATGACCTCCGCATCAATCCCGGCCTCGGCCAGGGAATCAGCCGCTTCCAGGGCCTTGCCGACCATGATCGAAAAGGCGCAGATCGTGACGTCGCTGCCCGGACGGACAATTTTCGCCTTGCCGATCGGCACGGTCCAATCGTCGGTGTCGGGCACATCGAACGTCTTGCCGTACATGATCTCGTTTTCCAGAAAGATCACCGGGTTCGGGTCTCGGATCGCCGATTTCAACAGCCCCTTGGCATCGGCGGCGCTGTACGGCGACACGACTTTCAGGCCCGGGCAGTGCGCATACCAACTGGCATAGCATTGCGAATGCTGGGCGGCGACACGCGCGGCCGCGCCGTTCGGGCCCCGGAAGACGATGGGCGCGCCCATCTGGCCGCCGGACATGTAAAGCGTCTTGGCGGCCGAGTTGATGATCTGGTCAATTGCCTGCATGGCGAAGTTGAAGGTCATGAACTCAACGATCGGCTTCAGCCCCATAAAGGCGGCACCAACGCCAAGTCCGGCAAAACCGTGTTCGGTGATCGGCGTGTCGATGACCCGCTTGTCCCCGAATTCGTCCAGCAGACCCTGCGACACCTTGTAGGCACCCTGATACTGGGCAACTTCCTCACCCATCAGGAAGACGTTTCCGTCGCGGCGCATTTCCTCGGCCATGGCGTCGCGCAGCGCTTCGCGCACGGTCTGCGATTTCGTTGCGCCCGTCCATTCCGGCTCCGGCGCGGGTGCATCAGCCGATTTTGGTGTGGCAGGGACGGATGCGGACTGGCTTTCCGCCTTCTTCTCTTCCCTGGGTTCCTCGGATCGGGTGGCCGGCGCGGGAGACGATGCCTGCTCTGCGGCGCTTGCATCCTCACCTTCCTCGAGCAGGACCGCGATCGGTGTATTGACCGCAACTCCTTCCGAACCCTCTTCGACCAGAATCTTTCCGATGACGCCTTCGTCGACGGCTTCGAATTCCATGGTCGCCTTGTCGGTCTCGATTTCGGCGATAACGTCCCCGGAAGACACGCTGTCCCCCTCTTTAACAGTCCATTTGGCCAGGGTGCCCTCGGTCATCGTGGGCGACAGCGCCGGCATCAGAATTTGAATGGCCATGTCTGGTGATCCTTTCTTCTGCGACGCAATCAGGCTTCGATGAGAATGTCGGTCCAGAGCTCGGACGGGTCCGGCTCAGGGCTGGATTGCGAGAAGTCCGCGGCTTCGGACACGACGGCCTTCACCTTCTTGTCGATTTCCTTGAGGTCGTCTTCGCTGGCGTGGCCGCCGTCGATCAGCATGGCCTTCACCCGGTCGATCGGATCGGATGTGGAGCGGATCTTGTTGACTTCCTCTTTCGACCGGTACTTCGCCGGATCGGACATGGAATGACCGCGATAACGGTAGGTCTTCATCTCCAGAATGTACGGACCCTTGCCGGCGCGGCAGTGTGCCATCGCCTTCTCGCCAGCTTCGCGGACGGCCAGGACATCCATTCCGTCCACTTCGTCGCCCGGAATGCCGTATGCCTTGCCGCGATCATGCAGGTTCGCGCCCGACGCCGAGATGCGCTCGACCGACGTCCCCATCCCGTACTTGTTGTTTTCGATGACGTAGATGACCGGCAGCTTCCAGAGCGCCGCCATGTTGAACGCCTCGTAGACCTGCCCCTGGTTCACCGCACCGTCGCCGGTATAGGTCATGCAGACATTGTCGGTTTCGTTATACTTCATGGCAAAGGCGATACCGGTCCCCAGGGGAACCTGCGCACCGACGATGCCGTGGCCGCCATAGAATTGCTTCTCCTTTGAGAACATGTGCATGGAGCCGCCCTTGCCCTTGGAATAGCCGCCTTCGCGACCGGTCAGCTCCGCCATCACACCCTTCGGATCCATGCCGGTTGCAAGCATGTGTCCATGGTCCCGGTAGGAGGTGATGACCGCATCCCCTTCCTTGCTGGCGGCCTGCATGCCCGTCACGACCGCTTCCTGGCCGATGTAAAGATGGCAGAAGCCGCCAATCAGACCCATGCCATACAACTGCCCCGCCTTCTCTTCGAAGCGCCGGATCAGCAGCATGTCCTTGTAGTATTTAAGCAGGTCGTCCTTGCTGGCCGACGCCTTCTTCGCCGGTGCGGACTTGGACGCGGTTTTCTTGGCCGCGCGTTTGGCGGTCGCCTTTTTCGCCATTGGTCGTTCCCCTGTTGCCGCCCGTTATGCGTTCCATCGCCGACAATCGGTATGAAAGCCGCGGGTCGGTCGGTTAACCCCACGCATCCGATAGAGCGGCATATCCGCCAGCATATCGGTTCTGAATTGATGACAGGGAAGTGGTTCGGAAGGTTCCGCATTCCAGCCCCTGCGCTGTTATTAAAAGCGGTAGCCGGTTTTGTTTCCTTAATCAATAGGCACGGCAAATTATTGATTTGTCTCAATAAAATGACACTTAACTGGATTATAGTTGAATTGCTTGAAAGCGATTTGTTTTGCGCAGTGCAGCATCGCACGCGCGAAATTCCCCACCAACAGATGGCGGGTTGCGCATGCCTGCGTTTGGCACGGAAATCAGGATTGCGACGGCAGGAAAATAACGATCTCGTTGTCGCGCAGCTTCTGTAGATCGAGCCGCAGGCGTTCCTCAAGCATGTCGAGATCCAGGCTGCGCTTGTCCAGCAGCGAAACACGATGCTCCAGCGAGAGTCTCTCTCCGCGCAAGCGGTTGAGGACCAGCTGCGCCTTCTCTGCTTCATTGGACAGACGCATGAGCGCCAGCAGTCCCCGGTCGCCCTGAACCGTGTGGTAGGCGAAATACGCAAGGACGCAGGCCCCGAGAGCCGGAAGTCCGATAGCGCGTGACCGCCTTCTAAGTTCAGTGAGCACAGACATAGCCCCTTCTTGAATCACGAAGCTGAGTCCGCGTCAATGGGCAATATTTTCAATAGGTTAACGGCAAAATCTTCCCACCCTGAAGCGGCAGATATTGCCTATTGCCCCAGAGTGAATCCCCATCTGTAGTGGGTGGGGCGAGTTCTGGTAGGATTCCTGTGGGGCAACCGATACGATAAGTATCGGCTATTTTGGGTTGTCGGTAACTGTGTAGTTAATCTGTTGTTTACCGGATGCCTGATTTACTGTTGCGCGGTTTGTCGGCCGGCAAGCGGGAGGGGAGCAGGGTTGAAAATCGAATACGTGCTGGAACGGGTTGCCCCTGGCAGCCCGCCGCGCGTCCGGTAGATCCAGGATGCGTAGTCGTCGGCTAATTCTTTACGTCGCGGTTGTCTGGTTGATTCTGATCGTCAGTTTCGGGACCGTGGCGTATTGGGCCGATCAGACGACCAGGCGCTATCACGAGGAACTTTTCAACGAACAGCAACTTACCCAGGTCTCGCTCGCCAAGCGCGGGCTTGAGAACCATCTTGGGCAGATTGTCGGTTTCCTGCTGGATGTCACATCGGAAATGCGGTGGAACATTGCCAGCGTTGCGGGCACCGGGCTCGACCCGATCATGGAGCGCATCCTGAAGCGGCCCGAAATCCTGGCGGTCGAGCTGTTCGTCGGTGATGACGAGAAGCCATTGGCCCGCTGGACGGACGATGGCATGCCCTCCCCCGGCCTCGTCGAGGCCCTCGACATGTTTTGTATGGCCACGCCTTTTGACCGCAGCCTGCCCGTTCGCTTTCCTGAATTCTATCTGACACCCAACCACCAGATTGCGGGCCTCATCGTCCATGCGAACCGTATGGGCGACCCGTCCGCCCCGCCGGTTTGGCTGGCCGTGGCGATCGACCTGCGTGTTCTTCTGGACCTTTACGTGGCGCCGATGCGTTTCGGCACATATGGCGCGGGCTATGCGCTGGATGGGAACGGACGCGTTGTCTATGACCACGAGGTCGAAATCATCGGCCAAAGCGTCTTCGATGGCATGCATGACAAGTATCCCAACCTGCTGGAGCTTGACCGCCGGATGGTCACCGAGGATTCGGGCAAGAGCGAATATCGCTTCACGGTGCAGCGCGGAGGGGCGGAATCCCGCAAACTCGTGGCCTGGGACACGGCGCTCTTCGGCGAACGTCGAATTGTCGTCGCCCTTTCGTCGCCCGATGTCGAAGTCAACGCCTCTCTCGGCTCCCGGCGCGAAATCCTGCTGGTTGCCATGGCCGCGCTGCTCGCCGGTTTGGTCGGGACAACCATCGTCGTCTTTCGCATGCGCCACAGGATCCTGATGCAGGCAAATGCCGACCTGGCGAAGACGGTGGATCAGCGTACCGATGCGCTGAACCGAGAGCTGCGTGCGCGAACCGAGTCGGAGGAACGCGTCCGCGACTATGCGGAGGTTTCATCGGACTGGTTCTGGGAATCCGATGCCGATCACCGTTTCACCTTCTTCTCCAAACGCAGCACCAATATTCTGAACATGAACATTGAGGAAGTGCTGGGTCTTCGCCGTGAGGACATCGCCGCCGAAGATACCGACACGGAAAAGTGGCGGCGGCACGCCGAAGCCCTGAATAACCAGGAATCCTTCAGAGACTTTCGCTATCTGGTCCTGTGGGGTGACGGCACGAAGCATATGATGAGCACCAGTGGCAAGCCGGTCTATGACGGTGACGGCCGGTTTGTCGGGTACCGGGGATCGGGTACGGATATCACGGACGAAATCCGAGCACAGGAAGTGCGCGACCGGGCCCTGGTCGAAGCGGAGCGCGCGAACAAGACCAAGTCCCATTTTCTGGCGACAATGAGCCACGAACTTCGGACGCCGCTGAACGCGATCATTGGATTTTCGGACGTTCTGGCCAATCAGTATTTCGGTCCACCGGGTGCTGGAAAGTACAAGGAGTATGCGAAGGACATTCACTCAAGCGCCCGGTACCTGCTGGAACTCGTGAATGACCTGCTGGACATGGCAAGGATCGAATCCGGGAAGGCAAATGTCGAGAAGTCCGAGTTCGAGATCGCGCCATTCATTCAGGACTGCCTACAGTCGATCCTGCCCAAGGCCCACGAGAAGTCGCTTCAGATTGAGATCGCGTTAGACGACGACCTGACATATCTCCATGCCGATCCCCGTGCTTTGAAACAGATTCTGCTGAACCTGCTTTCGAACGCCGTCAAATTTACACCGGAAAACGGCCATATCGATATCCAGGTGTCCGATGCCGGGGATCAGGTCGAGATCGACATCTCGGATACCGGCGTGGGCATTGCGCCGGAACGATTGGCGGTGATCAAGGAACCTTTCGAACGGGGTCGCGAAAACCCCTATGAAGCCCAGGAAGGCTGGGGGCTGGGGCTGTCGATCGCCAATGCATTGACGGTAGCTCATGGCGGTCGCCTGGATATCTCCAGTGCGCCGGGTGTCGGGACCAAGGTGTCGGTTCGTCTGCCGAAGAGCGTCGGGAACCCGATCGGAAACTAGAAAAGGGCAGCATCGAGGCTGCCCTTTTCCGTAACGAAAGTCCGTGCGTGCGTCTGCTCAGGCGCGAATGAATGCCGACCCGTCATACAGGGCCGCTAA
Source organism: Alphaproteobacteria bacterium (assembly GCA_033344895.1). Lineage (NCBI taxonomy): Bacteria > Pseudomonadati > Pseudomonadota > Alphaproteobacteria > Alphaproteobacteria bacterium. Next base: position 3,957,567 of record JAWPMN010000001.1, read on the forward strand.
ATCCAGTTCCTCCTCGATACGAAGCAACTGATTGTATTTTGCCAGGCGGTCCGAACGGCTGAGTGAGCCCGTCTTGATCTGGCCGCAATTGGTCGCAACAGCCAGATCGGCAATGGTCGCATCCTCGGTTTCACCCGACCGGTGGGACATGACGGCCGTGTAGCTCGCCTTGTGGGCAGTCTCCACCGCTTCCAGCGTCTCGGTCAGCGTCCCGATCTGATTGACCTTCACCAGGATCGAATTGGCGACCCCCCGATCAATACCGTCGCGCAGGCGAGCCGGGTTGGTAACGAAGAGATCGTCGCCGACCAACTGGCAGCCATCGCCAATTGCATCGGTCAGCGCCGACCAACCGTCCCAATCGTCCTCGGCCATCCCGTCTTCAATCGACGCAATCGGATAAGCGCTTACCAACTGCTTCAGGTAATCGACATGCTGATCCGGCGTCAGGGTCTTGCCCTCGCCCGCCAGATGATAAGCGCCGTCTTTGAAATACTCCGTGGAGGCGCAATCGAGTGCCAGGACGACATCGCTGCCCGGTTTGTACCCGGCGGCCTCGATCGCCTTCATGATGAAGTCCAGAGCCTCATTGGCGGAAGACAGGTTGGGCGCGAACCCACCTTCATCACCGACATTGGTGTTGTGGCCGGCCTGCTTCAGTTGGCCTTTCAGGCTCTGAAACACTTCCGCGCCGCATCGCAGGGCGTCGCTGAACCGGTCCTGACCGACCGGCATGATCATGAATTCCTGAATGTCGATCGGGTTATCCGCATGGGCGCCGCCATTGACGATATTCATGAGCGGCACCGGCAGGCGGCTGGCGAAGGCACCGCCGACATAGCGGTAGAGCGGCAGGGCAGCGGCCGCTGCAGCAGCCTTGGCGACCGCAAGGGATGCGCCGAGAAGCGCGTTGGCACCCAGGCGGCTCTTCGTGTCGGTGCCGTCCAGGTCGATCATCGCGCGGTCGATCAGAACCTGTTCTTCTGCTTCGTTCCCGACCAGCAGGTCGAAAAGCTCGGTGTTGACCGCTTCAACGGCCTGCAGCACGCCCTTCCCACCATAACGGTTGCCGCCGTCGCGCAGTTCATGGGCCTCGTAGGCGCCGGTCGAGGCACCGGAGGGAACGGCGGCGCGGCCGAAAGAACCGTCTTCGAGCGTGACCTCGACCTCGACGGTCGGGTTCCCGCGGCTATCCAGAATTTCACGTCCGTGAATGTCGATGATGGCGGTCATGGGCTCGTGCGCTCCTTCTCTGGCGACTGACGATTCAGTGTCGCGCGGTCTATAGCGCGCAACGGGTGACGAGACAATGGCGGCCCCCAGCTTGCGCGCTACCATTCCAGAACGATTTTGAATTGCATTTCCTGTATGTTTTCGATACCTCCGAACGAAGGTGAAGGCTGCCCCGTCCCTGATCGTGTGGCATGGCCTGTTTGCTGAACTTGTGGCTTGAATTCGGTTGGGGTGGGCAATTTCATGAGGAAGCTTCGGGCACTCGGCGCCACGGCAATAGTGGCGACCGTTTTTCTATCCGGCTGTCAAACCAACAACGGCGGCAGCAGCCCCACAACGGACGATGAACGCCCGCGCTTTTTCTTCAATGCGGCGAAACCGGCCGGGACCCAGATCGTCGACCTGAACGCCTGCTACGACCAGCGCGATGACGCGGAGAGCGCGAATGCGGGCTATGCAGCCGCGGGCTTTCTGCTGGGCGGCATTGTCGGTGCCATCGCCGTGTCCAGCGCCCGCGAGGATTCGATCGAAACCGCCCTGACCTCCTGCCTCGCGAACCGCGGCTACGAGGCCGTCCTTGTGCCGGAGAACCTGGATTGGATCGCCTTCGGTCTGGAGACCGAGGAGGGTCGCGCAGAATCGGTTCAAGCCTTTAGCCAGGCGCTTTCGGACACCGAACGGGACGCTTGGCAGACCGCCGTATCGCAGAGCACGATTGCCGGTTACCGCTCCTTCGTCGATGCCCACCCCAACGGCTTGCTGACACAGGAGGCCATCTTCCGCCACAACCGGCTCGTCAAGTTCGCGCAGGCGCAATACGAAGAGGCTGTCTGGGCCGGAACCGCCACGGGATCAGAGCCGGCCGTGGCGCCGCTGACGCAGGATGGGACGCCGAGCACTGCGCAGGTCGCAGCAGCCCCGGCCGATGCGCCGAATACCTGGCGTGGTCGCACAATCTCGAAACCGAGCGGCGCGTTCTTCAACGATTTCTGCGATGTCAAAAAGTCCAGCAGGCTTGTCCTTCGAATTGAAGGCGAGAAAGTTACCGGTGAACTGATCCGCGCCGCCGATGGGAAGATCGCCAAGTTTTCAGGTGTTTTGTCGGACAATGCCCTAAAGGGCCGCCTAACAGACAACAGCGCCTTTCCCACACCGTTTCAAGTGATCGGACGCCGGGACGGTAATGCCATAAAGGGTAGCATCAGCAGGTCTGCAACAAACGGGTGCAGCGCCAGCTTCACCGTCACGCCAGACGCAGTCAGCAGCTAATGGAGTTCCAGAATTGGCGCGGTATGGTTGTGGGAGACGTTCAGATAGTGGCCCAGGCTGGGCAGGTAGACTGTTTCCGTCGACAATCAATGAAGGGTTGGTCGCCTTAGGTTTTGGGAAGGATCAGATGATGCATTTTACAGTTCTGGCGGTCCGGTCCGCATGCGCATCATTGATGGTATCGCTTCACATTCTGATGTTGAGCAGTGCAGCAGCACAAAACGAGCAGTTCAATATTGCCTATTCAGGGCCGCTGGAGTTGACCCTCTCGCGACCGCAGGACAGTGATCTTCCGGCTGCATGTCCTTTGGAAACGCCGATTAGTATTCGGATGGACGCCGAGCTTGGCACCGCAGATCGTCAAATCATCGACGGCAATTTTCATGCATCGAGTGCAAAGCTGAACGGGGCTGTCGTCAATCTCGACCTTCAGACGGAGCGTTTTGAGTTTTCAGGACCGGTCCCGTTGAACTACGCGGGCACCTTTGCCGACGGGCAATTCGTCTTTTGGGACAGCCAAAGCGCGCTAACCTGCTTTGGAGAGGTCTTACTGATACCCGGCGGCAGGGGAAGCCTGCCGCAACAGGCACAGCAGCCGGGCACAAGTGAGGATTCGCAAGTCGAACCGACAAGCGATGTTCCCGGTTCAGAATTTGCCAACGGCCCGTCCGTATGGACCGGCAGCGCTGTGCCTCAGGATATCGTCAAGAATTACGGCGAGTTTTGCGATGTTCGGAGGCCAAGCAAGCTGACCCTCGAAATCGATGGCCAGACGGTTTCCGGGCAGCTCGTTCGCGCGGCCGACGGAAAGGTTGCGAAACTGCACGGCAAACTTCGGGGCAACGTCGTGACGGGGCAACTCGCGGACACCAATAGCTTCATGTCCAAGTTCATGCTGTCCGCCAGAATGGAAGGCAACGCCATTTCGGGAACCCTGGCCGCGACGGCCTGGAACAGCTGCACGGCGAAATTCACTGTCTCGACGGACGATCCGCGCTATCGCAAGGGCGGCGCCTAGTCGGCACGAAGTTGCTTTGATGAAAACCGCTGAAATTGGGGGCTTCATGATAAAATTCTGGGGGCTGTGCGCGGCGGCTGTGACGGCGGTGATTGTTCTGTCCGGCTGCCAAACCGGTAACGGGAATAACGCGAATTCGCCTTTGGAGGACGATGACCGGCCACGAATCCACTTCAATGCGTCGAAATCGACGGACGAACAGATTGCCGACCTGAATGTTTGCTACTCCGCGCGGAATGAGGCGGAAACCGAGGGTGCGGGATATGCGGCTGGCGGGTTTCTGCTGGGCGGGATCGCCGGCGCGATCGTTGCGTCCAACATTCATGATGACCAGGTCCAATCGGAATTCACCCAATGCCTGTCCGGACGCGGCTATTCGGCCGTAATCGTTCCTGAGAGACTGGACTGGGCCGCATTCGGCATGGAAACCGATGAGGGGCGGGCGGAAGCTATCCAAGCATTCAATCGGACGCTTTCCGACGCAGAACGCCAAGCCTGGATTGAAGTCTCCTCACAGCATTCGGCCTCGAGCTATGGCGGATTTCTACAAACCTACCCTGACAGCGTTCTGGCGCAGGAAGCCGTGTACCGTCTCAACCGCCTGCTTCAGGTTGCCAATTTCCGCCACGAGGAAGCGCTTTGGGAAGGAACCGCCGACGGGAGCTCATTACAGAATGTCGCGTCTTCGGACGGTTCGACTGCGGCGGGCGTTGGGCCAAAGGTCTGGCGCGGGACTGTCTCCGGCGACGGAATCAACGCCTATGGGGAGGTGTTTTGCAAGACGACCGACCTCCTCAGGTTCGAAGTGAAGGTTCACGAGTCGAAGTTCACCGGACGACTTCACAACCCCAACGGTAAAGTTACCAAAGTGAATGGCGTCGTGGATGGTGGAAAAATTCGCGCGCGCTTCATTCCCTATGGGACCACGGTGGATTACGTGATGCGCGGCATCATAGATGGCAATCGGATTTCCGGTGACATGTATCCCCCCGGAACCACGTCCTGCAGTGCAACGTTTACTCTGCAGGCGCAGAGCTGACGCTGATCAGCCCTGGGATTTTGTGACTGCGTCGTAAGCCTGAAGCTTGGCCAGAAGGGCCTCCATCTGATCGATCGGCACCATGTTCGGGCCATCGGACGGGGCGTTATCCGGATCCTGGTGGGTTTCCATGAACAGCGCGGCGACGCCGACCGCCACGGCGGCGCGGGACAGGACCGGAACGAACTCGCGCTGACCGCCCGAGGATGTGCCCTGCCCGCCCGGCTGCTGCACCGAATGGGTGGCATCGAAAACCACCGGCATGCCGGTCTGCTCCGCCATGGTCGGCAGGCCCCGGAAATCGGTCACCAGCGTGTTGTAGCCGAAACTTGCACCGCGTTCTGTGACCATGACGTTCGAATTGCCGCTTTCGACGATCTTTGCGACGACGTTCTTCATGTCCCAGGGCGCCAGGAACTGCCCCTTCTTGACGTTGACGACCTTGCCGGTCTTGGCCGCCGCGACCAGAAGGTCGGTCTGGCGGCACAGGAAAGCCGGGATCTGAAGGACGTCGACGGCCGTCGCCACTTCGGCGCAGTGACCGGGCTCATGAACATCGGTCAGAACCGGCAGACCATACGTTTTCCGGACATCCTCGAACACGGCCAGGGCCTTCTCCATCCCCAGGCCGCGCTGGCCTTTCAGGGAGGTACGGTTGGCTTTGTCGTAGCTGGTCTTGTAGATCAGATTAATGTTCAGACGGTCGCAGATCTCTTTCAGCGCACCGCTCATATCCAACGCGTGATCGCGGCTTTCCATCTGGCACGGACCGGCGATCAGGGTGAAGGGCTGGTCGTTGGCGATCTTGTAGGAACCAAGCGTGACCGTGTGCTGCGCCGTCATGATGGATGCCGTCCGTTCTGTAATTTTTCGAATGCCGCTTGATGCCATAAGGGCGACGAAGACGCAAAGTCTCCGTCGTCCTTATGCAAACGCTGCTGTCGGTGAATCAGACGAGGCGGCTGTTCTTTACCGCGGCCTCGATGAAGCCGGCGAAAAGCGGATGCGGCGCGAAGGGCTTCGACTTGAGTTCCGGATGGAACTGGACGCCGATGAACCATGGATGGTCCTCGCGCTCGACGATTTCTGGCAGCACGCCGTCCGGGGACATTCCGGTGAATTTCAGCCCGGCCTTCTCCAGTTTTTCGCGATAGCCGACATTGACCTCGTAGCGGTGGCGGTGGCGCTCCTGGATATGCCGCTCACCATAGACCCGATGCACGTTCGACCCGTCCTCGATGACGCAGGGATAGGCACCCAGGCGCATCGTGCCGCCGAGATCGTCGTCCGCATTGCGGGTTTCGACCCGGTTGCCGCGTTTCCATTCGGTCAGAAGGCCGACGACCGGTTCCTTCGTCGGACCGAATTCGGTCGACGAGGCATCCTCGATTCCGGCCAGGTTGCGCGCCGCCTCGATGACGGCCATCTGCATGCCGAAACAGATCCCGAAATAGGGAATGTTGCGTTCGCGTGCGAAACGGCATGCCTGAATCTTGCCTTCCGCACCACGCTCCCCGAAACCGCCGGGCACCAGGATGCCATGGACGTTTTCAAGATACTGGACGGGATCGTCGCGTTCGAAGATCTCCGATTCCACCCAGTTGAGCTTTACGCGGACATTGTTGGCGATACCGCCATGCACCAAGGCTTCGGCCAGTGATTTGTAGGCGTCCAGCAGGACCGTGTACTTACCGACCACCGCGATGGTGACCTCGCCTTCCGGCGCCCGGACGGATCGGGTGATGTTGGTCCATCGGGAAAGGTCGATATCCTCTTCCTTGCCATCCTCGATCATGTCGAAATAGCGCAGGACTTCCACATCCAGGCCTTCGCGATGATAGGTCAGCGGCACGGCGTAGATCGTATCGACGTCCAGTGCCGGAATGACGCGGCTTTCCTTGACGTTGCAGAACAGCGCGATCTTGCGCTTCTCGCTCTGCGGGATCTCGCGTTCGGCCCGGCACAGCAGGATGTCCGGCTGGATCCCGACCGACAGCAGTTCCTTCACCGAATGCTGGGTCGGTTTGGTCTTCAGTTCGCCCGCCGCGCCGATGAACGGCAGCAGCGTACAATGGACATAGCAGGCCCGGTTGCGCCCCAGTTCGTTGCCCAACTGACGAATGGCCTCCAGGAACGGCAGGCCTTCGATATCGCCGACGGTACCGCCGATCTCGCAAAGCACGAAATCCTCGTCCGTGACGTCGGACAATACGAACTCGCGAATCGCATCGGTTACATGGGGAATGACCTGTACGGTCCCGCCCAGATAGTCGCCACGGCGTTCCTTGGCGATGACGTCGGAATAGATTCGGCCGGTCGTGACATTGTCCGACTGACGTGCCGGAACGCCGGTGAAGCGCTCGTAATGGCCGAGATCCAGGTCGGTTTCCGCGCCGTCATCGGTCACGAAGCATTCGCCGTGCTGATAGGGGCTCATCGTCCCGGGATCGACGTTGAGATAGGGATCCAGTTTCCGCAGGCGGACCTTGTAGCCTCGTGCCTGAAGAAGCGCGCCCAGCGCCGCCGACGCCAATCCCTTCCCGAGAGAGGAAACCACGCCGCCCGTAATGAAGATGTATCGTGCCGACATGGGAGGTCACTGTATCCTTTGGCTGTTTTCTGACAAGTCTGATCGCGGCCGAATGACCGGCCTGGGTCAAAGAAGAAGGCGGCACCTGCGCCGCCTTCCTTGATTTCTCTATGGTTTACGCCGTTACTCCGTGGTCGGGACAGCCGGTGTGCCGTCGGTCGCCGGTTCGGATTCCGTGGCGGCGGGCTGCGTCGAATCGAAGATCGATTCGGACTCGCGGGTGCCGCCCGCCAGAATCGCGAGGGCCAGGCTGGTGCCGAGGAACAGCACGGCCAGGATCGCCGTCGTACGGGTAAGAGCGTTGGCGGCGCCGCGCGCAGAGAACATTCCCATGCCGCCACCGGCCGAACCGCCGCCCATGCCGAGGGCGCCGCCCTCCGACCGCTGCAGCAGAATCACCGCGACCAACGCAACGGCGATGATCAGGTGGATGATCAGAAGAATGTTTTCCATGGCGCTATCGCCTTCTGTTCAAGGAATCGCGGCGCCGGCCCGGTCAGGCCGTCGCGGCACGGCGGGTATGTAACCCGTTGCAGCCGCGATTTAAAGCCCCAATCGCATCGAACGGGCCCCGGTTGGCCGCAGGTCAGCCCGCAACCGCCGCCGCTATGGCCAGGAAGTCGTCGGCCTTCAGCGCCGCGCCGCCGATCAGACCGCCGTCGATGTCCGGCTGTGCCAGGAGGTCTGCCGCATTGCCCGGCTTCATCGACCCGCCGTACAGAATGCGCAACTTGTCGCATTCCGCGGCACCGAGACGATCCGACAGATGGCTTCGGATCAGGGCATGAACCTCATTCGCCTCCTCCGGAGTCGGCGTGCGCCCGGTGCCGATGGCCCAGACCGGCTCGTATGCGATGACGGTATTGGCGGCGGTTGCGCCCTCCGGAACGGATCCGTCAAGCTGCCCGACAATGAAACTGTTGGTCTTGCCGGCGTCGCGCATGGAATCCGTCTCACCGACGCAGATGACGGCAACAAGGCCGGCCGCATGCGCGGCCTCGGCCTTGGCCCGCACGGTGCCGTCGGTTTCCCCATGGTCTTCCCGGCGTTCCGAATGGCCGACGATGACGTGACTGCAACCAATGTCCCGAAGCATGACCGCGGAGATATCGCCGGTATGGGCGCCCTTCTCTTCCGCGTGACAGTCCTGCGCGCCGAGTTGGACATTGGTTCCGGCAAGCGCGCGCCCGATCGGGTAAAGCAGTTGAGCCGGCGGACAGATCAGCAGTTCGCAGGCGGCACTCGCACCGCCATCGGCGACGGCCTGTGCAAGGGCGCCCCCCCCTTCCAGCGTACCGTTCATTTTCCAGTTTCCGGCGATAAGGGGCGTGCGGCTCATGAGATCGGCCTCCAGTATTGGTCCAGTATTGGTATTGAGTGTCGACGGGGCATTTACCACGCGCGGGCTCATTCGCCAATCTGGTGGAAACCGGCGGGAACTCAGGCAGAAACCCGCCGGATTATCGATTGCGGCCCCGGGGCGGCGCTTCTATGATCCGCGCGCTTTCCGGCCCACGGGCCGGTCCAAGTCATTCGTGTCACGAAACCGTCGGGTCGATCATGCTACAGCGTATGCGTTCTTCCACTGGCTCCTGGATTGCCAAGGGCATTCTCGGGCTTCTGGTGCTCAGCTTTCTGGGATGGGGTGTCGCCGATTACACCACGTCCGGCAGCACGGGTACGGTCGTAGCAAAGGTCGGCGATCGGGAGATCGGCTACCAGGAGTTTCAGCTGGCCTATCAGAACTTCATTCGAAGCCAGCGTTTGAATGCCGTCGACCCTGATGTCGCGCGGCAGCTCCGCATCGCCGAATCCGTGGTTCAGAATTTGACCTCGACTGCGCTGTATGAAGCCGAGGCGAGCAGCAAGAACCTGACGGCCAGCGACGGCATGGTGCGGCAGGCCATCGAAGGGCGTCCGGAGTTTCGCTCCGGCGGCAGCTTCAGTCGCGCCGCCTTTGAGAACGCACTGGCCCGACTTGGCCTCAATGAAGCGGCCTATGTCGACACGGCACGCCGTGAACTGGGGCGCGGCCAGCTCATTGGCGCGGTCACCTCCGGCAGCGATGCCCCGCCCTCCCTGGTCGACATGCTGTTCGAACATTTCGGCGAGCGGCGCTCCGCGGAATACATGATCATGCCGATCGATTCCGTCGCCGCGCAGGGCAGTCCGAACGAAACGGATCTGCAGGCGCTCTATGAGGAGCGGAAGGAGGATTTCCGCCGTCCTGAACTGCGCAGCCTGAGCTATGTCCTGATTTCGCCCGAAATGCTGGCCAGCGCCATGGAAATCCCCGAAGAGGAAGTCGCGGCCGCTTTCGAACAGCGTCGGGACAGCTACGGGCAACCCGAACGCCGCAGCCTCTCCCAGATTCTGTTTTCCGCAGAAGAGGATGCACGTGCGGCGGCCAAATCCCTGGCGGACGTCCCGGCGGACGAGATTGCCGCAAAGGCGGAAGAGCTTGGTCTCGAAGTGATTGAACTTGGCACCTTCACCAAGGAATCGGTTCCGAATGAAGGGCTCTCCGAGGCCGCCTTCTCGCTCGAACAGACGGGCGCAACTGAAGCGTTCGAAGGCGCCTTCGGCTGGTCGATCGCGGTCGTGACCGATATCGAGGAAGGCATTGAACCGAACCTTGACGACGTGCGTGAAAGCCTGGCCGCGGACCTGGCGCTCGATCGCGCCTATGATGAGGTGTTCGAACGCGGCAGCCAGTTGGAAGACGCGTTCGGACAGGGCATGTCCCTGGAAGATGCGGCGCAGTCCGTTGGCCTTGAGGTGCAGACAGTGGAGGCCGTCGACGAAAGCGGCCATGGACCGTCCGGTGAAGTTCTGGACGGGCTGCCGGCGGGGTTGAAGTTCCTGCGCACGGCCTTCGATCTGGATACGGGCGAGGTCAGCTTCCTCGAGACGACGGAATCCAACGCCATGTTCATGGTGCGTGTCGACACGATTACGCCGTCGGCCATTCCCGCCTATTCGGAGGTCGAGGAAGAGGTTCGCACCGTCTGGCAGGAAGAGGCCCAGTACGATGCCGCGGAAGCGCGCGCCGAAACCCTGGCCGAGCGTCTGAGCGAAGGCAGCGAAATCGCCGTACTGGCTCAGATCATGGGGGTCGAATCCGCAACCATTGAAGAGCTTGCCCGCGACGGAATGAGCGCCAGCGGCAATCGCCTGCCGCAATCCCTGGCGCGAGAGCTTTTTGCCCTGAATGTCGGTGAAGCGACCTATGCGGCGGATGGCGAGAACTTCATTGTGGCTCGGCTGACCGGTATCAGCCCGGCGGAAGAGACATCGGATGAAACCTTCCGTCAGTCGCTGGCCAATGCTGTTACCACCGGCATGGCCCAGGACCTGGTCGAACAGCTCGGCGTAGCACTGCGCGAACGCTATTCGATCGAAACCAATCCGGAAGTCTACGAACAGGTTTACCGCTGATCATGGATTGCCTGCCCGATTTCGAAACCTTTCAGAGGCGATATGAGGCAGGCGAGCCGCAGGTCGTCTATACGCGGCTGGTCGCGGATCTCGAGACGCCGGTCTCGGCCTTCATGAAACTGGCGGACGGCCGACCGGACGCATTTCTGTTCGAATCGGTCGAAGGCGGTGCCATTCGGGGTCGGTATTCCTTCATCGGTCTGAAGCCGGATGTGATCTGGCGCTGTTTCGGTGATCGCGCGGAGGTCAACCGCCGTGCGTTGATCGATCCGACGGCCTTCGAATCCCATTCCCTGCCGACGCTTTCGTCGCTGCGAGCCCTGCACAAGGCCAGCGAAATCGACATGCCCGAGGACCTGCCCCCCATGGCGGCCGGTCTTGTCGGCTATATGGGCTACGATTGCGTTCGCCTGGTCGAAAACGTACCGGACGAAAACAACGATGTACTGGAAGTGCCGGACGGGATCTTCATCCGCCCGACGCTGGTCGCTGTCTTCGATACGATCGAAGATGTCGTGACCGTCGTCACGCCGGTGCGCCCGGATGGCGAAACCAGTGCTGTGGCTGCTTATGAGAAGGCCCTGGAGCGGCTGGCGGACCTGCGCGACGGACTTGCCCGCCCCCTGCCCTACAGCGCGGATTTCCGGTCCGCTCAGGACGAGGGCATGGAGCCGACATCGAACATGTCACCGCAGGCCTACAAGGACATGGTGGCGAAGGCGAAAGACTACATTCTCGCCGGGGACATCTTCCAGGTCGTCCTGTCTCAACGCTTCGAACTGCCCTACGACCTGCCCCCGTTCTCGCTCTATCGCGCCCTGCGCCGAACGAACCCGTCGCCTTTCCTGTTCTACATGGCTTTCCGGCGATTCTCGATCGTCGGATCCAGCCCCGAAATTCTGGTTCGGCTGCGCGATGGCAAGGTCACGATTCGACCGATCGCCGGAACCCGTCCGCGCGGTGCCAACCGGGACGAGGATATTGCCCTGGAGCAGGATCTGCTGGCGGATCCCAAGGAATGCGCCGAGCACCTGATGCTTCTGGACCTCGGACGAAATGACGTCGGGCGTGTGGCACAGATCGGGTCGGTCAAGGTCACGGACCAGTTTATCGTCGAACGCTACAGTCACGTCATGCACATCGTTTCCAATGTCGAGGGACGCATCAAGGACGGTGAGGATGCGTTGACCGCCTTGATGGCCGGGTTCCCGGCCGGAACGGTCTCCGGCGCGCCGAAGGTACGCGCGATGGAAATCATCGAGGAACTGGAACCCGACCGACGCGGCGTCTATGCCGGCTGCATTGGCTATTTCGGGGCCGATGGGTCCATGGACACCTGTATCGCGTTGCGCACGGCGGTCGTGAAGGACGGCAAGATGATCGTCCAGGCCGGCGCCGGCATCGTTGCCGACAGCGACCCTCAGTCCGAGCACATGGAATGCGTCAACAAGGCGAAGGCGCTTGTCCGGGCGGCACAGGAGGCCGTTCGTTTCGCATCCGCGCGAAACTGACTGAAACGCACTCCGGGGGAGGCCTATTGGCCTTCGATCAGCCGCTGCCGGATGATCGCTGATAGCGGAACCAGATCAAATCCCCGGCGTTCCGCTGTCTTCAGCCAGTCCGATACAACCTCCAGGGTTACATCGTGAGGGTGACCGATCGCGATGGCGTGGCCCTGCTGCCGGGCAGTTGCCTCGACCTTGCGCAATTGTGCGCGGATCGACTTCGGGTCGATATCATGATCCAGGAAGACGTCCCTGACGGCGTAGGGCACCCCCATTTCGGCCGCCAGCTGAAATCCCGCCGTATCCCGGGTTGTCACGGAATCCATAAAGACCAGACCGCGCCGTTTCAGCTCCGCCATCACCAGGCGCATGCCCTCCCGGTCAGCGGTGAATCGGCTGCCCATATGGTTGTTGATCCCGATATAGCCATCGAACTGACTGAGATCCCAGTCGAGACGTCGCAGGATTTCGGCCGCGCCCAGTTCCTTCTGCAAGGCGTTCGGACCGGGATCGACGCTCAGGTCGACCGGTGCCATCGGAACGTGGACCATGAGTTCATGGCCGTTTGCGCGGGCCGCTCGGGCCATATCGCGAAGATTGTAGCCATACGGCAGCAGGGCGAGCGTCAAAGGTGCCGGCAGGGCGATGGTTCGACGGCTGCGAACCTGATCGATGCCGAGATCGTCGAACACGATGGCAATCTTCGGCCTCTCCCCTGTTGGATCGCTGGGCGCGGCGAAGGCCAGCCAACGGTCCGATTGCGTCAGAGCTCGGGAAGCAGGTTTCTCCGCAATCCCGGCATTCGAAGGCTGTGGGGCGGTCTCAATTGGCGACGTGGGAGCCGGCTCGCTCGCCGCCCGGTTTGGCGGTGCGGGGGGCGCGCTGTTGGGGTCGGGGCGCTGTGCCTCCGGCTGCGCCCGCAGACTTTCCTCATAGACGCGCTTGGCGGATTCCGATTCATGCGCGGTTACCGGCAACGGGCTGCCTTCCGGTACGGAAGTACCGTCCATCTGCCCCCGGGGCAACGGCACGGAGGCGGTTGTTGCCGCTTCACGCTCCGGCGCGATCCAGAGACCGATCGTCGTGCCCAATCCGATGCCCACGATCAGGATAGCCGCGGCAATAACCGGGAAAGCGTAGCGCGCCTGAAGATACCACGGCGTTGCGGACGCGCGGTGACTGATGCGGGCATCGCTTTTTCGACGAGCGGGCCTTTTGGCCATCATAACTTCCCATTATTCCTGCGGTGTGCCCATCACCATCGGGGCCATTGTTCCAATAGGGGATTCCGCCCTGCGTTCCAATCGCTCCGGGGTGGCGTCCATGCTTTTCGCGACACCCGCCCCTTGCTATAACGCCGCACACGCGATTTTTCCGGGGTGTGCCCGGCCCCCTTTCGACGGTGTCCGCCGATGTATCTGCTGATCGATAACTATGACAGCTTCACTTACAATCTCGTTCATTATCTGGGCGAACTTGGGGCGGAGTGCGAGGTCCATCGCAATGACCGGATCACCGCCGAGGAATGCCTCGCAAGGAAGCCCCGCGGGATCGTTCTGTCGCCGGGGCCCTGCGATCCGCCGAGGGCCGGCATCTGTGTCGATCTGATCAAGGCCGCTGCCGCCGCATCGGTTCCGCTGTTGGGGGTTTGTCTGGGGCATCAGTCGATCGGATATGCATACGGCGCTACCGTCGAGCGAGGGCCGGCACCGATGCACGGCAAGGTTTCCGCCATCACGCATCAGGGGGTAGGCCTGTTTGACGGCCTGCCCAGCCCTCTCAAGACAACCCGCTATCACAGTCTGGTCGTGGCCGCGCACAATCTGCCGGACTGTTTCAATGTGACCGCGCAGACGGATGACGGCATCATTATGGGGATGGAGCACCGGGACCTGCCGCTCTTCGGCGTCCAGTTCCACCCTGAAAGCATCGCGTCAGAACACGGTCACGATCTGCTGGAGAACTTCCTCCGCCGTACCCGAAATTGAGAGCCATTGAGATAGGGGCCAGAAGCATGGCAGCCGACATGCAGGATATGAAGCAGTTGATCGCGAAGGTCGTCGGAGGCGGCGTCTTGTCGACGCAGGAAGCCGAGACCGCCTTCGATATCATCATGTCGGGCGATGCCACGCCTTCCCAGATGGGCGGATTTCTCACCGCGCTTAGGATGCGGGGCGAGGCTGTTTCGGAAATTACCGGCGCCGCCCGGACAATGCGCGCCAAGGCAAAACGCATTTCCGCGCCCGCCGATGCGATGGATATCGTCGGCACCGGTGGCGACAAGCTTGGCACCTACAATGTCTCAACCGCCACAGCCCTGGTGGTGGCGGCTTCAGGTGTGCCGGTCGCGAAACACGGAAATCGCGCGGCCTCGTCGAAATCGGGAACGGCCGACGCCCTGTCGCAACTGGGCGTGGACCTGGATTGCCCGTTCGCCAATATCGAAAAATCCATCATCGAGGCTGGTCTCGGGTTCATGATCGCCCCCCGGCACCACGGCGCCATGCGCAACGTCATGCCGACCCGGATGGAGCTGAGCATCCCGACGATCTTCAACATTCTGGGACCGCTGTCCAACCCCGCCATGGTGAAGCGTTATCTGATCGGTTGCTTCCGATCGGAGTTCATCGAGAAAATGGCAGAGACGCTTGGTGATCTGGGGGCGGAACGGGCCTGGGTGGTGCATGGTCATAGCGGCATGGATGAGATCAGCACGACCGGTCCGACGCAGGTGGCCTCCCTGGAAGACGGTAAGGTCACCACATTCGAAATCTCGCCCGCCGACGCCGGTTTGCCCGAAGCGGCGCTTGAAGACCTGCTGGGGGGGACGCCGGAACAGAACGCCGCCGCGATTACGGAATTGCTGAACGGCGCGCAGTCGCCCTATCGCGACATTGTTCTGTTCAACGCCGCCGCAGCCTTGTTGATTGCGGGCAAGGCGGAGACGCTTGCAATGGGGGTTTCGCTTGCTGCGGACAGCATCGATTCCGGCCGTGCCAAGAAGGTGCTGGCTGATCTGGTTCGCGTCACCAACGATTACCCCAAGGAGGCCGAGGCATGAGTGACGTACTGGCGAAGATCTGTGCCGACAAGCGTGAACATATCGCCGCCTGCAAGGACGCCGTGCCGGAAGTGGTAATCCGGCAACATGCCGACTCCGCGCCGGCGCCACGGGGATTCGCCGCGGCCCTGACCCGAAAGGCGGAGGCTGGTGAGTTTGCCCTGATTGCCGAAATCAAGAAGGCTTCCCCGTCGAAGGGTTTGATTCGGCCCGATTTTGCACCGGTCGCCCTTGCCCGCGCGTATCGCAAGGGCGGCGCGGCCTGCCTGTCCGTTCTGACGGACGAGCCCTATTTCCAGGGCAAGGATCAATACCTTACCGCCGCCCGTACCGCCGTCGATCTACCCGTGCTGCGCAAGGATTTCATGCTGGATCCGTATCAGGTCTATGAAGCACGTGCCCTGGGCGCCGACTGCATCCTGCTGATCATGGCCGCCCTGGAAGACAGCATGGCTGCTACGCTTGAAAGCCTCGCCATGGACCTGGGCATGGATGTCCTGGTCGAAGTGCATGATGCCGAGGAAATGGAGCGCGCCTTGTCCCTCAAATCTCCACTGTTGGGCGTAAACAATCGCAATCTCAAGACTTTGGATGTGGATCTGAAGACTACGGAAGAGCTTTCGGCCATGGTGCCGGACGACAAGGTGCTGATTGCTGAAAGCGGTCTCTATTCATCGGCGGACCTGGAGCGTATGGCCCGTGTGGGCGCCATGCGGTTTCTGGTCGGGGAATCCTTGATGCGCCAGGACGATGTCGAGGCGGCCACCCGGACGCTGCTGACACGGGCGGAGGCAGCCTGAACGATGAGCGGTTCGCTGACGCATTTTGACGCTCAGGGCAATGCGGTGATGGTCGACGTGTCCGAAAAGGACGCCACCGAACGAACAGCCACGGCACGCGGCATGATCCGGATGAGCGTGGAAACGGTCGCCGTCATCCGGGACGGCAAGGTGAAGAAGGGTGACCCGCTGACCGTGGCCCAACTGGCCGGGATCATGGGGGCCAAGAAGACGCCGGACCTGATACCGCTTTGTCATCCCTTGTCACTCAGTTCCGTAAAGGTCTTCCTGACCTTGAACGAAGCTGAAAATGCGGTCGAGATCGAGGCCACGGTTAAGCTGAAGGGGCAGACAGGCGTCGAGATGGAGGCGCTGACCGCCGTGTCTGTGGCCGCCCTCACCGTCTATGACATGGTCAAGGCCGTCGACAAGTCCATGCGCATCACCGACATCCATCTGGTCCACAAGGCCGGTGGGAAGTCCGGCGAATACCGGTCGACACCATGATTTCCGTCGCGGAAGCGCGGTCGCGAATACTGGCGAGCCTGCAGCCGGTCGGAACGGAAACCGTCTCCCTGGCCGAGGGCCTGGACCGGGTGCTTGCACTGCCTCTGGCAGCGTATCGCTCACAGCCGCCAAAGGACATGTCGGCCATGGACGGCTATGCCGTGCGTGCCGAAGATGTGGCGACGACACCTGTTGAACTTGAGGTCATTGCCGAGGTTGCCGCGGGCGCATCCTATGAGCAGGTGGTCCCGAGGGGCCGTTGCGTCCGGATCTTCACCGGTGCCCCCCTGCCCGCCGGAACCGACACGATCATAATCCAGGAAAACACCGAAGCAGATGAATCAGGCGGCACGGTTCGGATCCTGGAAAGCGCGGCGAAAGGAACCTACGTCCGACCGGCCGGGCTTGACTTCAAGACGGATGATGTCGTGTTCGATTCCGGACATCGGATGAATTCACGCTCCATCGGTCTGGCCGCGGCAATGAACCGCCCCTGGTTGACCGTTTATCGACGACCGCGGGTGGCGATCCTGGCGACCGGGGACGAAATCGTGCTGCCCGGCGAACCGCTGGGTGAAAACCAGATCGTCAGTTCCAACGGCCCTGCCCTCGCGGCGGCGGTGGTCAAGGCAGGCGGCGTTCCGACCCTTTTGCCGGTCGCGAAGGATGATCCTGAAGCTCTGCGGGCGGTCGCCAAGGGGGCAGCGGGGCATGACTTGGTTCTGACGACCGGCGGCGCCTCGGTCGGCAAGCACGACCTGATCGGCTCGGCCCTTACGGAATCCGGTCTCGAACTGGATTTCTGGAAGATCGCGATGCGGCCGGGCAAGCCGCTGATGTTCGGCCACCTGTCGGGCGTTCCCATGTTGGGGCTTCCAGGTAATCCGGTTTCCGCACTCGTTTGTTTTCTGCTGTTCGGCGTCCCGGCCCTGTCGAAGCTTCTTGGAATGGGGGACACGGCGCCCCGGCTCGATGCGGCAATACTCGACGCGCCCCTGCCGGAGAATGACAGACGCGAGGATTATCTGCGGGCGGACCTCCTGCGCGATTCGGCCGGAAATCTGCATGCACGACCTTATTCGCGTCAGGACAGCTCGATGATGCGCCGGCTGGCGACGGCCGGCTGTCTGATCCGACGACTGCCCCATACAGCCCCGGCTCAAATTGGGGATACTGTTGAAATTATTGACTTATCTTCGTTCTAGAATGTTCTCCAGCATTTCTTGTCGGGCATTTGTCCGCAACATGTTCTAATTTTGCCCCTTGACACGCAAAGTGAACAAAATTAGTCCATTAAATGTTCAACGGCTGCGGCGGGGACTTCTCCCGGCTGCCGATTGACTGCAAGGAGCGGATGGAATGCTGACCCGAAAACAGTACGAACTTCTGATGTTCATTCACGACCGCCTGCAGAATTCCGGCGTGTCCCCTTCCTTCGAGGAAATGAAGGAGGCTCTGGATCTGAAGTCGAAATCCGGCATTCATCGATTGATTACGGGTCTGGAGGAGCGCGGCTTCCTTCGTCGCCTGCCGAATCGCGCCCGCGCGCTCGAAGTGGTTCGCCTTCCGGAGAACACGGAACCCGAGCAACTGCCCATCCGGAACCGCCGTGTGGAAATGCTGCGCCAGAAAGAGGTCGGCAGCCGACGGTCGATGATGCGGGGCGGCGGCAACACGGTTCAGCTTTCGCTCTATGGCCGGATCGCGGCGGGGACGCCAATCGAAGCGCTGCGCGATCATTCCATGCTGGTCGATGTGCCGGCGACCCTGTTGGGGCGCGGCGACCACTATGCCCTTGAGGTTGAGGGGGATTCCATGGTCGATGCCGGCATTCTCGACGGCGATACCGTGGTTATCGAGCGGTCGGAGCATGCCAGCAACGGCGATATCGTTGTGGCCCTGGTGGAAGGGCATGAAGTCACCCTCAAGCGCCTGCGCCGCAAGGGGGACAGTGTCGCTCTGGAACCGGCGAATGCGAATTACGAGACGCGGATCTATCGCCCCGACCAGGTCAATATTCAGGGCCGTCTCGTCGGTCTGCTTCGAAAGTACTGATCCTCGTCGTTCAATGCGTCCAGGGCCGTTCGCCGCGCCGGGATTCGACTGATATCGCCACCAGACCTGTCGAACGACCGAAGATGGCATGGGCGCCGTTCCGGCGGAGCATGGCCGGATCGATGGCCAGGGTGTCGCGGCAACGGCTTGGATGCGGAACGACCGGCAGGCGGACAAGGTCTGACAGGGCACAGTCTTCCAGCAGGGTTCTGGGATCACGGGAAAAGGCCGCCGATACGGTATTGCCGGACTTCAGGGTCAGCGCCGTTGCACAGCCGAGTGGATCGCACCGGATCGGTGCGTCCTTCCGGTCGGCGAGGTCGCTCCAGTCGCCCGCAATCGGAAAGGCGGTTTTCTCGCTCCACACATTTTGTGCGAAGCGTTCCTTTCGGGTTGCTTCAACCCAGAGCGCATCGTTCCAGACAATCGCGGATTGTTCGCCTTCCTCATGAAGTATGAGGATCGGAGTTGGCATCCAGAATGGCGACAGGATGCCGATGACAATGAGAGGCAGGCCAAGATAGCGCCACCGGCGCAGCCAGATCGCGCACCACATTCCGCCGCCCACGACGAGGGCCAACCCCCAATCCGGCATCGCGGGAACTTGTCCCACGGCGCCAGGCAGGTCCGCCACCCATCGTGCGATCCACAGCACACCGTCTATCCCCCACCCTGCGCCCATCGCCGGCAGGGCTTCCAATCCGAATGGCATCGCCACAAGGCTCAGAAGTCCCAGCGGCATGACGAGAAAGGTCACGATCGGAACGGCGATCAGATTGGCCAGAACCGAGTAATGGGCGACCTGTCCGAAATGATAAATTGCGAAGGGCGCGGTCGCCGCTCCGGCGATGACCGTCGTCAGGCATACCGCTCCAAGGTAAGTCAGTATCTTGCCATGGGGCCCCTGCAGACTGGGATACATCGCATGCCGACGAAACTGTTCGTAGACCGCGACCAGGGCGATTACTGCTGCGAATGACAACTGAAAGCTGGCGCCGACGATGCTTTCCGGTGACAGAACCAGGACCGTTGCCGCTGCAACGGCAACCAGTCGCATGGAAATTGCCAGTCTGTCGGTCAGCACCGCAATCAGCACCAGGCCGGTCATCAGAAAGGCCCGTTGCGTGGGGATCGTGGCCCCGGACAGGATGAGGTATCCGAAACTGGCCAGCAGAGCCACGGCGGCCGCCCATTTCTTGATCGGATGGTCGCGGGCCCAACCCTCCCGCAAGGCCAGAAGGAAGCGGATCGTCACGAAGACAATCGCCGCGACCATGCCGATATGAAGTCCGGAAATTGCCAGAAGATGGGCAAGACCGGACCGTCGTAGATCCTCCAGCACCGGCTCCGGAACGCCGGACCTGTCTCCGGTCAGGAGCGCTGCGAGAACATGCCCCGAGATATCCGGCTCGGCCGACCGCAGCCGGGATGCGATCTTGTTCCGGAACCGCTCGGTCCCTCCTGCAAGCCGTTCCCAATGCGTCAGAGGCCGGACGGCGGGCACGTCCTGCCAGTGCGAATAGGCGAAGCCGACCCCGCCCAGTCGATCGAACCAGGCATTGCGGGCAAAATCAAAGGCGCCCGGATAGCTGGGCCTTGGCGGCGGTGACAGTCTCGCCGTGACCTTTACCCACTGACCCGCATGGGGACGCGGGCTATCCCGGCGCAGTTTGATGCGCACTGCCTCAGGCAGTGCGACGTGCCCGTAATTACCTTCAAGGGACAGGTCCTCCAGTCGAATTCGCGATCCGTCGGGAAAGGGCTCGACGGCTGTAATCCTCCCCGTAAGGCCCGACAGAACCGTCGCATGCGACAGGACGAGAGCTTCCGCCCGCAGGGTTGCGATGCCAACCAGGATAAGTCCGAAGGCCGCCGCCATGACCAGGGCTGAAACGGCTGCCCAGGCGTCGGCACGTCGAAGGCAGGCGACCGTGAACCCGGCAACCGCCGCCGCAAGGAGCCCAATGCCCAGGACAAGCGGGGGCTCGAACGGCAGTGAAAAATAGAAGGCGATCCCGGATCCCATGAGAACCGGCAGCCATAGTGCCCAGCGGTCGCGCTCAGCAATCAGGCAGGCGCGGGCACGCGAGACGATGGAAGCAGGCGAAAGTGCTGCGATCGCCGCACCACTCGTTGACCAAACCGGCTGTTGGTGTCCCCGATTCATCCCGGATCCTCTCGAAGGTACGACCATAGATCGTATGGGCGGATCGGGCGACATCCGTTTTACGGCTTTGCTGGTTCCCCGCCGCCTGTGGTAAACGACCGGAAATCCCGCCGGCCGAGTTCCCCGGTCGACAGCCATTCAGGAGTGATCATGACCGTCGTAACCCGATTTGCCCCCTCCCCGACCGGCTATCTGCACATTGGCGGGGCCAGAACGGCGTTGTTCAATTATCTCTACGCCCGGCATTGCGGCGGCACCTACAAGCTGCGCATCGAGGACACCGACAAGAAGCGGTCGACGACCGATGCCATCGAGGCGATTTTCGACGGTCTGTCCTGGCTGGGCCTGCAAGGGGATGGTGAACCGGTCTATCAGTCCGCGCGGGCGGATCGACATGTGGAAGTCGCCCGGGATCTTCTGGAAAAGGGCCATGCTTATCGCTGCTATTGCTCTCAGGAAGAACTGGCGGCAATGCGCGAACGCATGAAGGATGAGGGGCGCAAGACGCCTTACGACGGTACCTGGCGCGATCGCGACCCGTCGGAGGCGCCGGCCGGCGTCGATCCGGTCATTCGCATCAGGATGCCCAGAGATGGCGGCAGCACGACAATCAGGGATCTCGTGCAAGGCGACGTGACCATCGAGAACGACCAACTCGACGATTTCATTCTGCTTCGCGCCGACGGGTCGCCCACATACATGCTGTCCGTGGTGGTCGACGACCATGACATGGGCGTCAGCCATGTCATCCGGGGCGATGATCATCTGGTCAACGCCTTCCGGCAATATCACCTTTTCAAGGCAGCTGGGTGGGATGTGCCGGCATTCGCGCATATTCCGCTGATCCACGGGCCGGACGGCGCCAAACTGTCCAAGCGGCACGGTGCGCTCGGCGTGGAGCAGTATCGGGACATGGGATACCTGCCGGAGACATTGAAGAACTACCTGCTACGCCTCGGCTGGTCTCATGGTGACGACGAAATCATTTCCGAGGAACAGGCCATCGAATGGTTCGATCTGGATGCGGTGGGGCGCTCCCCCTCGCGCATGGACTTCCAGCGAATGGAAAACCTGAACGGCCACTATCTGCGCGCCGCTGATCCGGACCAGCTGGCATCGCGTGTCGCGGAAGAACTCGGCGTTTCGGGAAACCCGGCTCTGGTTTCCCGTCTTTCCGCAGGCATGGCTGGATTGACGAAACGGTGCGACACCATCCCGCAACTCGTCGAGGCAGCGCGGTTCTATGTCGAACCGCCGACATTCCCGCTGGAAGATGCCAAATCCGCCAAACTTGTCGCGGGGGCCGGCCCGGCCCTGGCCAAGGAACTGGCGGATACGGTGCTGAGCGATCTCGACCCTTGGACCGAGGAAGCGCTCCACGATGCCCTGAAAGGATTTGTGGAGGCGAAAGGCGTCGGTTTTGGTAAGGTGGCGCAGCCGGTTCGCGGCGCTTTGACAGGCACCTTCGCCTCCCCGGATCTGACGGAGGTCATGCGGGTTCTGGGTAAGGAGGAATGCCTCGCGCGGATCGCGGCTCTGCCGGAGACTCCGGACGCGGTATAAGGGCAACGCAGGGCGCGTCATTCCGACTTATTGTGCGCTGCGTCATATCCGGTTAATGTGCCGCACCGATTGCGGGGAGAGTACCTGTCCAATGCGGGCGGGCGTTATTTTAGCCCGGATTTCATTGGGTTCGGTCTTAAAAATTAACAGGAGGCGCCGGTATGAGCGACACGAAAAAGCATACAATGACCCTTACTGACAATGCGACCGGGGATAGCTGGGAACTGCCGGTCATGGCTGGCTCCGTTGGCCCGAAAGTGATCGATATCCGGAAGCTGTATGGTCAGACCGGCTACTTCACCTACGATCCCGGCTTCACGTCGACGGCGTCCTGCGACAGCGCCATCACCTATATCGACGGCGACAAGGGCATCCTGCTTCACCGCGGCTACTCGATCGAGGATCTGGCCGAAAACTGCGACTTCATGGAAGTCTGCTATCTGCTGCTGCGCGGCGAACTGCCGAACGAGACCGAACGCAAGGATTTCGAAAAGACCATCACCTATCACACGATGGTCCATGAGCAGCTTCTCAACTTCTATCGCGGTTTCCGCCGCGACGCGCATCCGATGGCAATCATGGTCGGGGTCGTCGGGGCTCTCAGTGCCTTCTATCACGACTCCACGGACATCAACGATCCGGAACAGCGGATGATCGCGTCGCACCGACTGGTCGCGAAAATGCCGACGCTGGCGGCGATGGCCTACAAGTATTCCATCGGCCAGCCCTTCATGTATCCGCGCAACGATCTCAGCTACGCAGCAAACTTCATGCAGATGACCTTCGGCGTACCGGCAGAGGATTATGTCATCTCCCCGGCCGTCGAACGCGCCATGGACCGGATCTTTATCCTGCACGCTGATCATGAGCAGAACGCGTCGACCTCCACCGTTCGGATCGCCGGATCTTCGGGCGCCAATCCGTTCGCCTGCATTTCGGCGGGGATTTCCTCGTTGTGGGGCCCGGCGCATGGCGGTGCCAACGAAGCCGTCCTGAACATGCTGCATCAGATCGGCCACAAGAAGAACATCCCGGAATTCCTGGAGCGCGCCAAGGACAAGAACGATCCGTTCCGCCTGATGGGCTTCGGCCACCGTGTCTACAAGAACTACGACCCGCGCGCCGGTGTCCTCAAGAAGAGCTGCGACGAGGTTCTGAAGGAACTCGGCGTCGAAGACCCGCTTCTGGAACTCGCCCAGGAGCTGGAACAGATCGCGCTGAAGGACGATTACTTTGTCGAGCGTAAGCTGTTCCCGAACGTCGATTTCTATTCGGGCATCATCCTGAAGGCGATCGGCTTCCCGACATCGATGTTTACCGTGCTGTTCGCTCTGGCGCGGACCGTCGGCTGGGTCGCCCAGTGGAATGAAATGATTGCGGATCCGTATCAGAAGATCGGTCGTCCCCGGCAGTTGTTCCTTGGGCACGACAAGCGTGAATTCCCGGCCATGAACAAGCGCTGATAGCGTATCGAACTTTTGGGTTTTGCGCGGCTCGGGATCAGCTTCCCGGGCCGCGTTTTCCTTTGTGGACGATTTCCATCACCGCGTCAGCCGCGGCGACGCTCGGAAGGTCCGTGCCCTCCGGGCGTAAGGTCTCCAGAACCGGCGCCAGGGCGTCCACCTGGGCCCGTCCTGCCGCCCCTTCCAGACCGAGCAGCAACTCAGCGATTTCATCAGGATTGCACCGTTCCTGGATCGCCTCCGGCACGATTTCCCGATCCGCCGCGATGTTGAGCAGATGGGCAAAGCGCGTGCGAACCAGGCGTCGAAGGATCTGGAATGTCAGTGCATTAAGCCGGTACGCAACCACGGCAGGCACACGTGCCATGGCCAGTTCGAGGGCAACGGTTCCTGAGGCGGCTAGCGCCAGGTCGGACGCGGCCATTGCATGGTATTTGTCCTGCGAATCGACAAGATGGACCGGAACCGGCCAATCCTTGGTCCGCTCCTCGAGATGGTGTCGAAGATGACCGACCACCGGCATGAGAACCTGGATATCCAGGTCGCTGCGTTGCTGCTGATAGCGCGCCATGGCCGCTTGAAAGACCGGTAGCAGGCGCTGCGCTTCGCCGGCCCGGGAGCCTGGGAGCACGCAGAGCAACCGCGTGTCGGCCGCCAGCCCGAGTTTCTGCCGGAAGGTTGCGCCCTGCCCCTTGTCCGCCCCACTCTCCAGGATGGAATGCCCAACGAAACGTGCATCCAGCCCCACTGCCGTGAAGTATTCGGGTTCAAACGGCAGAAGACACAGAAGGGAATCGAACAGGGCCTTGAACTTGTGGACGCGGCCGGGGCGCCAGGCCCATACCGTAGGCGCCACGTAATGAACCTTCGGACAGGTCAAATCTCCACAGGATGCCGCCAGGCGCTTGTTGAAGCCCGGGGCGTCTATTGTGACGATCACGTCCGGGGAAAAGGCCGTTGCCGCTCTCGCCGTTTCCGCGATCCGCCGCTTGAGCCTCGGAATGTGGGGCAGGATTTCGACCAAACCCATCAACGCCAATTCCGACATGGGAAACAGGCTGGTGAGGCCCTGTCGCGCCATTTCAGGACCGCCGACCCCCTGAAGTTCAAGGCCGGCCGGGCAGCGTTCAGTCAGGGCGGCGATCAAGCGCCCACCCAGAACATCGCCGGAGCTTTCCCCGGCGGAGAGGAAAACCCTGAGCGGACGATCAATGCCGGGGTTCATTTCGGGCTGTCCCGCGTCACCGCGACCAGAAACAGGCCGGCGGCATTTGCGCGCCTGATCGTTTCGTCGCGCGATACGATCAGGCTCCGTTCAGCCTCGATGGCAATCCCCGACAGGCCGGCTTCCTGGGCCTGGTCGATTGTATCTGGTCCTATCGTCGGCAGGTCCGCCCGGCCGGTTTGCTCCGGCTTGCTCATCTTGACCAGAACCGGACCGTCACAGTCTCGGCGCAAGGGGCCACATCGGGCCAACAGGGCAGCGGTCCCTTCGATCGCTTCTATTCCAAGGACAAGTCCGTTTTGAATGACGGTGGCCTGTCCCACGTCCTGCGGCGCCAAGGCGTCGAGCACATCGATGCCCCGTCGGATGTCGGCATCGGCGTGATCCGGCAAGGCGACATCCCCGATCTGTCCGGCCCGTGGCTTATGGCTGTTCAGGAATTCGTCGACCGCATGAACCCGAAAGCCCTCATGCTCCTCCAGATACCTGATGACGGATCGAAGCAGCCCGTCGTCCCCCAGTCTGAAGAGACCCTTTCCCAGTATTTTGGCCGCCGTGGCATCCAGACTGAGTTCCTTGAAGGACGGTCGACGCACCCCGCCAGCAAAAACGATATCCTGGACCTTCTGTTCGCGAACGAGGGATATAGCTTCCGCGGCCGCGCCCAGTCGGATCATGAATGTCGGGAATCGATCTTCGAACAGCGTTGAATCGCCCTGATCGCGCAGGACGAAAACATGAACCTTGATGCCGTTTTCGGCGGCCGCCTCGGCTATCTCGAGGGGTAGTTTGCCGCTTCCAGCGATAACACCCAGTCTTTCGATCGACGACATTGCGGTGGTTCCGCTTCGAAGGGGGCGCTGTTCGCTATTCGCCCGATCCCAAAGAGCGCGGCTGGGTCAGGCCCCGGCTGGATTGCGCGCGAACGAATTCGAGAATCTGGTGTACGGCCTCTTCCTCGCCGAAGACTTCGCTGACGTCGTCGACGCGTTCCTTGATCGTCCCCTCATCCGCAAAGAGCATCCGATAGGCGGAGCGCATGCGGTGAATCGTTTCCTTGTCGAAGCCCCGCCGCTTCAGTCCGACAATGTTCAAACCGCAGAGACTGGCCCGGTCGCCCATGACGGATCCGTAAGGAATTACGTCATGCTCAACGCCGGACATGCCGCCGATCATGGCGTGCGGGCCGATCCGGACAAACTGATGGACGGCGGAGAGCCCGCCGACGATGGCGAAGTCGCCCAATGTGACATGACCGGCCAGGGTGGCATTGTTGGCCAGGATGACATGGTTGCCCACCATGCAATCATGCGCCACATGGGATCCGACCATGAACAGACAATCGTTGCCTACCCTGGTCAGCGCGCCGCCGCCTTCCGTGCCGGGATTCATGGTCACATATTCACGAATTTTCGTGCGTGCGCCGATCTCCAGGCGGGTCTTTTCGCCACGATACTTTAGGTCCTGAGGCGCAAGGCCAAGGCTCGCGAAGGGAAATATTTCAGTACCTTCGCCGATTGACGTATCGCCATCAATGACGACATGGGACCGGAGTACGACATTCTCGCCCAGTTCGACGTCGGGGCCGACCGTGCAGAATGGACCGATCGATACAGAATCCGCCAGCGTTGCGCGTGGATCGACGACTGATGTGGGATGAATTTCCGCCATTCAGGGCCTGTCGCGAATCATGGCGGCGAAGGTCGCTTCGGCACAGAGCTTTCCGTCGACAAAGGCCTCGCCCCGGAATTTCCATACCTGGCCGCGGTTCTGCTTCTTGGTAACATGCACTTCCATATAGTCGCCGGGCTCGACAGGTCGGCGGAATTTCGCCTCTTCGACCGACATGAAGTACACCAACTTGCCCTCGGATTCGGGGCCGAGGCTGGTCACCACCATGACACCGGCGGTCTGTGCCATGCTTTCAATAATCAGCACGCCCGGCATGACTGGCTTACCGGGGAAATGGCCCTGGAAATGCGGCTCCCCCATCGAAACGCACTTGATTCCGACAGCGCTTTCGAAAGGGATGACTTCGCGAACCTTGTCGATCATCAGGAACGGAAACCGGTGAGGAATCCGGTCCATGACCCGCATGATATCGATATTCTTGGTATAGTCTTCTTGCGTTTCGCTCATGGCTCGCTCGTCTTAGTCTTTATCAACCTTACCGGTCGCGGCGGCTTTGCTGAGGACTGCGTGCTGTCGCAGCCATTGCCGAACCGGTACGGCCGGTAGACCGCCGACCCTGTTCCCCGGTTCGACGTCGCGAATTACGCCCGCCTTGGCGGCAATCTGCGCGCCGGAATGCATTGTCAGATGCCCCGCGATTCCTGACTGTGCGCCGCATGCAACGAAATCCTGTAGCACGGTGCTTCCCGCGATCCCGACTTGTGCCGCGACGACACAGCCACGTCCCAAACGGACGTTGTGCCCGATCTGTACGAGATTATCAATCTTGCACCCGTCGCCGATAACCGTATCGGGGCCCATGCCCCGGTCGACGGTCGAGTTGGCTCCGATTTCAACGTAACTGCCAATCTTGACCGTTCCCAATTGGGGGATGTCCAGATGGCCCTGTGGACTCATGGCGAAACCAAATCCACGGGTTCCGATCCGGACGCCCGGATGAATTCTGTTGTGGTCACCCAGATCGGCATAGCCGACATAGGCGTTTGCGCCAATCCAGGTTCCCTTCCCTATGACAACGCCACGATCAATGACCGCATTGGGCCCCAACCACACACCGTCGCCAAGTACCACATTGTCGCCGACTACCGCGCCAGCGTCGATGCGCAGGTCCCGACCTAGAGTCGCGCTGTCCGAAATGGCCGCCGTTTCGTGAATCGCCGGTTCCGGGGACGGCTCCGGATAGAAGAGTTGGGAGACTTGGGCGAAGGCATAATACGGATCGCGATGAACCAGTCCGACACAGCCATCCGGAAGTCGGCTGGCGTATTGTGGCTGAATAAGGACTGCGCCGGCGGCGGTGCCGGCCAGGTCGTCCAGATACCGCTTGTTGGCGAGAAAACCGACCGTTTCGGGCCCTGCGGAGTTCAACGTCCCGACGTCTGTCACACGTTTTTCAAGCGCCCTCGAATCCGATACCTCGCAACCGGTAATTTCTGCGATTTCGCGAAGCGTGTAAGGACCGCCGTGAGTGAAAAAACGTGGATCTGCCACAGAATGTCGCTGCCTCTTATTGAGCGGGGACGCTGAATTCTACTGTCGGCAGCTTCTGATCCAGGCGCTTGATCACGGTCTCGGTAATGTTGATTTCCGGAGACGCGACGACAATGGTCGGGTCAGCATTCGACTGATCGAGAATTAGGTTGTAACCCTTTTCCTCCGTGATACCGAGCAGGATGTCACGGATTTCCTTGATAATCCTGTTCTTGGCCTCAACGAGGGCACGTTCGACAGCCTGTCGACGTTCATTTGACGTCTGAACCATCTCACGGCGTTTCTGCTCGAATTCCGCCACCTTGGTTTCAAAAGCCTCCGGAGCAAGGATGGCCTGTTGCTGCTGCAGCGCCTTGGCCTCCTCTTCGAGTGCCGATTGCTGCGGCTGCAGATCCTGAAGCACCTTTTCTTGTGCGGCCTTGAGTTTTTGACTCAGGTCTTTCCAGGCTGACGCCTCGTTCTGGATGCGTTGCATCTCCACGATTGCGACCTTGACCGGCGGGATGTCCTGAGCGGCAGCGTTGACGGACATCATGGACGCGACGGCGACGAACACCGCAATAACGGTGCGCACGCTCATCGATTGCCAGGGCATATTAGAACCTCGTGCCGAAGTTGAACCGGAAGAACTCCGTTTCATCGAAGTCTTCTTTGAGAACGGCGTGTGAGAAGTCCACCCGGATCGGGCCGAATGGAGAACTCCACGTGATGCCTGTCCCCACGGACGCGCGCAGGGAAGGCTCATCCTGGATCCCGCTGCCTTTCTCATCAACCTCGGTCAGGTAACCGACATCGGTGAACAGCGCGCCGGACAGCCCGAATTCTTCGGGAAGACCGAGCGGGAAGATGAATTCCACCGACCCGTTCGCCATGCGCTCCCCACCCAGGGAATCGCCGCTGGCGGAGTCGCGGGGACCGGCGCCGGCAAATTCAAAGCCGCGCAGATTGTCGCCTCCCAGGAAGAAGCGATCGTTGATCCGAACATCGTCGCCAAGACCGACCAGTGATCCGACCTCTGCGCCGGTGACAAGGCGCATATCGTCGGTGATCGGAATATACCAGGAGCCGCGCAATGTCGTCCGCATGTACTGGACTGAACCACCCAGACCGGCGAAATCTGTGCCGAAGGCGAAAAGATAGCCGTCTGTCGGATCGATCCGGCTATTGCGTCGATCAAAGGTCAGAGTCTGACCGACCAACGAGACAAACTTCGAACCTTCCTCTTCCTTGATGAAGCGGTTGGCGGAGGAGTCGATATTCTCGATCGTTTCCTCGGCAAACCTGTACCGGAGTTGCTGACGCCAGTCTTCATTCAAATCGTAGCCGAGGCGAAGCCCGAAACCGGTTTCCCGACTGTCGTAGGACGCAACATCCTGGTTGTCCCGAACGATGTGGAACAAATCCACACCGGCGGACAGATCGCGATCCAGAAAATACGGTTCAGTGAAGGCGAAATCGACCATCTGACGGCGCTGAGACAAGGTCGTACCGAGGCGCAAATCCTGGCCGCGACCAAGAAGGTTGCGCTCACGAATGGTCAGTTCACCCAACGCGCCATCCGTGCTCGAGAAGCCCGCCCCGATCGAGAGTTCCCCGGTGGACTGTTCTTCGACGTCAACCTGAACCACGGTCTTGTCCGGATCGGAACCCGGAACGTTGGTGACTTCGACATTGGAGAAGAAACCGAGATCGCTGATGCGCTGACGTGAACGGCGCAGCTTGGTTGCGTTGAACGCGTCGCCTTCGACGAGCAGGAATTCGCGGCGAACGACTTCGTCGAGCGTGCGAACGTTGCCGCGGATGTCGATGCGCTCGACATAGACCCGCGGCGCCTCCTGAACCTCGAACGTGATGTTGATCGTGCGGTTTTCCTTGTCGCGATCGACGATCGGACGCACATCAACGAAGGCATAGCCCAGATCGCCAACCGCATTGGTGATCGACACGATCGTGTCATCCACCGCATCGGCATTATACCAGTCGCCGGTCTCGAGCCCGATGGCATCCTTGAGCGGTTCCGGATCAATATCCGGAATCTTGGACGTCAGATCGAACGCACCGAACTGATAGCGCTCCCCTTCCTCGACCGTGAAGGTAATGAAGAACGCCTCCTGGTCTTCCGTCAGCTCTGCCACGGCCGAGATCACGCGGAAATCAGCAAAACCGTTGGCGAGATAGTAGCGCCGCAGCAATTCGCGATCGAAGGTCAGTTTGTCCGGATCATAGGTATCGGCGTTGGAAAGAAAGCGATACCAGCGAGACTCCTTGGTCGCCAACTCTTCCCGAAGGGCGCTGTCCGAGAAGTAGTCGTTCCCGATGAAGCTGATCTTCTCGATACCGGTGACGGGGCCTTCTGAAATCTCAAAGACCAGGTCGACGCGGTTCTGTTCAAGCTGGATTACCTTCGGTTCCACCCGCGCTGCGAATCGGCCGCTGCGGCGATACAGATCGAGAATGCGCTGCACATCGTTCTGGACGCGCGTCCGGGTGTAGACGACACGGGGACGAAGCTGCGTTTCCGTCTCCAGCGTTTCGTCATCGATGCGCCGGTTCCCTTCATAGGCGATCCGGTTGATGATCGGGTTTTCAACCACTCGAATGGCCAGCGTGCCGCCCGTCATCTGCATGGTGACATCGGCAAACAGGCCTGTCGCGAACAAGGTCTTCAGAATCTCGTTCACGCCCTGGGCGTCGATCTTGTCACCTTCGCGAACCCCGATATAGGACAGGATCGTCGCACGCTCGATACGCTGCGCGCCTTCGATGGAAATCTGACTGATCGTTGGGGCGTTCGGGTCGACCCGCGGCTGCGAATCCCCTTGCTGACCGGGGGTGGTGCCCTGTGGTTGAGGGGCGACAATGGGCGGAACGGTCTGAGCCGAAACAGCGCCGGAAGTCAGCAGCAATACGCCTGCGACCGCCACCAAACACGATACATTTCTCGGGAAGATCGCCACCAAAACCGCCCTCTTCGTCCCACAAACCGCGAATCATCAATCGAGCCGGATCCGAACAGCGCCCGGAAACCGGCTCAGTGATACCTTATCGTTGCAACGGATTAAACCCGAAAATACCGCGCGAATCAATTCTCTAAGAACGGATTCACTCTGTTCTCACTTGGGGCGGTTTCAAAAGTAACCGAGCAGATCGTTTCCAGTGACGACAATCATCACAAAGAGCAGCAACGCGAGCCCGCCGCGGAGCAGATATTCCTGCGTTCGCTCGTTCAGAGGGCGTCCTCGCAAGGCCTCGATGGCATAGAAGAACAGATGCCCCCCATCGAGCATGGGAACAGGCAGCAGGTTCAACAGTCCAAGGTTGATGGACAAGACCCCCATGAAGACGATCAGGTCGAGCGCCCCCCGTTGCGCCACCTGATTCGACAGATCGACGATCTTTACCGGCCCGCCCATATCATCGAGGCTTCGGGAACCGGTAATGATCTCGCCAATGGCCGTAAGGGTCAGAACGCTGTAATCCCAGGTCCGTTCTGTCGCCATGGCAAGGGATTCGAGAGGACCGAATGTAACCACCTGAAAAGGTGCATGAATCCCGATCAGATACGTGCCCGTCTCCGGATTCTGCCGCGGCGTGATCCGCTTGGTCGAGACCAATCCGTCCCGTTCCACCTTGAGGATCAGTTCGCGCCCGTCACTCGACTGCACCTCGCGAACCAGGGTTTCCCAGTCGGGAACGCTGCGGCCATCGATGGAGAGGATGCGATCCCCCTCCTCAAGCCCTGCTTCAGCAGCTGCACTTTCGGGCACGATGGCACCGACACCATAGGCCGCGAAGTCACGTGTTTCCCGAACACCGGCCGCGCCGAAAAGAACGGCCAGAATGGCAATCGCGAAAAGGAAATTCATGGCCGGGCCGGCAAAAACGATGGCAGCCCGCTGGGCCAGGGGCTTGTGATCGAAGGACACCGCCTTCTCTTCTTCACTGATCGCGCGTCCGGTATCGCCCTGAACATCTTCCATGCTGTGTTCGCCAAACATGCGAACATATCCCCCGAGCGGGATCATGCTGAATTTCCAACGTGTTCCGGATTTATCCGTCCAGCCGAACAGCTCCCGACCGAAGCCGATGGAAAACACCTCGATCCGCACGCCGCACCACCGCGCCACCAGGTAATGGCCCATCTCATGGATGTAGACCAGAATGCAGAAGATGATGATGGCGTTGAAATGGCCCACGCCGCCGATCAGAGAATCCATACGCTACCTTTCCAAATCCGGCTATTCCGCAGCGACGGCCACGTGCTCCCGGGCTTTCGCGCGCGCTTCGATTTCAAGATCGAAGACGTCTTCCAGTGTATCGAGGGGGCGCGGCGCAATGGCGCTCAGCGTTGCCTCCACCGTCCGGGGGATATCGGCAAAGCCACAGCGTCCCCCGAGAAAGGCCGCTACGGCCTCCTCATTCGCGGCATTCATGATAGTTGGTGCATATGCGCCGGCTTGCAAGGCCTCCCGAGCCAGTCGCAGCGACGGGAATCGCCGTTCATCCGGCGGCTCGAAGTCAAGGCGCGCCAATTTGAGAAAATCCAGCCGCTCCGACGGACTGGACATTCGGCCTGGCCAGGCAAGGGTGTTCGCGATCGGCGTGCGCATGTCCGGCGGCCCGAGTTGGGCTAGAACCGAGCCGTCCGCGTATTCCACCATGCTGTGGATGATGGATTGTGGATGCACAACGATCTCTATGCGGTCCTCCGGCATATCGAAAAGGTAATGCGCTTCAATCAGTTCCAGCCCCTTGTTCATCATGCTGGCGGAATCGACGGAGATCTTTGCGCCCATGCTCCAGTTCGGGTGTGCTACCGCCTGTGCCGGGGTGGCCGCCGCCATTCCGGCGGTATCCCACGTCCGGAACGGTCCCCCGGATGCCGTCAGAATCAGGCGCGTGATCGCGGCGCGGTTGCCGGATTCGAATACCTGAAAAATCGCGTTGTGTTCGGAATCGACCGGCAACAGCGTCGCCGCATGAGCAGCCACTTCCCGCATCATCAGCCGGCCGGCGGAAACCAGACATTCCTTGTTCGCGAACGCCACGCAGGTCCCTGTCCGAACCGCCGCCAGTGTCGGCCGCAGACCGACGGACCCTACGATCCCCGCCATGACATAGTCGGCGGGACGTTCGGCCAGTTCGGCGATGGCCGCCTCCCCTGCCAGGGGCTCAGTTGCCGTGCCGGTCAGGGCCTGTTTCAGGTCGTCATACAGGGCCGGATCGGCAATCGCGGCACAATCGGCATTGAATTCCCGCGCCAGCCGCGCGAGATCGGCAACATTTCGGTGTGCCGTCAATCCGACAACATCGAATGCGGTCGGATCCTGTCGTACAAGATCCAGAGTGCTTTGGCCGATAGAGCCGGTGGCTCCAAGGATGGTGACGCGTTTTGGTGCGGTCATCCGCCGATCGCTCCGGTTTCATGAAGCAACAGCCACGGACCGAGGCCCAGGACTGCGGCTCCCATGAAGCCGTCAAACCGGTCCAGCAACCCGCCGTGGCCGGGGATCAGTCTACCAGAATCCTTTTGTCCCGCACGTCGCTTCAGCCAGGATTCGACCAGATCGCCAATCTGTGAACAGACGGAGAGGATGGTAAGCATGACCAACGTGTCGATCAGCGGGGCCTGCAAGCCGTTCTGCCGAAATGCCCAGACGGTTGCCGTTCCGGCCGCGACCGCGATTGCCACACCGCCGATCGCGCCGGACCATGTCTTGTTGGGGCTGACCTTGGGCGCAAGCTTCGGGCCGCCAAGTGCCCGGCCAACGAAATAGGCCCCGATATCGGTACCGATCACGGCCGGGACCAGCAGGATCAGTGGCGGGATCGTATAAAACTCAGACCGCAACTCCGCCAGAACGATCACCAGACATCCGATGCAGACCGATGCGGCGGCGACCATGCCAAAGGGAAAGGCCCTTTTGCGCGTGGCCGCACTCCAGGCAAAGATCAATGTCCCCCCCATCAGGCACAGGGAAATCCAGACTGGAAAGCCACCATTCGGCAGGGCCGGCATCAGGGCCAGGAAAGCGGCGCCCGTCAGTGCCGTTGCCGTCAGACGCCGCAGCCTGCCGCGAACGCCGGTAAGGTTCAGAGCCTCCCAGATCATGCCGCAGGCCAGCAACCCGATGAACACAACGAAATAGGAGCCGCCGAGATAGAGCTCCGCCACCGCTATTGCGATCAGCACTGAGCCGGAGGCGGCCCGAATCTTCAGGTCGGAAGGAAGGACAGTCTTGCCGCCGGCCGCATCGGAAGTCATGCGTAGCTCGCCGTCGCGCCGAAGCGTCGGTCCCGGCGGCGGAAGTCCTCGATAGCCGCGGAAAGCTCGGCTTCGTCAAAATCCGGCCAATAGACGTCAGTGTAGTAGAATTCGGTATAGGCACATTGCCAGAGCAGGAAATTGCTGATGCGTTTTTCCCCGCTTGTCCGGATCAATAGATCCGGGTCAGGCAGTCCGACGGACCAAAGGTAGCTTTCGAACAGCTTCTCATCGATTGCCGCCGGTTCCAGAAGGCCAAGGCGGGCCGATTCCGCGATACGGCGTGCCGCATCCGCAATTTCCGCCCGACCGCCGTAAGACAGGGCCAGAGACAGTGTTAGATGCGTGTTTTCAGCCGTCATCTGCTCGGCATCCTGAACCAGGGCCTGAATGTCCTTGTCCAGGCGATTGCGTTCGCCGATCACCTTGAACCGAACATTCTTGCGGTGCAGTTCGGCAATCTCGGATTTGAGATAGCGCCGCAACAGGCCCATCAGATCGCTGACTTCCTCCTCCGGACGACGCCAGTTCTCCGACGAGAAACTGAAAAGAGTCAGGTATTCAATCCCCAGGCGCCCGGCTGACTCGACAACCTTGCGCACGGATTCGGCGCCCTGCCTGTGGCCAGCAACACGCGGCAGGCCGCGGCGTTTCGCCCAGCGGCCGTTGCCGTCCATGATTATGGCCACGTGTTTCGGCGGCGAAATGTCGGTGGAGGATTCGGTCATAACGGAATCGACGATCGTCCCGGCGCCCCGGTCAGACCTGCATGATGTCCTTTTCTTTCTCTGCCAGCGCAGCGTCGACCTTTGCGACATATTCATCGGTCAACTTCTGGATATCGTCCTGGCCACGGTGCAGCTCGTCCTGGCCGATCTCACCGTCCTTCTCCTGACGCTTCAGCGTATCCATGCCATCCCGTCGGATGTTGCGAACGGCGATGCGGGCGTGTTCAGCGTATTTACCGGCGACGCGAGTCAGTTCGGTGCGGCGCTCCTCGTTGAGTTCCGGCAGCGGAATTCGCATCACGTTGCCTTCCGTCATCGGGTTCAGCCCCAGTTCCGACTCGCGAATGGCCTTTTCGACAGCCTTGACCATGCTGTTGTCCCAGACGGTGACGGACAGCATACGGGCCTCCGGCGCCGAAATACTGGCGACCTGGTTCAGCGGCATGCTGGCGCCATAGGCGTCGACATGGATCGGCGTCAGCAGATCCGTGGATGCGCGTCCCGTCCGGAGACCTTGAAACTCGGTCGCCAGATTTTCCAGTGCACCTTCCATCCGGCGCTTCAGATCTTTCATATTCGCAGACATTTCCTATTCACCCCAATCTTTCGGCGTCGCCATCGACCCGAGCGATGTTTTATCCGGTTTGCCCGCGTCGGTCCAATGATGCAGAGCGATTTTCGGACAACAATTAGGACCCTTCCATCACCTTTGTGAACCGACCCTGCCCGCGGACCACTTGGGCGAACATGCCGGGTTCGTAAAGTGAGAAAACCAGGATCGGAATGCCGCGGTCGCGCGACAAGGTGATCGCGGACGCATCCATCACCTTCAGATTGTCCGTCAGGACCTGCTGATAAGTCAGTGTTTCGTAACGTTGTGCATCGGGGTCCTTCATGGGATCCGCGGTGTACACGCCATCGACCTTCGTCGCCTTCAGCATCGCATCACAGTCCATTTCGGACGCGCGCAAAGCGGCGGCGGTATCGGTGGTGAAGAACGGGTTGCCGGTTCCCGCCGCGAAGATGACGATCCGGCCCTTCTCCATATGCCGTGTCGCGCGGCGGCGGATATAGGGTTCACAAACGGTCGCCATCGGAATCGCAGACTGAACCCGCGTGGGAACGCCCTTTGCCTCCAGGGCGGATTGCATGGCAAGGGCGTTCATGACGGTCGCCAGCATGCCCATATAGTCGGCGGTCGTGCGTTCCATCCCCTTTGCGGCCACGGACACGCCGCGGAAGATGTTGCCACCGCCGATAACGAGGCAGATCTCGCAGCCCAGTTCCCGGACCCCCTTGATTTCATCAGCGATCCGGCTGACGACCTCCGGGTCCAGCCCGAAGTCTCGGTCGCCCATCAGGGCCTCGCCGGACAGTTTCAGAAGAACGCGCTTGTAGGTCAGATCGGATCCATCAGTCGGCATGGGGCTTCACTATCCTTCCTCGGAGAGGACCGCATTGTGATTATTCGGGACGTTACAGGCAAAAGAAAAGGGCCGCTCCCGTGGGGAACGGCCCTTTTCATGCATATCGAGCCTCAGCTCTTCATCGCCGCGGCAACTTCGGCGGCAAAGTCTTCTTCCTTCTTCGCGATGCCTTCGCCCAGTTCGAAACGGACGAAGCCGGTCAGCGTCACCGGGGCGCCGACGTCCTTCGCAGCGTCTTCGACGACCTTCTTGACCCGGTTCTCGCCATCGACGACGAAGACCTGCTCCAGCAGAACAACTTCCTCGTAATACTTGCGAATCCGGCCCTCGACCATCTTCTCGATGATGTTGTCCGGCTTGCCCGAAGCCTTGGCCTGCTCGACCAGAACTTCGCGCTCGCGATCCAGGTTGCTGCTATCGACATCTTCGATCTTCAGCGCTTCCGGGCGGGCGGCCGCGACATGCATCGCGATCTGCTTGCCCAGAGCTTCCAGCTTCTCGGTATCGCCCGTCGATTCCAGCGCGACCAGCACGCCGATCTTGCCGAGGCCCGGCGCCGTGGCGCTGTGCACATAACCGGCGACAACGCCGTTCTCGACCGACAGGGCGATCGCGCGGCGGAAGCTCATGTTCTCGCCGATCGTCGCAATGTTGTGGGTCAGCTGTTCTTCGACGTTGCGGTCCGTGCCCGGATAGGCGGAAGCCAGCGTCTTCGCGGCATCGCCGCCATTCGCCAGGGCAATCTTGGCCACTTCCGAAACGAAGGCCTGGAAGCTTTCGTTGCGCGCGACGAAATCGGTCTCGGCGTTGATCTCAACCGCGGCGCCGGCCTTGCCGTCCGTCACGACCGCGACCAGACCGTCGGACGCAACGCGGCCCGACTTCTTCGCGGCGGCGGCAAGACCTTTCTTGCGCAGCCAATCGACGGCGGCTTCGACGTCACCGTCGGTTTCCGCCAGAGCTTTCTTGCAATCCATCATGCCCGCGCCGGTCTTTTCGCGCAGGTCCTTTACCATGCTCGCCGAAATCTGGCCCATGGAACGGCTCCTCTTGTCTTAGCGTTTTCGCGGTCGCGTTGCCGGCGGGCCGGCCGGACCGCTGTCCGGTTCAATCAAATCAAAGGCTGGATGGCGGCCCCGACTGTCCGACCCGCTGTGCCACAAGATTGTGACAGGGCGTTGACGGTCGGGGCGCGCATCACGATCGCAGGGCGATCAGGCCTCGGTCTTGGCTTCTTCCGAGCCGTCGGCACCCGCTTCCGGTGCTGCTTCCGCCGGAGCGGCTTCTTCGGCCGGGGCGGCCTCTTCCGTCAGGGCCGGCTCGACAGCCGGTTCGGCCGCGGCACCCAGGTCAACGCCGGACTTGCCGAGCGATTCCTGCAGGCCACCCAGAACGGCGCCGGCGACGAGGTCGCAATACAGGTTGATGGCGCGCATGGCGTCGTCATTGCCCGGGATCGGGAAGGCAACCCCATCCGGGTCGGAGTTGGAGTCCAGCACCGCAACGACCGGAATGTTCAGATTGCCGGCCTCCTTGATCGCGATCGATTCCTTGTTGGTATCGATGATGAAAATCAGGTCCGGCAGGTTGGACATGTCCTTGATGCCGCCCAGGGCGCGGTCCAGCTTCTCGCGCTCCCGCTCCAGGCCCAGTCGCTCACGCTTGGTCAGGCCCTGCAGGTTCGCTTCGTCTTCAAACTGGGCTTCCAGGGCCTTCAGGCGCTTGATCGAGTTCGCGATCGTCTTCCAGTTGGTCAGCATGCCGCCGAGCCAACGGTGGTTGACGTAGTACTGACCGCATTTCAGCGCGTGCTCCGCAACGATCGTCTGTGCCTGGCGCTTCGTGCCGACGAACAGGATGCGGCCGCCGGCCGCTGCGACGCGCGACACTTCTTCCAGCGCGCGGGTCAGCATCGGAACGGACTGTTCCAGATCGATGATGTGAATGCCGTTGCGCTCACCAAAGATGAACGGTTTCATCTTCGGGTTCCAGCGACGGGTGGTATGTCCGAAATGCACGCCCGCTTCGAGCAGCTGACGCATGGTAAAAGTCGGCACGGCCATAAAATGGCTCCTTTGCTTCTCCGGTTAATCCTCCATGAGACCCTTGGTATAAGCCGGAAGCCCGGCACCGGACGGAACGGGCCCTATGACGGCCACATCCCGGAAAGTCCCATGTGTGTTGTGCGGCGGCGTATATACCGCGGAACCGGCGATGACAAGCCCTCTTCCCGGCCGCCGCCCTATTCCGATTTCGGACTGACCGAACGGTCCAGGGCGATTCCGTCGCCTTCCTCTCCCTCCTGCTGACGCCGCCACATCTCGGCATAGACGCCGCCTTGGGTCAGCAGGGTCGAGTGTGTACCGCGCTCCGCAATCCGACCGGCCTCCAGAACGATGATCTCATCGGCGTCAACCACGGTCGAAAGGCGGTGCGCAATGACAAGCGTGGTGCGCCCCCGGCTCACCTCGCGCAGGGATTTCTGGATTTCCCGCTCCGTTGCGGTGTCGAGGGCGGATGTCGCCTCGTCGAAGAGCAGTATCTGCGGCTGTTTGAGAATGGCGCGGGCAATGGCGACGCGCTGTTTTTCGCCCCCAGACAGCTTGAGGCCGCGCTCCCCGACAGTCGTTTCATACCCGTCCGGCAGGGACTCGACGAAATCGTGGATTCGTGCCAGTCGCGCCGCTTCGCGGATTTCCTCCCGGCTCGCCCCCGGTCGTCCATAGCCGATATTGTACTCGATCGTGTCGTTGAACAGGACCGTGTCCTGCGGCACGATTCCGACCGCGGCACGCACGCTGTCCTGCGTAGCGTCCCGCAAATCGACACCGTCGATGGTCACGGCGCCCCCGACAGGATCGTAAAAACGGAACAGCAGCCTGCTGATCGTGGACTTACCGGCTCCTGACGGACCGACAATTGCAAGCGTCTTGCCCGGCTCGACCGTGAAGTCGACGTCCTTCAGAATGGGGCGGCGCGGGTCATATCCAAAATCGACATGATGAAAACTGAGCCGCCCTTCCGGCGCACGCAGCGTTTCGGCCTTCGGCTTATCCTGCACTTCCTGCGGCACATGCAGCAGTTGGAACATGTCCTCCATGTCGGTCAGGCTCTGCCGGATCTGGCGATAAACGAACCCCAGGAAGTTCAGCGGCAGGTAAAGCTGGATCAGGTAGGTGTTCACCAGAACGAAATCGCCCAGTGACATGGTGCCGGCCGCCACACCGTTGGCTGCCATCAGCATCAGAACCACGAGACCAAGGGCAATGATGCCGCCCTGCCCGACATTGACCACCGACAGGCTGACCGTCGAACGAACCGCAGCGTTTTCATAGCGTTTCAGGGCACCATCGTACCGGTCGGCCTCATGCCCTTCATTGCCGAAATACTTCACTGTCTCGTAATTCAGCAGGCTGTCGATCGCCTTGGTATTCGCGTTCGTGTCGCTGTCGTTCATTTCGCGGCGATACTTCAGCCGCCATTCCGTCACGATCAGCGTGTAGGCGATATATCCGGCGATGGTGACAAAGGTCACCGCCGCATAGGTGATGTCGAACAGCCCCCACAGGATGACACAGACCAAGCCGATTTCCAGCAGGGTCGGCAGAATGTTGAACAGCATGAAGTTCAGGACGAATTCGATGCCTTTCACCCCCCGTTCGATGACGCGGGAAAGACCGCCTGTCTGACGCTCCAGATGGAAGCGCAGGCTCAACGCGTGCAGGTGCCGAAAGGTCTGCAGCGCGACCGTCCTGATCGCGGTCTGAGCCACACGGGCGAACAGCGCTTCGCGAATTTCCTGAAATACGACGGCAAGAAGTCGCGTCAGGCCGTATCCGACCAGCAGAGCAACCGGGATAGCCACAATCCCGGCGACAGCGGCGCCTTGTTCGCTGCCGGCGGCGTCCAGGGCATCCACGGCGCGCTTGTAGAAGATCGGGACGATGACGTTCGCCCCCTTGGCAAGGGCCAGCGCGATCAGCGCACCGACGACACGATACCTTATATTGGGGCGCCCGGCAGGCCACAGGTAAGGCAGCATGGTACGCAGGGTCCTGAGTTGGACTCCGCGCCTGGTTTTTGCCTCGGACCCGGTTTGTGTATCAGTGGCCATAGGGGAATCTTTGAAGGAAACGAATTAGTGTACTTTTAAGATGGCAGGCCGGTCGGCAAAAGCAATGTCGAATAATTCTCCGTCAGATTTCCCCATTCCGTCCCCCTGTGATCCGATTGCATTCGCCGGACCCGGGCGATAGCCTCGCACCCGATTCACGCGTCGATTTCGGGAGGTTTCCGCCATGGCTATCAAGACCCTGCTCGTCCATCTTGCACCGGATCCCGATTGCGACAACCGGCTCAAGGTGGCGGTCGGCCTGGCGAGCAAGCTGGACGCCCATCTGCTGGCGCTCTACGTCGCGACGCCGGTCCACCTTCCGCCCGGTGCCGAAGGACGCGGTGCCTCTGCATTGTATCTTCAGGAAGCCAGGGAACGTGCCAGGGAGAAATCGACGGCGATCAAGTCGCGTGTCGAAGAAGTCTGTGCGGCCGCCAATGTCTCTCACGAATGGATCTATGGCGAGGAAGATCACCTCGACACCTTGCTGGATGAAGTTCACCACGTCGACATGACCGTCGTGAACCAGGTTGGCTTCGACAGTTTCGAGGACCGGTTGATGTACCAGATGCCGGAAAAGCTGGTCATGGGAGCCGGCGGACCGGTTCTGGTGATTCCGAAAGGCATGACCGAATTCGATCTGGATACGGTCGGAACGATCCTGGTGGCCTGGACCTACTCGAAGGAAGCCATCCGGGCCCTGCGCGATTCCCTGCCGATGCTGACCAAGGCGAAGTCCGTACATCTGCTGACCTGCGGTTCAGACCGGCAGGTGGCTTCGGAATCCGCCAACCGGGTTGTCGACTACCTGAAGCGGCATGGCGTCGAAGTCTCACAGATCTCCCAGGCGCAATCCGGGCACGCCGGGGAGGAGATTCTGCTGACGGCTGAGGCGGTGAAGGCCGAAATGGTCGTCATGGGCGCCTACGGGCACACGTCCTTCCTGGACAAGCTGTTCGGGTCCGCCAGCCGCTACGTGATTGGCCACACCCATATTCCCCTGCTGATGTCGCACTGATCATCCGCCCCGGCGGGCTGGGTGCGGCCATGCCCATCGGACGGTTATGCGCGTCCTAAAGGAAGAACAGGAACGTCACCACGACGAAGATGGGCAGCAGGATCAGGCCGGACCAGGCCATGTAGCCAAAGAAGCTGGGCATCGCGATACCCCGTTCTTCGGCAATCGAACGGACCATGAAGTTCGGCGCGTTCCCGATATAGGTATTTGCCCCCATGAAGACCGCGCCAGCTGAAATCGCCAGCAAGGTGGTCGACAATTCGTTCATCAGAACCTGGGCATCACCACCGGCGGTGTTGAAGAACACCAGATAGGTCGGCGCATTGTCCAGGAAGCTGGACAGAATCCCGGTCGCCCAGAAATACATCGCATTCACCGGCTCGCCATCTTTGGAAACCAGGGAAACGATCGGTTCCAGCGCACCATCGGTTCCCGCCTTCAGAATCGCGATAGCCGGAATGATCGTCATGAAAATGCCCGCGAAGAGCTTGCCGACCTCGACGATCGGAAACCAGCTGAACCCGTTCGCCCGGCGGCTTTCGATGGAGGTCAGATGCCAAGACAGCCCGGCCAGCCCGATCAGGGCCAGATCACGGACGATGTTCTGAAGCTTTACATCCACATGATAGATTTCGAAGGCGATCCCGGTTTTCCAGATGCCGGACATCAGAACGGCACCGATGACGCCGACCAGAAGCAGGATGTTGATCCCGCCTTCGATCCCCAGCGGATGGGTCTCCTCGTTCTCCTTGGGCAGACCGACCTGCGACCCGGCCTTGCGTTCTTTCGCAAACAGGATCGAATCCGCGATGTAGTAGCCAATCAGAAGCACGATGGACACGCAAAGCATCGGCACGAACATTTCCGTCGTCGGCCAGAAGAACGAAACCCCCTTGAGGAAACCGA
Organism: Alphaproteobacteria bacterium; assembly: GCA_033344895.1. Lineage (NCBI taxonomy): Bacteria > Pseudomonadati > Pseudomonadota > Alphaproteobacteria > Alphaproteobacteria bacterium. The sequence goes on from JAWPMN010000001.1 coordinate 4,000,120, forward strand.
GGAACAGCGGCGGGTCGCCAAGCGGCGTCAACGAGCCCCCGATATTCGCCACCAGAAAGATGAAGAACACCATGGTATGGACCTTGTGTTTGCGGTCCTCATTGGCGCGGATCAGCGGCCGAATCAGAAGCATGGCCGCTCCCGTCGTGCCCATCCAGCTGGCTATCACGGTTCCGATCAGCAGGATTCCCGTATTCACTGCCGGTGTTCCGGCCAGATACCCCTTCACCCGGACGCCACCGGCAACCGTGAACAGCGACAGCAACAGAATGATGAACGGCAGATATTCCAGGAACAGGACGTGGACGACCTCGTAGAGGGCCAGATTGAAGCCGTACACGAGGGTGAACGGAACCAGGAACAACAGCGCCCAAACCGCTGAAATCTTTCCAAAATTATGATGCCAGAAATGCGGCGCGACGAGCGGAAAGATGGCAATGGAAAGCAGCATGCCGACAAAGGGCACGACCCAGATCAGCCCCATGGAAGCCCCGTCGAGATGCGGGGCGCCGGGGGCGGCCGCAAGCGCGGACTGACCAAATCCGAACGAAGAAAACAGCAGAGCCGAGACGAATACGGTGGCGGCGGATCGGAGCATCGGCACGGTGTTTCCAAGCTGATTCGAAGGAAGGGCCCAGGGTCCGAAACACGGACCCCTCGTCCATAATACCCTGTCGCGGCAAGATCAAGGCGGGCTCTTCGTCCCGTCCTGCGCCCTGGCGTCCTCGTCCGGCTGCGGTGCAGCATCGGCTCTGGGATCGAGTTCGAAAGCCATGGGAGTGGACTTCGGAACGGCCTGAAATCCCTCCGGGGCCGGTTCGGCCCGCTCGGGACGCTGCCGCATACGCCACAGGATGAAGAGAGCGATTCCCGCATGGACGGATGCCGTCCACCAGAACAGGGCCTGGTGCCCGAACGCATCCATCAGCGCCGCGCCGGGCATCGCACCGATCAGGGCACCGACCCCGTACAGCAGTAGCAGACCGCCGCTCACGGATACGAAATCTTCCGGCCCCGCCTTGTCGCCGGCATGTGCGACGAGCATGGCATAGATCGATTGCGCGAAGGCGCCGTAGACGGCCGCGATGGACAGGATTAGGAGCACACCGTCGGAGAAGGACATCATCAGCCCGAGCGCACTGGCGCCAAAAAAGCAGCCGACTATCGGAATGCGTCGGTCAATTCGGTCGGACAGCCAGCCAATGGGCCACTGCAGAACGGCATTCCCGAGTATGACCGAGGTGATCAACATGCCGACCGTTTCGGTCGACAATCCGATTCCCTGGGCAAAGAGCGGCGCCAGGCTCCAGAATGCCCCATTTGCCAGACCGACACCGAGACTGCCCAGCGTGGCAACAGGGGATGTCTCATAGAGTCGACGCAGGTTCAGGCTGGCCGTGCGCAGCGGCGTCGGCGACGGAGAGGTGGTCACAGCGATCGGCACAAGCGATAGGCAGATCGCAATCGCCGCCACAAGGAACAGCGTGACTTCCTTTGCCGGGATGAACAGAAACACCTGCTGGCTGAGGGCCTGGGCGGCGATATAAACCAAGGTATAGATTGCCAGCACGCGGCCGCGGTTGCCCTGCCCGGCCTTTTCGTTCAGCCAGCCTTCGACGATCATCAACAACCCTGATCCCGCAAGGCCGTAGACGAAACGCAGCACGATCCACGGGGCCGGTTCGAGAAACAGCGCGAAGCCGAGTGTCGTGCTGGCGGTTATCGCGGCAAGCGCGCCGAAGGCACGAATATGGCCCACACGCTGAACCAGCCAGGGCGTCAATCTGCAACCGAGTATGAAGCCAATGAAATAGCCGGTGCCCATGCCGCCAACGAAGATCGCGTCGAAACCTTCCTGCCCGGCCCGGACAGGCAGAAGCGTGCCCATCATCGTATTGCCCCCGTATAGCAGGGCGATGGACAGCAGAATGGCGGCTATGGACCCGTAGATACCGGGCATGGGGAACTCCGGTTCGCTGATTTGCGATCAGCCTACCGAACGATTGGCCGGCGGGCCAGACAGGTTCAGCGGCGGGCGACCGGCTTTGCGGTCGGGACCCACTTCTTCAGGATCCGGCCATCGGAGGTTTTCACCTGGCTGCCTATGTCTGGTTTGCTGGTGAAATGCTTCGCAATTGTTTCGAACGGTATTACCGTGCCCGGCTCCTTCCGGTACGCACGGCGATAGACTTCGTTGTGGCTCATCATCCGGTTCAGATAGTCGGGCGAGTGATGGCCATATTTCCGCCAGATGCGGGACAGGAAGTTCTCGGCCTCCGGCTTCATCCGGTGCTGCGCGATGGGCGGACGGCTGTCCTCGAAGATATGAAAAACGGTAGGTTCGGTCGGTCCGGTCTCGCCGGCGACGAAGGTCGCAGGCATCAGCATGCGACCGTGATTCTCCGCGGCATAGAGTGCCTGCGCGATCCACAGCAACCGCTGGAGTTTCTGGGCAGGCAGATGCAGTTCGTCCCGACGACTCTGGTCGAAGAACCAGAGAGCGACATCCAGGGTCGATCCGACTACCGGAACCGTCATAACCGTTATAACCCTCTCTCGATTTCCAAAATCCTTTTCACTTGATATAGCAGGGCCGGTGCCTCAGATCGAATGCGCCGCGCCGAACCACAGAGAAAAGGAACCCCGTCATGGACATGCAAGGCGAATACCGGATTCCGGCGTCCCGCGAAACCGTATGGGATGCGTTGAACGATCCGGAGGTTCTGAAGGCCTGCATCTCCGGCTGCGAATCGCTGGAGCGAACCGAGGACGGTGGTTTCGAGGCGACCGTCAAGGCCAAGGTCGGCCCGGTCAAGGCGACCTTCAAGGGCGCGGTACGGCTGGAAAACGTCAATCCGCCGGAAAGCTACACCATCGTCGGTGAAGGCAAGGGCGGCGCGGCCGGTTTCGCCAAGGGCGGTGCCGACGTCAAACTGACCGAGGATGACGGCGAAACGATCCTGAACTACACGGTCAACGCTCAGGTCGGCGGAAAGCTGGCCCAGATCGGGGCGCGGCTGGTGGATTCCACGGCCAAGAAATACGCCACCGATTTTTTCGAGAAATTCGTTGAAATCGTGAACGACCGTGAGGCCGAAAACCGGGAAGTGGTCGCAGAGACGCCCGCTCCCGAACCCGAAACTCCCCCGCAAGCGGACCCGGAGGCACAGCCCGAGACCGGCCCCGAATCCAATGCGACATTGGGAAGTGCGGAAGATTCGGCAACGACCGCCTCCCATGCCACCCAGGACACCCGCGATGACATTGCGCGGGCGGCGATCGACGCGGTTGATGCAACCAAGGCGAAACGAAAGGGGCTGTCACCCTTCCAGTGGATCCTGCTGCTTGTCGCGGTTCTGGCAGGGTTGACCCTGCTGTTCGGCGGCGGCGGCCCGACGACCGGCACCGGCGGGTAATTCGCTACCGCACTCACCGGCGGGCGCTGATATCGGAAAAAGTCATAGGGAATTCACAAAACCCCTTCTCCGAGTACCCTTGACCCGCTACGAACGGCGCTCCAAACTCCCTGCCTGAGAAGGCGGCCTTGTCGAGGCTGTCCCGCCTGCACAGGGAGGATAACTGCATGCCAACCGTTTCCATGACGGTGAACGGCAAGCAGGTGTCGGGAGACGTTGAGGCCCGCACCCTGCTCGCTCAATTCATTCGCGAAAATCTGGATCTCACCGGCACCCATATCGGGTGCGACACCAGCCAGTGCGGCGCCTGCGTCGTGCACGTAAACGGCGATTCCGTAAAATCCTGCACCATGCTGGCCGTGGAAGCGGACGGCGCCGACGTCACCACGATCGAAGGCCTGGCCCAGGATACCGACGACCTGCATCCGATGCAGGAAGCCTTCCGTGAAAACCACGGACTTCAATGCGGATTCTGCACACCCGGCATGGTAATGAGCGCGCTGGATCTGGTGAAGACCAATCCCAATCCCAGCGAACATGAAATCCGGGAATGGCTGGAAGGCAATATCTGCCGCTGCACCGGCTACCATAACATCGTGAAGTCGATCGCCGCGGGCGCCGCTGCCATGCGCGGTGAGAAGGCCGCCGCTGAATAGCGCGCCGCCAATGCCGAATTCACGCGCGCAGGGGCCGGACGCCATGACGTCACACAGAAGCCTCGCGCCGCAACAGGGACTTCTTTCGGGAGAAACGTCATGAGTGCTACCGGAATCGGTGCTTCGGTAAAGCGTAAGGAAGATTTCCGCTTCCTGACCGGCCGCGGCAATTACACGGACGATATCAATCAGCCGGGCCAGACCTACGGCTATATCCTGCGCAGCCCGCACGCCCATGCGAAGATCAACGGCATCAACACCGATGCGGCTAAGGCCGCAAAGGGCGTGATCGCCGTCTTCACCGGCGCCGACATGGAAGGTGTCGGCGGCATTCCCTGCGGCTGGGGTGTCAACAACAAGGACGGCAGCCCGATGAACGAGCCGCCGCACCCTGCCCTTGCGGTCGGCAAGGTCCGTCATGTCGGCGACCAGGTCGCGATTGTGGTGGCCGAGACATATGCCCAGGCCAAGGACGCGGCGGAACTGATAGAAGTCGACTATACGGAACTGCCGGCCGTGGCGCACATGGAAGCGGCTCTGGCAGATGGCGCGCCGCTGGTCCATGACGATGCCGCACCGGGGAACCTCTGCTATGATTGGGAGCTTGGCGACGAGGCCGAGGTCGACGCGGAGTTCAAGAATGCCGCCCATGTCGTTTCCATCGACCTGACCAACAACCGCCTTGTCCCGAATGCCATGGAGCCGCGGGCGGCCATCGGCGACTACAACAAGGGAACGGGCGAATACACGCTCTATACGACCAGCCAGAACCCGCATGTGATCCGGCTTCTGATGGGCGCCTTCGTCCTGCAGATTCCGGAACATAAGCTGCGGGTCGTCGCGCCCGATGTCGGCGGCGGTTTCGGCTCCAAGATTTATCACTATGCGGAGGAAGCCATCGTCACCTGGGCCGCGGGCAAAGTACGCCGGCCGATCAAATGGGTGGCCGAACGCTCCGAGAGCTTCCTGTCGGACGCCCATGGCCGGGATCACATTTCCCATGCGGATCTGGCCATCGATGCCGACGGCAAGTTCCTGGGACTGAAGGTCTACACGAAGGCGAATATGGGGGCATATCTGTCCACATTTTCGACCTGCGTGCCGACCTATCTCTATGCGACGCTGCTGGCCGGCGTCTACACGACGCCGAAAATCTATGCCAATGTGAAGGCGATCTTCACGAATACCGTGCCGGTCGATGCCTATCGGGGGGCAGGACGCCCGGAAGCGACCTATCTGCTGGAGCGTCTTGTCTCCAAGGCAGCACGCCAGCTCGGTATGGATCAGGTCGAAATTCGCCGGAAGAACTTCATTCCCGCCGACGCGTTCCCCTATCAGACACCGGTTGCCCTGACCTATGACAGCGGCAACTACGAGGCCACGCTCAAGAAGGCGATGGAACTGTCCGATTGGAACGGGTTCCCGGCCCGCAAGACGGAGGCCGCCGGGCGCGGAAAACTGCGCGGAATCGGTATTTCGACCTATCTCGAGGCCTGCGGCATCGCCCCGTCGGCGGTCGTCGGCTCTCTCGGTGCCCGTGCCGGCCTGTTCGAAAGCGCGAATGTCCGCGTGCATCCGACCGGCTCGGTGACGATCTATACCGGGTCCCACAGCCATGGTCAGGGGCACGAGACGACCTTTGCGCAGCTGGTGTCCGAGACCCTGGGCATTCCGCTGGAGAATATCGACATCGATCACGGTGATACCAACCGCATCGCTTTCGGGATGGGCACCTATGGATCGCGGTCGCTGGCGGTCGGTGGTGAAGCCATCATGAAGGCCCTGGGCAAGGTCATCGACAAGGCCAGCAAGATCGCCGCCCATCTGATGGAGGCCTCGCCGGAGGACGTCGAGTTCAAGGACGGCAAGTTCACCGTCGCAGGGACGGACAAGGAGGTCGATTTCGGCACCGTGGCGCTGACCGCCTATGTACCGCACAACTTCCCGCATGAAACATTGGAACCGGGGCTGGAAGAAAACGCCTTCTATGATCCGATGAACTTCACCTATCCCGGCGGATGCCATATCTGCGAAGTTGAGATCGATCCGGATACCGGCGTGACGGAAATCATCAACATGACCGCCGTCGACGATGTCGGCCGCGTCATCAACCCGATGATCGTCGAGGGTCAGATTCACGGCGGTCTTGCCCAGGGGATCGGGCAGGCACTGCTGGAATCCTGCGAGTATGACGAAAGCGGGCAGCTGATTTCCGGGTCCTACATGGATTACTGCATGCCGCGGGCCGACAACCTTCCCGGGTTCCAGGCAACGACGGAGAGTACACTTTGCGCGCATAACTCTCTGGGCGTGAAAGGGTGCGGCGAAGTCGGAGCCATCGGCTCCCCGCCGGCAGTAATCAATGCGGTGCTCGATGCACTGGCGGAGCGGGGTGTCGAGGACATCTCAATGCCCGCAACGCCGCAGAAGGTTTGGCAAGCGATCCAGTCCGCCAGTGTCCCGGCCGCGGCCGAGTAACCGGCGGAGGATGAAAGGATAAGAAAATGTACGATTTCTCGTATCACACACCATCGACCGTCGCTGACGCCGCCAATGCGATGTCCGGCGCCGAGGACGGCAAGATTCTTGCCGGTGGCCAGACCCTGCTGCCGACGATGAAACAGCGCCTGGCGGCGCCCAGCGATGTCGTGTCGCTGCGCGGCTGCCGGGATCTGGTCGGCATTGCGTCCGACGGGGCCACGGTAACCATTGGTGCCATGACGACCCATGGTGCCGTCGCCGCATCGGCCGAGGTCAAGGCGGCAATTCCCGCCCTCGCCGCCCTGGCCGGCGGGATCGGGGACCCTCAGGTCCGCAATCGCGGCACGATCGGCGGGTCCCTGGCCAACAATGACCCGGCCGCCGATTATCCTGCGGCCGTCCTCGGATTGGGCGCGACGGTTGTGACGACGAAGCGGGAACTCTCCGCCGAGGAATTCTTCCAGGGTATGTTCGAGACTGCATTGGAAGACGATGAGATCATCACGGCGATCCGTTTCCCGGTGCCGAAATCCGCAGCCTATATGAAGTTCGATAATCCGGCATCGCGCTACGCCCTGGTGGGGGTTTTCGTGGCCCATACCGATGGCGGGGTCCGGGTCGCGGTCACCGGCGCCGGTCAGGACGGCGTCTTCCGGGCGGGCGGAATTGAGGAGCAAATCGCTTCCGGACAAACCCCGGACAGCAGTTCGATCGATGAGGGCTCGCTCAATGCCGACATTCACGCCTCCGCTGCCTATCGCAAACATCTGATCGGTGTCATGGCGAAACGGGCGGCCCAGGCCGCCGCGGGCTGACCTCCAGGTCTCTCCGCATTCGATTGATCCAATGGGACCCGCCTGGTGCGGGTCCCTTTTCTTTTTTCGGATCTCTGGGCAGAGTAATGCCATGAAGGGGGAATCGGGGAACGCAGCCATGGTACGGCGATTGATCATGATCGTGGCGATTCTGACGGCCCTTTCCGGCCGGGCGACGGCACAGGATTTCCGCGAGATGGAAATGATCTGCAGCGACGCGGGCCGGGAGCCGGCGCCTCGGATCTCCGCTTGTACCAGCCTGATCGACGGTGCGGCCTTCACCGACCTTTCGGACTACGCCCGTACTCATCTGAACCGTGCAGCGGCCCGGCAATCGGCCGGGGAACTTGATGCCGCGCTGACGGACCTTGATACGACTTTGGATTACGATCCCTACAGCTTCGAAGCCTATATGAACCGCGGCGATCTTCTGCTGCGGCTCAATGAACCTTATCGAGCGATCGCGGATTTCAGCGTTGCGGCAGGCCTCAATCCCCTGTCGGCAACGCCTTATGCCAGACGGGGGCTCGCCCTCTATGCACATCGGGAATACGGATCGGCAATCCAGGATCTGGAAACCGCACTCGGCCACGATCCCGAACTGCGCGAGGCAAGGCAGACCCTTGCCTGGATTCTGGCAACGGCCCCCCTGCCCGAACTTCGGGACGGTCAACGCGCTTCCGACCTGCTGCAGGACATCGAAGCGGAAACGGATCAGACCGGGATCGTCGAAGCGGCCGTCCTTGCAGAATCCGGGGACTTGGATGGTGCGCTTTCCCGCTATCGGCAGATTGCCGACGGCAATGCGGCGGCGACGTCGCGATTTCAATCCTATCTGCAATCGGCGGGCTACTATGACGGTCCGATCGACGCGACGTTCAGTGCGGCTCTGGAAGACGCCCTGCGTCGCTGTCTTCAGAATGGCTGTCGCATCGGGGCTCCGCGATCAGCCCGATGAGCGATCCGGAAAAAAGTCCTCTGACCGCCGAAGAACGCCCCAGCGATGGCACTGCCAAGGCAGAACCGCTGATCGTGGCGGTCCTGGCGAAATGGTTGCTGTTCACGCTTTTGGGCCTCGTGATCGTGATGGCAGCGGCCTGGCCGTTCCGGATCGAACTTCTCAACCGTTTCGGGCCGGGGCTCGCGTCCACCCAGCTTGGCCTGGATATCCGGTTCATTGCGACGCGGGCGGATTTTGATCGGATCGAACTGTCCGATGTTGCCGTCCAAAACGGCCCTTCGGCCCGAACGATCATTGTTTCATTCACCGCAAACCCCTTTTCGACACCGTTCCTGCAAAACGTCACAGTCGACGGGCTGCGGATGCATGTCACAGCCGATGACACCGGGGTTGTGGTTGAGGGGCTGGATCTGCCGCCGCCCTCCGCGACCGAAGACACTGGACCGGTCGACGTTCCGGTCCGCCGGTTTGTGCTCACCGATCTCGTGGTCGAAGTCGACAGCCCTGTCGGACGCAACACGCTTTCCGGGGAAGTGGATCTGTCCCTGCCTTCAGCGCCCCGCCTGTTCCCTCTGAATGGACGGCTCAGGTTGGAAGATCCCGTTTCCAGAAGTGCCGTACTGACCGAGTTCGATTCATCGAATGACAGCTTTTCCGCTACGGGAACCGGAGACCTGTCTCTAGCGCACTGGCTGCCGTTGAGCCCGGGTATCGAGTCGGCCCGCGGCAGAGCCACCGCGCGTTTCGACTTTTCCATGTTGGGCCGGCCCTCGGATGCAGGGCGTCAGGTCGGCGGAGAGGTCGAGCTTGCCTGGACCGGCGCCGGGCTGAAACCGAAAGGATACCCGGAACTGTCACTAGAGGACGGATTGATCGAAGTGGCGAGTGACGGCGCCACGCACAGGGTGACGCTGCCGCAACCCATTGAGATCGCCGCTACCAGCCTCCCCGAATTCCTGGTCGCACAGGTCCCGGACACGTTTCGGCCCTATCTCAGCGGCGCCCCCCAGATTGTGCTGGATGCGCGGACGGATGATCCCGCGCTGGTTTTCGGCACCACTGACACGGAAAGCCGCCTTGATCTCGATATGTCGGCTTCGCTGACCATCGGGCCGCTCGCGGCGGAAATCGAACCGGCATCCCTGACCCTGGACCCCGACCTGGCCCCGAAAGCCGTCTTCATCCGGCGTTCCAGCCTGTCCGTGCTGCGCGGCGTCGACCTGCCCCGGGATCTGTCGGCCCATCTTGAGCTTGGTGCCCTGGAACTGGATCTGGCGGCCTATCTCCGAGGCGCCTTCCCTCCAATTCGCCTGTCCTACGCCCTGGAGGGCACGATGACGGGGACCATTTTCGATCCTGTCTGGGTGCGACAGGCGACGTTTCGTGGAGAAGGAGTCGCGGATCTCGATGAAGGTCTTGGCGGGATCGGCATTACCGTTGAACCGGGCGGCCAGGTGCGTGCCGACGGTCTGACCGGAACCGGAGACGCGCGCCTGTCCCCCGATCTTCGGGTGGATGTGGCCGGGCGAGATCCGCTGTCCGTTCGGATCGGCTTCGATGACCCGGCCGGCAGCTTGGAGGCCAAGGGATCACTGCGAATCGGTGAACTCAGCGTTGCCCTGCCCGGTCGCGACGGGACGACGTCGATCCGGTTCGGGCGGCAACCGGCGTCGATCGAGTATTCGGGCGGAGCCCTGGGCGTCGTCCTCGGACCGTCGGACATCGCCTCACCGTCACTGGACGCCGCGGCCCTCGGGTCCGTAATCCGTGGCACATGGCACGGCAAAACCGGCACCTTTTCTTTCAGCAGTGAACAGCTGATGACCAGCGGACGCCCCATTGCCCCGGGACGCGCTGCGATCGACCTCGCGGTCTCCTTGACGAAGGACGGTCGGCTTTCGGCTGAGGGGCCGATCTCCCTCGCCGACGGTGCGATTTCCGCCAATCTTGGCGTTGCCCAAACCGAACAGGCGCCGGTTCAGACCCGAATTTCTCTTTCCACGCAGCCGATCACCTTCGGAAGTGGCGGTATCGATCTCGTCGATTTCGTGCCGCCGCGCTTCCTTGTCGATGCGAATGCCCTGCCGGCGTTGTCCGGACGGGTGTCTGCATCGCTGGAGGCTGTCCTCAGCGATACCGATGTTTCAGGCACCCTGGCCTTGGACCTGGCTGACCTCGCGGTCAAATCCTCAGAAGGCGCCGTGCAGGGGCTGAATGGGCCGCTGACCTTCGATCTGGCGAATTTTCCGGCCACGCTTGGCACGCACGCCTTCACGGCGTCGGCGAGTCTGCCCGGCATGCCGACAGTGCCGGTTTCAGCGCGGTTTCGGGTCGACCGCAACGCCCGTATCAACATCGATGAAGCAACCCTGACACTGTTCGGGGGCTCCATCGCGCTGATCGATGCCGTCGCAGATGCCGCGAATGGCAGCTTGGAGGGGACGGTCCGTCTGCGGCGGGTCTCACTGGCGGATGCAATGACCATGATCGATATCGAAGGTGTCGAGGCCACCGGTCAGGTATCCGGTTTGCTGCCGATACAGCTTCGGTCCGGGGATGCGGTCATCCAGGGCGGCAGCATCGGTGCTGAGGGAGGCGGTGTTCTCAAGGTCGACAATCCTTCGGTCAATCGGGCCCTCGCGAGCGATGAGGAGACTGTTCAACTGATGACGGAGGTCCTGAAGGACTTTCACTATGACAGCCTCACCGCGGAGGTGGACTTGCCCGAAGACCGGGATGGTACGATCCTCCTGAGCATGGGCGGACGCAATCCCGCAGTCCTGGAAGGACATCCGTTTCAGCTGAATATTTCCCTGGAAAGCGATTTCCGAAAACTTTTCCGTGTCTTGCAGCAGGTTCTTAACCTCTCGACGGATATTCTTGGGCGCCGATCCCGCGATTGACAAGGCAGCAATGTCTTTCGGTTCGGGGAAATCTTGCCTAGTCTTCCAATAGACACGCGGACCTCCTAGGGAGCCGCATTCTAAAGAAAGGTGCTGAAATCCGTGAGTGGACCTGCCCGCATACCGATATGGCCCATTGCCGTGCTGGCATGTGCGGTTGCGATTTCCGCATGTACACCCAAAGTTCAGGTGGAAGCGCCCCGCGAGCCGATCACCATCAATCTTAATGTAAAACTGGACGCGGATGTCCGTCTGCGTTTGATCGAAGAGGCCAATGATGACGTCGATTCGAACCCGATCTTCTGACAAGGCTGACAGCCTGAGCGCGCCGGATCGCCGTTCCCTGCTGCTGGCAGCGGGTGGGCTTCTGGTTGCAGCCGGAGTTCTCATCCCGGGCCTTGCCAGGGCGGCTGATCCCCTCGACGCCCCACGCAATATCGGGACGGTTGGGGAACGCCATGACGGTTATGCAGTAGCCCGCGACGGTGCTAGTGCCGAAACACAGCAACTTGTCGACAGCATCAACCAGAAGCGCCAGGCCTTCTACAAATCCAAGTCGGCAGAACAAGGCGTATCGATTTCGGCCATTCAGGAAATCTATGCCAAGGCGATTTTCGACAAGGCCCCATCCGGCTGGTGGTTCCTGACCCAATCCGGGTGGCGGCAAAAATAGTCACGTCCCGTCCGGGATAGATAAAATCCCAGCTAGCTTCGCTACACTTTCCCGTGGTGATGGCATAGGCTCTGCTCGATCAGCCCTGTCGGGGTGACTTTTCGCCCGGCGCATTCTCGTCGGCTGGGTATGGTTGGGGAGCAATCGCCTTGGATGGTGAGATTCGAACACTCGGTGACGGAGAAGTGGTTTTCCGTCAGAACGAGCCGAGCGATTTCGCCTGCCTGATCGATTCCGGCGAAGTAGAGGTTTTCACGGAGTCTGAAGAAGGCGAGATCACCATCGCCCTTCTGGGACCCGGTGAGATGCTGGGCGAAATGGGCGTCATTGACGGCCGCCCCCGCTCTGCATCGGCCCGTGCCAAAGGCCCCGTGACCGTGCGGTCGTTTCCGGCACGGGACTTTCTGCAACAAATCAGCATCGACCCGAAGTTCGCATCGGACATCATGGCAGTGCTGGTATCCAGGCTGCGTCGGACAACGGCCAGTGTCGAAGCCGCGCCAAGATCGCGCGCAACCCAACCTGAAGGCCGACCCGGCGCCGTTTCCGGCATTCAGGAACAGTCCGTAACCACCGAAGTGAGTCCTGCCCCAGCCCCCCAACCTGGCGGCCATGCGGGTTCCGCGAGTTCCAGGGTTCAGGCGCCCGTCTCGAACCCGCCGGAGAAGAAAACGGCAAAACTTGTCTTGGGGAAGCCGGCGCCGGCGCTCAAGAAGCTGGAGGTCTCTCCGGACGCCGCCGTGGGCGGCCCGCAACGCGCTGATCGTCCGATCGGATCGGAAGAGTCCGGCGCCGCCAATCTCACCGGCAATCTGCCGCGTGTCCTCATAGGCCCACTTCTGGGCGATCCGCAGGGAATCTGCTTCGAGGCGCTGCAGACATGGCTCGACCGTGCCGACAGTTTTGTGACCATCAACTGGACGGACGACAGGTTTGCCGAGCCCGGCCTGTCCTGGGATGACCGCATATCCCAGGCACGGCGGGCCATTGCGGAGGCCGGGGCTGCTCTCGCGCTGGTCGGGGCGGTCCAGAGCCCGGAGACGCCACGCCTTCTCGAGATGGCGGTCGTGACGCCCTGGCCGGATGAGGAAGCGCGAGTTGGCGGATTCTCCATCCATGACCGCTTCTTCATCCCCATCGACGCTACGGACGAGACGCTGAACTATGTCCATGCTCTCATTCGGGCGGCCATTCCCGGCCGCGTGCAGGGGTTGGCGGAGGCCCTCGAACGAGATCTGCCGCTGGATCTGCCGCGTGCCCGTGCGTCGGGCGTGCTGAACGAAAACCGGCTGTCCAAGCAGGCCATAGGGCATCAACTGGTGACTTTCGGCAATGCGATCTCCCGGGCGGCGCTTCTGGAACAGGGAAGCAAGGCCCTGGATGATGCGGCCGAAGCCTATCGCGAAGCCATTAAAACCCTGCCGGTCGAAGACTCCCTGGGGCGCGGCATGGCCTTCCTGCATCTTGCCCTTGTCCTGAACGCAAAGGCCGAACGGGCGGACAGCCTGCCCGATCGGATGTTGGCCCGGGATGCCGCCGCCCAGGCCGCGAAGCTTTTCGACCCCAGAAAGCACACCTATCAGTTCCTGACGGCGCATGCGCGATACGGCGCAATTCTTTATCGATGTGCGCTGGCGACCAGCAATCTGGACGCCTGCAAACAAGGTGTCGAAGCGTTCAATCGTGCCCTTGCCGTCTGCGACAAGCGCGTCATGCAGGACCCGTGGGCGGATACGATGAACGGGCTAGGGCAAATCCTTGTGCTGCTGGGGCGCTTGGCCAAGAACACGGAGTTCCTGACCTGGGCCGCACAAGTCTGCAAGAATGCCATGGAAATCCGCAATCGCGAGCATAACCCGCTCGGTTGGGCCAGAACCCAGAACAACCGAGCCACAGCGCTATATCTCCTGGGCCGCGCCGAGGGACAGATTGCCCTGCTCAAGGAAGCCATAGAGGCCTTCACATCCGCGGCCGTCGTGTTTCAGACGTACCGGGCAAAGTCACTTGCCGACACGGCAAAAAGGAACCGCAAACACGCCGAAGGTGCCGTCAACCGGCTGGAATCCGGAAAGGTCGGCAGGGATGAGGCATGGTGGACCGGCTGACGGCCCGGCCGTAAATCGGTTGAGACGACCCGGTCTCGCGCTATATCGTGCGGTTCTACCACACCGTTTGAAAGAGGCCGCATGACCTCCCTTCCCGACTCCGTCGACGATACGCTCGCATTGCTCTCTGCCGGGGATTACGTTTCCGACCGGTCTCTGGCGACCGCGCTTTATCTGTCGCTCAAGCTGAACCGGCCGCTGTTTCTCGAAGGAGAGGCCGGCACCGGCAAGACCGAAATCGCCAAGGTCTTGTCGAAAACACTGGATCGGCCGCTGATCCGCCTGCAGTGCTACGAGGGCCTGGATGTTTCCTCGGCGGTCTATGAATGGAACTACGGCCGCCAGATGATGGAGATCCGTCTGTCCGAAGCCGCCGGCAGCGGCGACAGGCAATCCATGGAAGACACGCTGTTCTCGGAACGGTTTCTGATCAAGCGGCCGATCCTCCAGGCGCTGGAAAGCGCGCGCGCCGGCAAGCCGCCCGTCCTGCTGATCGATGAACTGGACCGCACGGATGAACCTTTCGAAGCGTTTTTGCTGGAGGTCCTGTCCGACTTTCAGGTAACCGTGCCGGAATTGGGCACGATCAAGGCGGACGAGCCGCCTCTGGTGGTGCTGACGTCCAACCGGACGCGCGAAATTCACGACGCGATCAAGCGTCGCTGCTTCTACTACTGGGTCGATTATCCGGACGCCGCGCGTGAACTGGAAATCCTGTCGGTGAAGGCGCCGAACGCCCCGGCCGAACTGTCCCGCCAGATCGTCGCCTTCGTCCAGAAGATCCGAACCCTGGATCTTTTCAAGCTGCCGGGTGTTGCAGAGACCATCGACTGGGCTCAGGCACTGACCCAGCTGGACCGACTGGCCCTCGACCCCGATACGATCAATGACACTCTGGGGGCGCTGCTGAAATACCAGGATGACATCGCCAAGCTGCGCGGGTCCGAGGCCGCACGAATTCTGGAGGAAGCCAAGGCCGAACTGGCGCAGGAGGGGGCCGCCGCGTGACGGACGCGTCCAAACCCGCCGCCAACCTCGTTGTCGGACAGGCCGACGGTGGCCACCTTGCCGAAAACATCATGCATTTCGCGCGCGTTCTTCGCGCGGCCGGCCTTCCCGTCGGCCCCGGAAAGGTTATGGAGGCCCTGGAGGCCGTATCTGCGGTCGGCGTCGACAACCGGAAGGATTTCTACTGGACCTTGCACGCCGTTTTTGTGAATCGCCGCGACCACCGCGACCTGTTCGATCAGGCATTTCATTTCTTCTGGCGAAACCCGAACCTGCTTGAAAAGGCGATGGCGATGCTGCTGCCGGCCATGAAGGGTGAGCAGGAGGCGCCGAAGCAGGAGATGGCGACGCGCCTGGCGGAAGCCCTGGCCAAGGAAAGCCCGCCCGGCGAAAACGAATCCGAAGACGACGGGGACGACGAGTTCGACATTGATGCAACCCTCACCTTCTCGAAACGCGAAGTCCTGAGCGAAAAGGATTTCGAGAAGATGACCGGCGCGGAGCTGGACGCCGCCCGAAAGGCGATCCGTCAGATGCGGCTTGCGTTCAAACCGGTCCCGACGCGCCGTTTCTATCCCGATCCCAAGGGACGGCGGACCGATCTGCGCGCCACATTGCGCCGTGCGGCCCGGACCGGCGGGGATCTCGGGAAACTTGCCATGCGCAAGCGGCGCCGTCGTGTGCCGCCGCTTGTCATACTGTGCGACATTTCGGGGTCGATGGACCGCTACGCCCGAATGATGCTGCATTTCATTCACACACTGACCAATGACCGGGATCGGGTGCAGAGCTTTCTGTTCGGCACACGCCTGACGAATGTGACCCGGACCATGCGGCGCAAGGATCCGGACGTCGCGGTGGATCAGTGCGCGGCTCTGGTTCAGGACTGGGCGGGCGGTACGCGCATCGGCGTCACACTTGCCGAGTTCAATCGCGACTGGTCCCGCCGGGTCATGACACAGGGGCCGATCGTCCTTCTGATATCGGATGGTCTCGATCGGGATGGCGCGGCCGGGCTGCCGGAAGAAATGGAACGCCTGCACAAATCCTGTCGGCAGCTCATCTGGCTCAACCCCCTGCTGCGCTGGGACGGGTATCAGCCGAAAGCCAGCGGGGCACGGGCCATGATCAATCACGTGGACAGTTTCCGTCCGATCCACAATCTGGACAGCCTGTCGCAACTGGCAGATGCTCTGTGCCGCGATCCGGGGCCACGCGAAACGGGCGGATGGAAGGAGCATGCGGCATGACGACGGATATCAACGACCCCCTTCAGGCAGCCAAGTCCTGGCAGGATTCCGGACTTTCAGTGGCCTTGGCCACGGTCGTCGAAACATGGGGTTCCTCCCCCCGCCCCGCGGGAAGCCAGCTCGCGGTAAACGAAAAGTCGGAATTCGAAGGCTCCGTGTCGGGCGGGTGCATCGAAGGAGCCGTCGTGACTGAAGCCCTGGATGTCATGGAAACGGGTGTGCCGAAACTGATGGAATTCGGCGTCTCCGACGCCATGGCATGGGAAGTGGGTCTCGCCTGTGGCGGGACCGTCCGGGTCTTCGTCGAGAAACTGGAGAAGTGAGGTGAAGCGCGCCCTTCTGGACCGTCTGGACTCGTTCCGGGCGGAAAGCCGTCCCGCCGCGCTCGTCACCCGCATTGCCGATGGCGCACAGGCGCTCGTCGCCGACGGAAAGGTTGCAGCCGGAGACCTGGAACTTGGCGATCCGATTTTCGAAGCCATTGAAACCGCATTGCGGCGTGACAAGTCCGGCCCCGCAGAGCCCGGCCTGTTTATCCAGGTCTTCAATCCGCCGCTGCGGATGATCCTGGTCGGTGCAGTTCATATCTCCCAGAATCTGGCACCGATGGCGGCGATGACGGGGTACGATGTCACGATCATTGATCCCAGAGGCGCCTGGGCCAGTGAGGCCCGGTTTCCGAACATCGACGTCGTCCAGGATTGGCCGGAAGAAGCAATGGAACGCCTTGCGCCGGACCGCCGAACCGCCGTTGTCGCCCTGACCCATGACCCGAAGCTGGATGACCCGGCCCTCGCGGTGGCGCTCCGATCCGACGCCTTCTATGTCGGAGCCCTCGGCAGCCGGAAGACTGCAGCGGCGCGAGCCATCCGGTTGAAGGAATCAGGCGTGGCCGATGCGGATATCGCACGGATCGACGGCCCGATCGGTCTGGATATTGGCGCGGTTTCCCCGGCTGAAATCGCCGTCGCAATTTTGGGCAAGGTGACCGTGACCCTGCGCGGCCCGAAAGGGCGATGAATGCATTTCGGACCGGTCCCTCCCCAGGATGCCGAAGGGGCGATCCTTGCCCATTCACTCGATGCCGGCGGCCGTCGCCTGAAGAAGGGCCGCGTTCTGTCGGCGGATGACTGTGTAAGCTTGGCAAAGGCTGGTCTGGCGGCGGTAACAGTCTGTCGACTCGGCCCCGATGACCGCCACGAGGACCTGGCCGCCGACATGCTGGCAGCCGCCGCGACCGGCCATGGACTGTCCTGCAGTGCGGCCTTCACCGGTCGTGTCAACATGATCGCCGATGCGCCTGGCATTCTGGTCTACGACGATGCGGCGCTGCGTGCGCTGAACAGGGTTGATGAAGGCATTACGCTTGCAGCCCTTCCACCTTTTAGCCGCGTCGCTGCCCGACAGATGGTGGCAACGGCGAAGATCATCCCGTTCGGTGTACCGCAGGATGCTCTGAACCGGGCCCTGCCGACCGCACCGCTCCTGAACCTGCATCCATTCCGGCCGGTCCCGCTATCCCTGATCCAGACCGAATTGCCGGGGACAAAACCGTCGGTTCTCGACAAGACCGAAACCGTCATGGAAGACAGGGCAAGGTCGCTCGGCGCCCGGATGTCGGTGCCGGTTCGTTGTCGCCATGACGAGGACGCCCTCACCGGCGCTTTGAAGGAGGCGGCTTCCGCCGCCCCTACGGCGATCACGGTTGTCGGCGCTTCCGCCATTGTCGACCGTCGCGATGTCATCCCGGCAGCGATCGAGGCCGCCGGAGGCGAAATCCTGCATTTCGGCATGCCGGTCGATCCGGGAAACCTTCTCCTTCTGGGGCGAATTGGCGATATCCCGGTGATCGGCGCGCCGGGTTGCGTACGGTCGCCGAAGCCGAACGGATACGATTGGGTGCTGGAGCGCCTGGTTGCTGGCCTGCCGGTCGACGGTCCGGCGATCATGGAAATGGGGTCCGGCGGCTTTCTGAAGGAAATTCCGTCCCGCCCGCTACCCCGCGCCGAAGCCGACCCCGCACCGCCCGCCATGGCCGCCCCGAGGATTGCCGGAATTCTGCTTGCGGCGGGGCAGTCGCGGCGCATGGGACCTGTCAACAAACTGCTGGAAACCCTTGATGGGAAAAGCCTTGTCCGCCACGCCGCAGAGACGATGCTGGCGGCAGGCGTCGATAGTGCTACGGCTGTGACCGGTCATGAATCCGACCGTGTCCGCAAGGCACTGGATGGCCTGGACATGGCCTACACCCTGAATCCGGACTATGCGCGCGGACTATCCGAGACCGTCAAGAGGGGGGTTGCTTCGGTTCCCGACGAGGCCGATGGCGCCCTGATCTGCCTCGGCGACATGCCGCGGGTCCAGGCATCGACCATCCGGAAACTGATTGCCGCCTTCGATCCGGTCGAAGGGCGGTCCATTTGCGTCCCGGTGCACAATGGCAAACGGGGCAACCCGGTTCTTTTATCCAGGCGGTTCTTTGCGGAAATCATGGAGCTTTCCGGCGATTCCGGGGCCAAGGCACTGATATCCGCCTATGAGGATCAGGTCGCGGAGGTCGCGGTGGACGATCCGTTCATTTTCCTGGACCTGGACACACCGGAGGCACTCGAGCAGGCCCGCTCCGACAGCGCATTGAAGGGTTGAGCCGCAGCGAAAACCGGTGTCATAGTCGCGCGGAGTATTTGTCTGAACATTAATTCCGAGAAGGCTTCACAATGACGGAACGGTTTGACGCGATCATCATCGGGGCGGGCGTTATCGGCTCCGCGGTTGGTCTGGAACTGGCCCGAAAGGGCTACAAGACACTGAATGTCGATAAGCTGCCAGCCGCCGGCTATGGCTCGACATCGGGATCCTGCGCAATCATCCGGACCTACTACTCCACCGTCGACGGTTCCGCGCTGGCCTATGAAGGGTACTTCTACTGGAAGAACTGGAAGGACTATCTCGACGCGCCGGATGACGAGCCCCTGGCCCAGTTCCATGAAACCGGCACGATGGTCACGAAATGCGAGGCCAATGACTTCATGAGCCGCGCCAAGGAAATCGCGGACGAAATCGGCGTGCCCTATGAGGAATGGAGCAACGACGACATCCGCAAGAAGATGCCGCATTACGACCTCCGCTGCTTCTATCCCGCGAAGAGGCCGGAGGATGACGGTTTCGGGGAACCCACCGGCGGCGAAGTCGGCGGCGCGGTCTATTTCCCCAAGGGAGGCTACATCAACGATCCGCAGCTATCCGCCCAGAATCTGCGCAGCGCGGCCGAACGGGCGGGCGGCGCCTTCCGGTTCAATGCTGAAATCACGGAAATCCGAAAAAATGGGGACGGATCGGTTGCCGGCATTACCCTGAAAGACGGCAGCCAGATCGACGCCCCCATCGTGGTCAATGTCGCGGGCCCGCATTCCGCCAAGGTCAACGCCATGGCCGGCGCCCTGGACGACATGAACGTCAAGACCCGCGCGCTGAAGCAGGAAGTGGTCCATGTGCCGATGCCCGTGGAAGGGTGGTACGAGAATGGCTGGGTCACGTCGGACAGCGATATCGCCTGCTATACACGGCCGGAGAAGGGCAACTTCCTGCTGATCGGTTCGGAGGATCCCCCCTGTGACGAGCAGGCCGAGGTCGATCCGGACGACTGGGACCGGAATTTCAGCGAACAATGGCGTGTTCAGGCCCTCCGCGTGGCTCAGCGCATTCCCTCCCTTGGTATTCCCAGCCAGATGAAGGGCGTAACCGAGCTTTACGACACTGCCGATGACTGGATTCCGATCTACGACAAGTCGCAGGTACCGGGATTTTACATGGCCGTCGGTTCCTCCGGGAACCAGTACAAGAATGCGCCCGTCGCGGGCAAAATGATGGCCGAACTGATCGATGCGGATCAGAAGGGTCAAGATCACGACAAGGATCCGGTCCAGTTCAAGATGGATTATACCGGCCGCACATTGAATCTCGGCTTCTTCTCGCGGCGCAGGACAATCAACAAGGACAGTTCTTTCTCCGTCCTTGGATGACATGCGGTTCACCGGGGCTTCGGCCCCGGTTTTCTTTTGAAACAGTGCGTTATGCCAACGTCCCGGATTGAATGGCGGGCCGCCCGTCCCGGCTATGCAAAAAACGCTGCCCCCCCTTGCAAAAAGCAGGAAAGCATCCGGGCGATTTATCATTGAACCTGAACACCGATCGGTTAGATAGGCGATACGAACAACGGGTCACGGCCCGCCCCGAAACCGAAGCGCACCGCGCCAGACTGTAGAGAAGGAGACGATCGATGGATAAAGATGATCTGATCCGCATGTACCGCAACAATGCTGCCTCTTGGCCTGCGGTGGTCGGTCTCTATTCCATTCTGGTCGGCGGGCTGATCGCCTCGGCATCGGCGGTCCTGTAGCGGACCCATCGGCAGCTTCAGCCGACCGGAAATTTCGAAGGGCCGCATCTGTGTGAGATGCGGCCCTTCTTCATTTCCGCTTACTCGATCCCGGGGATCGACATGACCCCGGTCAGCAGGAACAGGCCGAACGCTGTCGAAAGCGCAGAGATCGCTCCGGCGAACACGGCCAATGCCCCATCCCTGCTGATGATCGACAAGCCGAAGAATGCGACGGCAATGCCCAGCACCGATGCCGCAAATGGAATGAAGGCGTAGGGTATCATCAGGAGGGCCATCGCTGCGCAAAGAGCGATGCCGAAATTGAGGAACGGCGGGACGAACAGAAAGGTCAGCCGGGGACTGAGCATCCTGTCCACGAAACGGGCAACCGGCCGACACCAGCGGATGGCGGAGTTCATTCTTTCGGATCCGATCCGCATCTTTGTCAGCCGCTGCGGCAGCCACGGCGTCTTGGGCGACAGAACGATCTGTATGGCAATCAGAAAGATCAGCAGGCCGCCCCCGATGGATACGCCGGGAATGGCACTGGTCGGCGCAGCAACCAGAAAGCCTGGAAAAAACAGCAATGCACCGTGACTGCGCCGACCGAACCCCTCCAGGATTTCGCTGACCGTTACGCTGCCGCGCTGTGATTTTTCCGAAAGACTATCAAGAAGGTCCGTCAGATTTGCAGGATCTCTCGTCATGCCTTGGGTCCCCGAAGCAGAGAAAGGGCGCCCCACACCATGGCGGGGCGCCCGGAACGTGCCCCGGCCGCCACTTGATGTGACATGCCGGTTCGACAGTCGGATTTACGAGTTATCTGCCGTCATTTCGTCCCATTCTTCCTGAAACTCATTCCAGTTCTCCTGGAAGGTCTCCTTGGCGGCTTCCCAGTTCTCGTCGGCCGCCTGAGTCAGGTCGTCCCAGCTCTCCTCAACGGCGTCCCAGGCGCTTTGCGTTTCCTCGTTCAGATCCATGTCCTTCATGGAATCCTGACGGTCTTCCATCATTTCATGCATCTTGGCCTCATAGACGTCACGGCTGGAGGTAGTGTTTTCTGCATAAGCCATTGGCGCCGTCAGCCCCATGGTAAGAGCAATAGTCGCGGCAGTCAGAAGCGGTTTCATGTCAGTCTCCTTTACTTCGACTTCGCCGTCCGGCTTGAAAAGTCACCGCACTGGGGCGAAGGAACTGTTACCAACGATGCGTCCATCCAGAGCGCATCGCCCGTGATCGGCCGGACCGAAAAAGACCGGCCTTTACCGATCAACGCTCAGACGGTCACTTGGTTGCAGAAATGCCGATCACAAACCCAAATATCTGAATTCAGGAGATTTTTCATATTCCTGCCGGCGCCATGCCGTATCAAAGCAGAAAATCTGTCCGGAATATGGCAATTTCCGGGCATTCAGTCCGCGGCGCATTGTGATCCGAAAATCCGATCCGCATCTGAAGGCTCGGAACGACGAAACTTTAGATTTCAGACCTTCTAAAGGAGGATTCGCATGGCACTTCGTGACGCCTATATGGACAAGCTGGACGCGCAACTTCGGGAAGCGGAGGCGGAAGTCGAGCGACTCAACGCCAAGGCGAATACCGCGCGTGCCGATAATCGGGTCGAGTATGAAAAGCAGATCGCCAACCTGAAAGCCCGGCAGGAAAAGCTGAAGGAAGAAATTGTATCGCTGCGAAAAGCCGGCGAAGAAGCGTGGCAGGATCTTGTGACCGGCGCGGAGACCGCCTGGACAGATCTTCGCACGGCCGTTCGATCCGCCTCACAGCGCTTCTGACCGGTCTAAAGGTCCTGAACGTCGACAATCCCGGGAATGGACTTCACCGCCTGCCGAAAAGCCGCCGTGACCTGAAAACCCCGGTCGAGGGCCAGATCGACATCGCCCTGGGCCGTGTTCAGGGCGCGCAGTTCGATCCGTCCCCTGCCCGGCTTGGCATGGCCATCAAATATGGATTTCAGCTTGGCGATATCGCTGTCCTCGTTGATGACGATCCGCATGCCCTTCGCGGCCTGAGCCGCCTCTTCGTCGAGGCTCTTGACCGCGTTTGCGGTCAGCCGCAATTCGGCATCCGGTCCCTCTCCCTTCTTGTCGACATTGACCGTGACCAGGAGCGGCTGCCCGCTGTCGAGGAGTTCACGGGCGGTAGAAAGTGTTTCCGAGAACAGCGTCACTTCAAAATTGCCGCTTGCGTCAGACATGGCAACGAAGGCCATTTTCGACCCGCGCGATGTGGTCATGATGCGCCGGCCGCCGACGATCCCGGCCAGTTTCACCCCCTTGGAGAGCGGAACCCGGCCGGAAAGCACATCGGCCCATTGTGACACGCCCAGCTTTCGGCAGGATGCCTCATAGGCTTCCAAAGGGTGCGCCGACATATAGAAGCCGATGGCGTCAAACTCATTGGACAGTTTGTCATTGGGCGCCCACTCCGGAAGGTCCGGCAGTTTGGGGCGGTTCGCGGTCGACAGATCGCCGCCGAACAAGCCGGCCTGGGCGCTGACCTTATCGGCCTGTGTCGCCGCGCCATGGCCCAGAATGGCCTCGAGAGCCTCGAACAAACGCCGCCGGTTGGGCTCCATGGAATCGAAGGCGCCCGCCTTGACCAGGTTCTCGACCAGCCGCTTGTTCAGAGCCTTGGCATCGACACGCTCCGCGAAATCGAAGATGTCCTTGAACGGCCCGCCATCGCGCCTTGCCTCGACAACGGATTCCATGGCACCGGACCCGACATTCTTCAGTGCGGCGAGGGCATAGCGTACGCAGCGCTCCCCCTTTTCGTCCTTCTCGACACTGAATGCGACCTCGGACTTGTTCACGTCCGGCGGCAGGAGACCGATGCCAAGCCGCTGAATTTCCTCGCGGAACACGTTCAGCTTGTCGGTGTTATGCATGTCGAGAGTCATGGACGCAGCCATGAACTCGACCGGATAATTGGCCTTCAGCCAGGCCGTCTGATAGGCGACCAGCGCATAGGCGGCAGCGTGCGACTTGTTGAAGCCGTACCCTGCGAAGGCGTTGATCATATCGAAGATCTCATTCGCCTTCTTGGCGTCGACGTCGGAATGTTCCTTTGCGCCTTCGACGAAGATCTGGCGCTGCTGATCCATTTCCGCCTGGATCTTCTTACCCATGGCCCGGCGCAACAGGTCAGCGCCCCCCAGCGTATAGCCGGCCAGCACCTGGGCCATCTGCATCACCTGCTCCTGATAGATCGGGATGCCGAACGTCTCCTCCAGGACCGGTTTCAGCTTTGGATGCGGATAGGTGGGCTCCTCCTCACCATGCTTGCGCTTAATGTAGGTCGGGATGTTTTCCATCGGCCCCGGACGATACAGGGCCACGACGGCGATCAGATCCTCAAGCCTGTCAGGCTTCATGGTCTTGAGCACGTCCCGCATGCCCGAGCTTTCCAACTGGAATACGCCGGTCGAAATCCCGCGACAGAGCATCTCGAAGCTTTTCGGGTCGTCGAGCGGGATCTTTGCGATATCCAGCGGCTCGTCCCGGTCGTCGCGCAGGTCGATCAGTCGTCGCGCCTTGTCGATGACCGTCAATGTCTTGAGGCCCAGGAAGTCGAACTTCACAAGGCCCGCCTGCTCAACGAACTTCATGTTGAACTGTGTCACCGGCATGTCGGACCGCGGGTCGCGATACAGCGCGACCAGATCGTCCAGCGGCCGGTCGCCGATCACGACGCCGGCGGCATGGGTGGAGGCATGGCGGTAAAGGCCTTCGAGGGCCTTGGCCATCTTCACCAACCGCGCAACCGCCTCATCCTCGTAGATCTGCGCCTGCAGCAACGGTTCGCCATCGATGGCCTGCTGCAGGGTCACGGGGTTTGCCGGGTTGTTCGGGACCAGTTTGCAGATCCGGTCGACCTGTCCGTAAGGCATCTGCAGGACACGGCCGACATCGCGCAGCACCGCGCGGGCCTGCAACTTTCCGAAGGTGATGATCTGGGCAACCTTGTCGGCACCGTACTCGTTCTGAACGTACCGGATGACCTCGTCCCGGCGGTCCTGGCAGAAGTCGATGTCGAAGTCAGGCATCGACACGCGTTCCGGGTTGAGGAAGCGTTCGAACAGCAGCTGGTACTTCAGCGGATCCAGGTCCGTAATCGTCAGCGCCCAGGCGACCAGAGACCCTGCACCGGACCCGCGGCCCGGCCCGACCGGAATGTCATGTGCCTTGGTCCATTGGATGAAGTCCGCAACGATCAGGAAGTAGCCCGGGAATCCCATCTGGTTGATGATGCCCAGTTCGAAATCCAGCCGCTCCCAGTACGGCTTCGCGACGTCCTCGCGCTTGGCCTCGTCCATGTCATCGGTGAAGACCTCTTCCCGAAGCCGGACCTTGAGCCCTTCGACCGACAGGTCACGGAGTGCTTCTTCCGACGTGCGATCGCCGCGCTTGGTATAGTCCGGCAGCAGCGGTTTGATCTTTTCCGGCATGTAGGCGCAGCGCCGGGCGATCACGAGGGTATTGTCCACGGCCTCCGGCAGATCGGAGAAAAGCGCCCGCATTTCCTCCGCCGTCTTGAACCGGTGATGCGGTGTCAGCTTGCGACGGTTCCCGTCGGTCAGCACCGTGCCCTGCGCGATGCAAAGCAGCGCATCATGGGCCTCATACATGTCCTCTGTCGGGAAGTAACAATCATTCGTCGCGACCAGAGGAATGTCGTGATCGTAGGCCAGTTGAACCAAGGCGTCTTCGATCCGCTCCTCGTCCACCAGGTGATGGCGCATGATCTCGACATAGAGCCGGTCGCCGAAGATTTCCTTCAGACGCAGCAGCACGGCTTCCGCGGCCTGGTTCTGACCATCGATGAGCAGTCGGCCGACAGGGCCGTCCGTTCCACCGGTCAGCATGATGAGCCCTTCATGCCGTGTCGCCAGATCGTCGACACCGACCTGTGGCGTTTCCCCGGCTTCCGTCTTCAGGAAGGCCCAGCTGACCAGGGTCATCAGGTTTTGATACCCTGCCTCGTTCTGGGCCAGCAGGACCACCTTGTCCGGCGGCGGCTTGATGCCGTGCTGGGCAGGGCCTTCCCGTTCCTCCCGGCGCAGACTGAGTTGCACGCCGGTGATCGGTTGAACCCCGGCGCCGGAGGCCGACTGCGCGAATTCCAGTCCGCCGAACATGTTGTTGGTATCCGTGACGGCGACCGCCGGCATGCGCAGCTCGGCGCAGGTCTTCACCAGATCCTTAACGCGGATGGCCCCTTCCGCCAGAGAATAAGCGGAATGCACACGCAGATGGACGAATGCGGCATGGTTGCTCATGGCCGGTCAGTCTATGCGAGTCTTGCCGACTGTCAGCGGGAACAGTCGCGAACAAAACGGATTTCTGGGGACAAGTCTGGGGAGAACCTCCGCCGTCCCTAATTGTCCTTGCACGCCGCCTTGAGGCTGAGAATGTAACCCGGCATTTCATGGGCCTGTACCTTGGCCGCCCGAACCAGTTCGTCAAAATGATCCGTCAGGGTGCGGATGTGCTCCCGGGTATTGAAGACGAAATACATCTGTCCCAGGAAAACCGCCGCCCGCTTCGGCCCGAAGACCGTGTAGGGGATCGAATAGACGCGCCGGCCGTCGAAAAGGAACAATCGAACCCGGGGATAGAGCTCACGCAGCAAAGCCGCCATATATTCAAGCTGTTCCAATCTATCGTCGCGGGGAAAGTCGCTCCACACGCCCTCCCCGATGGCGAAGGAACGCAATGCCTGCCACGAACAGCAGATTTCCATCTCCATTTCCGGGTTACGGGACAAGGCAAGGCGGTTCTCGGTCGTCACCTTCATGTCGTCCGCGGACTTCGCCTGATAATCCGCATATTCGAACGCAAGTAGCCGATCTGACTTCAGAAGATCGGGCAGCGATGAGGGAACATAGCGAACCTTGTAGCCGACGGCCTCGGCGTGCCACTGCTCCAGCAGCTTGTCCGACCCGCCAATCGCATCGGGTCGCGCGATCTCGACGGATTCCCTCAGGATCGCCGCCCCCTGTCCGGGCTCTTCCGCCAGCCCCAGCAACCAATCGGTACTGACCTGCAGCGCGGTTGCCATGGATGCGACGGTATCCGCGCGCGGCAGGCGTTCGGCGGAGCGCGACAGCAGTTGCGACAGGGTCGAACGGTCGACGCCGATCGCGCGAGCCAGGCCGGATTGATTGATCCCGACCTTGTCCATTGCCGCTTCCAGGCGCGTGCGGAAGGCCGAGACAGTTTCACGACGATCCGTGCTGCGGCCGATGGGAACACCGGGTTGTTTTGCCATTCCACCACCATGTTTCGCAAAGGCGTCTATGTTTATTTATATCACCATATGCGGTGTTTTGGTGACAAGTATATCGTTTTCAAAACAAGTGTTCCAATGCAAATAGCCAGTATCACAAGGGCGTGAGGAGGACATATGGCGACACTGGCAGGCATTCGAAGCAACACCCTACCGGATCCGACGGTCCCTCGGGGCCGGACCGCCCTTGCGGAATGGCCGACCTGGATTCTCTGGGCAACCCATTATGCGGGATTTGCAGGACTGACCTATTTCTGGACCAGCCTCCCCGTCTGGGTTTCGATTCCCGCCCTCGCCTATCTGATCTGCTTTCACACGCATCTGACCCACGAGTTGATCCACGGGCACCCGACCCGAAACCGTCTGGTCAACCGGCTATTGATGCTGCCCAATTTGACGGGATGGGTTCCCTACGAGATTTATCGGGACAGCCATATCGCGCATCACGAAACTGGCCATCTGACACATCCCCTGGAGGACCCGGAAAGCTACTATGTACCGCAAGCCATCTGGGATCGCCTTCCCACGCTTGCCCGCTGGCTGCTGACCGCGAACAACACGATGATCGGACGCATGGTCCTGGGACCGCCCCTGATCATCTCGCAGTTTTTCCTGTTCGAGGTGAAACGCATCCTGGCGGGCGACTTCCGCTATGTCGGTGCATGGGCGATACTCGCGGTCAGCAATATCGTGCTCGGCTACTGGCTCTTCGCGATTTGTGGCATGTCGGTGCTGGCGTTCGGGCTCGCCGCTTATGGCGGTGCTTCGCTGATGACGGTGCGCTCCTTCATCGAACATCGCCCGTCGGACAGCCAGGACGCCCGCTGCGCGATCGTTGAGGCCGGCCCGATCATGCAGCTGCTGTTTCTCAACAACTGCTTCCACCTGGTCCACCACGACCGGCCCTCACTCGCCTGGTATGAAATTCCGCGCGTCTATGCCGCCGACCGCGAGACCTGGCGGGCACGCACGGGTGGCCATTGGTTTCGGGGCTACTGGGACGTGTTCCGGCGCACGGCATTGACCCCCAAGGACAGTCCCCGCTTCCCCGGCTGACGGCTCCGCGGCAAGGCAGACTATCGGGTCAGGCGTATTTCAACGTCTGGCCCAGCCCCATTTCCGCCGCCTTGGCCAGCATAGCCGCGCCCAATGCGATATCGCTCAGCGACAGGCCGCGATGCCAGAAAAGGATGGTTTCGTCGTCCCGCTCACGGCCGGAAATCTTCCCGACCGCAACCTCGCCCAACTCGCCGTGAATGCTGGTTTCGGACACCTTTCCGGCGTCGATATGCGGACGCAGCGCCCCCAGATGCCCTGCCCGCATCTGGCCGCGATCGTCGACAACGATCTTGTCCATGATGTCGGTGAAGTCGATCGGAAGCGTGCTCATCGTGCCGTAAGGTACGACGAAAGCGCCCTTCTTCACCCAGTCGGTTTGAAACAGTGGTTTCGGCTCCGGCAGTCGGGATGCTTCGACCAGAATATCCGCCTGATCAAGGCAGGCTTCCCAATCCTCGGTCGCCACGACGGGTTTTCCCAGATCTTCGCTGAGGCGCGCCGCGAAGGGATCCCTGCTTTCCTTGCGCCGAGAGTGAACTCGGATTTCTTCGAAGTCGTAGATTGAATCCAGTAGTCTGACGTTCCAATAGGCCGTGCCACGCGCCCCGATATGCCCCAGTCGTTTGGCCTTCTTCGGGCCCAGATACTTTGCCCCCAGGGCCGTCAGCGCGCCGGTCCGCATCTCGGTAATGGCCGTCGCGTCCAAAATGGCCTTCGGCATACCCGTTTCGGGATCGAAAAGATTCAGCATCGCCATTTCGGACGGAAGACCACGTTTGTAGTTATCTACATAGTCTCCGACGATTTTCACGCCTGCATATTTCAACGGCGCAACATAGCCACGCAAGACATTGAAATGCCCATTGAAAGTCGGGTCCGGCGTCAGATGCATGCGTGGCTCGATCACGCATTCGCCTTTTCCCTGTGCGATCAGGCCCGCTTCGACCGCCGCCAGTATCTCCGCATCGGTCATCTCCAGCCGCTCGATATCCGGCCCGTTCAGATAGGTGAAGTCGATCCCAGTCACACGCCCGCCCTTTGTTGATGGTTTCCTTTATGCGAGTGGATATATTCCGCGTGCACACGTCCAGTCACAACCGTGGGAAAAACACTTATGCCGGATGATCGAAAGGTCGATTTGATCAGGAAAGAGACGCCGTTTCAGGGTTATTTTCGGGTCGACAGATATCACCTGCGTCACAGCCAGTTTCGCGGCGGCATGGGCCCGGAAATCTCCCGCGAGGTATTCGAACGCGGTCATGCCGGCGCGGTTGTTCCCTACGACCCGAACACCGGAGAAATCGTCCTCATCGAGCAATTCCGTGCCGGGGCGTTGGCCGCGAACGACCCCGACCCCTGGCTGATCGAGATCGTCGCCGGCATCATTGAAGAGGGAGAAACCGCGGAAAACGTGGTCCTGCGCGAGACGGAGGAAGAGGCCGGCGTGGCGGTCACCGACCTTGTGTCCCTTGGCACGCATTACATGACACCGGGCGGAAGCAGCGAGAGCATCGCCTTTTTTGCCGGGCGGTGTGATGCAAGTTCGGTCGGCGGCGTACACGGTCTGCTGTCGGAAGGAGAAGACATCCGTGCCTTCACCCTGCCCCTTCAGGAAGCCGTCGATCTGGTCCTGAACAACCGCATCCGAAATGCGACGGCTGCCCTTGGCATCCTGATGGTTCATGCACGGCTGGAGGACTTGCGGCGGCGTTGGGTGTGACTTATTTACGGTTAGCCGCGCGCAAACCGAAATATTCACACAAAGGCGTAGTCAAATGACCATCCGATCCGATTTCACCGACGCCGTCGGAAACACCCCCCTGATCAAGCTCAAGCGCGCGTCCGAAGAAACCGGCTGCACGATTCTGGGCAAGGCGGAGTTCCTGAATCCCGGCGGATCGGTCAAGGACCGGGCGGCAAAGTACATCATACTGGATGCCGAGGAGCGGGGTGAGTTGGAACCCGGCGGTCTGATCGTCGAAGGTACGGCCGGCAATACGGGCATTGGCTTGGCCAGCGTCGGCAACTCGCGCGGCTATCGCACGCTGATCGTCATTCCGGAAACGCAGAGCCAGGAAAAGAAGGATGCTCTGCGTCTTCTGGGCGCTGAACTGGTCGAAAATGTAGCGGTGCCTTTCAAGGATCCGCGCAATTATGTGCACACGGCGAAGCGCATTGCCGAAGAACGCAAGGTTACCGAGCCTCATGGTGCGCTCTATGCAAACCAGTGGGACAACCTGTCCAACCGCGAAGCGCATATCCGGTCGACGGGCCCCGAAATCTGGGACCAGACCCAAGGCAAGATCGACGGGTTTACCTGCGCCATGGGAACCGGCGGCACGCTGGCCGGACTGAGCCTTTATCTGAAGGGCAAGAACAAGGACATCCAGATCGCGGCGGCAGACCCTTGGGGCGCCGCCATGTACAACTGGATCAAGTCGGGTGAATTGAAGGCCGAAGAAGGCGGATCGATCGCGGAAGGCATCGGCCAGGGTCGTGTCACCGGGAATATCGACGGCGCTGTCTTCGACGATGCTTACAAGATTAAGGATGAGGAAGCCCTTCCCATCACGCATCGGCTACTCAAGGAAGAGGGCCTGTGCCTGGGCTTGTCGTCCGGTGTGAACGTCGCAGGCGCCATTCGACTGGCGAAGGAGATGGGACCCGGGCACACCATCGTCACGATCCTTTGCGATTGGGGCCATCGATATATGGGCAAGGTCTGGAACCCTACCTTCCTGAAGGAGAAGGGTCTTCCCGCCCCCGACTGGCTGTAGTCCTGTCGGCCAAATCGGCTCTGGCAAAATCGGCCGCCTTGATTAGGCTGTGACGCATTCCGCGCGCACCTTGATCTGGAGGCCACCATGACCGAAAGAACCGAAGAGCTCTTTCGAGACGATTCCTATCTGAAGACCTGTGATGCCACCGTGATCGAAGTGAACGATCGCGGCGGTATCGTCCTGGACCGCACCGTCTTCTATTACACGGGCGGTGGCCAGCCGGGCGACACCGGCACGTTGCGCTTCGAGGGTGGAGAGATCCGGATCGGCACGACCATCAATGTCGACGGGGACATCATCCATGTGCCGGAGGACGGTCAGGACCTGCCTTCACCCGGCACACCGGTAACGGCCGAAATCGATTGGGACCGCCGCTACAGCCTGATGAAGATGCACACCTCCATGCATCTTCTCTGCTCCCTTGTGCCCTGCGGTGTGACGGGCGGCCAGGTCGGCGCCGACAAGAGTCGCCTGGATTTCGACGTCGGCGATTACACGTTGGACAAGGAGGCCCTGACCGAGGCGCTGAACCGCCTGATCGACGAGGATCATCCGCTGGAGACCATGTGGATTTCGGACGCCGATCTGGACGCCAATCCGGATCTGGTGCGCACCATGTCGGTTCAGCCCCCACGCAATGCCGGCCGTGTGCGGCTGGTCAAGGTGGGCGAGGCTGTCGACCTCCAGCCATGCGGCGGGACCCATATCGCCCATACCGGGGAGATTGGCCGGCTACGGGTCGGAAAGATCGAGAACAAGGGGGCGCGGAACCGGCGCGTGAACATCCACCTGGAAGCATGAAGCCGAACGAACGGAGACCGCATCATGAGTACATTCCCCCTGGTATCCGCCCAATGGCTGAAGGGAAAACGGGACGACCCAGGAATCGTGATCCTGGATGCCACCTTTCACTTGCCGACCGCCAAGCGCGATGCCTATGCCGAATTCTGCGCGGAGCGGATTCCGGGCGCCCGGTTCTTTGATGTCGATGGCATCAAGGATCCGGACAGCCCGCTGCCGCATATGATCCCTTCTCCCGAGCAATTCGCGGCGCATGTCAGCGCGCTGGGGATCAGCAATGACACTCATGTTGTCTGCTACGACACGTATGGCCTGTTCTCGGCGGCACGCCCCTGGTGGATGTTCCGACTGTTCGGTCATGACAAGGTCTCGGTTCTGGATGGCGGACTGCCGGCCTGGAAGGCCGCTGGCTTACCCTTGCAGACGGAGCCGCCGGCCGAAGTCCATGCCGCGCGTTTCACCCCCAGTTTCAGGCCCGGTCTGGTACGACGGGTCGAAGAGGTAATGCAGAATCTCAACGATCCGAAGGAGGTGGTGCTGGATGCGCGCCCGGCCGATCGGTTCGACGGCAGCACGCCGGAACCTCGGCCTGAGGTACGTGGCGGCCATATTCCCGGCTCGAAGAACCTGCCCTTCAATCTGCTGACCGATCCGGAAACCAAGAAAGTCCGGGACATACACGCCCTTGAGAAATTGTACCGTGAGGCGGGAATCAGGGTTGGCCGGGACAAGGTTGTAACCAGTTGTGGATCGGGCGTTACCGCCTGTGCTCTGGTTCTGGGCCTGCATTTGCTTGGCGACGAGTCCGCTGCGGTCTATGACGGGTCCTGGTCGGAATGGGGAACCCGCACGGACACCCCGATCGACAATCCCTCCGCATAGGCGCTTGCGTCGAATTCGGCGCTGTTGAGACAAGGAAATCAGTATGGAAATCCGGGAGATCGCCGACGGCGATGAAGCGCATCTCGTCCGTTTGTGGAAAGCCTGCGGGCTGACCCGTCCCTGGAACGATCCCGACAGCGATATCCGCACCGTCCGGGCGTCGGCCGGCGGCACGATCCTGGTAGGACAGGTGCAAGGGGCAATCGTGGCCTCCGCCATGCCCGGATTCGATGGGCACCGCGGCTGGATCTACTACGTCGCCGTCCGTCCGGACCTGCAGGGTAACGGTTATGGTCGGCAGATCATCGCCGCGGCCGAGGACTGGCTGCGCGCGCTCGACTGTCCGAAGGTGGAATTGATCGTCCGGGCGGATAACACCCCGATCATCGACCTATACAAGGCGCTGGATTACCGTCAGGAACCGCGTGCGCTGCTGGCGAAGTGGCTGAAGGAACCGCCGGCCCAGTCACCCGACATGGCCCCGCCGCGCGACCTGGACGTGACGATCACCTATCTGGAAATGACGGAGCCACCGTCGCGCCCCGCGGCCAGCCCGCCCCATACGCAGCGACCGATGGCTCTGCAGCGGATTCAGGCCCCGACCGTTTCATATTACCGCTATCTGCAGCACACGGTCGGAGACCCCTGGCTGTGGTGGGAACGCCGGGCCTTTTCCGACGAAGACCTTGCGCGGATCATTCAGGACGATGCGGTGGAGATCTATGTCCTCAGCCTCGGCGGCGTGCCCGCGGGATTTGTCGAACTGGATTTCCGTGACATGCCGGATCGGGCCGAAGTCGCCTATTTCGGGCTGCTGCCGGACTTCATTGGTCGGGGACTAGGTCCCTATCTCCTGAACTGGGGGATCGATTGTGCCTGGAACCGCACCCCCGCCCCGACACGTTTGACGGTGAATACCTGCACCCTGGATCATCCCGCCGCGCTGAAGGGATATCAGAAGGCCGGATTCCAGGTCGTCGACAGGGTCACGAAACAGGTACCGGATCCGGTGGCTTCCGGATTCATCCCGAAGTCGGTGAAGGTCCTGAGCCCAGGCTATTGATCTTGAACGAAAAGGGCGGCCGCACTGCGACCGCCCTTCCCGTCTGTCCAGATTGCAGACCTCGGCTACTGCCCGCCCCCCAGTTCATGAACATAAACCGTCAGCATCTTGATGGTGACCGGGCTGAGCCGGTTTTCCCAGGCGGGCATGACGCCATGGCGAGGCTTCGCGATCTGCGTCGTGATCTCCTCTTCCGTAGCGGCATAGAGCCAGACCGCATCATTCAGGGCCGGGGCGCCGAGTTCCGGATCGCCGTCACCGGATTCCTTGTGGCATGCCGCGCATTGCTCCGCATAAACCGCCTGGCCCGACCGGGCGGCCTCGGCATCATGCGCCAGCCCTGCCAGACGAAGGACATATTGGGTGGTCGCCTCGATTTCAGCCCGGCTCAATATGCCGTCACCGAAGGCGGGCATTTCTGAATAGCGGGTATCTTCATCCTGTTCCCAGCGGATGCCGTGGCGGATCGTTGCGCTGATGGCGTTCAGATCCCCCCCCCAAAGCCAGTCGTCGTCCTGTAGATTGGGATATCCCGGTCCGCCGGTCGCTCCCGTACCATGACAGGCGGCACAGTTTTCCGCGTATGCCGCGCTCCCCCCCGCGACGGAGAAGGCCAGCAAGGACTGATCACCGCGGATCGCGGCAAGATCGGAATCCGCGACCCGTGCCAGCAGGTCGCCCTGGGCGTCCCTTGCGGCTGCCAATGTTTCGGCAACTTCGACCCGCGCGGAATAATCCGAGGTACCGGCAAAATAGGTCGTTCCGAGGGGAACCGATGGAAATATGACCATATAGGCGATCGAGTAGACGATTGAGGCGTAGAAGACGTATAGCCACCAGCGCGGCAGCGGGTTGTTCAGTTCCCGCACCCCATCCCATTCGTGACCGGTCGTATCGACCCCCGTCACCTGATCCTTCTCAACTTTGGTTGGCATCACATGCCTCCTCAATTCCGGCGGTCGCGACGGCTGTCCGCCCGGCGTGCTGCAACCTCGTCAGCCGCCCCCTCTTCAAGGGGAATGCGCGCGGCGTGGTCCATCTGTGCCTGACGCATCCGGGTTGGCCACAGGGCATAGGCAATGGCGATCAGGAACATCAGCAGCAGCCACGCGTTCCATCCGGCATTCGCGAATTCGACAATCATGTCCCACATGGGTTTGTTCCCCCTTACTGGCGCAGTGCGTCGGCGTCGTACTGGCTGAAATCAACCAGCGTACCGAGCATCTGCAGATAGGCGACAAGGGCATCCATTTCCGTCAGGCGCGCCGGGTCACCGTCAAAGTCGCCGACAACGGCCCCCGGATATCGGGACTGAATTGCGTCCCAATCTCCGTCAGGGTCGGCCTGCCCCTTCATATCTGCGGCGGCCTCGACGATCATTTGCTGGGTGTAGGGCACACCGACATGGGTCAGTGCCGTCAGATGATCGGCGATTTCCTGGGTATCCAGTGTGCGGTCTGCGAGCCAGGGATAGGCCGGCATGATTGATTCCGGCACGACCGCGCGCGGATCGACCAGGTGCAGTACCTGCCAATCGTTGGAATATTTCCCGCCGACACGTGCCAGATCCGGCCCCGTGCGCTTCGACCCCCACTGGAACGGATGGTCGTACATGCTCTCCGCCGCAATGGAGTAATGGCCGTAGCGTTCCACCTCGTCCCGGAACGGCCGAACCATCTGCGAGTGACAGTTGTAGCAACCTTCGCGGATGTAGATGTTCCGGCCGGCCAGTTCCAGCGGCGTATACGGCCGCACGCCATCCACCTCTTCGATCGTGCTTTCGATCGTGAACAGCGGCACCAGTTCCACGATCCCGCCGATGGACACCGTGATCAGGACCAGGACGGTCATCAGGGAAACGTTCGTTTCGATGAACTTGTGCTTGATTAGCGACATTTCTGGTTCCCTCCCCGGTCACTCGGCCGCGGCCGGCGCCGGCTGAAACCGCTCGACCGGCGTTTCGCTGCGCAGGTCCCCGCGCATGGTGCGATACAGGTTGTAGACCATGATCAGCGAGCCCAGCAGGAAGAAGACCCCGCCGATCGCCCGGATCACATAGAACGGATGCATGGCTTCCACGGTTTCGACAAAGCTGTACTGAAGGAAACCCAACTCGTCGTAGGACCGCCACATCAGCCCCTGCAGAATTCCCGACACCCACATTGATGTGATGTAGAGGATGATGCCGATGGTCGAGATCCAGTAGTGCCAGGCAACGAGACGAAGGCTGTACAGGCGCTCACGATTCCAGAGTACCGGCACAAGGTAATAGACCGCCCCGAAACTGATCAGAGCGACCCAGCCAAGGGCACCGGAATGCACATGGCCGATAGTCCAGTCGGTGTAGTGGCTCAGTGAATTGACCGCGCGGACCGACATCAGGGGCCCTTCGAAGGTCGACATCCCGTAAAAGGCGACGGCGGTCACCATGAAGCGCAGGACCGGATCTGTCCGCAGTTTCTCCCAGGCACCGGACAGGGTCATGATGCCGTTGATCATGCCGCCCCAGCTGGGCATCCACAGCATGACCGAGAAGACCATGCCCAATGTCTGCGCCCATTCCGGCAATGCGGTGTAATGCAGGTGGTGCGGACCGGCCCAGATGTAGAGGAAGATCAGCGACCAGAAATGCACGATGGACAGTCGGTAGGAATAGACCGGCCGGTTCGCCTGTTTTGGAATGATGTAATACATCATCCCCAGAAAACCCGCGGTCAGGAAAAAGCCGACGGCATTATGCCCGTACCACCATTGGGTCAGCGCGTCCTGAACGCCGGAAAAGGCCGAATAGGATTTCGCCCCAAACAGTGAAACGGGCATGGCCAGGTTGTTCACGACATGCAGCAGCGCAACGGTGACGATGAAAGCCAGATAGAACCAGTTGGCGACATAGATATGCGGCTCCCGGCGGCGTATGATCGTGCCCAGGAACACGATCAGGTAAACCACCCAGACCAAGGTCAGCCACAGGTCCACATACCATTCCGGTTCAGCATATTCCCGACCCTGGGTAACGCCGGTGACGTAGCCTACGGCCGCCATGACGATGAACAGCTGATAACCCCAGAACAGGAACATGGCGACGTCGCGCCCGCCGTAAAGCGGCACCCGACAGGTTCGTTGAACCACATGCAGAGAGGTTGCGAACAACGCGCACCCTCCGAATGCAAAGATCGCTGCGGATGTATGCAGCGGCCGCAGCCGTCCAAAAGACAGCCATGGCAGATCGAAGTTCAGGATGGGGAACGCCAACTGGAAGGCGATCGTCACGCCCACCAGAAAGGCGACGACACCCCATAGGACGGTCGCAACCGTGAAGTACCGGACTA
The DNA here is from genome assembly GCA_033344895.1 of Alphaproteobacteria bacterium. NCBI lineage: Bacteria > Pseudomonadati > Pseudomonadota > Alphaproteobacteria > Alphaproteobacteria bacterium. Next base: position 4,036,992 of record JAWPMN010000001.1, read on the forward strand.
CGGTTTCATCGTATTGCGGCGCAGCCCCCAATTCGGCATGCGTAGCTTTCATCTCTCATATCTCCAACCGCGTGCGGATCGCCCGGGGGCGACTCAACTGTGCGCTTTATGACCTGCGCCGCATCAAGCTTCATTGATGCAGGTCAAGGCGGGGTCGGAAATCGGCGGTCATAAAGGCGCACCGGAAACGATCCGGTCATACCTGCATCGGGAGTAAGACAATGACGAGTTGGGGTTTGGGAATTGTAATGACCGGACTGGCCCTGATGGGGCTTATCCTCGCCGCGGGCGCAGCGGACCAGACCATGGAATGGGTCGGGTTGCTGCTGATGCTTTTCGGAGTTGGCTATACCTACGGGCTGATCGTCCAGAATACCGGTCGTTAAGCCTGGAGCCGGCCCAGCACTTCGGTTGCGATCGCCAGCGACGAGGTCAGGCCCGGGCTCTCGATACCGCAAAGCGCAACCAGCCCCGGAATGCCGTGTCGTTCCGGCCCGTCTATCTGGAAGTCGTCGCCGACGGCACCTTGCGGGCTCAGCTTTGGGCGGATGCCGGCATAGCCGGGGCTGAGCGCGCCGTCCGCCAGGTCCGGATAGTATCGACGGATGGCAGCGTAAAAGGCCTCCCCCCGGGCCGGATCGACCTTCAATGTCGCTTCTCCGTTCAGCCCGTCGATCCATTGGGTGTCCGGACCGAACCGCATGCCGCCGCCCATGTCCAAGGTGACATGGACGCCCAGCCCGGACTTCACCGGCACCGGGTAAATAAGATGCCGGAATGGCGCCTTGCCAGCGGTGATGAAATAGTTCCCCTTGCAGAAGTATTGACCGGGTACCAGGGCCGCCGGATAGCCCGAAAGGTTCCTGAGAAACGTCTGACTGTGCAAACCGGCGGCGACGACCACCTCGCGCGCCGAAAGCGACATCGGCGATGCGCCCCCCGTCTTGATCAGAATGCGCCCGTCGCCCAGGGCCCCGGCCGTCACCGGCGTTTCGAAGGCCAGCATCGCCCCCGCCGCTTCCGCATCGCCCTGATAGGCCAACATCAGCGCATGACTGTCGATGATCCCTGTCGAAGGCGACAAAAGCGCCTTCGTGCAACGCAGGGCCGGCTCCATCGCCCTCGCCTCCTGACCCGATACCCAGACCAGGTCATCCGCGCCGACCACACCATTGGCACGGGCCTTTTCCAGGATTTCATTCAGAACCGGCTCTTCCTCTGCGGAGGTGGCGACAATCAGCTTGCCGCAGCGACGGTGCGGCACACCGCGCGCCTCGCAGTATTCGTAGAGCCTTCTGCGGCCCTGGACGCACAGCTTCGCCTTCAAACTGCCCTGCGGATAGTAGATGCCGGCGTGAATCACTTCGCTGTTGCGGGAACTGGTTTCCGTGCCGATCGCATCGGCGCGTTCGATCACGACCACGTCCCGTCCCGACTCGGCGAGAATCTTTGCACAGGCCAGACCGACCACGCCGGCGCCGATCACGACGGTTTCAACCTCATCCATTCCGCTGTTCCCCGACCAGGATTTGCAATTCCGACGAAGGCGCATAGGCTGCTCGCCGACGGGTGCGACAACAAGCAGAAATCAAAGGGTGGATCGGCGCGTGGACGAAAACAAGAAACATAACGACGATACGATCGCGGTGCATGCCGGACGGCGACCAATGGAAAATTTCGGCGTCGTCAATCCGCCCGTATACCACGCCTCAACAATCCTGCACCCGACCGTCAAATCCTGGGAAGGACGCAAGGAAGGCACGGCCCACAAGGTCGGCCGGCACTCGGTCATGTACGGCCGGATGGGAACACCGACGCAGTTCGCACTGCGCGATGCGCTGACCGAGTTGGAAGGCGCAGCGGACACGGAGCTGCTGCCAAGTGGCATGTCCGCCTGTGCCCAGCCCTTCATGGCGCTGGCGGCCCCGGGCGCTCATTTCCTGATCCCGGACAACGTCTATCTGCCGGTCCGATCCCTGGGCAGCGGATACCTGACCCAACTGGGCTGCGAGATCACATTCTACGACCCCGCCATCGGATCGGGAATTTCGGATCTGATCCGTCCGGAAACCAAGATGGTCTGGACCGAGGCGCCGGGCTCCCTGACATTCGAAATGCCGGATCTGCGTGCGATCATTGCAGCAGCCAAGGAGAAAGGCGTTCTGACGGGAATCGACAACACCTGGGGCGCCGGATACTTCCTGAAACCGATTGCGTTGGGGATCGATTTCTCGGCACATGCCTTGACCAAGTATCCCTGCGGCCATTCCGACGCCATGCTGGGCAGCGTGTCCTGCGCCACGCAGGAACTCTACGAGTTGATCCATCAGACGGTCATGTTCCAGGGCATCGGCGTTTCGCCCGACGATTGCTATCTGGTTCAGCGCGGTCTGCGCACCATGCCGACGCGGCTGATGCGTCACCATGAGAATGGCATTCGTATCGCCCAGTGGCTTGCCGAGCGGCCGGAGGTCGTTCGGGTCCTGCATCCGGCCCTGCCCGGCGATCCCGGCCACGAAATCTGGAAGCGTGATTTTACCGGCGCCTGTGGTCTGTTCGGTGCGGTGATCAAGGCACCGGACCGCGACCGACTTGTGGCGATGGTCGAAGGCTACGAGCTGTTCGGGATAGGCGCTTCCTGGGGAGGTTTCGAAAGCCTGTGCATCACCTCCTATCCGGAGAAAATCCGCACGGCGACCGACTGGCCGCAGGACGGTCAGGTGCTGCGCTATCATATCGGGCTGGAGGATCCGGAAGACCTGATCCGTGATCTGGAGCGCGGTTTCGATCGGCTTGCCGGAAAGTGAAGCTATTCGGCCTGCGCATCTTTCTGGGGATCGTCGCCCTGGTCGCGGGGGCATCGACTTTCCCGACCGAAGGCCAGACCCAGGACCGTGTGCGGGTCTTTGCAGCGGCAAGCCTGGCGGAGCCGCTGGCCGCGATCCTGTCGGAAATCGACGGCGCGGACGGTGTCTTCGCCTCCAGCGGCACCCTGGCGCGCCAGATCGT